>NZ_LFLZ01000050.1 GCF_001189845.1 Bradyrhizobium tropiciagri
GCAGGCGCCGGGCTTGCCAATGCGATCGCGGCCAAAGGGAGCAGCGCGACCAGGGCCGCGCGGAGCGTGTTGATACGGTTCATTGATACTTCTCCATCCCCTTCCTCAGGCGGCCGCTCGATCTGTCCCGGCGCGCGCGGTCCGCGAGGTGCGATATTCCTAACACGCGAGTTCTGCATTCGTCCCATGACAGATGTGTCATAGGGCCATTCAGACTGGCCTTCCGGCCACCACTCGCCATATAACCGGGCAGAATTTAGGAAAATCGATGAGCGCGCTCGCCAATCACGCATTCGCCAAGATGAACGGCATCGGCAACGAGATCGTCGTCGTCGACCTGCGCGATTCCCAAGGGCAAGGTCGGGCACATGTGTCGCCCGAAGAGGCGCGCGCGGTGGCGTCGCCGGCCGGAGCGCCCTATGACCAGCTGATGGTGCTGCAGCCGCCGCGGCTCGACGGCACCGAAGCGTACATCACGATCTACAACAATGACGGCTCGGAGGCCGGGGCTTGCGGCAACGGCATGCGCTGCGTGGTGCGGCGGATCTTCGAGAAGACCGGCCAGACCACGGCAACGTTCCAGACCCGCGCCGGCCTGCTCAATTGCTGGCAGGGGCCGGCGCCGGATCTCTACACCGTCGACATGGGCGCGCCGAAGTTCGGCTGGCAGGACATTCCGCTGGCTGAGGAATTTCGCGATACCCGCTACATCGAGCTGCAGGTCGGGCCGATCGACAATCCGGTGCTGCATTCGCCCTCGGTGGTCTCGATGGGCAATCCGCATGCAGTGTTCTGGGTCGATGACGTCAATGCCTACGACCTCGAACGGTTCGGGCCGCTGCTGGAAAACCATCCGATCTTCCCGGAGCGCGCCAACATCACGCTGGCCCATATCGTCGATCGCGACCACATCACGATCCGCACCTGGGAGCGCGGCGCCGGCCTGACCAGGGCCTGCGGCTCGGCAGCCTGCGCCACGGCGGTCGCGGCGGCGCGGCTGAAGCGCGCGAATCGTGTCGTCGAGATCACGCTGCCCGGCGGCAAGCTCGGCATCGAGTGGCGCGAGCGCGACGACCACGTGCTGATGACCGGCACCGCCGATTTCGAATATGAGGGCCGCTTCGATCCGGCGCTGTTCGCCAGCGTCGCTTAATTGCCATGGGCGTCGATGTCGTCACCTTTGGCTGCCGCCTCAATTCATTCGAATCCGAAGTGATCCGCCGCGAGGCCGAGCAGGCGGGACTTTCCGATACCATCGTCATCAATAGCTGCGCCGTCACCAATGAGGCGGTGGCGCAGGCCCGGCAGTCGATCCGCAAATTGAAACGCGAGCGCCCCGCGGCGCGCATCGTCGTCACCGGCTGCGCGGCGCAGACGCAAAGCCAGATGTTTGCCGAGATGGCCGAGGTCGATCGCGTCGTCGGCAATGACGAGAAGATGCGCGGCGACGCCTGGCGCGCGACACGTTCGGCATTCAACATCGGCGCAAGCGAGAAAGTCGCGGTCGCCGACATCATGGCGGTCACGGAGATGGCGCCGCATCTGCTCGACGGCTTCGAGCGCGGCCTGCCGCGGGTGTTCGTGCAGGTGCAGAATGGCTGCGATCATCGCTGCACCTTCTGCATCATCCCCTATGGCCGCGGCAATTCGCGCTCGGTGCCGATGGGCGCCGTGGTCGATCAGGTCCGCGCGCTGGTCGAGCGCGGCCATGCCGAGATCGTGCTGACCGGCGTCGATCTCACGAGCTATGGCGCCGATCTGCCCGGCACACCGAAGCTCGGCCAGTTGACCCGGCAGATCCTGCGCCACGTGCCCGAGCTGAAGCGGCTGCGCATCTCCTCGATCGATTCGATCGAGGCCGACCGTGATCTGCTCGATGTCATCGCCGACGATGCGCGGTTGATGCCGCACCTGCATCTGTCGTTGCAGTCCGGTGACGACATGATCCTGAAGCGGATGAAGCGCCGTCATTCCCGCCAGGATGCGATCGATTTCTGCGCGCAGGTGCGCAGGCTGCGGCCGGATATCGCGTTCGGCGCCGATATCATCGCGGGCTTTCCGACCGAAACCGAGGAGATGTTCGCGCGCTCGCTCGATCTGGTCGAGGAATGCGATCTCACCTTCCTGCATGTGTTTCCCTATTCGAAGCGTCCCGGCACACCGGCGGCGCGGATGCCGCAGGTCGCAGGCGGCGCGATCAAGGAACGCGCCAGGCGGCTGCGTGCGGCCGGCGACGCCGCGCTGCTGCGGCGGCTTGCCGCGGAAGCCGGCGCGACGCGCGAGGTGCTGATCGAAAGCGATAGGCAGGGCCGCACCGAACATTTCCTGCCGGTCGCGATCGATGGCGATGTGCCCGGCGTGGTGCGCCGGCTTGTGGTGACAGGCCATGATGGCGCGCGCCTCGTTGGATCGCGCGACGACGCCAGCTAGAGCACGATCCGGAAAAGTGCGAAGCGGTTTTCCTCGCGACAAACGCGGAGCGTTTGCGGGAAGATCATGCTTAAACAACGAGCTGAAGCGCGATGTCCGGTCGATCATCCAGTTCGCTCAACGGTGTTGCAAGAGGGCAGAGCGCCTCCTTGATCAGCCTGGGTCATTGTTTTCACGCTTTGTGAACGCGTCCAGTCTGAGGTAAACCATGCTCTGGCCTCGTCGTATGAGGCCCGTAGTCGCCGATCGCCCACAGTCGGACGGATCACTATGCCGGAGAAACAGCCAAGCGCGGATATGGAGGCTGCTCTCAAGCACTGGCTCGAAACCGTTGACCTCGGCCAGTACAGCGAGCTCTTTGTGCAGCATCGTATCGGTTTGGACGTCCTGCCCGATCTGACCGAGCAGGATCTGATCGAACTTGGGCTTCCGCTCGGAGATCGCAAGCGCTTGCAGCGCGCGGTCGCTTCCCTGACCCGTTCAGCAAAAAGTGCGGCCGGCAGTCGGAGCGATGCAGAAAGCGTAGCGGCGAGCGCCGAGCGGCGCCAGCTCACCGTGATGTTCTGCGACATGGTCGGATCGACCTCGCTGTCCGAACAGTTCGATCCCGAAGACGTCCGCGACATGATCGCGAGCTTCAGGGAAAAGTGCGTCGGCGTGGTCAAGCGGTACGAAGGCTTCGCGGCGCGCTACCTCGGGGACGGCATTCTGGTCTATTTCGGCTATCCGAACGCGCATGAGGATGACGCAGAGCGGTCGGTGCGCGCAGCGCTCGAAATTGTGCGGAGCCTGTCGACGGCGAGAGCGAATGACGCCCCCGGAGTCGCCAGTCATGGGCCCAGCGTGCGGATCGGGATTGCGACCGGCCTTGTTGTCGTCGGAGATCTGGTTGGGCGGGACACCGAAGAGCGCGATTCAGCAGTCGGCGAGACGCCAAATCTGGCTGCCCGTCTGCAGACCCTGGCACCTCCAGACGGCGTCGTCATAGCGTCTTCGACGCAAGCCCTGCTGAAAGGAAAGTTCGACTACCAGGACCTCGGATTTCACGCGCTGAAGGGGATATCCGCGAGGGCTCGGGCCTGGCTCGTAGTTCGACCCTCCCGCGCGGAAACGCGATTTGCGGCAGCCATGGGCCCCAGACTGACGCCGCTGGTCAACCGCACCGAAGAGGTGGCGTTGCTGCTCACGCGCTGGCAGCAAGCGAAAGCCCGTGGGGGCCAGGTCGTGCTGCTGACGGGCGAGCCGGGGATTGGAAAGTCCCGGATCGTCCAAGAGCTGCGGGAGCGGATCGCAAGCGATCCGCATGGACAGGTTTCGTTCCAGTGCTCTCCGTATTACAGCAGCACCGCCTTTCACCCCTTCATCGAGCAGCTCAAATTCGCGCTCGGCCTTGATGGCGAGCACGCATCTGCGCTGTGGCTGACAAACCTCGAAGCTGATGTCGCCGGCTCGAACGGAAATGCGGAGACAGTGGTACCGATCCTTGCGGCATTGCTTTCAATTCCCACCGGGGATCAATATGCGGCCCTCGATCTCTCGCCGCAACAGCAGAAGGATGCGACCGTTGCCGCTCTCGTCAACCGTCTGCTCGCGCAAGCACGCAAGCAGCCGCTGCTGATCGATTTTGAGGACGTGCATTGGATCGATCCCACCTCGCAGGACGTGCTCGATCTCCTGGTGGAGAACGTTCGCAACGCGTCGATCTTCATCGTGGTCACCGGTAGATCGGAGTTTCAGCCCGGCTGGACCGGTCACGCGCATACCATGACTGCGAACCTGAAGCGCCTCGGTCGACAAGTCCGCACGACACTGGTCGAACGCGTAGCGGGAGACAGGCAACTCCCCCGGGAGGTGGTCGAGGATATCATCGTCAAGACGGATGGTGTGCCACTCTTCCTTGAAGAACTGACCAAAGCCGTCCTTGAGTCGGACGTCCTGACCGAGCAGCATGGACACTACGTCTTGTCCGGTCCATGGCATCAGCTCGCGATTCCCGCAACACTGAACGATTCCCTCATGGCCCGCCTTGATCGGATGGGGCCGTTCAAAAAAATCGCGCAGATCGGCGCCACCATCGGCCGTGAGTTTTCCTACGAGATCCTTTGCGCGGTTGCCGATGCGCCAGCGGACCAGATCGAAGCCGCCCTGGACCATCTGGAGGCGGCCGGATTGATCGTCCGCTTCGGTTCCTGCCGGAGGCGTTGTACTCATTCAGGCATGTGATGATCCAGAATGCGGCGCATGAAAGCCTGTTGCACAGGGAAAGACGAACGCTGCATGCGAACATCGCGCGTGTGCTGGCCGACAAATATCCGGAAAAGACCGAACGCGAGCCGGAACTCCTCGCCTACCACCTGACCGAATCTGGCCAGAGCGAGCCGGCCGCGAGTTTCTGGCTCAAGGCAGGCAAGCAGGCCGCCATGAAGGGCGCCACTTTGGAGGCGATCGGCCATCTGCGTCGTGGGCTTGCCGTTCTGCAAGCCTCGCCCGGCATGCAGGGCCGAAACGAGTCCGAGCTCGAGCTTCGCATCGCCCTGGGCACGGCCCTGATTGCGGCCAAGGGATATGCCGTGCAGGAGGTCGAGGAAAATTATGTTCGAGCGCTCGAGCTCGGCCGGCATCTCGACGACAAGGCGAAGATCTTTGCGGCGACGCGCGGACTGTGGGTGTGCCATTTCATTCGCGGCGATCTCGCGCGGGCGCATGAGCTGAGCGCGGAGCTTCTGAAGTTCGCGAGGCGCGAGGCATTGAACCAAAAAATATCTCAGGCGCAACAGACCGGATATCTGATCGAGGCGCATCGGGCGATTGCGATGACCATGCTGTACCGCGGGCGATTTGTGGCCGCCGAACATCATCTTCGGCGCTTCAGGAGCCTGTACAGTCCGGAACTGCACGGCGCGCTGACGGCAACGCACGGCATCCACCCTGGCGTCGTCTCGCTGTCGTACATGGGATATCTCTTGTGGTTTCTCGGCCATCCTGACGCGGCGCGCCAGTATAGCCAGCAGGCCATTTCGGAGGCTGAAAACCTTCGCCACCCCTTCACGCTGTCGTTTGCTTTGACTTTCGGCGCTTACGTTTGCCAGCATCTCCGCGATGTCGAAGGGACCCGCGATTACACCAACAGGGCACTAGCCTTGTCATCGGAACACGGCTTCCTGCATTGGAAGCATCAGACGACCATCCTGCGCGGATGGGCGATGACCGAACTTGGAGATGTCGATGAGGGATTGAACCAGATGCGAATGGGCATCGACGGCTACGAGGGCATGAATGCCTGGCTCGCCAGTTGCTGGTTCAGGAGCCTGCTCGCGAAGGCTTTTGCAAGTGCCGGCTTGCTGGATGCTGCCTTGCGCGAACTCGACACCGCATCGGCGATCGGCGGAAGAACGGGAGAGCATTTTTACGAAGCCGAGATCTATCGGCTGCAAGGTGAGATGATCCTCAATTACGCGAAACCATCGTCCGTCGAATCCGCCGAGCGATTATTCCTCGCCTCGATCGAGCTGGCGCGCAGGCAAAGCGCGCGGTCCTTTGAGCTGCGGTCAGCTGTCAGCCTGGCGCGCCTATGGCGACATTCCGGCAAACACGAGCGAGCGAGCGAGCTGCTGCTCCCCGTCGTCCGAACGTTCACGGAAGGTCTGCTTACGTCCGACGTCAAGGAAGCGCTCGAGCTGGCGAATGAACTTGGCGCGGAAATGCCCGGAGATCATGAATGGAGCAGGCGTGACTGAGGCTGCGAGGTACCCTGGGGCGGGCGACCCAGTACGCCGCGGCCTCTCGATTCAAGCTCCGGTGTCTCTGCATGCGCGGGTGATGACACCGAGAGCGTGGCTGTTTGACAGGTCACGTCGGAATGGGGGCGCGTCATCGCGCATGATGTACTCGGCGTGTCGCACTCAGTGCGTGCGTCCGCCGGGCTTTGGAGGATGCGACGTGCGAACCTGCCAGAATCGCAGCAGGCGATCGGCGTTTTCGCGGGTCATTTTCGTGAACTGGCCCTTCGCGTGGGCGAGCTCGACGGGGCCCATGGAGCCGGTCGTGTAGCGGCATTCCATCACCGCGGCGGTGGTCTCCCAGCTCAGGCCAGCCGCGCGGCACGGCACCAGCAGGCCCTCACTGCGCAGGCTTTGCATCAGCGAGCGGATCACCTCGATGCTCGACTGCGCAAGATCCGCCAGCGCGACGACGGTTTCTTCATATTTTCGCTGCCTGGCGAAGCCGAGCAGGGCGGCTTCATTGAGCTCGCCGCTATCCCTGAGCTTTGCGATGTGGCGCCTGGCTGCGGCGAAATCGCGGACCTGCGACATGTCGCGGTCGACGCCGGCCGCGACCGCGGCGACCGCGTGCCGGATCTCCTCGAATAGATACGGCGGGGCGCGTTCCAGCAGACGACCGCGAACCTCTTCCGTTGCGTGGCGCAGCAGCTGAAGGCGGAGCTCCGATGGCAGGTCGGCGCGGATGCCGGTCTCGACGGCGAGAACCGGATCGTACTCGGCCTGCGCGAGGATGACGGCAAATCCGTCCGGCGAGACCTTGGCGCCGGGATTGTTGACCAGGCGGCGGCTCACACTGGCAAAGCGACGCGCCAGAAGCGCATCGGTGACGACCTCCTTCAACCACCAGCGGCCGGCGACGGCGAGCAGATGCTGCTCGCTCTTGGTCTGCGCGATCTCGACCAGGTCGTCCGCGCTGAGTCGCGACGACTCCTGCAAGACCGGCCGCGCGATCCTGATCTCGTCATTGCCGGCGAGACGGCGAATGATCGCGGGCGGTGCCTGGGTCACCGGTGCGAGCTGCTCGCTGATGTCGGTGAGCGCCATCCGGGCGCTGATGTCGGCAAGCGCCCTCAATTCGATGGTCTTGACCAGCCGATCAAGCACGTTGTCGAACAGCTCGACCTGTTCACTGTTGAAACTGCCGGCCGAGGCGAGGAACAAGTCGGTGACGCGCTTGGCGGTGGCGATGCACTTTTCGGCGGAGCCGGCGCGTATCGCCGCCTCGACTTCGTCGACAATTGCCTGCCCGGCAGTCAGCATTGCTCGTCCTGAGCCCGTCGTGAGCGCTTTTCTAAGCCGCCTGCAGGACTAGCGGACGAGGCTGAAAGTTCCGTAAAGGATAATGGTCCGTAAAATCCCGGAGATCACTGGCCGTTCCAGCCACAGGCCCTGAGCCGCTGCCACATATGCTCCGGCGCCGGTGCGACCACATGGACCGGGTCCTTGTTGCGGGAAATCGGGATGCCGATTTCGCGGGAATGCAGATGCAGGGTCGGCTCGCCAAAGCGGGGGCCGTTGCCATAGATATTGTCGCCGACGATCGGCCAGCCCATCGCCGACGCATGCACCCGCAGTTGATGGGTGCGGCCGGTGACCGGCTCCATCGCCAGCCAGGCGAGGCCTTCGCCGCGCCCCAGCACCTTCCAGTTGGTGATCGCCTTCTGCCCGTCCGGATCCGGCTTCTGCCACCAGCCGCGCTCGGCGTTGAGCCGGCCGAGCGGCATGTCGATGGTGCCCTCGTCCTCGGCGGGGCCGCCCTCAACCACGGTCCAGTAGGTCTTCAAGATCTTGCTGTGCTTGAACAGCAGCCCGAGCGAGGCGGTCGCCTTGCGGTGGCGTCCGAGGACAAGGCAGCCGGAGGTGTCCTTGTCCAGCCGATGCGCCAGCACCGGCGGCCGCGGCAGGCCGAACCGCAACGCGTCGAAGGAGGCCTCCAGGTTGGGCCCGCCTTTGGGGCCACGATGCACCGGCATGCCGGCCGGCTTGTCGATGACCAGCATCAATCCGTCGCGGTGGAGCACCCGGCCCAGGATTTCTTCCGCGGTCAATTGGGGAACATCGATCAATTCGTCGAGACTTTCGTTTGTGAGCCGAAACGGCTAACACGTCCGCGCCATGAACGATACCACTGCAGGAACTCCAAAACAGAGCTGGTGGCAGCGCCTGAAGGGCGGCCTGAAGCGGACCTCGAGTTCGATCGGGACCGCGGTCGCGGACCTCGTCACCAAGCGCAAGCTCGATGCGGCCATGCTCGATGACATCGAGGATGTGCTGCTGCGCGCCGATCTCGGCACCGATGTCGCGGTCCGCATAGCGGAGGCGGTCGGCAAGGGCCGCTACGACAAGGCGATCTCCGCCGACGAGGTCAAGGACGTCGTTGCGACCGAGGTCGAGAAGGTGCTGGCCCCGGTGGCGAAGCCGCTCGAGATCGATGCCACAAGGCGGCCGTTCGTCATCCTGGTCGTCGGCGTCAACGGCTCCGGCAAGACCACGACGATCGGCAAACTGTCAGCCAAATTTGCCGCCGAGGGCCGCAAGGTCATGCTGGCCGCCGGCGACACCTTCCGCGCCGCCGCGATCGAGCAGCTCAAGGTCTGGGGCGAGCGCACCAAGTCGCCGGTCATCGCCGGCGCCCAGGGCTCGGACTCGGCAAGCCTCGCCTTCAGCGCGCTGACCGCCGCCAAGGAGCAGCAGCGCGACGTGCTGCTGATCGATACCGCCGGCCGGCTGCAGAACAAATCCGAGCTGATGAACGAGCTCGAGAAGGTCGTGCGCGTCATCAAGAAGGTCGATGCGTCGGCGCCGCACGCGGTGCTGCTCGTGCTCGACGCCACGGTGGGACAAAATGCGCTGTCGCAGGTCGAGGCATTTCATCGTACGGCGGGTGTCACCGGCCTCGTGATGACCAAGCTTGACGGCACCGCGCGCGGCGGCATCCTTGTTGCGCTGTCGGAGAAGCATAAGCTGCCGGTGCATTTCATCGGCGTCGGTGAGGGCGTCGAGGACCTCGCGCCCTTTACGGCGAAGGATTTTGCCAAGGCGATTGCCGGGATCGAGGCATGACCTCGAAAATCATGCCTCAAACCAACACAGAGAATTAATGGACAAGACCCAGCCGCATCCGCTGTTCAAACTTGCGACCGAGCTCGGGCCGCTGCTCGTGTTCTTCATCGCGAACGCCAAGTACCATCTGTTCGTCGCCACGGCTGCGTTCATGGTGGCGATCGTCGCGGCTATGATCGCATCCTATGTGGTGACCAGGCACGTTCCGATCATGGCGCTGGTGACCGGCGCGATCGTCTTGGTGTTCGGCACCCTGACATTGGTGCTGCACGATGAGACCTTCATCAAGGTCAAGCCGACCATCATCTACGGCCTGTTCGCGGCCGTGCTCGGCGGCGGGCTGTTGTTCGGGCGCTCCTTCATCGCCGTGATGTTCGACCAGATGTTCAACCTGACGCCGCAGGGCTGGCGCATCCTCACCATGCGCTGGGCGCTGTTCTTCGCCGGCATGGCCATCCTCAACGAGATCGTCTGGCGCACGCAGACCACGGATTTCTGGGTGAACTTCAAGGTGTTTGGCGTGACGCCGCTGACCATGATCTTCGCCATCGCCCAGATGCCGCTGACCAAGCGCTATCACCTGGAACCGGTCTCGCTGGAAACCAGCGAGGCGGAGGCGGGCGATTTGCGGAAGTAGATCGAAACGCAGCACGGGCAATTGCGCCGCGCTGCGTTCGAGGTCTCAAAGCGCGATGAGATCGGGTTGAATCGTCATCGCGCTTTGGTTTCTTGTTTGAGCATGATCTCCGCGCAAACGCTTCGCGTTTGTCGCGAGGGAAAACCGCTTCGCACTTTTCCAGATCATGCTTCAGAGCTCAGCTCTTCTGCTTGGCGACGATCTTGTCCTTGATCTTGTCGTAGGTCGCCTGCGGCAGGATGTTCTTCTGCACCAGCTCATCCTTGCCCTTGTAGGGGCGGCCCTTGATGATCGCGGCCGAATAGGCCTTGCCGACACCAGGCAGCGCGTCGAGCTGGTCTGCGCTGGCGCTGTTGATGTCGAGCAGGTCGTCCTTCGCCATTCCCGTCGTCTTTGCATCGGGGGCCGCCGTCTTCGGCGCTGGCGTCATCTTGCCGGTCTCCGATTTGGTGGCGGGCGTAGCCGGCTGAACGCTCTGGGCCATCGACGGCGTGGCCGTCAGAATGCCGAGCGTAAGCGCGGTGGCGAGCAGTGAAGCGAGTGTGGTCTTGCGCATATGTCCCCTCCAGAGGAACGTTGATGTCAACGCTGCTGAGTTGGGGTTGCGTTCGTGGCGTTGCCGTGGCCGCGAAATGAACCGCGGATAAACGTGTCGAATTATTTTGTCGCAGGCATTTCGCTCGCCATTCACCAGCGGTTCACGGCACGTCTGAACGACGGTGCGCTTACTGTCCGGCGCGCAGCGCCTTCTCGATCTCTGCCTTCAGCACGCTGTTGACGTTCTCGGGCGTCACCGGTCCGACCAGCTTGTAGACGATGGTGCCCTCGCGTCCGACCAGGAAGGTCTCGGGCACGCCATAGACGCCCCATTCGATCGAGGCGCGGCCGTTGCCGTCGACGCCGACGATGCCGAACGGGTTGCCGTAGCGGCCGAGGAAGCGCCGCGCGTTCTCGGGCGAGTCCTTGTAGTTGATGCCGATGATCTGGAAGCGCTTGTCGCGGCCGAGCTCCGTCAGCAGCGGCGCCTCGTCGTGGCAGGGCACGCACCAGGATGCCCAGACGTTGACGACGCTGACCTTGCCCTTGAACGCTGCGGGATCGAGACCGGGGACCGGCGCGCCGTCCTTCACCAGGCCGTCGAGCGCGGGCAGGGCGGTCTGCGGCGCCGGCCGGCCGATCAGCGCCGACGGAATGCGCGAAGGATCGCCGCCATAGAGCCGCAGCAGGAACAGCCCGGCGAGCCCGAGGAAGATCAGCAGCGGCAGCACCACCAGCAGGCGGCGGGCTTGCGGCGGGCTGTTGGTCGCCTGCTCGCTCATCTGACATCCGCCGCGCTGCGGCCGGAGCGGCGCGTGATGCCGCTGGCCTCGATCTCTTTGAGGCGCGCCTGCTGGCGGCGATAGTCGGCGATGATCCAAACGATCAGGAGCAGCACCACGGCTGCGACCAGCAGATAGGACGTCACGATGAAGGAAGCGTAGGGACCAAGCGACATCGTGTCACGCCGCTCCGATTTCTTTTGGACCGGCACCGGCTTCGCTCGTGAACGAGACGCGGCTGGCCTGCATCATCTGCAGGCTGCGCACGCGCCGGCGCAGGATCTCGTTGCGCATCGCTGCGAGGTGCAGGGTGATGAAGAGCAGCGAAAACGCGATCGCCATCACCAGCAGCGGCCACAGGAACGCCTTGTCGAGCGTCGATCCGCCCATCCGGAGCACGGATGCCGGCTGATGCAGCGTGTTCCACCAGTCGACCGAAAACTTGATGATCGGGATGTTGATCGCACCGACCAGGGTCAGCACCGCCGCCGCCCGCGCCGCGCGCGAGGGGTCCTCCACCGCGCGCCACAGCGCCATCAGGCCGAGATACATCAGGAACAGGATCAAGACCGAGGTCAGCCGCGCATCCCACTCCCAGTAGGTGCCCCACATCGGCCGGCCCCACAGCGAGCCGGTGACGAGCGCAAGGAAGGTGAAGGCGGCGCCGATCGGGGCAGCGGCTTTCGCGGCGACGTCGGCGAGCGGGTGCCGCCACACCAGCGTGCCGAGCGCAGCCACGCTCATGACGCTCCAGACGAACATCGACAGCCACGCGTTCGGCACGTGGATGAACATGATCTTGACGGTGGCGCCCTGCTGGTAGTCGTCGGGCGCCATCGCCGACTGGTAGAGCCCGATCGCGAGCAGGATCGCGGTCGCGGCCGCGAGCACGGTAGGATGCGTGCGGTCAGCGCCAGAAACCTGGTCGGGTTGGCGAGGTCGGTCAGCGTCTCGGTCAGCTTCATGGCACCCTGATAGTCGTCCGCTGTGAGCGAGGCAATTGGCCGAATTCCCCTCGGCGAGATTTGATCAGTCCAGCCCGTGCCGCAGGCTCGCGGCGGCCGCAAACGGGCCGATCACGAGGCTGGCAAGCGACAGCGCGCAGAGGATCGAGAACGGTGTTCCAAACGGCAGCGGTCCCGAGATCGCCGCCTGTGAGGCCGCGACGCCGAAGATCAGCACCGGGATCGACAGCGGCAGCACCAGCACCGCGAGCAGCAGCCCGCCGCGATGCAACGTCACCGCCAACGCCGCGCCGATCATCCCGGTGAAGGTCAGCGCCGGTGTTCCCGCCAGCAGCGTGGCTGCGACCGCAAGCGTTGCCGTGCCGTCGAGATTGAGCAACAGGCCGAGCACCGGGGTCGCGACGATCAACGGCAGCCCGGCGGCGATCCAGTGCGCCAGCGCCTTGGCCGCGCAGGCGAGTTCCAGCGGCGTCCGGCTCATCACGATCAGGTCAAGCGAGCCGTCCTCGTGATCGGCCGTGAACAGGCGGTCGAGGGTCAATAGGCTCGCCAGCAGCGCGCCGAGCCAGAGGATGGCCGGGCCGAGCCGCGACAGCAGGGCCAAATCGGGACCTACCGCAAACGGCATCAGTACCGTGACGGTGAGGAAGAACAGCACCCCGATCAACGCGCCGCCGCCGACGCGCAGCGCGATGCGGATGTCGCGGCGGATCAATGCGGCCAGTGCGCTCATGCCGCGCCTCCCATCCGCAAATCGCGCGCTTCGATGCCGAGCGGCAGATGGGTTGCTGCGACGATCAGGCCGCCGCTTGCGAGATGATCGCGCATTAGGGCGACGAACAGCGCCTGTCCGGCCGTATCGAGCGCCGATGTCGGCTCGTCCAAGAGCCAGACCGGGCGCCGCACCGAGAGCAGGCGCGCGATCGACAGGCGGCGGCGCTGGCCCGCGGAGAGGTAGGCCGCCGGCAGATGCTCGGCGTGGTCGAGCCCCACGGCGGCCAGGCAGCGGCCGGCATCCTCGGTCTTGCCGCCGAGGAATTCCCGCCAGAAGGAAAGATTTTCCATAACGCTCAGCGCCGGCTTCAACGCGTCGCGGTGACCGAGATAGTGGGCCTGCTCGGGCAGGCTGAGCTCGGCGTCGCCGCCTTCGAGCGCGACCGTCCCCTCAGCTGGAACCAGCAGCCCGGCGAGCACCCGCAGCAACGAGGTCTTGCCCGCGCCGTTGGGGCCGGTCACGGCGAGCGCCTCGCCGGCCGCCGCCGAAACATCGAGGCCGGAAAACACCTCGCGCCCGCCGCGCACGCATTTCAGATTTCGTCCCGAGAGCCGCATGGTTCGTCTTGTCACAGCCCTCTGAAATCTTTCGCTATCGCGTGAGAATTTTTGGGTCGCGCGATGCCGCCGCACGCTTGTCGGTGTGGCGGTGCTTCTAGAAAGGTTCTATAAGCCCGGAACTTGATGCAGCACACACAATCGGCGGCCGCAACCCACCCCCCGGGCCATCCCTTGGCCAGTGTCGTTCGCCGGTGTTTAGTTACCCTTGCCGGGTATAACTGATAATTGGGATTCCTCGCATGACCTCACTCGACAGCTTCAAATGCCGCAAGACCATGAAGGTCGGCGCCAAGTCCTACGTCTATTACAGCCTGCCCCAGGCGGAGAAGAACGGACTGAAGGGTATTTCGAAGCTGCCGTACTCGATGAAGGTTCTGCTCGAGAACCTGCTGCGCAACGAGGATGGCCGCACCGTCAAGAAGGAAGACATCGTTGCGGTGTCGAAGTGGCTGAAGAAGCGCCAGCTCGAGCACGAAATCGCGTTCCGCCCGGCGCGCGTCCTGATGCAGGATTTCACCGGCGTCCCGGCCGTGGTCGATCTCGCCGCGATGCGCAACGCGATGCAGAACCTCGGCGGCGATGCCGAGAAGATCAACCCGCTGGTGCCGGTCGATCTCGTCATCGACCACTCGGTCATCGTCAACTTCTTCGGTGACAACAAGGCGTTCGCGAAGAACGTCACCGAGGAATACAAGCAGAACCAGGAGCGCTACGAGTTCCTGAAGTGGGGCCAGAAGGCGTTCTCGAACTTCTCGGTGGTGCCGCCCGGCACCGGCATCTGTCACCAGGTCAATCTGGAATATCTCGCGCAGACGGTGTGGACCAAGAAGGAGAAGATGACGGTCGGCAAGAAGACCGGCACCTTCGAGGTCGCCTATCCCGACTCGCTGGTCGGCACCGACTCGCACACCACGATGGTCAACGGCCTCGCCGTGCTCGGCTGGGGCGTCGGCGGCATCGAGGCCGAAGCCTGCATGCTCGGCCAGCCGCTGTCGATGCTGCTGCCGGAAGTGGTCGGCTTCAAGCTCAAGGGCCAGCTCAAGGAAGGCGTCACCGCGACCGACCTCGTGCTCACCGTCACCCAGATGCTGCGCAAGCTCGGCGTGGTCGGCAAGTTCGTCGAGTTCTTTGGCCCCGGCCTCGACTATCTCTCGGTTGCGGACAAGGCGACCATCGGCAACATGGCGCCCGAATACGGCGCGACCTGCGGCTTCTTCCCGGTCGACGCCGCGACTATCGATTATTTGAAGACCTCGGGCCGCAAGGCCGATCGCGTCAAGCTGGTTCAGGCCTATGCCAAGGCCCAGGGCCTGTTCCGCACCGCCAAGTCGACCGACCCGGTGTTCACCACCACGCTGACGCTCGATCTCGGCGACGTTGTGCCGTCGATGGCCGGCCCGAAGCGCCCCGAAGGCCGCATCGCGCTGCCGGCGGTGTCGACCGGTTTCGCGACCGCGCTGGTTGGTGAATACAAGAAGCCCGAGGGTGAGCAGAAGCGCTACACCGTCGAAGGCCGCGACTTCGATCTCGGCCATGGCGACGTCGTGATCGCCGCGATCACCTCCTGCACCAACACCTCGAATCCGAGCGTGCTGATCGGCGCCGGCCTGCTGGCGCGCAAGGCGGCCGCCAAGGGCCTGAAGGCCAAGCCGTGGGTGAAGACCTCGCTCGCGCCGGGCAGCCAGGTGGTGGCGGAATATCTCGCCAATTCCGGCCTGCAGGCCGATCTCGACAAGGTCGGCTTCAATCTGGTCGGCTTCGGCTGCACGACCTGCATCGGCAACTCCGGCCCGCTGCCGGAGGACATCTCGAAGTCGATCAACGAGAACGGCATCGTCGCCGCCGCCGTGCTCTCCGGCAACCGCAACTTCGAAGGCCGCGTCTCGCCCGACGTGCAGGCGAACTACCTCGCCTCGCCGCCGCTGGTGGTCGCGCATGCGCTTGCCGGCACGGTGACCAAGGATCTCGCGGTCGAGCCGCTCGGCATCGGCAAGGACGGCAAGCCGGTGTTCCTCCGGGATATCTGGCCGACCGCCAAGGAGATCAACACCTTCATGAAGAAGTACGTCACCGCGACGATCTTCAAGAAGAAGTACGCCGACGTGTTCAAGGGCGATACCAACTGGCGCAAGATCAAGACCACGGAAAGCGAGACCTATCGCTGGAACATGGGCTCGACCTATGTGCAGAACCCGCCCTATTTCGAAGGCATGAAGAAGCAGCCCGACCCGGTCACCGACGTGGTCGACGCGCGGATCCTCGCGATGTTCGGCGACAAGATCACCACCGACCACATCTCGCCGGCCGGTTCGATCAAGCTGACCTCGCCCGCCGGCAAGTTCCTCAGCGAGCATCAGGTGCGTCCCGCCGACTTCAACCAGTACGGCACGCGGCGCGGCAACCATGAAGTGATGATGCGCGGCACCTTCGCCAACATCCGCATCAAGAACTTCATGCTGAAGGGCGCCGACGGCAATATTCCGGAAGGCGGTTTGACCAAGCACTGGCCCGACGGCGAGCAGATGTCGATCTACGACGCCGCGATGAAGTATCAGGCCGAAGGCGTGCCGCTGGTGGTGTTCGCCGGCGCCGAATACGGCAACGGCTCGTCGCGCGACTGGGCCGCCAAGGGCACGCGCCTGCTCGGCGTGCGCGCGGTGATCTGCCAGAGCTTCGAGCGTATCCATCGCTCCAACCTGGTCGGCATGGGTGTGCTTCCGCTCACCTTCCAGGACGGCACGTCGTGGTCCGCGCTCGGCCTCAAGGGCGACGAGAAGGTCACGATCCGCGGGCTGCAGGGCGACCTGAAGCCGCGCCAGACGCTGACAGCCGAGATCGTCTCCGCTGACGGCGGCAAGCGGGATGTCCCGCTGCTCTGCCGCATCGATACGCTGGACGAGCTCGACTACTATCGCAACGGCGGCATCCTGCATTATGTGCTGCGCAAACTCGCGGCCTAAGGCCGCTTGTTTGAGCATGGTCTCCGCGCAAACGCCTGGCGTTTGCCGCGGGGGAAAACCCCTTCACACTTTTCCGGACCATGCTCTAACGCGACTTTGTGATCGGTGCCTCACTGCTTAGTGAGTAGCGGCTAAAAAGAAGGCGGCCTATGAAAAGGCCGCTTTCTCGCGTTTTGGGGCACGCAAGTTCAGGGACAGACTTCATGCTCCGTACAATTACGGATGGAAATCATCACGACTGGTTCGCAGTATGACAGCGATGATGGCCTATAATTCCATTTCGCGATGGTCCAGCGCGCTCGGTATCTGCGCGATCGTCGCGATCATCCGCCCCGCTCACGCCGATCCGCGTGCAGTCGTCGAACTCTTCACCTCGCAGGGATGCTCGTCCTGTCCGCCTGCGGACAAGATCATCGGTGATCTCGCCAAGGACCCCAACGTCATCGCGCTCAGCATGCCGATCGACTATTGGGACTATCTCGGCTGGAAGGACACGCTGGCCGATTCCCGTTTCAGCGCGCGCCAGAAGGCCTATTCCCACATGCGCGGCGATCGCGACGTCTACACGCCGCAGGCCGTGATCAACGGCTCCGCGCATGTCATTGGCAGCGATCGCGCCAGCATCGAGGATGCCATCAAGAGCACCGAGAAGGGCGGCACCGTGATGTCGGTGCCGGTCACCATGACGCTGACCGGCAAGCAGATCAACGTGTCGGTCGCGGCGTCGAAGTCGCCCGCCGTGTCGCGCGGCGAAGTCTGGATCTGCTCGATCTCGAAGTCGGTGCCGATCTCGATCTTGCGCGGCGAGAACCGTGGCCACGAGATTACCTATCACAACGTGGTGCGCAATCTGCTGAAGGTCGGTGACTGGAACGGCTCGTCCGGCAGTTGGACCGTACCGCTCGAGAACATCACGCGCGATGGCGTCGATGCCGCGGCGGTGTATGTCCAGGACGGCAATCGCGACAAGCCGGGCCCGATGCTCGGCGCCGCATTCACCTCGCTTCACTAGCGCGTTGCTGCGCTAACTGCCGTCAGGCGCGTCGTTGGGCCGCACGTATTGTCGTGCCGCCTGGTGCCGCGGCAAGCGTGCATCCGGTGGCGTGCATCCAGTGATGTGCTGAAGGGAAGGCGCCGAGGGTTTGCGCTCGCGTCTCGGTCGCGCGGAGTTGAGCAGGTCCCCAAAACAAAAAGGACCAACTTTCGTTGGCCCAGTGTTGGGATTTAACTCCCCTGCGAACAGGCCCGATCCCGACGGCCCCGGGGGGCTGGGGGCTGAGGAATCCGGAACCGAAAGGACCGGGCCAACGCAGGATTTTCTTTTCGCAGGGCAGCGGGGCGGGCGATGGGCGGAAGTGGGGCAGCAATATGATTCCGCTAACGTTCCCGTGACTCTTCGGTTTTCCGGACAATCCGTCGCGCCTGACCCTGGTTCAGCCTGGTTGCGTTGCGAATGGCCCCTTGCAGGCCCCCGCGCTTAGCGCGATCATGTCAGTCTCGTGACGATCCCGAAGCAGGGGGCACCGGCCTTCGGAACCGCCGTCACCGGGATGACAGGAGGCGCTCGATGAGTTTGATCTCGGAGGACACCGATCCGAGCGGGAGCCGTGCCGCGGCGCGCCCCGCCGCCGCGACACCCCAGCCCAACCGCGTGACATTCAATCGACTTGAGCTCAACCGCATTCTCAATCTCTACGGCCGCATGGTCGCCGACGGCGAGTGGCGCGACTATGCGATCGACTTCCTGAAGGACCGTGCCGTGTTCTCGGTGTTCCGGCGCGCCTCCGAAATGCCGATCTACCGGATCGAGAAGGATCCCCGGCTGGCGCGCAAGCAGGGCATGTACAGCGTGATTTCGGCGACTGGCCTGATACTGCGCCGCGGCCACGAACTCGAGCGGGTGCTGTTCGTAATCGACCGCAAGCTGTCGCTGGTGTAGGCGCGGTCGTTCGACGCCCGTAGCCTCGTAGCCCGGATGCAGCGAAGCGAAATCCGGGGGACTGTTCCTGCGGATAGCGCTGCCCCCGGATTACGCTGCGCTCCATCCGGGCTATGGTCGCAATTTGCTCGACGCAAAGAAAAAGCCCCGGCCGCATGGCCGGGGCTTGGATCGGTTGCCTTGCTCGAGGCGCTTAGTCGCGCTGGCCGAGCAGCTGTAGCAGCAGCGTGAACAGGTTGATGAAGTTCAGGTAGAGCGACAGCGCACCAGTGATTGCCGCACGCTCTGCCATCACGCCGCCCTGCGAGGCGTAGCCGTAGATGTAGTCGTTCTTCAGCCGCTGGGTGTCCCAGGCGGTGAGGCCGGCGAACACCAGCACGCCGACGATCGAGACGATGAACTGCAGCGCCGAGCTCGCCAGGAACAGGTTGACCAGGCTCGCGATGATGATGCCGATCAGGCCCATGAACAGGAACGAGCCCATGCCGCTCATGTCACGCTTGGTGGTGTAGCCGTAGAGGCTCAGCGCACCGAACGTCGCCGCGGTGATGAAGAACACGCGCACGATCGAGGTGTGCGTGTACACCAGGAAGATCGACGACAGCGACAGGCCCATCAGCGCCGAGAACACCCAGAACAGGAGTTGGGCGGTCGCAGGCTGCAGGCGGTTGATGCCGGCCGAGATGACGAACACCATCGCAAGGGGGGCGAGGATGAACAGCCACTTCAGCGGGCTCACGAACATCGCGTAGCCGAACTGCGTCAGATAGGCATTGCCAAACTTGGCGACGGCGGCGGACTGGTCGGTCGTCACCGCGCCCATATAGACGCCGAGCGCGGCCAGGCCGGTGATGGCGAGGCCGATGCTCATGTAGTTGTAGATGCGCAGCATGTAGGCGCGCAGACCGGCGTCGACGGCCGCAGCGTCAATGCGCCCGGCGGCCCGGCCGAAAGGAGAAGCGTAGTTGCGGTCTAGGTCCGACATGGTCGAATTCCCGTGGTTGGTCCCGGTGGAGCGCAAGGGATTTGCGGCGCCGGTTATAAATCTATCTCAGATGGCTCGGTTTGCGGAGCATTAATTCCGTGTCATTCAAACCGACTATCCGACCCGACTGGTATGTGGGAAATTAACACATCCGACGCAAGCTTCCACGCGCGGCCGAATGTCGCTCTGGCCTAGCATGACAGGAAAAAACGGCGCTTCCACCGCTACAAATTGTCACAAATTCCGCAACACCGAGGCCGGCTTCTGGTTCAGCGCGAGCAGCGTTCCGGCCAGCCCCAATCCGACGGTGACGACCAGCGCGGCGGCCACGACCAGGGCGGCGCTGCCGGCCTGCCAGATGAAACTCAGCGTCATCAGCCGCGTCACGATCAGCCAAGCCGCGACCGAGCCGGCGATCACGCCGAAAATCGCGGTTGCAAAGCCGATCATCAGGTACTCCAGCGCGTAGGCGCCGAGCAATCGCGCCCGCGTGGCACCGAGCGTCTTGAGGATCACCGCGTCATAGACGCGGTGGCGGTGCCCGGCGGCGAGCGCGCCGCCCAGCACCAGGATCGCCGAGATCAGCGTCACGGCGCTGGCGCCGCGGATCGCCAGCACCAGGTTGCTGACGACGCTGCCGATGGTCTCCAGCGCCTCGCGGACCCGCACGCTGGTCACCATCGGAAATGCGTCGGCGACCTGCTTGATGATGCGCGCGTCGTCGTTGGAGCTCGCTTGGGTCGCGCTGGCATGTGGTTCCGTCAGCGTCGCGACGTGGCTGTGCGGCGCGCCCTTGAAGGCGTTCGGCGAGAACACCAGCACGAAGTTGATGCCGAGGCCCTGCCAGTCGATGTTGCGCAGATTGGCGATCTTCGCCGGCACGTCGCGGCCCAGCACGTTGACCACGATCTCGTCGCCGATCTTCAGGGACAGGCCGTCGGCGATCTTCTTCTCCATCGAGACCAGCGGCGGTCCGCTGTAGTCCGGGCCCCACCATTCGCCCTCGACGATCTTCGAGCCCTTGGGAATTTCACCGGTATAGGTCAGGCCGCGGTCGCTCTGCAGCACCCACTCGGAATCGACCGACGGCTTGAGCTGGTCGGCCTTGACGCCGTGCGCGGCGACGATGCGCCCGCGCAGCATCGGCACGTCCTCGACGGTCGAGCCGGCGGCGATCTGGGCCAGGAAGGCATTGAAGCGATCGGCCTCGGTGGAGGGGATGTCGATGAAGAAGAACGACGGCGCCCGTTCCGGCAATGCGGCCAGGAATTGCCGGCGCAGATTGCCGTCGATCTGGGTGATAGTGACGAGCACGGCGAGCCCAAGGCCGAGCGACAGCACGACCGACGGCGTCAGCGCGCCCGGCCGGTGGATGTTGGCGATGGCGAGCCGCAGCATGGTCATGCGGCTGCGCGGCAGCCGGCGCGCCACCGCCATCAGGATCTCGGCGATCCCGCGTAGCAGCAGGAACACCGCGATCGAGGCGACGACGAACACGGTGGCGACCCGCTTGTCATAGGCAAGCCCGATCGCAACGCCGATCAGCAGCGCGACCACCACGGCCATCAGCGCGAGATAGCTCCAGCGCGGGCGGTGCCACTCGCTGGCGACGGTCTCGCGGAATAGCGCCGCGACCGGCACGTCGTGGACCCGGCCGAGCGGCCACAGCCCGAACGCCAGCGCCGTGAGCTGGCCATAGATGAAGGAGAGCGCGAGCTCGTCGGGATGCAGGGCGGGCACCACCGGCAGCGGCAGCAGCTTGCCGAACAGGCCGACGATGACGAACGGCAGCGCGGCGCCGAGCACGAGGCCGATCACCGAGCCGATCCCGGCCAGCACCACCACCTGCGTGCAGTAGATCGTGAAGACGTCGCGGCCGGTGGCGCCGAGCGCCTTGAACGAGGCGATGACGTCGCGGCGGCGGTCGATATGGCTCTTCACCGCATTGGCGACGCCGACACCGCCGACCAGGAGCGCGGCAAGACCAACGAGGGTCAGGAACTGGGTGAAGCGGTTGATGGTGCGCTCGAGCTGCGGCGAGGCGTTGCTGCGGCTGCGGACCTCCCAGCCGGCCTCCGGCGCCGCGGCGCGCGCGCCGTCGATCAAGGCGGTGGTGGCGCGATCGTCGTTGGCGCCGTCGGGCAGCTTCACCCGGTAGATCCAGCGCACCAGGCTGCCGGGCTGCAACAGGTCGGTGGCGCGCAGGCTGGCTTCGCTGATCAGGAAGCGCGGGCCGAGGCCGACGCCGCCGGCGAGCTTGTCGGGCTCGGCCGCCACCACGCTGCGGATCTGGTAGGTCGCGCTGCCGATGGTGACGCGGTCGCCGAGCTTCAGGTCGAGCCGCGCCAGCAAGGTCGAGTCGGCAGCCGCGCCAAAAACGCCGTCGCGCTCAGTGAGCAGATCGGCGATCGGCATGCTGGGCTCGAGCGTCAGCTCGCCGAGCATCGGATATTTGCCGTCGACCGCCTTGAGCTCGACCAGCGCCAGCTTGCCGTCGCCGCTGCGGGCCATCGCGCGCAGCGTGGCCGCAACCGAAACCTCGCCGCGGGTGCGCAGATAGGCGACCTCGTCGGGCTTGGCCTCGCGCGAGATCAGCGAGAACGCGACGTCGCCGCCGAGCAGCGTGCGGCCCTCGCGCGACAGCCCGTCGCCGAGGCTCGCCGCGACCGAGCCGACGCCGGCAATTGCCATCACGCCGAGCGCGATGCAGGCGATGAACACGTAGAAGCCGCGCAGGCCGCCGCGCAGTTCGCGCAGCGCGTAACGGAAGGCAAGCGACGACGCACGGCCCTGGGTACGGACCTGCACCGCGACTTCGGACGCAATGCTCATGTCGGGGATTGTCCGTCGATGCGGCCGGAGCGCAGCCGCACCACGCGGTCGCAGCGCTGCGCGAGCGCGAGGTCGTGAGTCACCAGCACCAAGGTCATGCCGCGCTCGGCGTGCTTGGTGAACAGCAAATCGACGATCTGCTTTCCCGTCGTCTCGTCGAGATTTCCGGTCGGCTCGTCGGCGACCAGGATCGCCGGATCGGGCGCGAGTGCGCGTGCGATCGCGACGCGCTGCTGCTCGCCGCCGGACAGTTGCGTCGGATAGTGATGCAGCCGTTCGCCGAGACCGACCGATTGCAGCTCCTGCGCGGCGCGCGCGGCGGCATCGGGATTGCCGGCGAGCTCGAGCGGCACCGCGACGTTCTCCAGCGCGGTCATGGTCGGGATCAGATGGAACGACTGGAAGACGATGCCGACCTGGCGGCCGCGGAAGCGCGCCAGCGCATCTTCATCGAGGGCATTGAACGAGGTGCCGTCGACAACCACTTCACCGCTGTCAGGACGTTCAAGCCCCGCCATCACCATCAGCAAGGTCGACTTGCCCGAGCCCGACGGGCCGATCAGGCCGATGGCCTCACCCGCTGCCACACGAAGGCTGATATCTTTGAGGATATGAACCCGTGCCGCGCCGGTGCCGAGCGAGAGATTGACGTTCCTGACGGCAATGGTGTCCGGCTCGACGTCGGTCAGTGAAGAGGATTCGATGAGACTGTCCATGGTTCGGTCATATGGCACTTCCGCCGCTGCGGTCGAGGCCCGGTTGAGAATCTTCGTGCACATACTCGTGTTGCTTATGGGCTTGATGACGGCGGCGAGCGCGCAGACGCCAGACCAGGGGAAAGCTTCCGCGAAACCGATCAAAATGGTGGTTCTGGGCGATTCCCTGAGCGCCGGGTACGGCCTTCCGGCCGAGGCGGCATTTCCGGTCCGGCTGCAAAAAGCCTTGGAAGCCAAGGGGATAAAGGTCGGCATGACCAATGCCGGGGTGTCCGGCGACACCGCCTCGGGCGGCCGCGAGCGGCTCGACTGGTCGGTGGCCGACGGAACCGATGCCGTGATTGTCGAGCTCGGCGCCAACGATGCCTTGCGCGGCATCGACCCCGCGGTGACGCGCGCCGCGCTCTCCGACATCATCACAAAGTTGCAGGCGCGCAAGATCGCGGTGCTCTTGTGCGGCATGCTCGCGCCACCGAACTATGGCAGTGAGTATGCGGCGAAGTTCAACGCGATCTATCCGGATCTGTCGAAATCGCTTGGCGTGCCGCTCTATCCGTTCTTCCTCGATGGCGTTGCTGCTAATCCGAAGATCAATCAGGCCGACGGAATGCATCCGACGGCAGAAGGTGTGGACATCCTCGTGAAGAATATCCTGCCCACGGTGGAGGCATTTCTCGGCGCATTATCAGGGCAACGCAGTTGAAACGCAGGCAGCGCGCGGCGTTGCGTCCGTAGGTTTACGAGCTGTTAACGCCTCATGCTTCGCAGAGTCACATATCTCGGGTACAAATAGGCATCGGTGATTCGTCGCCGGGCTTGTTACAGGGTGCGGGCTCCCAAAACCCGCGCCAGCATCGAGGATTATAGCGATGCCGCGTCTGTTCACTGGTCTGGAAATTCCGGCCGATATCGGCCAATCCCTCTCCAATTTGCGTGGCGGCCTTCCCGGCGCACGCTGGATCGATCCCGAAAATTATCACGTCACCCTGCGCTTCATCGGCGATATCGATGGCCTCTGGGCCAACGAGATCGCGACGATGCTGTTTCGGGTGAACCGCAAACCGTTCGAGGTCAAATTGCAGGGCCTGTCGAGCTTCGGCGGACGCAAGCCGCGCGCGGTGGTTGCCGCCGTCGAGCCGAGCCGGCCGCTGATCGAACTGCAGGCCGAGCTCGAGCGGATGATGCAGCGGATGGGGCTCGATCCCGAGGGCAGGAAATTCACGCCACATGTCACGCTCGCGCGTTTGCACGACGCGTCGAGCCAGGACGTCGCGGACTATCTGTCCGTGCGCGGCTACTTCCCGAGCCGCACCTTCCTGGCGGACCGCTTCGTGCTGTTCTCGTCGCGCGCGTCGACAGGCGGCGGCCCCTACGTGGTCGAGGATTCCTACGAGCTCTGCGCGTAGGGTTTCCTGAGATCGCGGTTTGTGGCGCCGGCGAGGCGCGTGCGGTCGGCCGTGGTATGCAAGGGTTTGCGCTTGCATACCTGCTGCATGCCCATTGGCACAATTCACGGCTTGCAATTTGCCGCGCACTAGGGCCGTAAGGTGGGCTCATGCTGTCCACCTCGCCTAGTTCGTTCCTAGAACACTACAAATCCCTGGTCGCCTCCGGCGCGATCGAGGCTGATCCCGCGCAGGCCGTCGCCGCCGATGCGTTCAGCGCGCTGGAGGAGCGGCTCGCGAGCTACAAGCCGCAGCGCAAGCAGGGTCTGTTCGGGCGGCTGTTCGGCGGCGACAAGGACGACAAGCTGCCGCGCGGGCTCTACGTCCATGGCGAGGTCGGCCGCGGCAAGACCATGCTGATGGACCTGTTCTTCCAGCAGAGCCCGGTCGAGCACAAGCGCCGCGCGCATTTCCACGAATTCATGGCCGAGGCGCATGAGCGCATCTACGGCTTCCGCCAGCAGATCGCGCGCGGCGAGATCGCGGACGGCGACGTGATCGCGCTCACCGCGCAGGCGATCTTCGACGAAGCCTGGCTGCTCTGCTTCGACGAATTCCACGTCACCGACATCGCCGACGCGATGATCCTCGGGCGGCTGTTCGCAAAGCTGTTCGAGCTCGGCACCGTCGTGGTCGCGACCTCGAACGTCGCGCCCGACGATCTCTACAAGGGCGGTCTCAATCGCGCACTGTTCCTGCCGTTCATCGCGCAGATATCAGACCACATGGACGTGCTGCGGCTCGATGCGCGCACCGACTTCCGGCTGGAGAAACTCGTCGGCGTGAAGATGTGGCTGGTGCCCGCGGATGACGCGGCCGATGCCGCGCTCAACGCGGCCTGGCGCAAGATGACCGGCAATGCGCCGTGCAAGGCGCGCCTCATTCCGATCAAGGGACGCATCCTGAACGTGCCGTGCTCGGCGCACGGCGTCGCGCGCTTCAGCTTCATGGACCTCTGCGAGAAGCCGCTTGCCGCGTCCGATTATCTGAGGCTTGCGCACGACTACCACACGATCCTGATCGACCACATTCCGGTGATGGATTACGCCGAGCGCAACGCGGCCAAGCGCTTCATCTCGCTGATCGACACGCTCTATGACAATGCCGTGAAGTTGATGGCCTCCGCCGAGGCCGATCCGGTGTCGCTGTACCTTGCCGAGGAAGGCGTCGAGGCGATGGAGTTCAAGCGCACCGCTTCGCGCCTGATCGAGATGAGCTCGGAATCCTACCTGGCTTTGCCGCACGGCCGGAAGGATTCGTCGGCGAGCGGTTCGACGACCGGACTGGTCGAGACCTGACATTCAGCCCTGAAATTTGGTCTCGAAATTTGCTCTTGCCCGCGGCCCGGTTCGGAGCAACTTTTCGTGTCTCCGGGCGGACGTTGCTGGCATGCCTGACCGAATTGCAGGCAGGGCCCGCAATCGGGCAGGCCCTGACTTGAATGGATCATTCGAAAGGGATAACCACCCTTGCAACCGACTTCCCTCCCTCCTGCATCCAGTTCAAAGGACTGATTTCCCATGGCACGCGACAAGATTGCACTGATTGGCTCCGGACAGATCGGCGGAACGCTGGCGCACCTCGTTGGCCTCAAGGAACTCGGAGACGTCGTGCTGTTCGATATCGCCGAGGGCGTGCCGCAGGGCAAAGCGCTCGACATCGCGCAGTCGTCGCCGGTCGACGGCTTCGACTCCAACCTGGTCGGCGCCAATTCCTATGAAGCGCTCGACGGCGCCAAGGTCTGCATCGTCACCGCGGGCGTGCCGCGCAAGCCGGGCATGAGCCGCGATGATCTCCTCTCCATCAACCTCAAGGTCATGGAGCAGGTCGGCGCCGGCATCAAGAAGTACGCGCCCGACGCCTTCGTCATCTGTATCACCAACCCGCTGGACGCGATGGTGTGGGCGCTGCAGAAGGCCTCCGGCCTGCCGCACAAGAAGGTGGTCGGCATGGCCGGCGTGCTCGACTCCGCGCGCTTCCGCTACTTCCTGGCCGATGAATTCAACGTCTCGGTCGAAGACGTCACCGCCTTCGTTCTCGGCGGCCATGGCGACACCATGGTGCCGCTGACCCGCTACTCGACCGTTGCAGGCATTCCGCTGCCCGACCTCGTCAAGATGGGCTGGACCTCGCAGGCGCGCATCGACGAGATCGTCGATCGCACCCGCAATGGCGGCGCCGAGATCGTCAACCTGCTCAAGACCGGCTCCGCGTTCTACGCGCCGGCCGCTTCCGCGATCGCGATGGCCGAGAGCTATCTGAAGGACAAGAAGCGCGTGCTGCCCTGCGCGGCCTATCTCAACGGCGAGTACGGCGTGAAGGACATGTATGTCGGCGTGCCCACCGTGATCGGCTCCAAGGGTGTCGAGCGCGTGGTCGAGATCGAGCTCGCCGGCAAGGACCGCGAAGCGTTCGACAAGTCGGTCGGCGCGGTGCAGGGCCTGGTCGACGCCTGCAAGAAGATCGCGCCCGATCTGCTCGGCAAGTAATCTCAATCGGCAATGACCCGATAGGCGATTCCAATCGCCTGTCGGGTGCAAGATGATGAAATTCTGGCGGATTTTGTAGTTGCGCGAGCCTTGGTATATGGTATGCCAGTGTCAGGGCTGACGTTAAGTTCGCCGCACGAGGGTTTGGGAGCGTCTTTCCATGAATATCCACGAATACCAGGCCAAGGCTCTGCTGCATGAATTCGGCGTGCCGATCTCGCGCGGCGTTCCGGTGCTGAAGCCGGAAG
Organism: Bradyrhizobium tropiciagri; assembly: GCF_001189845.1. Classification (GTDB taxonomy): domain Bacteria; phylum Pseudomonadota; class Alphaproteobacteria; order Rhizobiales; family Xanthobacteraceae; genus Bradyrhizobium; species Bradyrhizobium tropiciagri. Next base: position 27,146 of record NZ_LFLZ01000050.1, read on the forward strand.
AAGCCGACGCGGCGGCCAAGCAGCTCCCCGGCCCGATCTGGGTGGTGAAGAGCCAGATCCACGCCGGCGGCCGCGGCAAGGGCAAGTTCAAGGAAGCATCCGCCGGCGACAAGGGCGGCGTCCGCATCGCCAAGTCGGTCGCCGAGGTCGGCGAGTTCGCCAAGCAGATGCTCGGCGCGACGCTGGTCACGGTGCAGACCGGCCCGCACGGCAAGCAGGTCAACCGCCTCTACATCGAGGAAGGCTCCGACATCGACAAGGAGTTCTACCTCTCGATCCTGGTCAATCGCGAGACCTCGGAAATCTCCTTCGTGGTGTCGACCGAAGGCGGCGTGAATATCGAAGAGGTCGCCCATTCGACTCCCGAAAAGATCGTCTCCTTCTCGGTCGATCCCGCCACCGGCATCATGCCGCATCACGGCCGCACGGTGGCTGAGGCGCTGAAGCTGAAGGGCGATCTCGCCAAGCAGGCCGAGAAGCTGACGGCCCAGCTCTACACGGCGTTCGCCGCCAAGGACATGGCGATGCTCGAGATCAACCCGCTGGTTGTCACCAAGCTGGGCCAGCTCCGCGTGCTCGACGCCAAGGTGTCGTTCGACAGCAACGCGCTCTACCGTCATCCGGACGTGGTCGCGCTGCGCGACGAGACCGAGGAAGACGCCAAGGAGATCGAGGCGTCGAAATACGATCTCAACTACGTCGCGCTCGACGGCACGATCGGCTGCATGGTCAACGGCGCCGGCCTCGCCATGGCGACGATGGACATCATCAAGCTGTACGGCATGGAGCCGGCGAACTTCCTCGATGTCGGCGGCGGCGCCAGCGTCGAGAAGGTCGCGGCCGCGTTCAAGATCATCACCGCCGATCCGAACGTGAAGGGCATCCTGGTCAACATCTTCGGCGGCATCATGAAGTGCGACGTGATCGCCGAGGGCGTGGTCGCCGCGGTGAAGCAGGTCGGCCTCAAGGTGCCACTGGTGGTGCGCCTCGAAGGCACCAATGTCGAGCAGGGCAAGAAGATCATCCGCGACAGCGGTCTCAACGTGCTGCCGGCCGACAATCTCGATGACGCCGCACAGAAGATCGTGAAAGCCGTCAAGGGAGGCTAACGATGGCCGATCATCTCGACGCTCCGACCCCGCTGGACGAACACCGCAAGCTCGCGGCTTTCGCGGGCGAGTGGAACGGCGAAGAGATGGTCTTTCCGTCGCGCTGGACCGCCGGCGGTCCAGCCACCTCGCATGTCGTTGCGCGCATTGCGCTCAACGGCTTCTACCTGATCCAGGACAGCGTGCAGACCCGCGACGGCAAGGAAAGCTTCGCCACCCACGGCGTCTTCACCTACGACCGCGACGATCGCGCCTACAAATTGTTCTGGCACGATTCGCTCGGCTACTACCCGCCGTCGCGCCTCCGGCGGCTGGGCGGGCAAGTCGCTGATCCTGGTGCGCGGCTCGCTGCGCGGCAATGCCCGTCACGTCTACGAGGTCGTCGACGACAACACCTACACCATGAAGATCCAGTTCTCGCCTGACGCGGAAGGGTGGGCCGATGTGCTCACCGGCGTGTACCGGCGTATCCACTAAACCCTTCACCGCTGTCTCGCGAAAGCATCTCGAACCATGTCCATTCTGATCGACAAGAACACCAAGGTCATCTGCCAGGCTTCACCGGCAAGAACGGCACGTTCCATTCGGAAGCGGCGATCGCTTACGGCACCAAGATGGTCGGCGGCGTGGCGCCGGGCAAAGGCGGCTCGACCCATCTCAACCTGCCGGTGTTCGACACCGTCGCCGAAGCGCGCGAGAAGACCGGCGCCGACGCCAGCGTGGTCTATGTCCCGCCGCCGGGCGCGGCAGATGCGATCTGCGAGGCGATCGATGCCGAGATCCCGTTGATCGTCTGCATCACCGAGGGCATTCCGGTGCTCGACATGGTGCGCGTGAAGCGCTCGCTGTCGGGTTCGAAGTCGCGGCTGATCGGGCCGAACTGCCCCGGCGTGATGACCGCCGGCGAGTGCAAGATCGGCATCATGCCGGCCAACATCTTCAAGCCCGGCTCGGTCGGCATCGTCTCCCGCTCCGGCACCCTGACCTATGAAGCGGTGTTCCAGACCACCCAGGAGGGCCTCGGCCAGACCACCGCGGTCGGCATCGGCGGCGACCCGGTCAAGGGCACCGAGTTCATCGACGTGCTGGAGATGTTCCTGGCCGACGAGAAGACCAAGTCGATCGTCATGATCGGCGAGATCGGCGGTTCCGCCGAGGAAGACGCCGCCCAGTTCCTCAAGGATGAAGCCAAGCGCGGCCGCAAGAAGCCGATGGTCGGCTTTATCGCCGGTGTTACCGCACCTCCCGGCCGCCGCATGGGCCATGCCGGAGCGATCATCTCCGGCGGCAAGGGCGACGCCGGTTCCAAGACCGCGGCGATGGAAGCCGCCGGCATCAGGGTGTCGCCGTCTCCGGCGCGGCTCGGGCACACGCTCGCCGAGATGCTGAAGTAATCGCCGCCCGGCGAGGTTCCCTTCGGCTGGCGCGATTTCGGGCGGGTTCTCCTTGGGGAACCCGCCTTTTTCATGCGTTTTGCGGTCAGAACGCAGATCAATAAGATATGAAAATTGATTCATTCTTTAGTTCTTTTAGGCAGGAATATCCGACCTAGATAGGGTAAAGGATATCCATCCAGCCGGCGCTCTTCCCAGACCGGCACTTGCGCCGTCTCCTACGCGCGAACCGAAAAAATCACCAGGACTGCCTCATGTCTCGCCAAGACGCGAACGCCGCTTTTGCTCTCTCCTCATTCCTGCAAGGCACCAACGCCGCCTATATCGACGACCTCTATGCTCGCTACGAGCAGGACCCGTCGTCGGTCGACGCCGAATGGCAGGATTTCTTCAAGAGCCTGAAGGACGCCCCGGCCGACGTGCAGAAGAACGCCGAAGGCGCCTCGTGGGGCCGGGCCAACTGGCCGGTGACGCCGCGCGACGAGCTGACCTCGGCGCTCGACGGCAACTGGGCCCAGGTCGAGAAGGCGGTCGGCAGCAAGCTCGCGGCCAAGGCGCAGGCCAAGGGCGCCGCGCTCTCCGACGCCGACGTCCATCAGGCCACCCGCGATTCGGTTCGCGCACTGATGCTGATCCGCGCCTACCGCATGCGCGGCCATTTCCACGCCAAGCTCGATCCGCTCGGCATCGAGGCGCCGCGCGACCGCGAGGAACTCGATCCGCGCTCCTACGGCTTCTCCGAGGCCGACTTCGATCGCAAGATCTTCCTCGATCACGTGCTCGGCCTCGAATACGGCACGCTGCGCGAGATCGTTCAGATCTGCGAGCGCACCTACTGCCAGACGCTCGGCGTCGAGTTCATGCACATCTCCAACGCCGCGCAGAAGGCGTGGATCCAGGAGCGCATCGAGGGTCCGGACAAGGAGATCAGCTTCACGCCGGAGGGACGCCGCGCGATCCTCAACAAGCTGATCGAGGCCGACGGCTTCGAGAAGTTCTGCGATACCAAGTTCACCGGCACCAAGCGCTTCGGCCTCGACGGCGGTGAATCGCTGATCCCGGCGCTCGAGCAGATCATCAAGCGCGGCGGCAATCTCGGCGTGAAGGAGATCGTGTTCGGCATGCCGCATCGCGGCCGCCTCAACGTGCTGACCCAGGTGATGGGCAAGCCGCACCGCGCGCTGTTCCATGAATTCAAGGGCGGTTCGGCCAACCCGGACTCGGTCGAAGGCTCCGGCGACGTCAAGTATCACCTCGGCGCCTCCTCGGACCGCGAGTTCGACGGCAACAACATCCATCTGTCGCTGACCGCAAATCCGTCGCATCTCGAGATCGTCGATCCCGTCGTGATGGGCAAGGTGCGCGCCAAGCAGGACCAGCACGGCGATCCGCCGGACATGCGCATCTCGGTGCTGCCGCTGCTGATGCACGGTGACGCGGCGTTCGCGGGCCAGGGCGTGGTGGCGGAATGCTTCAGCCTGTCCGACCTGAAGGGCTACCGCACCGGCGGCTCGCTGCACTTCATCGTCAACAACCAGATCGGCTTCACCACCTATCCGCGCTACTCGCGCTCGTCGCCCTATCCGTCCGACGTCGCGAAGATGATCGATGCGCCGATCTTCCACGTGAACGGCGACGATCCGGAAGCGTGGTGTTCGCCGCCAAGGTCGCGATCGAGTTCCGGCAGAAATTCCACAAGCCGGTCGTCATCGACATGTTCTGCTACCGGCGCCACGGCCACAATGAGGGCGACGAGCCGGCCTTCACCCAGCCGGTGATGTACAAGAAGATCGCCTCGCACCCGACGACGCTGGAGATCTACGCCAAGCGGCTGGTCGCCGATGGCGTGCTCACCGAAGGTGAGGTCGAGAAGGCCAAGGCCGACTGGCGCGCGCGGCTCGATGCCGAGCTCGAGGCCGGCTCGGGCTACAAGCCGAACAAGGCCGACTGGCTCGACGGCAAATGGGCAGGCTTCAAGTCGGCCGATCAGGAAGAAGACGCCCGCCGCGGCGTCACCGGCGTCGATGTCGCCGTGCTCAAGGAGATCGGCCGCAAGATCACCAAGGTGCCGGACGGTTTCCGGGTTCACCGAACGATCCAGCGCTTCCTCGACAATCGTGCCAAGGCCATCGATACCGGCGAAGGGATCGACTGGGCGACCGGCGAGGCACTGGCGTTCTGCACGCTGCTGCAGGAAGGCCATCACGTGCGGCTGTCCGGCCAGGATTCCGAGCGCGGCACCTTCTCGCAGCGCCATTCGGTGCTGATCGACCAGGAGGACGAGAGCCGCTACACGCCGTTCAACCATCTCGGCGGCGAAGACACCGGCCATTACGAGGTGATCAACTCGCTGCTGTCGGAAGAGGCCGTGCTCGGCTTCGAATACGGCTACTCGCTGGCCGAGCCGAATGCGCTGGCGCTCTGGGAAGCGCAGTTCGGCGACTTCGCCAACGGCGCCCAGGTCGTGTTCGACCAGTTCATCTCCTCGGGCGAACGCAAATGGCTGCGCATGTCGGGCCTCGTCTGCCTGCTGCCGCACGGCTATGAAGGGCAGGGACCGGAGCACTCCTCCGCGCGCCTCGAGCGTTATCTGCAGATGTGCGCCGAGGACAACATGCAGGTGGTCAATCCGACCACGCCGGCGAACTACTTCCACGTGTTGCGGCGCCAGCTGCATCGCGAGATCCGCAAGCCGCTGATCCTGATGACGCCGAAGTCGCTGCTGCGCCACAAGCGCGCCGTGTCGCGGCTCGACGAGCTCGGCAAGAACGCGACCTTCCATCGCATCCTGTACGATGACGCGCAGATGCTGCAGGACGAGAAGATCAAGCTGGTGCCGGACGACAAGATCCGTCGCGTCGTGCTGTGCTCCGGCAAGGTCTATTACGACCTGTACGAGGAGCGCGAGAAGCGCGGCATCGACGACATCTATCTGATGCGCATCGAGCAGCTCTATCCGGTGCCGCTCAAGGCGCTGGTCCAGGAGTTCGGCCGCTTCAAGAATGCCGAGATGGTCTGGTGCCAGGAAGAGCCGCGCAACATGGGCTCCTGGCACTTCATCGAGCCCTATCTCGAGTGGGTGCTGAACCAGGTCCACGCAGCCAACAAGCGTCCGCGCTATGCCGGCCGTCCGGCATCGGCGGCGACCGCCACCGGGTTGATGTCGAAACATCTCGCGCAGCTCAAGGCGCTGCTCGACGACGCACTGAACTAACGACCTTCACCAACACCATGCCCCGCCTTGTGCGCAATTGCGCACTGGAGCGGGGCATCCGGTATCCCGCGTCATCCAGCACAAGCGCTGTCGTCACGGAGTACCGGGTCGTTCGCTTTGGCGGATGGTGGCCGGAAAAATTTTGCGACCGCAGGGTTATCGAGGAAAAGACCATGACTGAAATTCGCGTTCCAACGCTCGGCGAATCCGTAACCGAGGCCACGATCGGCCGCTGGTTCAAGAAGGCCGGTGAGGCCGTTGCGGTGGACGAGCCGTTGGTGGAGCTGGAAACCGACAAGGTCACCATCGAGGTGCCCGCGCCGGTCGCCGGCACCCTCGGCGAGATCATCGCCAAGGACGGCGAGACCGTCGCCGTCGGCGCGTTGCTCGGCCAGATCAATGACGGTGCCGTCGCCGCGGCCAAGCCCGCTGCCGCAGCCGCCGCTCCCGCAGCGGCGCCTGCCGCACCCAAGGTGCCGCCGGCGGATGCGCCGCTCGCGCCCTCGGTGCGCAAGCTCTCCGCCGAAAGCGGCGTCGACGCCTCCACCGTTCCGGGCTCGGGCAAGGACGGCCGCGTCACCAAGGGCGACATGCTGGCCGCGATCGAGAAGGCCGCCTCGGCGCCGACCCCGGTCAACCAGCCGGCCGCCGCCGTGCAGGTGCGTGCGCCGTCGCCGGCGGACGACGCCGCCCGCGAGGAGCGCGTGAAGATGACCCGGCTGCGCCAGACCATCGCGCGCCGACTCAAGGACGTGCAGAACACCGCCGCGATGCTGACCACCTTCAACGAGGTCGACATGACCGAGGTGATGAAGCTGCGCGCCCTCTACAAGGACACGTTCGAGAAGAAGCACGGCTCGAAGCTCGGCTTCATGGGCTTCTTCACCAAGGCGGTGGTGCAGGGGCTGAAGGATATTCCGGCGGTCAACGCCGAGATCGACGGCTCCGACCTGATCTACAAGAACTACTACCACATCGGCGTTGCTGTCGGCACCGACCGCGGCCTGGTGGTGCCTGTGGTGCGCGACTGCGACCACAAGTCGATCGCCGAAATCGAGAAGTCGATCGCCGACTACGGCCGCCGTGCCCGCGACGGCCAGCTCAAGATCGACGAGATGCAGGGCGGCACCTTCACCATCACCAATGGCGGCATCTACGGCTCGCTGATGTCGACGCCGATCCTGAACGCGCCGCAGTCCGGCATCCTCGGCATGCACAAGATCCAGGAGCGGCCGATGGTGGTCGGCGGCAAGATCGAGGTCCGCCCGATGATGTATCTGGCGCTGTCCTACGATCACCGCGTCATCGACGGCAAGGAAGCGGTCACCTTCCTGGTGCGCGTCAAGGAGAGCCTGGAGGATCCGGCCCGCCTGGTGCTGGACCTCTAAGGTCATATCGCGCGCGGCGTCCGATCGGATCGGGCGCCGCGATTCGTTGGGTGCTTACCTTTGGGGATCAACGTGACGGACAAGGTCGTTGTCATCACCGGCGGCAGCCGCGGCATCGGCCGCGCCACCGCGCTTGCAGCTGCCGCGCGCGGCTATCGCGTCGTCGTCGGCTACGCCACGAACCAGGCTGCGGCCAATGAGGTCGTCACCGCGATCGAGGCCAGGAACGGCAAGGCGATCGCGGTGAAGTGCGACGTCGGCAGCGAGCAGGACATCCTGGCGCTGTTCAAGGCGGCGGATGGCTTCGGCACGCTCGGTGCGCTCGTCAACAATGCCGGCATCGTCGGCAAGAGCGGTGTGCGCGTCGACGAGATGTCCGCCGAGCGCATCCAGCAGATGATGTCGGTCAACGTCACCGGCAGCATCCTGTGCGCGCGCGAGGCGGTGAAGCGGATGTCGACCAAGCACGGCGGCAAGGGCGGCGTCATCGTCAACCTGTCCTCGGTCGCGGCGAAGCTCGGCGCGCCCAACACCTATGTCGACTATGCCGCCTCCAAGGGCGCGATCGATTCCTTCACCGTCGGCCTCGGCTACGAGGTCGCGGGTGAAGGCATCCGCGTCGCCGGCATCCGGCCCGGACTGATCGACACCGACATCCATGCCGCGGGCGGTGAGCCCGATCGCGCGCATCGGCTCGCCCATATGGTGCCGATGAAGCGTGTCGGCACCGCGGATGAAATCGCCAACGCCATCGTCTGGCTGATCTCGGACGAGGCGTCCTACGTCACCAGCGCGATCCTCGACGTGTCGGGCGGCCGCTAAAACATAAATCCGACGCGGGTCCCGATCTGCCGATCAGATCGGACCCGCCTTATTGTCACAGAGTTAGCTACAGGACCTTCCATCATGGCTTCTTACGATCTCGTCGTCATCGGCACTGGCCCCGGCGGTTATGTCTGCGCGATCCGCGCGGCGCAACTCGGCATGAAGGTTGCCGTCGTCGAGAAGAATGCGACGCTGGGCGGCACCTGCCTCAATGTCGGCTGCATGCCGTCGAAGGCGCTGCTGCACGCTTCCGAGATGTTCGAGGAAGCGGGGCACTCCTTCGCCAAGATGGGCGTCAGCGTCCCGGCGCCGAAGCTCGATCTGCCCGCGATGATGAACTTCAAGCAGCAGGGCATCGACGGCAACGTCAAGGGCGTCGAATTCCTGATGAAGAAGAACAAGATCGACGTGCTCAAGGGCACCGGCAAGATCCTCGGTGCGGGTAAGGTCGAGGTCACCAGTGACGGCAAGTCCGAGACCGTCGAGACCAAGAACATCGTGATCGCCACCGGCTCCGACATCGCGCGGCTGAAGGGCATCGAGATCGACGAGAAGCGCATCGTGTCGTCGACCGGCGCGCTGTCGCTGGAGAAGGTGCCGGAGAAACTGCTGATCATCGGCGCCGGCGTGATTGGGCTCGAACTCGGCTCGGTCTGGCGCCGCCTCGGGGCGGATGTCATGGTCGTGGAATTCCTCGACCGCATCCTGCCTGGCATGGACGGCGAAGTGGCAAAACAATTCCAGCGCATGCTGGAGAAGCAGGGCTTTGTCTTCAAGCTCGGCACCAAGGTCACCGCGGTCGACACCTCGGGCAAGACGCTGCAGGCCAAGGTCGAACCGGCCGCTGGCGGCGCTGCGGAGACCATCGAGGCCGACGTCGTGCTCGTGTGCATCGGCCGCGTGCCCTACACCGAGGGCCTCGGGCTGAAGGACGCCGGCGTTGCGCTCGATAATCGCGGCCGTGTCGAGATCGACGCGCACTTCTCGACCAATGTGAAGGGCATCTACGCGATCGGCGACGTCGTCGCCGGGCCGATGCTTGCGCACAAGGCGGAAGACGAGGGCGTTGCCTGCGCCGAGATCATCGCCGGCCAGGCCGGCCATGTGAACTACGACGTCATTCCAGGTGTTGTGTATACCACGCCGGAAGTGTCGTCGGTCGGCAAGACCGAGGAAGACCTCAAGCAGGCCGGCGTCGCCTATACCGTCGGCAAATTCCCGTTCACCGCGAACGGCCGCTCCAAGGTCAATCAGACCACCGACGGCTTCGTGAAGGTTCTCGCAGATGCGAAGACGGACCGGGTGCTCGGCGTCCACATCGTCGGCATCGAGGCCGGTGAAATGATCCATGAAGCCTGCGTTCTGATGGAATTCGGCGGTTCGGCCGAGGATCTGGCGCGGACCTGCCACGCACATCCGACCCGCTCCGAGGCGATCAAGGAAGCTGCGCTTGCGGTGGGCAAGCGCGCCATCCATATGTGATGATCGAACGTCCGGCGCGAGCCGGGCTGGAGCATGGTCCGGAAAAGTGTGAAGCGGTTTTCCGAGAAGATCATGCTCAAACAAGGAGCTGAAGCGCGTTGATTCAACTCGGTCTCATCGCGCTTTAGGATCACAGGGATGTTGCGCCGCCTGCTTCAGCCGTTCTGGGTCCTGCTTGCGATCATCTTCCTGATCGAGGCCTGGCTGTGGGACCACCTCGAGCCGATCGTGGCCCGGGTGGTCGCCTGGATCCCGCTCCGTGCGCTCAAGCAATGGCTGGCCGACCAGGTCGATTCGCTGTCGCCGGCGATGACGCTGATCGTCTTCGTCGTGCCGCTGATCCCGCTGTTTCCGCTCAAGCTGGTCGGGCTCTGGCTGCTGGCGAACCAATATTGGTTCAGCGCAGTCTCGCTGATCCTGTTTGCCAAATTCCTCGGCGTCGGCGTCACGGCCTTCGTGTTCGACGTGACACGGTCGAAGCTTTTGGAGATGCCCTGGTTCGAGGCGCTCTATAATTTCGTGATGGCGCTGCGCGCCAAGGCTACTGCGCTGGTCGAGCCGGTCAAGCAGCGCATCCGCGAGATGATCAGCGGCGACGGCGAGGGCTGGGCCGCGCGCACGCTGCGCCTGATCGCCCGCTTCCGCAAAAGCGTGCATCAGACCAGCAAGGTTCTTTGATCGGCACTTCTAGCCCCGTCATCCTGAGGAGCCCGCGCAGCGGGCGTCTCGAAGGATGCACGGCCCCGCTGTGGCCCCGTCGATCCTTCGAGACGCGCGCAAGAGCGCGCTCCTCAGGATGACGGGGGGATAGTAGGGTGCCAGCCGCGGCCTCAATGCAGATGCAGCAAATGCGGCTGGAACAGGCCGAGCACGGTCATCGCGACGCCGGCCAGTGTCACCAGACCCGACACCCAGACGAGCGCGGCGATGCCGGTGATGATGGTCGCGGACGCCAGCACGATGGCGATCTGGAAGGCGGCGGAAGCAAGCTCGAAGTGATGATATTTCGCGGTGGCCTCATCGCGCTCATGCTCTGCGTGCTTGGCGCGTTCGGAGAGTTGTTCTGAACCCTCGCCGGTGTCCGGCTCCGAGCGATAGCGTGCCGCGGTCTTGAGCCAGTCGTCGATCTGCTTCTGCAGGGCAGCCTTGGCCGCCTCGTCGGTGGTGGTGGCGAGGTTCAGCTTGCCCTGTTCGGCCGCGGTCTGCACCGCGGTGCGGCGGATGCTCTTGGCCTGGAAGAAGGCCCAGAGGTTGGAGGCTTCGACGTTCTTGCTGATCGATTCGGTCTGGGCACCCTTGCCGAGGGTTTCCGACAGCGCCAGGCAGAGCGCGATCACGGCGATCAGGAGCGCGATCTTCTTGTTCTCGCCCGACGCATGCTCGGCATGCTCCGCGTGCTCCATACTTTCTTGTGCGCTCATGATTCCCCTCCGATGAGACTGTGCCACGATTGCCGAATGCGATGCACAAGGCAAGGGGCCGCAGTTTGTGGTTAGCCGTATGAAGATGAACGCAGCATGACGGCGAGCCAAATCCGGCGTCTCATCTGGACCCGGATCCGGCCGCTCAGCCGCGCGGGTGCGCGGAGCGATAGACTTCGAGCAGGCGCTCGCTGTCGATGCCGGTGTAGATCTGCGTGGTCGACAGCGACGCGTGGCCGAGCAATTCCTGGATCGCGCGCAGGTCGCCGCCGCGGCTCAGCAGATGGGTGGCGAAGGAGTGCCGCAACGCATGCGGCGTCGCGCTGTCGGGCAGGCCGAGCGCACCGCGCAGCCGCTCCATGGTGAGCTGGATGATGCGCGGGCTCAAGGGTCCGCCGCGTGCACCGACGAACATCGGTCCGGTCGGGCTGAGTTGATGCGGGCAGATCGCGGCATAGTCCGCGATCAATTGCAGCACATTTTGCAGCACCGGCACCATGCGGGTCTTGTTGCCCTTGCCGGTCACGACCAGCACGTCGCCTTCGCCCGGCTTCGGCACGTCGCGGCGCTTCAGCCCCAGCGCCTCGGAGATGCGCAGGCCCGAGCCGTAGAGCAGCGCCATCACGGCGGCGTCGCGCACCAGGATCCAGGTCTCGCGCTCCTCGCCGGCACGCTCATCGGCATCGGCGAACCGTTTCGCCGCTTCCATGTGGATCGGCTTCGGCAGGCTCTTTGCCACCTTGGGCGCGCGGATCGCCGAGAGTGCGCCGACCTTGCCCTTGCCTTCGCGTTCCAGGAAACGGCCGAACGAGCGCAAGCCCGCCAGCGCCCGCATCAGCGACCGTCCGCCGATCTCGTCTGCGCGCCGCATCGCCATGAACGCGCGGACATCGCTTGCCTCGAGCGCGGAGAAGGCCGCAAGCGTCACGCGCGCCCCCCAGTGCTCGGCCAGGAAGGCCAGGCATTGCCGCACGTCGCGGGCGTAGGCCTCGAGCGTCTTCGGCGACAGCCGCCGCTCTGCGCGCAGATGCGACAGCCAGCGCGTCATCTCCTGCGTGACTGATGTGTCGGCGCAGTCGAGCTCGAGCGGTTGCATGGGCTGATCGGTCCGGGCCATCTGTAAAGGGCTATTGGCGCTGCGAATCTCCTGATTATATCGCACTGCCTTCGTTTACCGATCGCTAAGACCGCGCAGCGGTGACAGAGCGTTTTCGAGCGAAGTGGAGGCCGGCTCGCGTGAAGAAAACGCGTCAAAACAAGAAGCTGGAGATTTGGTTCTGATTCATTCAGAACCAAATCTCTAGCCCGGTGCAAAGTTCGGATTCAAAAGCCCTGATTTGATGGATCACACCACGCGCCCCAGCCCAGCCTCCGCATCGACGACACGTGTCGTCGACGTGCTGGTGCCTGTCGCGCTGAACCAGACTTATTCCTACCGCGTCCCGCGCGGCATGGAGCTTGTGCCGGGCGATGTGATCTCTGTTCCGCTCGGGCCGCGCGAGGTCGTCGCGGTGGTGTGGGCCGAGAATGCCAGGCCGGATCCGCGGCTGCACAACCGGCTCAAGGACGTCAGCGAGAAGCTCGATGTTCCGCCGCTCCGGGCGGAGCTGCGCCAGCTGGTCGACTGGGTCTCCACCTACACGTTGTCGGCGCGCGGCATGGTGCTGCGGATGACGCTACGGATGGGCGAGAACCTCGGGCCGGAGCGCACACGGCTCGGCGTCCGCCTCGTCGGCGAGCCGCCGCGGCGCCTGACGCCGGCGCGCCGGCGGGTGATCGAGGTGCTGTCGGACCGCTTGCTGCACAGTAAGTCGGAGGCGGCACGGGAGGCCGGCGTCAGCTCGGGCGTAATCGACGGCCTGGTCGACGAAGGCACGTTGACGGTCGAGGCGATGCCGCCGCCGGCCGCGCCGCCCGTTCCGGATCCCTCTTATGCGCAGCCGGATTTCTCGCGCGAGCAGCGCAGCGCGGTCGACGTGATGCGGACGCTGGCGGCGAGCGGCAGCTTTCACGTCGCGCTGCTCGACGGCGTCACCGGTTCCGGCAAGACCGAGGTCTATTTCGAGGCGATCGCCGAGAATATCCGTCGTGGCAAGCAGACGCTGATCCTGATGCCGGAAATCGCGCTGACCGGCCAGTTCCTCGACCGCTTCGCGCCGCGCTTCGGCGTGCGGCCGCTGGAATGGCATTCGGAGCTGACGCCGCGCACGCGGGCGCGCAACTGGGCGGCGATCTCAGAGGGCAAGGCGCCGGTCGTGGTCGGCGCCCGTTCGGCGCTGTTCCTGCCCTATGCCGATCTCGGGCTGATCATCGTCGATGAGGAGCACGACCAGGCCTACAAGCAGGACGACGGCGCGCATTACCACGCGCGCGACATGGCGGTGGTCCGCGCCCATATCGCCAAGATCCCGATCGTGCTGGCGTCGGCCACGCCGTCGGTCGAGAGCGAGGTCAATGCGCGCAAGGGGCGCTACCAGCGCGTCGCGCTGCCGTCGCGGTTCGGCGGCCAGCACATGCCGCATATCGAGGCGATCGACATGCGCCGCGCGCCGCCGCCGCGCGGGCGGTTCATTTCGCCTGTGCTGGCCGAGCAAATTCGCCACGCAATCGAGCGCCGCGAGCAGGCGCTGCTGTTCCTCAACCGCCGCGGCTATGCGCCGCTGACGCTCTGCCGTGCCTGCGGCCACCGCTTTGCCTGCACGATCTGCGACGCCTGGCTGGTCGATCATCGGTTCCGGCAGCGGCTGGTCTGTCATCACTGCGGTTTCTCGATGCCGCGCCCGAACATCTGCCCGCATTGCGCGGCCGAGGAATCGCTGGTCGCCGTCGGCCCCGGCGTTGAGCGCCTGCAGGAGGAGGCCGCCAGCATCTTCCCCGAATCCCGCACCATGGTGCTGTCGAGCGATCTCATCACCTCGATCGAGACCATGCGCAGCGAGCTCAACGAGATCGCCGAGGGCCGCGTCGACATCATCATCGGCACCCAGCTGGTGGCGAAGGGGCACAATTTCCCGCGGCTCAATCTGGTCGGGGTCATCGACGCCGATCTCGGCCTCAGCAACGGCGATCCGCGCGCCGCCGAGCGGACGTTCCAGCTGTTGAACCAGGTGGTCGGCCGCGCCGGCCGCGAGCAGGGCCGCGGCGTCGGCTATCTGCAAACCCATCAGCCGGAACATCCGGTCATCAAGGCCCTGATCGCCAACGACCGCGAGGCGTTCTACGCCAGTGAGATCGAGATCCGCGAGCGCACCGGCTATCCGCCGTTCGGCCGGCTGGCGAGCCTGATCGTCTCGGCCGGCGATCGCCCGACCGCGGAAGGATTTGCCCGCAAGCTCGCCGCGGTGGCGCCGCTCGATGAACGGATCCAGGTGCTCGGTCCTGCGGAGGCGCCTCTCGCCGTCATCAAGGGCCGCTACCGGTTTCGCCTGCTGGTGAAGTCGCTGCGCAATGTCGACCTGTCGCAATATCTGCGCGAATGGCTGGAGGCGGGCCCGAAGACCAAGGGCAATCTGAAGCTCGAGGTCGACGTCGATCCGCAGAGCTTCCTGTAGGAGTGCCTGCAAAGAAAAAGCCTGCCGTCATTTGCGACGGCAGGCCCTTTTGGCGCGAAGCAGGCCTCGCGGCCGTTACGCAACGCAACGCTTACTGAACGCTTAGGACACGACCTCGGCGGTGACGCGGCCGACGCCGGCGCCGGTCAGGCCGATGGCGCGGCTGCGCCGGTCGAGAGGTCGAGCACGCGGCCGCGGACGAACGGGCCACGATCGTTGATGGTGACGACGACGCTGCGGCCGCCATGGGTGACGCGGATCTTGGTGCCGAACGGCAGCGAGCGGTGGGCCGCGGTCATGGCGTTCTGGTTGAAGCGCTGGCCGGAAGCGGTGCGGCTGCCCGACTCATTGCCGTAGAACGAGGCCATCCCCGAGAACGAGTGGCCGCCGGACGGCTGGATCGATGCATTGGCGTCGCGCCAGGACGAACCTTCGGCGCGGGCCTGGTGATGATGGTGGCGGTGATGATGGTGCCTGGACTTCGCGGACGCCTCGGTCACGCTGCCCCCGACCAGGATAGTTGCGGCTACAAACGCAAGCGCCGTACGCGAGCGGGTTACGTTGCCCGCCGCCTTCTTGATATTCAGCATTGATAAGACCCTCAGACAGTATTGCCGCTAACACGGCAAGTGGAACCCCCGTCCCTTCGTTGACCAAGGCCGTTTGGTTTCGCAATGAGGCACGAATTAGGCAGTAAATCCCAATTGTCTCGGGCTGAAATATCTTGTTACCGCCTTGGGGTATTCAATCGAGGTTCCGTAACCTTGGCCGTTAACGAATTTTTAACGATATAAATACTTACGAATACTGATTATCTGTCCGGCTGTAAGTTTTCGGTAAGTAATCGTGAAATGAAATGGCGGTCCGCTCAGGGTTCCTTGCGCCCGAGCCCATAGGTCCATGCAAATTTCGATGGAACAAAATCGAGGGACGCGAATCGGAGCCGGTTGCGCCGGATTTCCGCGCGCCGAATTTCTCCGATTCGACCGCCGGCCGCGGTCGCGAAAAACCGCATGCGACAAGGCGGCTCTCACGATGCCGTCATGTTGCACCTGCGCGATTGCTATGTTAGCAAAGCCGCGATTTTAACGGTCCCGGCATGTCCTGTGCCGGTCGAAAATCGAAGTCCCGCTTGAATTCCAAGGGCTTGGATCGCTAGGCGCTGCTTTGGTGGCGACGGTTTTTCCCTTGCGAATTTGACAGCAAAAAAGAGCGAGCTTGTGGCTGCTGAAGATCCGTCCGTTTCGGGAGTTTCCGGTCGTTATGCAACGGCCCTGTTCGAGTTGGCGCGCGACGAGCAATCCGTCGATCAAGTCAGGGCCGACCTCGAAAAATTCGAAGCCATGCTCAACGACAGCGCCGATCTCAAGCGCCTCGTTCGTAGCCCGGTGTTTGCCGCCGATGCCCAGCTGAAGGCGCTGACCGCGGTGCTCGACAAGGCCGGCATCGCCGGCACGTCGGCAAAATTCCTCAAGGTGCTCACCGCCAATCGCCGGCTGTTTGCCGTCGCCGATGTGATCCGCGCCTATCGCGCGCTGGTGGCGAAGTTCAAGGGCGAGGCGACTGCGGAAGTCACCGTCGCCGAGCAGCTCAGTGACAAGAATCTCGACGCCCTGAAGACCGCACTGAAGTCAGTGACGGGCAAGGACGTCGCGCTCAACGTGAAGGTCGATCCCTCCATTATTGGTGGCCTGGTGGTCAAGCTCGGCAGCCGCATGGTGGATAGTTCGCTTCGCACCAAACTCAATTCGATCAAGAACGCGATGAAAGAGGCAGGCTGATGGACATCCGCGCCGCAGAAATTTCTGCGATCCTCAAGGACCAGATCAAGAATTTCGGCCAGGAAGCCGAGGTCACCGAAGTTGGCCAGGTGCTGTCGGTCGGCGACGGTATCGCCCGCGTCTACGGTCTCGACAACGTTCAGGCCGGTGAAATGGTCGAGTTCGAGAACGGCACGCGCGGCATGGCGCTGAACCTCGAAACCGACAACGTCGGTATCGTGATCTTCGGCGCCGACCGCGAGATCAAGGAAGGTCAGACCGTCAAGCGCACCCGCGCCATCGTGGACGCGCCGGTCGGCAAGGGCCTGCTTGGCCGCGTCTCGACGCGCTCGGCAACCCGATCGACGGCAAGGGCCCGATCCAGGCCACCGAACGCAAGCGCGTCGACGTCAAGGCGCCCGGCATCATTCCGCGCAAGTCGGTGAACGAGCCGATGGCCACCGGCCTCAAGGCAATCGACGCGCTGATCCCGATCGGCCGCGGCCAGCGCGAGTTGATCATCGGCGACCGTCAGACCGGCAAGACCGCGATCGCGCTCGACACCATCCTGAACCAGAAGCCGCTCAACGCCCAGCCGGACGAGAACCTCAAGCTGTATTGCGTCTACGTCGCGATCGGCCAGAAGCGCTCCACCGTCGCGCAGTTCGTCAAGGTGCTCGAGGAGCAGGGCGCGCTGGAATACTCGGTCATCGTCGCGGCGACCGCGTCCGATCCGGCGCCGATGCAGTACATCGCGCCGTTCACCGCCTGCACCATGGGCGAGTACTTCCGCGACAACGGCATGCACGCCGTGATCATCTATGACGACTTGTCCAAGCAGGCCGTCGCCTACCGCCAGATGTCGCTGCTGCTGCGCCGCCCGCCGGGCCGCGAGGCCTATCCGGGCGACGTGTTCTATCTGCACTCCCGCCTGCTCGAGCGCGCCGCCAAGCTCGGCAAGGACCATGGTTTGGGCTCGCTGACGGCGCTGCCGGTTATCGAAACCCAGGCCAACGACGTGTCGGCCTACATCCCGACCAACGTGATTTCGATCACCGACGGTCAGATCTTCCTGGAAACCGACCTGTTCTTCCAGGGCATCCGCCCCGCGGTGAACGTCGGTCTGTCGGTGTCGCGCGTCGGTTCGTCGGCGCAGACCAAGGCCACCAAGAAGGTCGCCGGCAAGATCAAGGGCGAGCTCGCGCAATACCGCGAAATGGCGGCGTTCGCGCAGTTCGGCTCCGACCTCGACGCCTCGACCCAGCGCCTGCTCAACCGCGGCTCGCGCCTGACCGAACTTTTGAAACAGCCGCAGTTCTCGCCGCTGAAGATGGAAGAGCAGGTCTGCGTGATCTGGGCCGGCACCAACGGCTATCTCGACCCGCTGCCGCTCAACAAGGTGAAGGCGTTTGAGGATGGTCTGTTGTCGTTGCTGCGCGGCAAGCACGTCGACATCCTCAACGCGATCCGCGACAGCCGCGACCTGTCTGACGACAGTGCCGCCAAGCTGAAGTCGGCGGTCGATAGCTTCGCCAAGACGTTTGCATAACGAATGGGGCGTCGCCCGGCTCGCCGCCGGGCGTGACGAACGGAGGCTTGCGGTCTGACCATTGTGGTCGGATCGCCGGGGTGAACGAAGAATGGCGTCACTAAAAGACATGCGGGTCCGCATCGCCTCGACCAAGGCGACGCAGAAGATCACCAAGGCCATGCAGATGGTCGCAGCCTCGAAGCTGCGCCGCGCGCAGAACGCCGCCGAGGCGGCGCGGCCCTATGCCACCAAGATGGATGCGGTGATTTCCAACATCGCAGCCGCGGCCAATGGCACGCCCGGCGCGCCGGCGCTGCTCGCCGGCACCGGCAACGACCAGGTCCACCTGCTGCTGGTCTGCACCGGCGAGCGCGGCCTGTCCGGCGCGTTCAACTCGGCCATCGTGCGTCTGGCGCGCGAGCGGGCGAACGCGCTGCTCGCGCAGGGCAAGGAAGTGAAGTTCTTCTGCGTCGGCCGCAAGGGCTATGAGCAGCTGCGGCGGACGTTCGAGAAGCGGATCGTCGAGCATCTCGACCTGCGTTCGATGCGGCAGATCGGCTTCGTCAATGCCGAGGACATCGCGAGCAAGGTGCTGGCGCGGTTCGAGGCCGGCGAGTTCGATGTCTGCACGCTGTTCTATTCGCGCTTCCAGTCGGTGATCGCGCAGATCCCGACCGCGCAGCAGATCATCCCGCTTGAGGTGGCTGCGCCTGCGGCCAATGCGGCTCCCGCAACCTCGTACGAATACGAGCCTGAAGAGGACCAGATCCTCGGCAGCCTGCTGCCGCGCAACCTCGCGGTGCAGATCTTCCGCGCGCTGCTCGAGAACAACGCCTCGTTCTACGGCGCGCAGATGAGCGCGATGGACAGCGCGACGCGCAATGCCGGCGAGATGATTCGCAAGCAAACCCTGATTTACAACCGAACCCGTCAGGCCCAGATCACGAAGGAGCTGATCGAGATCATCTCCGGCGCTGAGGCGGTCTAAGGCAGAATTTTCGAAGGAGAACAGTCCATGGCTACAGCAGCCAATCCGATCGGTCGCGTTACCCAGGTCACGGGCGCCGTGGTCGACGTGCAGTTCGAAGGCCACCTTCCGGCGATTCTGAACGCGCTCGAGACCAAGAACGGCGGTAACCGCCTGGTGCTCGAAGTCGCGCAGCATCTCGGTGAATCGACCGTCCGCACCATCGCGATGGATATCACTGAAGGTCTGGTCCGCGGCCAGGAAGTGACCGACACCGGCGAACCGATCCGGGTGCCGGTCGGCGAGGGTACGCTCGGCCGCATCATCAACGTCATCGGCGAGCCGATCGACGAAGCCGGCCCGATCAAGGCCGACGGCGTGCGCGCCATCCACCAGGAAGCGCCGACCTACACCGACCAGTCCACGGAAGCGGAAATTCTCGTCACCGGCATCAAGGTCGTCGATCTTCTTGCTCCGTACGCGAAGGGCGGCAAGATCGGCCTGTTCGGCGGCGCTGGCGTCGGCAAGACCGTGCTGATTCAAGAGCTGATCAACAACGTCGCGAAGGCGCACGGTGGTTACTCCGTGTTCGCCGGCGTCGGCGAGCGCACCCGCGAAGGCAACGACCTCTATCACGAGTTCATCGAATCCAAGGTCAACGCCGATCCGCACAATCCGGATCCGAGCGTGAAGTCGAAGTGCGCACTGGTGTTCGGCCAGATGAACGAGCCGCCGGGCGCCCGCGCCCGCGTCGGTCTGACCGGTCTGACGGTCGCCGAGCACTTCCGCGACCAGGGCCAGGACGTGCTGTTCTTCGTCGACAACATCTTCCGCTTCACCCAGGCGGGTTCGGAAGTGTCGGCGCTGCTCGGCCGTATTCCTTCGGCGGTGGGTTATCAGCCGACGCTCGCGACCGACATGGGCGCGCTGCAGGAGCGCATCACCACCACCCAGAAGGGCTCGATCACCTCGGTGCAGGCGATCTACGTGCCGGCCGACGACTTGACCGACCCGGCGCCCGCCACCTCGTTCGCGCATTTGGACGCCACCACGGTGCTGTCGCGCGCGATCTCGGAAAAGGGCATCTATCCCGCGGTGGACCCGCTCGACTCGACCTCGCGCATGCTGTCGGCGCTGGTCGTCGGTGAAGAGCACTACAACACCGCGCGTCTCGTCCAGCAGATCCTCCAGCGTTACAAGTCGCTGCAGGACATCATCGCCATTCTCGGCATGGACGAACTGTCGGAAGAGGACAAGCTGACGGTCGCCCGCGCCCGCAAGGTCGAGCGCTTCCTGTCGCAGCCGTTCCACGTCGCTGAAGTGTTCACCGGCTCGCCGGGCAAGTTCGTCGACCTCGCCGACACCATCAAGGGCTTCCGCGATCTCTGCCAGGGCAAGTACGACCATCTGCCGGAAGCGGCGTTCTACATGGTCGGCACCATCGAAGAAGCCGTCGAGAAGGGCAAGAAGCTCGCCGCCGAGGCGGCCTGAGCTTCATGATGTCGTCATCGCCGGACTTGATCCGGCGATCCATCGAACGAAAACTGTCTTGACTGATGGACCCGCGGGTCAAGCCCGCGGGTGACAGCGCAAAGAACGGAAAGACCATGGCCACCTTCCACTTC
This sequence comes from Bradyrhizobium tropiciagri, assembly GCF_001189845.1. Classification (GTDB taxonomy): domain Bacteria; phylum Pseudomonadota; class Alphaproteobacteria; order Rhizobiales; family Xanthobacteraceae; genus Bradyrhizobium; species Bradyrhizobium tropiciagri. The sequence goes on from NZ_LFLZ01000050.1 coordinate 47,413, forward strand.
GATCTCGTCTCTCCCGAAAAGCTCGCCTTCTCCGGCGAGGTTGATCAGGTCGACGTTCCCGGCGTGGAGGGTGATTTCGGCGTGCTCGCCGGCCACGCTCCCGTCGTCGCCACTGTTCGTCCGGGCATCCTGACGATCACGGCCGCCGGCAAGCGCGACAAGGTGATCGTGCTCGGTGGCCTTGCCGAGATGTCGGACAAGGGCCTCACCGTGCTCGCCGACGTCGCGACCACGATTGCCGAACTCGACCGCGTGAAGTTCGCGGAGACCATCAAGGAGATGGAAGAGAAGCTCGCCGAGAAGGAGGGCTCCGAACTCGATCACGCGATCGAGCGGCTCGACCACTTCAAGAGCATCCAGAACGAGCTCAACACCACGGCTATGCACTAGGGCGCGATTGCCGACCAGCGATCGCGCCGATGTGTCGAGTGAGCCGGCCCCCTTTGTAAAATCGCTCACAGTTTTCCGGTCATCGTCTGCCAAGATTTGAGTGACTCAGCGCTCGCCGCACCCCGGCGGGCGTTGAATGCTTGTTGCACCCGCGAACGTCCGGCGGCATTCTCCCCGGCATATTTGGATTCCGGGGCTGGTGCTCATGAAGCGCAAGATCGCGGCGATCTTTGCGGCCGATATTGCAGGCTATAGTCGATTGGTTGCCGAGGATGAGGAAGAGACGCTGCGGCGGCTTGCCTCCTATCGTCAGGTCACCGACGACTTCATTGCAAAATGCGGTGGCCGCATCTTCAACACCGCAGGCGACGCGGTGCTCGCCGAATTTCCCAGCGCCGTCGAGGCCGTGCGTTGCGCGATCGACATCCAGGAAAGCCTGCGCACGCGCAACATGGCCTATCCGCCGAGCCGGCAGATGTCGTTCCGGATCGGCATCACCATCGGCGATGTGGTCGAGCGCGACGGCGATCTGCTCGGTGACGGCGTCAACATCGCGGCCCGGCTCGAGGGCCTCGCCGAGGTCGGCGGCATCTGCGTCTCGCGCGCCGTGCACGAGCAGGTCGCCAACAAGCTGTCGGTGCAGTTCGCCGACATCGGTGCGCAGGAAGTGAAGAACATCCCGACCCCGGTGCACGCCTACATGGTGGCGATGCGGCGTGAGGACGGCACTTACGCAACGCCGCAGGTGAAGAAGCCGGTCAAGGCCGCGCCTTCAGCTGCGCCAGCCTGGATGTGGCCCGCTGCCATCACCGTGGTGCTGCTGGCCGCGATCGGCGTCGGCGGCTTCCTCGCCTACACCAAGCTGGAAACCTCGGCGGCGAAGCCCGCTTCCGTGGCGAGTTCTACGCCGGCGTCCACGCCCCTGGTATCGGCCTCACCGGCTCCGTTGGTTGCGCCGTCGTCGCCAGCATCGCCGGCGCCATCTGCCCCATCGAAGCCCGCGCCGGCATTGACGGCGACGGCTTCGACTGCGCCAGGTGATAAACTCGGCGATAAACTCGCGGCCGACATCGTTCCGTTCGTCAGCGACCGCACCCGCAACATGCTCGCGACCGAGTATTTGCCCGCAGGCGATTCCAAGGCGGTCGCTCTCAATATCAACGGCTTCGTCGGCTGGAGCGTGGCGCAACCGAATGAGGATGCGGCCAAGACCGCGGCACTCGATCTGTGCCAGAAGCGCGCCGACAATGCGGGCTCGCCGCGCAAATGCGAACTGTACGCCGTGGGCAACACGATCGTGTACGCCCATGGCCAGCCTCCGGTGCCGGCCTTGCCGTGGGTCAAGCGTGACGTGCTGGTCGAGAAGCCGTACGCCACCAAGGACGTGCCGCTGCTGCGCGACGCGGCCAGGGCCCGGCTCGACAGCCTGTTCGTGCCGGGCCGCAAGACGCGAACCATCGCGCTCGGCCCTGGCGGTCACTACTTCTTCAATGCGGGCATCGATTCGCTGGAGGAATCGGCGCGGCGCAATCTGCAAGCCTGCGGCGCGGTCGCCGGCGTGCCCTGCACGATCGTCGTCGTCGACGACGTCTTCGTGGTGCCGATTCCGGCGACGTTGCGCGTCACCGGCTTCCTCAGGGCGGCCGACAGCTCGGTTATCGCTCCGGGCGAGCGGGCCGATGTCGTCCGCAGGCTTGCCGATGCGACGGCAGGCTGGAATGCGGTCGCGGTCGGGACGCAGGGACGGCCGGGGCTTGGATTGAAGGCGGAGAACGAGCTGGGCGCGGTCGACGCCGCGCTCGGCGACTGCGCGAAGCGCGACAGCGATTGTCATGTCATCGCGATCGGCCCGTTCACGGTCGGCCCGAACTAGAACCTGCAAAGTGGTGAACCGATCCGGAAAATGTGAAGCAGCTTACAGCTGAGATCGGTCACAAATGACAAGCTGCGGCGCAACGACGAGCCGACTCGATCGGATCGCGATTCCACTTTGGACGTAATGGACAAGATTCCGTGTTGACCTTCTCCACCGACGCGCTCCGTCCGCAGGACCGTTTCGAGCACTGGTGCGACGTGCGCGGTAAGAGCCTGTTCGGGGTCACGATCGAGCTCGAGCGCGACAAGCGGCCTGACTTCCGCGGGCACTTTTCCGCGACGCCCGTGGGCGATGCCGTGCTGGCGGAAATGTCGGCATCGTCCTATCGGGTCAGCCGTACCTCATCGGACATTACGCGCGTCCCGAGCAACAGCCTGCAACTCGCCTGGCAGGTGCGCGGCCCCGGCCACCTGAATATCGGTCGCGATCGTGTCCAGTTCGTGCGCAACGGAGACCTGGTATTCGGCCATTCCAATCGCCCGTATTTCTCGACACCCGAACGGACCGACGGTTTTCATTTCTTCAGCCTCAAGATCCCGGTCACCAGCGAGCTGGTGCTCGGTGCGCGAATCGAGGATGCGCCGCCGGTCGCGCTGGCGCGTGATGCGCGCCTGACCCGGCTGGTCGGCGCCATGTTCCGCGCCATGACCCGCGATCCGGCGCAGGCCGGGCAGTTCGCCGACGAAGTCACGCATATGGCGCGCCTTGCGCTGCTCGCGCGCGGACGTTTGCGGCCGCGACAGGATGAAATCCGTGCCGCGCTGCATGCGGGCTACCTCCATGCCGCGCGCGAGATCCTGCTGCGCGATCTGCATCGCGCCGCGCTGACGCCGGCCGCGGTCGCCACCGAGCTCGGCGTTTCACTGCGGCAGTTGCATGCGCTGTTCGAGCCGACCGGCCTGTCGTTCGCGCGAACGCTGACGGCGACCAGGTTGCAGGAGGCGAGGCGGCTGCTTTACAGCATGCAGGAGCGCGGCATCGACGAGATCGCGTTCGCGTGCGGCTTCGACAGCATCGCGACGTTCTATCGCGTGTTCCGCGCGACCTACGGCATGACGCCGGGCGATGCGCGGCGCGTTCCGTCGCAGGATCAGCCGGCGAATTCCGCGAACCGGGTCGCGACCGCGCGATAGACGTCGCGGCGGAACGGCACCACCAGATCGGCGACGCGGTCGAGGCGCTCCCAGCGCCATTGATCGAATTCCGCAGGCTGGCCGTTGCGCGGCGTCAGCGGATCGATCTCCTCGTCCCGTCCGGTGAAGCGCAGCGCAAACCATTTCTGCCGCTGACCGCGGAATTTGGCGAGCCGATGCGAAGCCGGGCCGTCATAGGCGGGGAATTCGTAGGTCATCCAGTCGGTCTCGCCGAGATAGTCGGCGCTGACCGCCCCGGTCTCTTCCCACAATTCGCGCATCACGGCCTGGCGCGGATCCTCGCCGTCATCGATGCCGCCTTGCGGCATCTGCCATTCGAGGCCGGGCAGCACGATCTCCGGACCATCGTCCTTGATCCGGTGGCCGATCAGCACGCGTCCAAAGCTGTTGAACAGCGCGATGCCCACGTTGGGGCGATAAGGCTTATCCGATGACATCTCGATGGCTGCGTCGCGCGTTGATCTGGCCGGTCGCCCGGCCGTTCACTTCGCCGCCAGACCGGCGAATTCCTTCACGACGCGCTCATAGACCGGGCGCTTGAACGGCACAATCAGCTCCGGCAAATTCTTCATCGGCTCCCAGCGCCAGGTGATGAACTCGGCCTTGTGGCCGCCACCGGGGTTGGCGACGTTGATCTCATTCTCGTCGCCGGTGAAGCGCAACGCGAACCACTTCTGCCGCTGGCCGCGATAGCGGCCCTTCCAGGCGCGGCCCGCGACGGTGCGCGGGATGTCGTAGATCAGCCAGTCCGAGACCTCGCCGAGCTTCTCCACTGACTTGACGCTGGTCTCTTCATAGAGCTCGCGCCGCGCGGCCTGAAACGTATCCTCGCCGGGATCGACGCCGCCTTGCGGCATCTGCCAGACATGCGCGTCGTCGACATGTTCGATGCCGCCCGCGCGGCGTCCGATGAAGACCAGTCCGGCCGTATTCAGCAGCATGATGCCGACGCAGGTTCGATAGGGCAGGTCCTCATAACGTGCCATGCTGCCGCTACCTCGCATTTCCTGATGCCATCAGACCCGGCCCCCCGGCTAGGTCATGCTGCACCAACAGATTGATCTTTAGCCCGATTTTGATTTCAGCATCGCCGTTGTCAATGGCACAAGCATAATGCCCTTGGAATCCAGTGTCTTGAGCCAGGCGCCGAGCCGCTCGATCGAGACCGGCAGCGCCGAGGCGACGCCCACGGCCGTGCCGCGTTCCTTGGCGATGGTTTCCAGCTTGACCAGCGCGCGGTCGATTTCTGCCGACGTCGGCACCGCGTCGATGGCGAAATCGGCCCTGGCGAACGGCAGCGACTGGCCCGCGGACAGGCTCTGCGCGACGCTGCGCGGGGTGGAACCGTCGTCGAAATAGCTGAGGCCGCGCTTGGCCGCTTCGCGCACGATGGGTTGCATCACGGGATCGGTCGCGACGAAGCGGGCACCCATGAAATTGGCGATCCCGGCATAGCCCTGCAGGCGGCTGAGGTGCCAATAGAGCCGGTCGAGGTTCTGTTCGCTGCTCAGCGTGGTCAGCAGGGTCTGCGGCCCCGGATCGTTGTCGGGATAGTCGAACGGCTCCATCGGGATCTGCAGCAGGATCTCGTGGCGCTGCGCCCGGGCGCGTTCCGCAAGCTTGCCGGGGTCGGCGCCATAGGGCGTGAAGGCCAGTGTCACGGCCGGCGGCAGCTTCATGATGGCATCAGTGGTCTTGGCGGCGCCGACGCCGAGGCCGGCGACCACGATGGCAACCACCGGCATCCGGGCCGCCTTGGCGCGGTCGGCCTCGGCCGCATAGACCGTGAACGGCTTCAGGCCGTCGGCGACCACCGGGATCATGCCGTAGCGCGACTTTTCCAGCAGGCGCGGGTCGATGCCGCTCATCGCGAGCGGCGGCGCGTCGCCGTCAGCCTTCTCAGCCGCCAGGTCGCCGTCAGCCTTCTCAGCCGCCAGGTCGCCGGCGCCGATCACGACGTCCTGGCGCTTGCCGCTGGAGCCGTCGATGATGGTGACCGTCCTGGCGTCGCTCTTGGCGTCGCCGGCCGCAGCCGGAGCCTTGGCGGCGGATTTGACCGCCGGTTCGGCCGGGGCGTGCTTGTCGTCGGCGGATGCGGGTGGGGGATTACGGAGGGTGATGCGGGCCATCGGCTCGCCGCCGAGCGGGTTGTCGTTGAACAGCGCAACGCCAACGAAACCGACCAGCACGAGCCCCAGCAGCACCGCGAGCGCCTGCATCGCCGTGAATGGCAGGCGGAAACGGCGCGTCCTGCCCACGGTCTGCTGCCCAAGCGGCGTGCTCAGTTCGTCGGCCGCTTCTGCCATGCCCCTCCCCGAATCAACAGCGCAAACGATAGCACGATGCGGTGCATTCCCGCGCGCCGGCCTCCCCGGCAAAGCACCGATGGGAGAATGCAACAGCAAAAAGGGCGGCCGGAGGGCCGCCCTTTCGCCTGGACGATTGGATTGGATCAGTTCGCGGACTTGTTGGCCGGCTTGTCGGCGGCGGCCTTGTCACCGGGCGCCTTGTCATCGGCCGGTGCCGGCGTGGCGTTCGAGGTCGACTTGATGCCGTGCAGCAGGTCGTCCGCCATCTTCAGCGCCTTGTCGTCCTTGGCGTCCGGCGGGACGTAGGACTGCGAACCGGTCTTCTCGTCGCCATCGTTCTTCAGATGGCCGCGCAGCGAAGCCTCGCCCTTGGTGTCGGTGCGCGCCTTCAGCTCGTCCGGCACGTCCTGCAGCACCTCGATATCGGGCACGATGCCCTTGGCCTGGATCGACTTGCCCGACGGCGTGTAGTAGCGCGCGGTGGTCAACCGCAGCGCGCCGTTGCCCGAGCCGAGCGGGATGATGGTCTGCACCGAGCCCTTGCCGAACGAGCGGGTGCCGACCAGCGTCGCACGCTTGTGGTCCTGCAGCGCGCCGGCGACGATTTCGGAGGCCGACGCCGAGCCGCCGTTGATCAGCACGATGACCGGCTTGCCCTTGGTCAGGTCGCCGGGATGCGCGGCGCGGCGCTGGGTTTCCTCGGCATTGCGGCCGCGGGTCGAGACGATCTCGCCACGCTCCAGGAAGGAGTCGGACACGGTGACCGCTTCCTCGAGCAGGCCGCCGGGATTGTTGCGCAGGTCGATGATGTAGCCCTTCAGCTTGTCGCCGATCTGGCCCTGCAGATTGGCGACCTCCTTCTTCAGGCCTTCGGTGGTCTGCTCGTTGAAGGTGGTGATTCGGATATAGGCGATGTCGTCGGCCTCGACGCGCGCGCGCACCGAGCGGACGCGGATGTTGTCGCGCACCAGCGTCACGTCGATCGGATTGTCCTGGCCCTTGCGGATGATCTTGAGCTTGATCTTGGTGTTGACCGGACCGCGCATCTTCTCGACGGCCTGGTTCAGCGTCAGGCCCTGCACGGCCTCGTCATCGAGATTGGTGATGATGTCGTTGGCCATGATGCCGGCCTTCGAGGCCGGGGTGTCGTCGATCGGCGAGACCACCTTGATCAGCCCGTCTTCCATCGTGACTTCGATGCCGAGGCCGCCGAACTCGCCGCGGGTCTGCACCTGCATGTCGCGGAAGCTCTTGGCGTCCATGTAGCTCGAATGCGGATCGAGGCCGGACAGCATGCCCGAGATCGCGGATTCGACCAGCTTGGAGTCGTCGGGCTTCTCGACATAGTCGCTGCGCACACGCTCGAACACGTCGCCGAACAGATTGAGCTGGCGGTAGGTGTCCGACGTCGCGGCGCGCGCGCTCGATCCCATCAGCACAGCGCGGGGCTGCGTGACGAAAAGCGTCAGGGCCGCGCCGGTGGCGGCGCTAAGGAGAATTACCGAAGTCTTGCGCATCATCCGCGAACCTTTTCGCCTTCATTTGTGGCCCACCATGGACCTGGATCGATTGGAGTGCCGTCTTTCCGGAACTCGACATAGAGCACTGGCTGGCTCGCATTGGTCGCGAGAATGGATGCAACTTGGGACGTCGACCCCATGGTCGCAACCGGCTCCCCCGTAAGTACAAACTGGCCGATGTTTACCGAAATACGCTCCATCCCGGCGATCAGGACATGATACCCGCCCCCGGCATTGAGGATCAAGAGTTGTCCATAGCTGCGGAAAGGACCCGCGTAAACAACCCAGCCGTCACACGGGGTTGTGACCTGCGCGCCCGGTTTGGCTGCCAAAGAAATGCCTTTTTGTACGCCCCCCGCGCCGTCGGAACCGCCAAATTCGCGAATCTTGGTGCCATTCACGGGATAGGCGAACAGGCCTTTGGCCGAGGCGAAGGCGACCGCCGGGCTCATGCGCGCCGGGTCCTTGAGCGCCCCGAGATTGGGTTTACCGTTAACGGTCGCCGGCGCCCCCTGGAGGCTGGCCGTGGCGGCCGCCTTGGCCGCGCTCTTGAGGTCCTGCTCCATCTTGGCGATCAGGCTCTGCAGATTGTCGGCCTGCTTCGACAGCGCAATGGCGCGGGCGCCCTCCGCCTCCATGTCCTTCTCGGCCGCGCTCTGCTGCCGCTGCCGCTCGTCGACCAGCGCCGCAAGCCGGGTCTGGTCCTCCCTGAGCTTGTCGCGGTCGGCCGCCAGTGCGTCGCGCTCGGTCGAGATGGTCTTGCGCAGCGCGACCAGTTCGCCGAGATCGGCGGCAAGCTTCTCGGCGCGGACGCGCAACTCCGGCACCACGGCGCCGAGCAGCATCGCGGTGCGCAGCGATTGCAGCGCGTCCTCGGGCCGCACCAGCAGCGCCGGCGGGGTGCGCCGTCCGGCGCGCTGCAGCGCGGCCAGCACCTCGATCACTTCGGAGCGGCGTGAATCGAGCGAGCTGCGGATCTCGCGCTCGCGGCCGTCGAGCGGCTGCAACCGTGCTTCGGCCTCGCCGATCCTTGTTTCGACGCCGCGCACCTGGCCGGCAATGTCGATCAGCTGTTGATTGAGCTTGCTGCGGTCCTGGCCCATCGCGGCGATGTCGGCCTTCAGCTTCTCCTGCAACTCGGTCGCCTTGCGCTGCTGCTCGCGCGCGGCCTCGAGCTCCTGCTCGCGCTGCTTGATGGCGTCGGGCGATGTCTCCGCCGTCGCGGCCTGCTGTGCAGGTGGCGTGGCTTGCTGTGCCGGTGGTGTTGCTTGCGCATGCAGCGCGGCCAGCGGAGCAGCGGCGAACAGCACGATCGACAACGGCAGCGACACCGGCAGCCGGTGGCGGCGCGCGGTCTCGAAATCAGAATGCTTGTCCCGCTTGTGCTGCATCCGAGCTGTTCAGCGCTTTTGTCTGTCCCTCACCGCGTCACGCGCGATGGTAGGGGTGGCCGGCCAAAATGGTCGCGGCCCGATAAATCTGTTCCAGAAGCATGACGCGGACCATTTGGTGCGGCCAGGTCGCGGAGCCGAATGCAATACGCAACGAAGCCTTGCGCTGCAATTCAGGCGAAAGTCCGTCGCGCCGCCGATCACGAAGGCCGCATGTGCCGCCCCCTCGTCGCGCCAGCGGCCGAGCTGCTGCGCGAAGCTTGCGCTGTCGATGCTCTTGCCGCGTTCGTCGAGCGCGACCAGCATGTGCTTGTCGGGCAGCAGCGCCGCGATCGCCGCGGCTTCTTCCGCGATGCGCGCGGCCGTGTCGCGCGCGCGGCTCTCCGCAATCTCATGAATCTCGAGGCCGCGAAAGCCGAGCTTGCGGCCGATATCCTCGAAGCGCTCGCGGTAACGCTCGGCGAGCTCCCGTTCAGGGCCCTGTTTCAGGCGGCCGATGCAGATCACGACGAGGCGCATACACGCGTTTTCCGGCAAAGTGGAATCCGGTTTGCCGTAGAAAACGCGTCAAGTCCATGACTGGCGCGCCTCAAGGCGCGCGCACAAGCTATATGCGCTGCAGCCGATTCGCATCGGCTTCGATACCCTTTAGACCGCCGCGACCGCCGGGTTCTGAGTCCACAACCGCTCGAGGTTGTAGAACTCGCGCACCTCAGGCCTGAACACGTGCACGATCACCTCGCCGGAATCGATCAGCACCCAGTCGCAATTGGGCAAGCCCTCGACGTGGATGTTCTTGACCCCGTTTTCCTTGAGGCTCTTCGTCACATTTTCCGCGATCGCGCCAACGTGCCGGTTCACCCGGCCGGTGGTGACGATCATGTAGTCGGAATATGCGGATTTGCCCCGAAGGTCGATGGTGACCGTCTCTTCCGCCTTCATGTCCTCGAGGCGGGAGAGGATCAGGCTCAGCGTCTTGTTGGCATCCGGTTTGTCGGCGTCCGGTTGCGCCTGCAAGGCCGCGGTTTTCGTCGATGTTTTACGCGCAGTCTTTGGAACCTTGGGTAAAACAGACTTTGACAATACAGATGTGGCCAGGGACCATTCCTTTCACTGTATCGCGGGTGCCGAATCCTCGGCCCCACGCGCCATATTACGCATGTGGGGTTAATGGTTTCAATATTCCAGTAACCCTTTTGCGCTTCACGCCGTTCTCCAGCTCCCGTCCGGGTTCCGTAGTCCGGTCGAAGACAGATTGGATTTCATTCCTGTCAGGAAGACCCAGGCCGGCGCCCGCTGGTCGGCCAGCCGTGTCGCCTGATTTTCGGGCATGCGATAGCGCGTGAGTGCCTGCGCCGCCGGTGCGGCAAGGGCGCGGAAGCTTTGGGGCGGTCGGTCGATCACGGCAATCGGCACATCGGACGCGATGCGCCGCCAATCTTTCCAGCGATGAAATTGCGCGAGATTGTCAGCGCCCATGATCCAGACGAAGTGCACGCCGGAGACACGGCGGCGCAAGTGGATGATCGTGTCGACAGTGTAGCGGGTGCCGATGACAGCTTCGAGACAGGAGATGTCGATGCGCGGATCGTCGGCAACGCGGCGCGCGGCGGCGGCGCGCTCGTTGAGCGCATGCAGGCCGTCATGGTTCTTCAGCGGATTGCCCGGCGTCAGCAGCCACCACACGCGATCGAGCTGCAGGCGCTTCAGCGCGAATTGGCTGATGGCGCGATGCGCGGCGTGCGGCGGATTGAACGAGCCGCCCAGCAGCCCGATGCGCATGCCGTTGGTGTAGAACGGAAGCGCCTGGGCTGCGGATAACGGCACGGTGGAAGCTTGCTGCAAGGATCTACCGTGTGCGTGCGACAATGATCACGGCCGTGTCTGCCCGGTGCCGTGGACGCGGTACTTGAAGCTCGTCAGCTGCTCGGCGCCAACGGGGCCGCGGGCGTGGAATTTGCCGGTGGCAATGCCGATCTCGGCGCCGAAGCCGAACTCGCCGCCGTCGGCGAACTGGGTCGAGGCGTTGTGCAGCACGATCGCCGAATCGACCTCGTTGAGGAATCGCTGCGCGGCAGCGGCATCCTCGGTCACGATCGCATCGGTGTGATGCGAGCCGTGATTTTGAATATGCGCAATCGCTTCATCGAGACTGTCGACGATCTTCGCCGAGATGATCGCGTCCTCATATTCGGTGGTCCAGTCCTCGTCGGACGCGGGCTTCACCCTGGCATCGACGCCTTGCACGATGTCGTCGCCGCGCACCTCGCAGCCGGCCTCGATCAACAGCTCGATCAGCGGTTTCAGCTTCGTCGCGGCAGCGCCACGATCGATCAGCAGGGTCTCGACGGCACCGCAGACGCCGGGACGGCGCATCTTGGCGTTCAATACGACCGACTTGGCCATGTCGAGCTTTGCACTTGCATCGACGTAAATGTGGTTGACGCCCTCGAGATGCGCGAACACCGGCACGCGCGCCTCCGCCTCGACGCGACCGACCAGGCTCTTGCCGCCGCGCGGCACGATCACGTCGATGCCGCCGTTCAATCCCGTCAGCATCAGGCCGACCGCTGCGCGATCGCGCGTCGGGACCAGCGTGATGGCGGCTTCCGGCAGGCCGGCTTCACGCAGGCCCTGCACCAGGCATTGATGGATCGCGCGGCAGGAGCGGAAGCTGTCGGAGCCGCCGCGCAGGATCACGGCGTTGCCGGACTCAGGCACAGCACGCCGGCGTCGGCGGCGACGTTGGGACGGCTTTCGAAGATCACGCCGACGACGCCGAGCGGCACGCGCACGCGCTCGATGGTCATGCCGTTCGGCCGTTGCCAGCTCTCGGTGACGGCGCCGACCGGATCGACGATCTCGCGCACGGTCGCAACGCCATCGGCCATGCCGTCGACGCGCGCCTGCGTCAGTGTCAGGCGGTCGACGAAGGCAGAGGTCATGCCGCCCGCGCGCGCTTCCGCAACGTCCTCGGCATTGGCGGCGAGAATCGCCGGCGCGTTGGCGCGGATCGCGCGTTCGATTGCGGCAAGCGCCCGGTTCTTCTGCTCCGGCGGCGCCAGCGCCAACACGCGCGCGGCGGCACGCGCCTTGGCGGCGAGGTCGGTCATCAGAGCGGTGAGATCGGCGTTGCCGTCGATCGCCTTCAGGGGCGCGGTCATGGAAGTCCCAGCTTTGGTTTGGGCATGCACTTGGATCATGCCCTAAGGCCATGTTCTAGCATGGCAATTGAGGGGTGGCGAGGCGCGGAACCGGCATGGCAGGTGGGCGGCAGGCCGCCCGCTCGGCCAATGGCCTACCCAATGGCTTACTTGGCCGGGATCGCGCCGGCCGGCCCGATCACGAGGTCGTCGCGATGGATCATCTCGGACCGGCCGCTGATGCCGAGAATGGCCATCACATCAGGCGAGGAGCGGCCCTTGATCTTCTCGGCGTTCTCGGCGTCGTAGGCGACGAGGCCACGGCCGATCTCATGGGTATCGGGGCCGCGCACCACCACGGCATCGCCGCGGGCGAACTGGCCGTCGACCCGGATCACGCCGGCCGGCAGCAGGCTCTTGCCGGCGCGCAGTGCGGCCACGGCGCCGGCGTCGATGGTCAGCGTGCCCTTCGGCTCGAGCGAGCCCGCGATCCAGCGCTTGCGCGCGGTGACGGGATTGGCCGGGGTCAGGAACCAGGTGCAGCGGCCGCCGTCGGCGATCGCCTGCAGGGGATGCTCGATCTTGCCGGAGGCGATCAGCATATGGGTGCCGGCGGTGGTCGCGATCTTCGCGGCCTCGATCTTGGTGGTCATGCCGCCGCGCGACAGCTCGGACCCGGCGGAGCCCGCCATCCCCTCGATCTCCGAGGTGATGCTTTCGACGACAGGAATCAGCTTGGCGTCGGGATCGACCGCCGGCGGCGCGGTGTAGAGGCCGTCGATATCGGACAGCAGGATCAGAAGGTCCGCGCTTGCCATGGTGGCGACGCGTGCGGCGAGGCGATCATTGTCGCCGTAGCGGATCTCTGTCGTGGCGACCGTGTCGTTCTCGTTGATGACAGGCACCGCGCGCCATTCCAGCAGCTTTGCGATGGTCGAGCGGGCGTTGAGATAGCGGCGGCGCTCCTCGGTATCCTGCAGCGTCACCAGGATCTGCCCGGCGCCGATGCCGTGATGGCCAAGCACCTCCGACCAGATTCGCGCCAGCGCGATCTGGCCGACCGCAGCCGCTGCCTGGCTTTCCTCGAGCTTTAGCGGGCCGCGCGGCAGCTTCAGGCGGCTGCGGCCGAGTGCGATCGAGCCCGACGACACCACCATGACCTCGCAGCCACGTTTGTGGAGCTTCGCGATGTCCTCGACCAGCGCCGCGAGCCACGATGCGTGCACCTCGCCGGCCTGCGAATCGACCAGCAGCGACGAGCCGACCTTGACGACGATGCGGCGGAAGTTCTTGAGCGCGGGGCGTTTCATGGGTTCGGTCTGGCAGGAGCGTGGAAGCAATGGGCGCCACGGTGTGACATGGACGTGAGGTGGCTTGGGAATTCGCGATGCCGCTCAACCCTGCGGCACCGGCGTCGCCCACGGCTCCGTCTGGCCCTTGGCCTTGTTGGACACCGGCGCCTCGCCGATCACCTCGACCAGCGCGCGCAGCGCATCCGGTACGCATTCGCCGGTCGCGCCTGACAGCAGCAGCGGCGTCTTCTTTGCCGCCCGCTTGAGGCGGTCCTTCTGCTTCTTCAATTCGTCGGGCGCGACCGCGTCGATCTTGTTGAGCGCGACGATCTCGATCTTGTCGGCGAGCTGGCCTTCATAGGCCTCGAGCTCGGTGCGCACCGTCTTGTAGGCCTTGCCGGCATGCTCGCAGGTCGCGTCGATCAGGTGCAGCAGCACCCGGCAGCGCTCGACATGGCCCAAAAAACGATCGCCGAGGCCGGCGCCCTCATGCGCGCCTTCGATCAGGCCGGGGATGTCGGCGAGCACGAATTCTCGGCCGCCGAAATTCACCACGCCGAGCTGCGGATGCAGCGTCGTGAAGGGATAGTCGGCGATCTTCGGCCGTGCCGCGCTGACCACCGAGAGGAAGGTCGATTTGCCGGCGTTGGGCAGGCCGACCAGGCCGGCATCGGCGATCAGCTTCAGCCGCAGCCAGATCCAGCGCTCCTCGCCCGGTGCGCCGGGATTGGCGTTGCGCGGCGCGCGATTGGTGGAGGATTTGAAATGCGCATTGCCGAAGCCGCCATTGCCGCCCTTGGCCAGCACGAAGGTCTCGCCGAGCTCGGTGAAGTCGTGCAGCAGGGTCTCGCGGTCCTCGTCGAACACCTGGGTGCCGACAGGTACCTTCAGCACAATGGACTTGCCGTTGGCGCCATGGCGGTCCTTGCCCATGCCATTGCCGCCCTTCTGCGCCTTGAAGTGCTGCTGGTAGCGGTAATCGATCAGCGTGTTCAGTCCGTCGACGGACTCGATGATGACGTCGCCGCCGCGGCCGCCATTGCCGCCGGAGGGCCCGCCGAACTCGATGAACTTCTCGCGCCGGAATGCGACGCAGCCATTGCCGCCGTCGCCCGAGCGAATATAGACCTTGGCTTCATCGAGGAATTTCATGATCCGTACTAACTAAGGCAGGCCGGTCCCTGCGGCAACCCGCAAGGGTCGCGACTTCGGCAAAAAGCCTTAATTTTCGGGCCTTTTTGCGGCCCAAGCGCCTAAGAAGGCCGCCTCCGGACCAGGAATTTCTGCATCCCCTCCAGCACCAGCTCGCGGCGCTGGTTATGCACGGTGGAGCGCAGCGTCACGACGCCGGTGGTCTTGCCCGGCGACAGCTCGATCACCTCCAGCGCCGGATAGATGGTGTCGCCGGCATAGACCGGTTTCAGGAACTTGCTCGACTGCTCCAGGAAGCCGACCAGCGATTCCTCCACGACATAGGGAAACAGTCCGGCACCGGGCGCGGTGTGCACCAGGGTCTGGAAGCCATGGGCGAGCAGGTCAGGCATGCCGCGCGTGCGGCAATATTCGACGTCGTAATGGATCGGATGGGTGTCGCCGCTCGCGGTCTGGAACGCGGCGAATACTGCCGAAGTCTGGGTCCGGCTCGGAATCACGAAACGCTCGCCGAGCACGAAATCCTCGAACCAGCGCTGCGCGGGGACCATGCGATGCTGGGTGGGGTCGAAGTCGCTCATGCGGCGTTTCCTGCTCTGTTTTCTTGAAATGCTGGCCCAGCCGTAGCGCAGCTGCGGCACTGCGACAATTGGTTCGATATGCCCTCACCGGGGTTGTCCTGCACGGCCACCTCGGTAAAACCGGCGTCAGGACCTGCCCGACTCAGAGGCGGCGATAACAAGATAACAATGAGCCTGTTCGCAAAACTGTCCTCCTATGACGATCGATCGGCACGGCTCGCCGGCATCGGCTTGATGCTGCTCTCGATCTTCATGTTCTCGTTCGGCGACGCGATGGGCAAATTCATCGTCGCCACCTATTCGGTCGGGCAATTGCTGTGGCTGCGCGCCTGCGCGGCGCTGCTGGTGCTGCTGCCGATCGTGTGGCAGCGGCGCGCGGATTTCCTGCATCTGGAGCGGCCGTGGCTGCAATTGCTGCGCGTCACGCTGTCGACGCTGGAGGTCGCGGCGTTCTTCCTGGCGACGGTCTATCTGCCGCTCGCCGACGTCATCACCTATTATCTGGCCGGACCGATCTTCGTCACCGCGATGTCGGGCCTCGTGCTCGGCGAGCATATCGGCTGGCGGCGCTGGACCGCGATCCTGGTCGGCTTTTGCGGGGTGCTGATTGCGCTCAGGCCATCCGCGCAGACCATCAGCTGGCCGGCGATGATCGCGCTAGGCGGCAGCCTGTCGTTTGCGGTCTTGATGCTGATCACGCGCTCGCTGCGCGCAACGCCCGATATCGTGCTGGCGAGCTCGCAGTTCGGCGGCACCTTCATCCTGGGTCTCGTGCTCTCGCCGTTCGGCTGGGTGACGCCATCGGCCGGCAGCCTCGTGCTGTTCTTCGCCGCCGGCATCATCTCGGTCGCGGCGCTGCTTTGCGTGAACCGGTCGCTGAAGCTCGCGCCGGCGAGCGTGGTGGTGCCGTACCAGTACTCGATGATCGTCTGGGCGGTGATCTTCGGCTTCGTGGTGTTCGGCGACGTGCCGTCCTGGGCCACGATCGTCGGCGCCGCCATCATCATCGCGGCCGGCCTCTACATCTTCGTGCGCGAGCAGCAACTCGGACGCGGAGACTCGTCGGTGAATCCACCGGCGTAAGGTGCACCCTCCCCCTCCAGGGGAGGGTGAAGTTCAGCTCTCCCGCCGGACCGAGTTGTTCCAGCGCTTCAGCGAGGTCCAGACGCCGCGCGACAGGCGGAAGGCATCGACCGGGCTCGATGAGCCCAGCGCCTCGAAGCGGTGCAGCTCGACGCCGCTCCACTGGAAGCCGCACTTCTCGAGGATGTTGCGCGACGACGGGTTGACGACGCGGCGCCGCGATCAGCTGGTCGAGATCGAATTCCTCGAAGAAATAATCGATCACAGCGCGCGCGGCCTCGGTGCCGAAGCCCTGGCCCCAATAGTCGACGCCGAGCCAGTAGCCCAGCTCGGCCGATGCCTCCTCGCGCCAGTCGACGCCGACCATGCCGATCGGCGTGTGATTGTTCTCGATCAGGAAAACGGTCTCGCGGCCGCCGGCGCCGAGCGCGCGCACGAAGTCGATGGCGTCGTCCTGGGTATAGGGATGCGGCAGGCGGCGGGTGTTCTCCGCGATGCGGCGATCATTGGCGAGGCGTGCGATTGCTTTTACGTCCGCGAGCGTCGGCTTGCGCAATGTCAGCCGTTCGGTCTCGAGGACGCAAGCTCTTGCCTCGCGCAAGGTCGGCGTCGGGATTTCCTGCAACATGTCGAGCTCCTGTGATGCGACGATTGGTACGCAACGCTTGGAACGTCACGCGCGGTCGAACCGGATCGCGCGCAACAAAAAGGGGAGGCCGGTCATCCCGCCTCCCCTTGGAGCTCTTTGCTGCTCCGCCGGTTCAACAGGACCCGGCGGACTCATGTGTGTCCACCGTCTACTCGGCCGCCTGCGCCATCGGGATAACCGATACGAATGTGCGGCCGTTGGCTTTGGCACGGAACTCGACATGACCCTCGACCTTGGCGAAGAGAGTATGATCGGTGCCCATGCCGACATTAAGGCCGGGGTGCCAGGTGGTGCCGCGCTGACGCGCGATGATGTTTCCGGGGATCACGCGCTCGCCACCGAACGCCTTGATGCCAAGGCGCTTGCCCTTGGAATCACGTCCGTTGCGCGATGAACCGCCTGCTTTTTTATGAGCCATAGCTCGTCTCCGACTTCGCTTTGATCTCTAGATCAATTCCTTGACGGAATCATTTCACGTTTGGTCACGCTTCACAACTTGAAGCGCGATGATCACTTCTTCTTAAGCCTTGGCCGCGGCCTTCTTGGCCGGAGCCTTTTTCGCGGCCGGCGCCTTTGCGGGCGCCTTCTTCTTGGCCGCCTTCGGTGCTGCGTCCTCGCCGTCGGCGGGCGCTGCGACCTTTTCCTTCTTCGGCCGCGGGCCGATGGTCGGCTTGGCGTTATCGGCGAGGATCTCGGTGATGCGAAGCACCGTGAGCTCGTCGCGATAGCCGCGCTTGCGGCGTGAATTCTTGCGGCGACGCTTCTTGAACGCGATCACCTTGGCGCCGCGCTTGTGCTGCAGCACTTCGGCTGCAACGGTGGCGCCTGCCACGGTGGGCGTCCCCAGCACCGGCGTGTCACCGCCGAGCACCAGAACTTCGCCTAGCTGCACGATCGTGCCGACATCGCCGGCGATCTTGCCAATCTCGAGTACATCATTCGGAACGACGCGGTACTGCCGGCCGCCGGTTTTGATGACTGCGAACATCGTTTGATTCCTTCGTGTTCGATCCCGGCCTCGGACTTTCGCCCGGGTCGGCTTTTTGTTCAGTCGCTATGGGTTTCGTGTTTTGCGCGAAAGGGAATGAATTCCCAAATGACCCGCACAAAAACAATCGGCGCGAGAAATCCCCGCGCCGGATGGGCGGACTTATAGCCGCAAACCGAGGAGAGTCAAGGTAAAGCAGGGCAAAAACCGGCCAAAAATGAAGGGTTTGGCGCGATTTCGGCCCGGATTGGCCCCTCAAGCCGCGGTTTGCGCGGCGGCCCGGGCGTGGCGGCGGATGGTCTGCGGCGGCTGCCCCAGCACCCGCAGGAACGCCCGCCGCATCCGTTCGCGGTCGGCAAAGCCGGTCTCGCCGGCAATTTCGTCCATCGAATGGCGCCCGTCGCCGATCAATTCGCGGGCGGCCTCGACCCGGAGCTGCTCGATCGCCTTGGCCGGCGACTGGCCGGTCTCGGCGCGGAAGGCGCGGCTGAACTGGCGCGGGCTGAGCCGCGCCACCTCGGCCAATTCCTCCACCGACAGCTCGTTGCGCAGATGCGCCTTGGCGTAGTGGAGCGCGTTCTGCACGCGATCGGATTTCGGCGCGAGCTCGAGCAGCGCGGAAAATTGCGACTGGCCGCCGGTGCGGCGGTGGTAGACGACGAGCTTGCGTGCCACTGACCGTGCGACCTCGACGCCGAGGTCATGCTCGACCATCGCCAGCGCCAGGTCGATCGTCGCGGTCATGCCGGCCGAGGTCCAGATCGGCCCGTCGATGATGTAGATGCGGTCCTGCTCGACCTTGAGCCCGGGAAACCGGGCCTGCAATTCGGCGGCGAATTGCCAGTGCGTCGAGACGCGCCGGCCGTCGAGCAGGCCGGCTTCAGCCAGCGAGAAGGCGCCGATGCAGGGCGCGGCGATGCGCTGCGATGCCGTCATGGCGCGGCGGATATATTCGATCAACTTTGGCGATGCCGGATGCAGCTCGTGGCCGGCGCCGATGAACAGCGTGTCGAAGCTGCGCTCGCCGAAGGCTTCGGTTTCGACGTTGAAGCCGGCGGACGACCGCACCGGGCCGCCATTCTCCGATAGCAGCGTGACCTCATAGAACGGCTCGCCCGCGATCAGATTGGCGACCTCGAAGGCCGTGATGGCGGTGAAGCCCATCACCTGGAAGTCAGGGAAGATGACGAAGCCGATTTCCTTCATGGAACCCTCCGGCGGCAATCAATGTCCTAAAAAGGTGTATATACGACATTTGAGACATGCAAGAGGGCCTGTAGAACCTGACCTGCGGCCACATTCGGCCGTCCAGGGTCAAACAGGAGACCAACATGACCAAGTCAGCCAAGGGAACGGCGCTCGTTACCGGTGCGTCGTCCGGAATCGGTGCCATCTATGCGGACCGGCTCGCACGGCGTGGCTACGATCTGATCCTCGTCGCACGTAACCGCGAGCGCCTCGACGGGCTCGCCAAGCGTCTCGCGGCGGAGACCGGCCGATCGATCGAGATCGTTGCCGCCGACCTCAGCAAGCGCGCCGATGTCTCGCGGATCGAATCCATTCTGCGCAGCAATGCCGGCATCAGCGTGCTGGTGAACAACGCCGGCGTCGGCGCCACCGCGCCGCTGCTCGCATCCGACGTCGACAAGATGAGCGACATGATCGCGCTCAATGTCGACGCCTTGATGCGCCTGACCTATGCCGCTGTACCGGGATTTGTCGCGCGCGGCGGCGGCACCATCGTTAACATCGCCTCGGTCGTCGGCGTCCAGCCGGAGCTGCTCAACGGCGTCTACGGCGGCAGCAAGGCCTTCGTGCTCGCGCTGACGCATTCGCTGCAGCACGAGCTGAAGGACAAGAACATCCGGGTGCAGGCGGTGCTGCCCGGCGCCACGGCCACCGAGTTCTGGGACATCGCCGGCACGCCGGTCGCGCATCTGCCCGGCGAGATCGTGATGAAGGCCGAGGACATGGTCGATGCCGCGCTCGCCGGCCTCGACCAGGGCGAGGTCTTCACCGTGCCGTCGCTGCCGGAGGCTGCGGATTGGCAGGCCTATGAGGCCGCCCGCCAGAAGCTGATGCCGAACCTGTCGCGCAGTGCGCCCGCCGCGCGCTACGGGGTGAAGGCCGCCTGAGACCATTCTGCGGTCTTTGCGAGATTGCGTCCCGCGCCCGGCCGAACGCCGCCGCGCGGGACGCAACCATTTGAGTTCCGCTTCGTTAGTGCTGGGAACCTCAAACGGGCAGGCAAGGGCGAATGGCCGAAGACGCTGGACTGACCACGGGCATCGCGCACCACGGTGCCGCGCGGCTGCCATCGGTCGACATCGACAGCTTCAACATCGAGCTGAAGGACGACGAGGGCTTTCTCGGCGATCGCGCCTCCAAGGGCGCGTTCCGCAAGATCTTCGACCGCTGGCGCAAGCCGCTGCGCAAATCCGGCGAGGATCCGTTCGGCGACGAGCCGTCGGACAAGATCAGCAAGAAGAAGCTCGATGAGATGCTGGTCGGCGACGACACCGAGGCCTCCGCCGTCGTGCACAGCGCGATCGAGGAGTTCGCCCAGGAGCTCGCCTACGTGACGCGGCGCTTCCTCAACACCAAGGCGTGGGCGAAGACCGAGCGCATCGTGGTCGGCGGCGGCTTCCGCGACTCCAGGCTCGGCGAGCTCGCGATCGCGCGCACCGACATCATCCTGAAGTCGGAGGACTTCAAGGTCGAGATGGTGCCGATCCGCTTTCATCCCGATGATGCCGGCCTGATCGGCACGCTGCATCTGGCGCCGTCGTGGATTTTCGAGGCCCATGACGGCGTGCTCGCCGTCGATATCGGCGGCACCAATATCCGCTGCGGCGTCGTCGAGTCGCGCTGGAAGAAGGCGCCCGATCTCTCCAAGGCCGCGGTCTGGAAGTCGGAGCTGTGGCGCCATGCCGATGACGAGCCGACGCGCGAAGGCGCGGTGAAGCGGCTGGTGAAGATGCTGGAGGATTTGATTGCCGAAGCGGAGAAGGAGAATCTCAAGCTCGCGCCGTTCATCGGCATCGCCTGTCCCGGCGTCATCAGGGAGGACGGCGGAATCGAGAAGGGCGCGCAGAACCTGCCGGGCAATTGGGAGAGCAGCAAGTTCAACCTGCCGGCGAGCCTGGTCGAGGCGATCCCGCAGATCGGCGATCATGACACCGCGATCGTGATGCATAATGACGGTGTGGCGCAGGGGCTGGCCGAGGTCCCGTTCATGCAGGATGTCACGCGCTGGGGCGTGCTGACCATCGGAACCGGGCTTGGCAATGCCCGCTACACCAACCGCAGGAAGGACAACGGCAAGGGCGAGAAGAAGGCCGAGAAGGACACGGACGACGAGGACGAAAAGAGCGAGAAAAAGGCCAGGAAAGCCAAGAAAGCCGACGCTTGAGCGGGCGCCCGCTTCACCTATCGCGCTACGCCCGCGAAGGCGCTAACGCGGGATGAGCTTTGGTTGAATCGGCTTGGCGCGGTCTCGGTTCACCTCTCCCCGTTGGGGAGAGGTCGGATTGCGCTCGGCGATGCGAAGCATCGTCCGGAGCAATCCGGGTGAGGGTTCTCGCTCCCTCGATAGACCATAACCTCACCCGATTTGCTGCGCAAATCGACCTCTCCCAAGGGAGAGGTGAACCTTCC
>NZ_LFLZ01000051.1 GCF_001189845.1 Bradyrhizobium tropiciagri
CGCCATGCAGCGTATCAGTCGCCCGGCACCGCCATAGAGCGAATCGTTGCCGTCACCGCCGTCGAGCGAGGTCGCGTGCGACGCATCGCTGCCCGAGTAGAGCACGTCCTTGCCGCTGCCGCCGTACTCGGCAACGGTGACCTTGCCGCCGACCAGCAGGTCGTTGCCTGTGCCGCCGTACATCGTGTCGGTACCGGCACCGCCATACAGCGAGTCGTTGCCGGTGCCGCCATCCAGGATCGTGCCGTGCGACGCATCCGAGTGCGAGTAGATCGCATCGTTGCCGCTGCCACCATATTCCGCAACAGTCCCGGCAGCGCCGATCAGCAGATCGTTGCCGGCACCGCCGTCCAGCGTGTCGGAGCCGACATCGGCAGGGTTAAACCCGGCACCGGCAACCAGCGTGTCGTCGCCCTCACCGCCATCGAGCAACGTCCCGAACGTCGCACCGGAGCCTGAATAGAGAATGTCGTTACCGCTGCCACCGTACTCCGCAGCAGTCCTGATGCCGCCCTTCAGCAGGTCGTCGCCGGCGCCGCCATCAAGCGTGTCGGCAACTCCGCTGGCACCACCCTCCAGCGTGTCGTTGCCGTCACCGCCCGACAGCATCGAGCCTTGATTCGCAAACAGATCCGCGTAGAGCACGTCGTTGCCGGCGCCGCCGTAGAGCTGGCAGCTGTATACGCCGGCAACGAGCGTGTCGTTGCCCGTGCCGCCGTCGAGGATCTCGTTGCCGTAACCCGCGCTCAACCAGTCGTCGCCGGCGCCGCCATACAGGCGATCATTGCCCCAGCCACCGAACAGCAGGTCGTTGCCGGCACCGCCGTCCAGCGTGTTGATTTGGTCCAGCCTGTCCGGCGAGCTGCCGGACAGCAGAGTATCGTTGCCGCTACCACCATGCAGGTCCGACCAGCTGCTGCCCCAAAGCCAGTCGTTGCCGGCGCCGCCGTAGATCTGGCTGTGACCCACGCCGCCGCCTTGCACCGTGTCGTTGCCGGCGCCGGCAAGAACCGTCGTGCCGCGGTTGTTGTTGATGGTGATATTGTCGTTGCCGTCGCTGGTCGCGACGACTACCGGAGCGGCGCCGTTCACGGTCAGCGTCACGTCGCTCTTGGTGGCTTCGATGATCGCCTTCAGCTTGGCGTCAAGCTTGATCGTATTGTTGGCGTTGGTTTCGATCAGAACATTGGCGTCGGGATCCGGGTTGCTGATCCCGGCCCCCTCCTGCACCGGGATCGTTGCGCCGTTATCCGGGCTGGTGTAACCGATCCCCGCGCTGATCAGATAGTCGAGAATCTGTTGCCGGCTTGCGTGATCGATCGTGGAGCTGATCGCGGCCTTGAGCTGCGTCTGGTTCAGGTTTTGCGTCACCATCGATGTAGCCCCTGCTTGGACGCGCTACACAATCGCTAGGCAAATACTCAAACTATCTCGATGGCTGGCAATTGGAGCAGGCCGCAACACTGCAAGATTATCAGACGCGATTTCAAAACACCACCTGTAATCGCAAAAAAGCGCCGCCTCAACCTGGATTGAGGCGGCGCCTTCGCTCAGTGAAGACTAGCAGTGAAGACCTGGGATCTTACAGCTTGGTCGAGTGACCATCGTTGAAGATCAGGTATTCGATGTTGCTGATCTGGGTCGTCTGGCCATTGCTGAAGTTGACGTCCAGAGAACCATCCTTGCCGGCAGTGATGCCGGTCACGTCGGTCGAAGAGTGATCCAGGAAGGTCAGGGAGTCCTTGTTGCCGGCGCCACCGTCAATGGTATCGCTGCTGTTGAGGTTGGACAGGTAGAAGTAATCCTGGCCAGAGCCACCAACCATCGAGGCCGTACCGGTAGCGGAGCCGACGAACGAGTCCTTGCCGTCGCCGCCAATGAGCGTCTGGTTGCCCGAGCCGGCGACCAGCGTGTCGTTGCCGGAGCCGCCATAGAGCGTGTCGTTGCCGGCACCGCCATAGAGCGAGTCGTTGCCGTCACCGCCGAACAGCTTCGTCGCATGCGACGCATCGCTGCCCGAGTAGAGCACGTCCTTGCCGGCGCCGCCGTACTCGGCAACAGTGCCGGTACCGCCGACCAGCAGGTCGTTGCCGGCGCCGCCATACAGCGTGTCCGCACCCGCACCGCCATACAGCGAGTCGTTGCCTGCACCGCCGTCGAGCCTCGAGCCGTGCGAGGCATCCGAGTTCGAGTAGAGCGCGTCGTTGCCGGTACCGCCACTGAGCAGGTTGTTGCCCGTACCGCCAACCAGCACGTCGTTGCCGCGACCGCCCTGCAGATCAGACGAGGTACCGCCGTAAAGCGTGTCGTTGCCGGAGCCGCCGAGCAGCGTGTCGGAGCCGGTGCCGACCAGCAGATCGTTGCCAGAGCCGCCATCCAGCGTGCTGTGACCGGAGGCATTGTCGATCAGCACGTCGTTGCCGGCGCCCCCGCTGAGCGAGTCGTGACCCGCGCCACCGAAGATCGTGTCATTGCCGGCGCCGGCGAGAACCGTCGTATCACCGGTGTTGTTGATGAAGATCTGATCGTTGCCATTGCCGGTCGCGACGAGCACCGGGGTGCTGCCGTTGACCGACAGCGTCACGTCGCTGTTGGTGGCCTCGATGATGGCCTTCAGGTTGGCGTCAGTGTTGACGGTGTTATTGGCGTTGGTTTCGATGAGAACATTGGCAGACGGATCCGGGTTGGAGATGCCCGCACCCACCTGCACCGGGACCGCCGTTCCGTCATCCGGATTGGTGTAGCCGATGCCCGAGTTGATCAGATAGTTGAAGATCTGTTGCTGGGTCGCGTGATCGATCGTGGAGTTGATCGCATGTTTGAGGTCAGTCTGGTCGAGATTGTAAGTCGCCATCGATGTAGCCCCTGCTTTGGGATACGAGGATCAAGCCGCTCGTCCGCACCTAAGCTGTTGAATCACAACTGGTTTGTTGCGACGCAGCTCAAATGTGGACATACGTTACGAACTTGTTAAGTCCATTGTTAAGACCGCAATGCCGGAGTGTCAATCAGCGATGTGCCATTAACGACTGGTTCCATCTGATTTATGTGAGACTTAGCACCACTTCGCACCTGCGCTAACATTCAGCGCAGGCAAATCCCAAATGTTAGCCGCGACGCAAAAAAGGGTAGTGATTATACGGGGTTTCATCGCCCCCCGGGATCGCGCAAAAGCCCAGAATTTCACTGATGTTGTGCGTGCTTCGAAGCGATTTTCTGCTCTGAAAAAATATTTCTGCGCCGCGTGAGAGCTTTTGCAAAAAAGCGTCAAACTTCACAACCGGCCAGCAGCCTGACCGGTGTTATGACTGGTTCCGGTTGCAAACCCAGGCTCCGGGCGAGCCAGAATCGGGGAATCGATCGCAGAATCGGGAGCAATCCGACCGCCTCGTCGAAGCTGGCGGCGTCGGAACAGGCGCCCGATATAACAAATTAACATCAGATTTGCCGCGACCCGTTAGGGGCGACGACCCAGAAATTGCGCAGGACGGCGCCCGATCCAGGCGGAGCAACCGCCTGCATCGCTCATCCAGCCGCGGCGCGCGCGTAGATGGCCTCGAGCAGCCGGAGATTCTCATCCGGCGCGTAGCGCGCGAGATAGACGGCCCGTGCGGCCTGCCCCCATGCCGCGGCGCGATCGCGGACGGCCAGAAGCTCAGCAATCCGGTTTCTCAGCGCGGCCGCGTCACCCGGCGGCGCCAGCGCGCCGGTCTTGCCGGCGCTCACCACCTCGGCAAGTCCGCCGATCTCGGATGCGATCACCGGCGTGCCCTGTGCGAAGGCCTCGACCACCACCATGGGAAAGCCCTCGTACCATAACGACGGCACGACCAATGCCTGGGCATTGGCCATTTCCCGAAGCACCTCCGCGCGCGATCGCGCGCCGAGGAAACTGACATGACCGGGCGCCCGGGCCTCGAGCGCGGCACGTTCCGGCCCCTCGCCCACGATCCGCAACGGCACATCGGTCCCCGCAACAGCGTCGAGCAGCACGCCGACGCCCTTCTCGGGGCTCAGCCGCCCGACATAGAGCAGCCCGGCGCGCGGCATGGCCGGATCAGGCGCCCCCGGATCGGCCATGAAATTCGGCTTCACGTCGATCCGGCCGGCGTCGAAGCCTGCCTGCGTGAACAGGGTGCGGGCAAACTGCGTCAGCGCGATCAGGCGCAGGCCGGGACGCGTCCAGGTGCCGCGGCGCTGATGCTGCGCGATCATGTAGGCCGAGGCCAGCGAACCCGGCAACGATCCGCGGTAGCAGCGATGGGCAACGCCCCAGAGATGGCCGTGGTCCAGGCACTTGTGCAGATGCGGCCGTCTCGCAGCAGCATGCCGCCGGTGCAGATGGTGCGATAATTGTGCAGCGTCACCACCGCGGGCACACGCTTGTGCCGGCAGACGTCGAACACGGCGGGCGAGAGCAGCGGGAAGAAATTGTGGACGTGCACGATGTCAGGGCGGAAGCGGTCGATTGCCTCCGCCATGGCCTGTTTTCCACGCGCATTGTCGGCGATCGATAGCGTCGTCGCGATCCGCGCGGCGAGCGAGTTGATCGCCTCGTTGCTGACCGTGAGCGCGTCAACGCTGTGTCCTGCGCTGCGCAACAGGTCGACTTCGGCTTCGAACACGACGTCCTCGCCGCCGCGTCCCTGATACCTGTTGTGCGCGACCAGGATCCTCATGACCGGCGCGCCGGATCGGGAAACCAGCGCAGCGCGGTTATCAGATCTTGGCCGGTGGCGAGCGTCCCGGTGCCGATCAGCGTGGTCGCCGGCACCTTGAGATCGAAGGACGGCGAATACCAACCGGCCGGCGTGACCTCGTCACCGCGATACGATGTCCAGCTGAGCGCCGCCGGCAGATCGAGCTCACCGCGCCCGCCTGGCCATGTGAGCTGCGCCGTGCGTCCGTCGAGCCTGCATTCGACCTCAGGACCGAGATGCCAGCTGAGGCTCGCCGGCACCGCAAGCCCTGCATCGGCAAGCACAATATCCCTGACGACGAGCCGCATCGCCTGACGCTGCAATCGCACCGAGCGGCGATGCACGAGACCGGCTTCGTCCTGATATCCCAAATGCTCCGCGACCCAGCTTGCGTCCGCATCACGATCATCCAGGCCGCTTGAGGCGACCAGCCGGCTCTGCGCATGCCGCGTCCAGAGAAACGGCCCGCCCGACACCGACTGGTCGCGCGCGAACAGGCAGAGCGTGTTGTGCGCCAGCGTGGAGCGGAAGTAGACGCGCCAGCGCGGATCGCCGTGGTAGCAATAGGTGCCGGGGTCGGCGAGGATCTCGACCCCGCCGATCCTGCATTCGAGCGACAGTGCATCGGCATGGGCATGCGCCGCAATGCGGCCGAAGCCATGCGGGCCGTGATCGCAGCGGCACCACACCGCCCTGTCGGCATCGACAAGGAATGTCTGGCCGGCTTCATCAAGCAAATACGGGCGGCGTTCGGGCCGCGCGGCGATTGCGCGCGCGTTGATGCCGTCAGTCAGGACAAAGCTGCGCAGATCGGGCTCCGGCAGTCCGGGCCACCATGGCAGAACGCCGAACAGACGCGCGCCGGTGGCGAGCAGCCCGAGCCAGCGATTGCCGGCGTGATCGTCGAGCAACAGGCCGATGCCGTCGTCGCCATCGCCCTGGCGCGGCGGGTGCGCGCCATCGTCCAGCATCGCGGCGATGACGTCGCTCATGCGGCACATCGTGGTCCAGACCGCATCGTCAAGCGGATGTCCGGACGACTCGCCCTGCACCGCCGCGGCGAGCAGCAGTTCGAGGACAAAGCCGTGATAATCGGTCGCAAGTTCGCCATTGCTGCCGCAGCCAAGCGTTTGCGCAACGGCTTCGTGTGCCAGCGTGCCGGCGGATTGCTCGCGCCATCGCGCGCTGTCCCGGAAGAACGGAAATACACAGGCCGCCACGAACTGCCCGGCAGCCTCCGCGATCACGTGATTGTTGGCGGAGGAGCCACGGCTCGGGAACTGCGACAGCCAGAATTGATGCGCGTAGAGTTGCGTCAGGAACAGGTCGTTGTCCTCGAACAACGCGGGGGCGCCAGGCCAGTTCTGCAGCAACTGGCGCACCCAGGCCCACGAGATCAGCCGTACGCCAAGCTCGATGCCGCTGATCCAGTGCGGGCCGCGGGGGAATGGATTTTCACGCCACCAGCTTGTGAGATGCTCGGCCACGCGCCTCGCGTAGCGCTCGTCCGAAGTCAGATAATACGCTGATGCCAGCACCGTGAGATGGTGGTGACGCGACGGCTCCCAGATGTATTTGATGTTTCCGACCGCAGCCTCGTCGCGATAGGGAACTGCAAACGCGCACACATCCGCAGGCGCCCGCTTGCCGCTGCGGATATCAACGAACCAGTCGGGCGTTTCGCCGAGCACTTCATGATCCCTGGCAAAGATCCGCCAGTGGCCGGCGAGAACCCGCTCCGCGCTCTGGATCAGGCACTCGGCGGCTTGCCGCGGCGCGCACGCCGGCGACGGCAACGGCTTCAGCCGCGGCTGCCTTGAGCCCGGCGCGAGCCTCGCGCCGGCATGTCGCGCGATGTCGGGCGGCGTGATGCGCCAGAGCAGGCGCAGCACCTGATCATTGACCCGTCCGGCAAGCTCGGACGGCTCCATGCGCCGCAGCCGGCGCAGATACCAGGCCGGATTCATCTCAACGCAGTCGACGCGCGCGCGACGCCCTGCTCTGTCGCGCCGGTCGTCAGATCGACCGGCATGCCGGCGGCCGCGCTCTCCTGCACCGCGAGCGTCGCACGGGTGGTCGCAAGCAGCGAATCCAGCGCGATCGGCATCGCGGCCCCCGATGCCACCGCCGTCACGAAGGCATCCAGCATCGGCCGCTGCCCCTTGTCGAGCCGCGCCGTCTTCGCCGTGCGTTGTCCGGCGTGCCAGACCTCGAAGCCCGAGAAATTGTCGAAGGCGGCAAAGCCGGAGCCTGCCGAGATTTCGACCGCTTCCTTCGGCACACGCGGATCGCCGCCGGTGAGATAGCTGAGGCTCGCGACCGAACCATCGGCAAAATCGAAGGTGGCGACGAGATTATCGACGTCCTTGCCCGCCGCACTTGCAGAGACGCGCACCGGCCCGGCGCCGACCCACCATGACAACACGTCGATGAAATGCCCGCCCTCGCCGACGAAGCGGCTGCCTTCGCTCTCGGCCTGCAGATACCAGGATGATTTCTCCAGCGGGCCGGCGATGACGCGATATTGCAGCGTCTGCGGCCCGGCGGGTGCGAACGCCGCGCGCATGCCCTGCAGCAGCGGCGAGAAGCGGCGGTTGAAACCGACCATCAGCCGGTCGTTGCCGGTCTCGCGGATCACCTGCTCCAATTGATCGAGCGCATCGGTGTCGATCGCCAGCGGCTTTTCGACGAACACCGCCTTGCCGGCACGCAACGCTTGCGCCGCGAGGCTGGCATGCGAGGCGTGACGCGTCGCGATCAGCACGGCATCGATATCGTCGGCCTCGAGCACCGAGGCCGCATCGGTCGAGGCGCGCGCGAAGCCGAATTTGCGCACCGCGGTGGCGCCGCTGAGGCCGGTGTTGGTGGCGACTTCGACGAGATCGACGCGCGCGTGATTGGCAAGCTGCGGCAACAACATGCTGGAGGCATAATTGCCCGCGCCGATGACGCCGAGCCGCACCCGGCCGCTGCGCAGGGCAACGGCCGGACGATAAATCATCTGCATCGCGCGGGGCGCAGCGTCCGGATAGGCGAACACCATGCCGAGGCCGACCTCGCCCCGGCTCATGCGCTCGAACGCCGATGTCGCCTGCTCCAGCGGCACGGCTTCGGAAATCAGCGACGAAAAGTCGAGCCGCCCGTCGGCGAGCAGCGCGACGATCGCCTCCATGTTGCGCTTCTCGGTCCAGCGAACATGGCCGATCGGATAATCGATCCCGCCCTCCTCGTAGAGCGGATCGTAGCGGCCGGGGCCGTAGGAGCGCGAAAAGCGGACGTCGAGCTCCTTGTCGTAGAATTCGTTCCACGGCAGGTTCAGCGTGCATTTGCCGATATCGACGATGCGGCCGCGGTCGCGCAGCAATGCTGCCGAACGCGAGGCGAGATCGGGATCGTCGCTGCCTGCGGTGATGAACACACAGTCGACGCCGCTACCCGCGGTCAACTGATCGATCCGCGCGCGAAACTCTGCCGCGGCATCGTCAGATGCCACAGCGCAAACCGCAGCGCCCGCAGCCTCGGCCTGACGACAGCGCGCCTCCAGCCTGTCGAGCCCTGTGACCACGACGCCGGCGCTGCGCAGCAGACGCACCATGATCTGCCCGATCAGGCCGAGGCCGATCACGCAGGCGGTCTCACCGAAGCCGATTTCCGACTGGCGCATCGCCTGCAGTGCGATCGAAGCGATCGTGGCGAATGCGGCCTGGTCGAGCGCGGCACCATCCGGCAGCGGCACGCAGAGGTTCACCGGCACCCAATTATATTCAGCATGGGTTGCATATTGATTGCCGCCGCAGCACACGCGCTGTCCGACCGAGAAGCCAGCGACGCCCTCGCCCACCTCCACGACGGTGCCCGACAACGAGTAGCCGAGCGGCGTATAGGAATCGAGGCGGTTCATCACCTTCTGATAGGTCGCAACCAGTCCCTGCTGGCGGACCGAGCGCATCACCTTGGCCACCTGGTCGGGTCGCGCGCGCGCCTTGCCGAGCAGCGACAGACGGCCTTCGGTGAACTTCATCATCTCGGTGCCGGTCGAAACCGCCGAGAACGCCGTGCGCACCAGGACCCCGCCGGGGCGGCAGCGCGGCGCCGGCACGTCGATCAGCTTGAGCTCGCCGCTCTTATAGTTCTGCGCGATCTGCTTCACAGTCGGTCAATCGCCTCACGTTAACAGCGCCCTTGTATCGCGCCCGCCGCCCGCAATGAACCCGGGAATATCATCAAAGTTACTTCATGACGCGCGGATTAACATCGTTATCATTCCAGCAGCAGAACCGGTTTGGGCGAGATTTCGACCTCGCCATTGGCGACGGCTCCCTCGCCACCGTCGAGGCCCTGGTAACGGCTGAAACGCGGGTCGACCCGATAGGAGGACCGCCCCTTGGTGGTCCAGAGGATCAAGCCGTTGCGGCCATCCGGCATGCGAAGCTCGACGCGCCAGATCAACGGCGATGTTCTGCCTGCGGCCACGACGCTGGCGCCGACCAACCATTTCTGCACCGTGCGGTAGGCCACTCCGCTCGGGAGCAGCCCGTGCACCGGGTCCCATAATTTGCCGAAGTCGCTGCCGCCGCCGGCGAACTCATACCAGTAGAACCGATCGACGCCGCTGAACCATTTCAGGATGTAGGCGCGCGCCAGGCACCCGTCCGGATTGTCTTCATAAGACGACCAGCCGGCCTCGGTGTCCCAGATCGGCCGCGCGGACAGACCGTGCGCGGCAAGGATCTGCTTGAAGCGCGCGATAATTCCGAGCACGGCTTCGGGTTCGCTCGTGTAGCCATGGAAGGCGAACACATCGGCATATTGTCCGCCGCCTTGCGCCATGAAGGCCTTTTGCCAGCGATAGCCGTCGGGCGTGCCGTTGGACGGCGGCGTCAGCACGGTCAGGCTGGGATCGCTGGCCTTGATGATCTGATAGGCCCGCTTCTGCATCTGGACCATGGTCGCAATGTCGCCCGAGTAATATTTGGGATCCTCGGGCTCGTTCCAGATTTCCCAGTATTTGATGCGGCCGGCGGAACGGGCGACGGCGGCGCGCACCCATTCATCCCATGACGCGAGATCGGCAGGCGGCGAGCTTGCGCCGGGCGTGAACGCCGGCGGCGCATCTTTCACCGACGCGGCCCATCGCGGCGTGTAGGCGAGATTGAGAACGATCTCGACGTGCTCGCGCTCCGCCGCGGCAAGGATGGCGTCGAAGCGCGCCCAATTGTAGATGCCCGGCGCCGGATTGATCTGCGCCCAGTAGATCGCACCCCACAGTCGGACGCCGTCGAATTTGAGCTCGGGCCATGGTTGCGACTGTCCGATCGCGTTGATCGTCATGCCGAAAAGTGAAGGCGGGATCACGGCATTCACGCGGCTCACATTGAGCGCATCGTTTGCGGCCGCGCCACTCCATTGCAGCGGCCATTTATGGGCAACCGGCAGCGCCGTGCTCAAAACCAGTGCAATCAACGCCCTTTGACCCCAATCCCTCACTCTGCCTGCCATGTCCCTGTCTCGTCGCCGTCACATCGGTGCCGGGATTGCATAATGGAAGCCGCGTATGTTAATGCCGATGTTAGTCGGATTGTGATGCTGTTAGGTCAATGGTATAGATCATCGCAGATGTCGAGAGCTGAACCATCACCGCGGCGGATCCTGATCATCGTCGAGAACCTTCCGGTTCCTTTCGATCGCAGGGTGTCGTGCGAGGCAACGTCGCTGCGCAAGGCGGGCTATAAAGTTTCGGTGATCTGTCCGAAGGGCCGCGGTCATGACGAAGCTTACGAATGCCTCGAGGGCATTCACATCTACCGTCATCCGATGCCGGTGGAGGCGCGCGGGATTGCCGCCTATCTGATCGAATATCCGGTCGCGCTGTTCTGGGAGACGCTGCTCGCGATCAAGGTGGCGTGGAAGCACGGCTTCGACGTGATCCAGGGCTGCAATCCGCCCGATTTGATCTTCCTGATCGGCCTGTTGTTCAAGCTCGGCGGCAAGCGCTTCGTGTTCGATCATCACGACGTCAATCCCGAGCTCTATGAGGCAAAATTCGGCCGCAGGGATTTTTTCTGGCATCTGCTGCGGCTGGTCGAATATCTCACCTTCAAGACCGCGAGCATCTCGATCGCGACCAACGAATCCTATCGCGAGATCGCGATCACGCGCGGCGGCATGCCGGCCAATCGCGTCTTCGTGGTGCGCTCCGGCCCCAATCTCGACCGCGTGCGTTCTCGCCCGGCCGATCCGGTCTGGCGCCGCGGCCGGCGCTACAGCGTCGGCTATGTCGGCGTGATCGGTCAGTCGGAAGGCATCGATCTGCTGCTGCAGTCGATCGGCCACATCGTGCACGACCTCGGACGCACCGACATCCAGTTCAACATCGCCGGCACCGGTCCGGAGTGGAATGCGGTGGTCAAGCTCTGCGAAGAGATGCGGCTCTCCGACTACGTGAACTTCACCGGCGCGATCGCCGACGATGCGCTGTTCACGATGCTCTCGACCGCTGACGTCTGCGTCAATCCGGACCGCGTCACCCCGATGAACGACATCTCCACCATGAACAAGATCATGGAATACATGGCGCTCGGACGGCCGATCGTTCAGTTCGACGTCCGCGAAGGCCGTCGCTCGGCGCTCGATGCCTCGCTCTATGCAGCGAAGAACGACCCGCAGGATTTCGCCAGCAAGATCATCACGCTGATCGATGATCCCTCGCTGCGCCAGTCGATGGGTAGCTTTGGCCGCAGCCGCGTCGAGCGCGCATTGTCCTGGACGCATGAGGAGCCGAAGCTGCTCGCCGCCTATGAGGCGTTGTTCGCCGGGAAAATCCCATGGCAGAGCCGCGCGCCGCGCACGGGCCCGGCCGGCGAGCGACCCGCGTCACAAGCCTCCGGTGTCAACGCCAATGCGGCCGCCGGGCGAGCCTCGCGTTGAATGCCCTGCCGCCTCACTCGCGTCAAACACGACGCGGCCACGGCCGCGCGCAAGTCCCTGCGTTGTTGCAAGTCCCTGCGTTATTGAAGGTCGAAGCATGAACGTCAGCATTTTCGGCCTTGGCTATGTCGGGACGGTCTGCGCCGCCTGCTTCACCGAGCTCGGTCACCAGATCATCGGCGTCGACAAGAGCGTCGCGAAGGTCGATCTGATCCGCGAAGGCAGATCGCCGGTGATCGAGCCCGGCATCTCGGACAAGGTGGCGCGCGCCGTCGCAACCGGTCAATTGACCGCGACCACCGACGCCACCGAGGCGATCGTCAACAGCGACATATCGATGGTCTGCGTCGGCACGCCGTCATCCTGCAATGGCAACCTCGATCTGACCGCCATCCGGCAGGTCGCGATCGAGATCGGCCGCGGTTTGCGCGCGAAGAACGCGCCGCACACCGTGACGATCCGCTCCACCGTGCTGCCCGGCACCACCCGCGGCACCGTCGGGCCGCTGATCGAGGAAGCCTCCGGCAACAAGATCGGGCGCGATTTCGATCTTGCCTTCAATCCCGAGTTCCTGCGCGAAGGCAGCGCGATCGCAGATTTCAACGCGCCGTCCAAGACCGTGGTCGGCGCCTTCAACCAGGAAACCGCCGACCGCGTCATGGCGCTCTACAAGGACCTGCCTGGCGCCAAGATCACGCCGCCGGTCGAGACTGCGGAACTCGCCAAATATGTCGACAACAGCTGGCATGCGCTGAAGGTCAGCTTCGCCAATGAGATCGGCGCGATCGCAAAGACCCTCGGCATCGACGGCCGCGACGTCATGAACATCTTCCTGCAGGACACGCGGCTCAACATCTCGCCGGCTTACTTGCGGCCGGGTTTTGCGTTCGGCGGCTCCTGCCTGCCCAAGGACGTCAAGGCGTTGAAGCATCTGGCGCACAGCCGCGGACTGTCGACCCCGGTGCTCGAAAGCATCCTGCCGAGCAACGACATGATCATGTCGCGCGGCGCCGACTGGATCCTGTCGCATGAGGGCCGCCGAATCGCCTTCCTCGGCATCAGCTTCAAGGCCGGCACCGACGATGTGCGCGACAGCCCGTTCGTCGAGCTGGTCAAGAGCCTGCGCGGGGAGCAGCGCGAGATCCGGATCTACGACCCCAATGTGCAGCTGTCGCAGCTGATCGGCGCCAACCGGGACTTCATGATGCGCAATCCGGACCTGGTCGGCCTGCTGCATGACGATGTGGCGGAGACGATCGAATGGGCCGACATCATCGTGCTGACGACGGCCGATCCGCGCTTCGTCGCGGCGCTGAAGGCCAGCCGCCCCGACCAGACCGTGCTCGAACTGTCGGACATCGGACTGCCCGATGAGGTCAGCGCCCGAGTGAGCGGCTTCCACTGGTAGGGAACATCATGGCCACCATGGCCCGCGACCGTCCCGAAATCCGCTTTCACGACGAGATTTCGTCGGGATGGGAGACGCTGCATCGGAGCCGCACCTTCAGGGCGCGCACCGCCGCGATGTTCGATCTGCTCGGAAAGGTGGACCTCGACGGGCAGCGCTGGCTGGATGCAGGTTGCGGCACCGGAACGCTCTCCCGCCTGCTCGCCGCACGCGGCTGCGATGTTACCGGCGTCGACGCCTCGCCGGAGATGATCGCGGCGGCGCGCGGCCGCCCCGCCGACGGCACGCCGGCCGAACGGCTCACATTCCGGCAGATCCCGACCATCGCAAACCTGCCGTTTGCGGATCGATCCTTCGACGGCGTGCTCTGCGCGAGCGTGCTGGAATATGTCCCCAGCGTGGCGCAGTGCCTCGCCCAGATCCATCGCGTACTCAGGCCCGGCGGACTGCTGCTGGTCTCGGTCCCAAATCGCGGATCGCTGCTGCGCCAGAGCTACAAGCTCGCGCATGCGGCCTCCTCGCGCGTGTCGGCGCGGCCGCTGTTCCGCTACCTCGCCTTCTCCAAATTCGAGGCCTCGCCGGCCGCGATGCAGGGCCTGCTGCGGCAGCATGGTCTCACGATGCTGGCGACCGGGTTTGCCGGCTCCCCGCTCCCGCCAGCGCTCGATCGCCGGCCGACGGTAGGCACGCTGATCAATATCCTGGCCCGACGCGACGGCTGATGCGGCGGGCAGACGCCGGCCTCAAGCCTTGATCGCCATCAGCGACTTGGTCATGCCGAGATATCGTTCACGATAGATCTTCGCGTCCGGAAACGTTTCCGTCATCTCGCGCCAGTCGAACAGATGCCAGTCGGGCGCGGTCCGCTTGAACCAGAAGCGGTTGAACAATTCGATCAGCGCGATCTGCAGCCGCCTCGGCAACAGCACGATGAAACCCGGCAGCCAGGTATGGCTCTCGATCGGAAAGTACCGGTATGGCGTCTGCACGTAGAAGGATTTTGCAACTCGCGAAATCTCGCCGGCAAAGCGGTTCTGGTGTTCGCGCGCGACATTCAGAAAGTCCGCGTCGCTCGCGATCGTCACGACGTCCTGCTTCGGCCCGGTGACATGCTCGATCACCGACGAGCAGAAGCAGAAATCGAACGCCTGGTCGTCGAACGGCAGGCGCTCGGTCTCCTTCAGCAGCACGGTCTTGAAGCCGAAGCGCTCGTGCGCGGCCTTCAGATCCTCAGCAGAGATATCGCAGACCGTGATGTCGGTGTGAAACGGCAGGATTGCGCGAATGTGCCGGCCGGTGCCGCCGCCGAGATCGAGAATCCTCGCATTGAGCGGCGGGTTCACGGTGCGGACGAGGAACTCGCCGCGCCGCAGGCGTGCCGCACTGGAAAATCGGGCTTGAATGGCGCCCAGCAATGTCAGTCTCCTGCTACTTGACGGCCTCGAAGAAGATCGACTCGTCCGGCCGGTTGTCGAGCCGGTCGATATCGGGACAAACGCCCTCGCGATACGCCCTTGTGTGGGTCTGCGAACACCCCGCGTCTCGGAACAGCGTTGCGAGCGAGGCGCGGGTATAACCCCAATGATGCGCGAAGGCGGCCTCGCTGCGGTGCTCGATCTCGAACACGCCCTTGAGAAAGGCCTGCGGCGCAGAGGGATCATAGAGCGCGACGATCCGTTCCATGTCCGGGACAACAATGCGGCACACCCCGCCCGGCGCCAGCACCCGGGCGATCTCGCGCGCCAGCCGCTCGATCTCGTCGGGAAACAGATGCTCGAAGACATGCGCGCTGAACACCGCCGAGACGCTGCCATCGGCAAACGGCAGCGGCTTGGTCAGGTCCATGTAGCGGAGCCCGGCAAACTTGCCCTGGCAGTGCTCGGCATAACGGGCGTCGCTCAAGAGGCCTGCCAGATGCAGCGCTTTGGCCGCGAACGGCAGCCGCGCGATCCACAGATGCATCGTGATGTCGGTGTTGATCCAGCCCTCGATGCCGCAGTTGAAGGCGCCGATATGCAGCTTCGAAAGCGCGCGGCCGGCTGTGTCGTCGGTCATGCCTGCTCCCGCGCCTGATTGGTCAGCACGACCGTGATCACCGACGCCCCGCTCGAGGCCACCATCGCCGCAACCGCGCCCATCACCAGCCACGCTTGTGCCGCGAACGGCAGCACGCAGCACAGCGCGACGAGGCCGGCCAGGCGGCTCAGCATGAACCGCTGCGGCTTCCCGGTCGCAAACAGCGGCAGCGCAAGGCCGAGCCACACCGCGTCGAGCCCCATCGCGAGGCCCATCAAGGCGAGGCTGCCGGTGCCGATTTCGTAGGTTTGGCCGTGGATGACAAGCGCAAGAATACGCTGGCCGAACAGCACGACCATCGCGCTATAGGCGGCGGCGATCGATCCGAGCAGCAGGGCATTTTCGCGCGCCGCGGCGGCGACCGCGCGGCGCCTGCCGGCGCGCAGTTCGGCTGCGATCTCCGGCAGGCGGACCGAGAACATCGTCGCGCAGAACTGGCTCAGCGGCGCGAACACCAGCAGCAGGATCCGCAGTGACGCGCTCGCGTCCAGCCCGATCAGGAGGCCGCAGACCGGGATCAGCCCGATGCTGCCGATCCAATAAGTGAGCGAGGTCGCGACGAACCAGCGGCCGTTCCTGAACAGCCGCCGCAACGAGCCGCGGAAGATTCTGGCGTGCGGCCGGGCCAGCTCACCGGTGTGGACCAGGAGCAGGCTCGCGGCCACCGCCGCCGAGATCGCGATGCAGGCCATCGCCGCCGCGGCGCCGGTCAGCTTGAGCGTGATCATCAGCCCGGCCGAGGCGACGAGCACCACGCAATAGGTCAGCGACGACACGACCGCGCGCGGCAATCGCCCGTCGAGATAGCAGATGCGGCGGAACATGCTCTGCAAACGAACGGCGGGGATCGCGAGCCCGGTTGCGATCACGAGCCCACCCGCGTTGCCGCCGATCGCGACGATCACCGAACCTGCAATCACCAGCAGCAGGCCAAGCGCAGCGGAAACGCCGAGCGACGACAGATAGAGGCCGAACCGCAGTTGCGGCCACAGCGATTTCGGAATGCGATGCGCGGTCGCCGGCAAGCCGTCGTCGAACAGGCCGCGCAGGAACACCGCCTCGATCAGGATCGAGAACGACCAGGCGATACTGAATTGGCCGAACGAACTGATATCGAGCACGTTGGCGAGCACGATCGTCAGCACGAAGGCGGAGCCGCTGAGCAGCGCCTGGTCGATCAGCCCGAGCGCGACATTGCCCCCGGCGCGGCGCAGCCGGCGGAGTGCTCCGCCAACGGCGCCGGCGACCCGGGTCTGGGCCGCCATTCGGTCGAGCCTTTCGGTCAACGCACTCACGCCTCACTCACACGCAGCCTGGTGAACGCCCGCCGCGGCGCCACTTGCAGCCGGGCCTCCGGGCCGAAATAGCACCAGAACACCAACACACAGCCGAAATAATTGTGCAGCAGCTGGCTCGAATCGTTGGCCGACGCGATCACGACAAACAGCAGCATCGCAAACGGCGCGAGCCAATACATCCCTTTCCGCTCGAACGTGAAGACGATGGTGTTCCACAACGCGCGCGCCAACAGCAGGATATAGAGCGCACCACCGAGCAGGCCGAACTGGAGAAACGCGTCGAGATAGGAATTCTCGAATGAGCCGAACTCGGTATTCCAGGGCGCCATGCTGGTCAGCTCGTTCGCCGGCGAGTTCGGCAATTCGTTGAAGAACCCGGAAAAGCCGTAGCCGAGCCAGGGGTGTTGCCAGAAGAAGTAGGGCCAGACCGACCAGAGGAACGAGCGGCCGGTCAGGTTTCCGCTGCGGCCGACCAGCCCGTACAACTCGTCGCTCGGCACGGCGAACACGACAAGCACAACAAAAGCGAGGCAAAGCCAGTAGATCGAGGCCGCGCCTCTGTGCCCAAGCACCACCAGCAGCAGCCCGAAGGTCACGGCGAGCGCCGTCAGCATGCTGATCAGCGGTCCGGCGGCGCCGGCCGCAGCGAGCGCAAAGAGATGACATCCCATCAGCAACAGCGACCAGCCGAACTGCTTGCGCGGCCCTGCCAGCATGCGCACGAAACAGATCAGCACCATCAGGCCGAAGAAAGCGCCTGCGAGGTTCTTGTGGCCGAACACGCCGGCATAGGCCTGGGTCCCGAGCACCGTCGGCCGATGCAGCGGATCGTAATCCCATTGCGAGCCGATCACCGGAAACAGCAGGACGTGCACGATCAGCACCACGATCCCGATCCGGAACAAGGTGTCGACGAGACGGTCGACGGGACAGCTGACCACGACCCATGCCGAGAACATCGTGGTGAGCAGATACATCGCGAACTTGACCGACGCGCCCGCGGGGTCGGCGCTCAGCGCCAGCGACACCAGCGCAAAGGCCATGAATGTGAGATAGAGATGCGATTGCAGCATCAGCAGGCCGAAGCGTTTCCGATCGACCGCGATGTGCAGCATCAAGAGGATGTAAAGCAACAGCCACGCAGCGCGGAACAGCGTGGATTCGCCGGCCCGTTCCGCGAACGAGATGCCTTCGATGAAATTGAACAGGAAATAGATGCAGCCGAGCACCATCACCAGATAGGCGTGCAGAAAGACGTCGGTTCGAAACCACCATCGGCCGATCATTGAACGGCCTCCTGCCGGGCCGGCGCCCTCGCGAGATGATCGACCGCAGCCATGAAGCGTGCCGCGGCGTCGGCAAGCGCATCGCGTCGCACGCTCTGCCGGGCCCGCTGCGACATCGCCTCCCAGCGCGCGGGATGCTCGAGCAGGCCGCGCGCCGCGTCGACCCACGCCTGCTCATCAAGCGCGCAGACATGGCCGTTCACATGGTCGCGCACCAACTCGCCGCCCGCTCCGACATGCGGCGACACCAGGCACGGAACCCCGCATTGCAAGGCTTCGTTGCACACCAATCCCCACGGTTCCAGCAACGAGGGCAGCAGCAACAGCTGGGATTGAAGAAAGACTTCCGATATCGCATGCCACGGCACATAGCTGTCGTAGCTGACATCGATGCCGGCGCCATCGAGCCGCGCCAGCATCCGCGCCTCGGCGGCGCCGGACCCGACCACGCGAACCCTGAGCCTAGGCAAGACCCGGCCGAGCGCGATGGTGACGTTCTCGAAGAAGACCGCGTTCTTGGCGTCATCGTTGATGCGGGCGCACCAGAGCAGATGAAATGGACGGTCGTGGAAGCCCGGCACGGTCTCGGGCGGATCCCATGCCGGCACCAGCGGCACCACGAACAGATCGTCGTCGCCGACGCCCTGGCCACGGAAATACGCCCTGCCCTTGTCGCTGCAGCACACGACCGCCTCGCACTGGCGCAGCAGCCATGGCCGCGCCAGGCGATGATACGCCGTGTTGGGCATCGTCTCGCGCCAGCCGTCGATCGTCAGCGCGAGCGCCTTGCCGTTGGCGCGCGCCCACGCCGCGCCCGTTAGCATCGAGGGATAAAGCCCGTTGACGAACAGCAGGTCGGGCGCAAGCGCGTTCAAGGCGCGCCCGATCCCGATGTTGAGATGGGTGTGACGCGACCGCGAGAGCGCGATCGAGACTCCGGGCACCGTGCGCGTCGTGTAACGCGGCGTGAATGTTCCGGCCCAGGAACGATCGGCCTCCTGCGCAGTGCAGGACAGCACCGCGAGATCCAGTCCACGATCGACCAGCTCGTTGTAGAGCCGGTTGGTGTAGGGGGTGATCATGTTGTTGAAGACGACCACGCGCGGCGCCATGGCCTAACCGCCCCGTGGCGGCGTCAGCGCCTCGCTGCGCCGGCAGAGCGCCCCGCAATGATAGGTCGCAAGCCGGGTGGCGAACGCCGGGCTGACCGCCAGCAGCGACTTCCGCACAATGCTCTTTGCAAGCCCCTTCATCCGCGATGAATGAAATGCGTGCACCGGCAGGCTGTGGTCATAGGTGCCGAAGCCGGTGACATGGAGTCCGACGGTCTCCAGCACCAGGCGGAATGTGTCGGGCGTGTAGAAATTGATATGGCCGATGTCGAGCGTCGATTGCAGCGCCCGGCGGCTGGTCCGCGCGTGCAGTTCGCACGGCACTTCGATGTAGATGAAAGTCCGCGCAACGCGGGCAAGCTCGTGCAGCAATGCGCGCGGTTCGGGCACGTGCTCCAGCACGTGGCTGGCATAGACGAGGTCGAACGATCCGTCAGCGAACGGGATCGTTGCACCGTCATAGCTCGACCAGCGGAACGGCACCGCTGCGGCGCCGTCGATCTCCAGGTTGGTCGCGGGATCGATGACGTCGATGCCGGTGAAGTCGCGGCCGATGCCGATCGCGGACAGCCGCGCCAGCACCGCGCCGGTGCCGCAGCCGACCTCGAGCACATTGCCGACGCCGGCCGCGGACGCACCGAGCAGGCCGGCGATATGATCGGCCTTGTCGACTGCACAGACGCGGCGCCAGTCGCGCTCCTGCGCCGAGTAGACGCCTTCATAATGCGCGTTGTGCTGTCCGACGCTGAATTCCATCGTCATGGTCTGGCCCTCGCCTCCGGCGGCATTCGGGCAAGCTCGTCGAGGCGGTCGTTCGATTTGCGCTCCAGATTGCGCCGCTCGGCCGGCGAGCGGCGGTCGAGGTCGTATCCGATGTCGGCCATGGTCTTGGTCAGGATGTCGACGTTCCGTTGCGGGACCGCTGCAAGGCCGGCGAGCAGCCTGTCCCGGTGCGCCCAGCCCGGTCCCTTCAGCAGATCGATCGCCTCGGTGTACAGTTCGGTCTTCACGAGGCGCGCGAACTCGGCAACCACCGCGTCCGACAGGTCGGGCGGCAGCGCATCGAGCATGGCGAGCGCCATGGCGCTGCGCTTGACGACGATCCAGCCCTCATTGGGTCCGAGCCGATACGACATTCGCAGCAGGTCGAAATTGGCATCGCTCAAGCCCTGCCTTGTGTTGCGAAGCCAGAACAGCACGACCCAGAGATAGGGATCGGCCGGTGCGCAGCCCAGCGATTTGCGGACCGCCGCGTCGAGCTCCCCCATCCTTGCGTCCACCTGATCGCCGGATGCGAGTGCGTTCTCGGCGAGGCGCAGCCGGATCACCGCCGCGCTGCGATCGATTGCCGGGACGCAATCCTTTTCCGCCTCGGCGCGCGACAGCAACGGCACGAGGTCACCGAGCTCGGCGTCGCTGACCGGTACGTTGCGGAGGATCAGGTCCCTGGCGCCATCCAGCCGGGTCTGCTCGACAAAGACCGGCAAGGTGACCGAGCCCCAGGCGACCGACCAGCACGCGACCGCGGCCAGGAAGCCGCGCGCAAGCCAAGCGGCGGCGCGCCGCGGCATCTCGCCTCGCGTCTCACTCGGTGTAGCCATATCGTCCATAGTGCGAGTTGTAATAGTAATTCTTGCCGCCGTAGCCGCTGTAGCGGCTCATCGCGGCAATATCGGCCTTGTTGAGCACGACGCCGAGCAGGTTCTCGTTGACCGCCCGCGCACTGCGCAGCGCGCGCTCGACCACCTGCACCTGGGTCTTGCCCCACTCCACGATGAAGACGAAGGAATCGACGAAGTGCGCGGTGATGCGGACATCGACCACCGGCGTCAGCGGCGGGAAATCGACGATGACGTAATCATAGTGGCCGCGGACCCCATCGATGAAATCCTTCATCTGGTCGGAGGCCAGCACCTCGTGCGAATGCGCGATGCGCGACCGGGTGGCACCCGGCAGGAAGGCAAGGCCGGTCTCCGGATCGCGCCACAGTGTGTCGTGCAAGGTCGCATTGTTCGACAGCACATCGA
Organism: Bradyrhizobium tropiciagri; assembly: GCF_001189845.1. GTDB lineage: Bacteria > Pseudomonadota > Alphaproteobacteria > Rhizobiales > Xanthobacteraceae > Bradyrhizobium > Bradyrhizobium tropiciagri. The sequence goes on from NZ_LFLZ01000051.1 coordinate 20,835, forward strand.
GAATGCCGCGCTCGGCGTTGGCGGCGACCTTGCGGCTGAGCGAAGGATTGCGCAGGTCGCAATCGACCAGCAGCACGCGCGCCCCGCTCTGGGCGACCAGTTGCGCGAACACGAAGGCCAGCGTCGATTTGCCCTCGTTGGGCAGCGCCGAGGTCAGGCCAAGGATCTTCGACGGCTTGGTAACATTGAGGTCGGCGTTGACCTTGATCGAGCGGATCGCTTCCGAGAAGCGCGAGAACGGCGCATCGATCGCCGCCCACAGCACCGGCTCGTCGCCGCGCCGGATCGTGCGCGGCCCCACCGGCAAGTTGGGACGCCCAGCCACCGGTGCCTTGAGCTGGCTTGGCGAGACGCGGGGAACGATGGCGACGCAATCGGCGTCGAGGATGGTCTCGACCATTTCAGCGGTGCGGAACACCCGGTCATAGAGGTCGCGCAACACGCCAAGCCCGAGCCCGGCGATCAGGCCGCCGAGCGCCGAGAGCGCCAGCACGACCAGGGTCTGCGGATGGCTCTTGCCGAGGGGGCGCGAGGCACGGGTAATCACCCGCGCCTCGCTGACCGGGAACGACTGTTGCTGCACATTCTCCATGTAGCGCTGCAGGAAATTGTCGTAGAGCGAACGATAGGTCTGTGCCGAGCTCTCGAGCTCACGCAGCGTGACCTGCGCCTGGTTGGTGGACTGCGACTGCGACACCGAATCGTTCACGGCGCGCTCGATCTCGTTCTGGCGCTGCAGCGCGATCGCATAGTCGCTCTTGTAGCTCTCGGCGAGCCGCTTCAATTCGTCGATGATCGACGACTGGATCTCGCGCATCTGGTTGCGCAGATTGACGGCGGCCAGGTGATTGTAGCCATAGCGCGACGACCAGTCGGCCTCGCGGTTGGCGAGTTCGAGATATTGCGAGCGCAGCTTGGTGATGACCTGGTTGTTCAGCGTATCGGCAACCGTGGCATCGGGGACGCCGCCCTTCACGACAGCCTCGATGCGGTCGAGCTTGGCCTTGGCGTCGGTGACCTGCGACTTCACATGGACCAGCTGCGTGTTGAGCTCGCCGAGCTGCTGTTCGTTGAGCAGCTTGCCGCTGGACGTGACGATGTTGTTGCTCTTCTTGTAGTCGAGCACCGCGCGCTCGGCATTGGATGCCTGCGTGCGCAGCTCCTGGATGCGGTCCTGCAGCCAGACGCTGGCGCGACGCGTTGCCTGATATTTGGAGTCGAGCTGGTCGACGATATAGGCGTCGGCGACGGCGTTGGCGATCTGCGCCGCGCGCTCCGGATCGAGCGAGCGGAAGCTGACCTCGATCACATAGGTCATGCCGCGGCGGCGGACGTCGAGCTGCTTCTGGAAGGCGCGCACCGCACGCCGGGTCCGGTCGAATTCGTTGGGCGGCGCGCTGCCGGCAAACAGGCCGGACACGAAATCCAGCACCGCTCCCGCCGCACCGGCCCTGGAGCCGATGAATTCCGGATCCTCGTTGAGCTTGAGATCGCGGATCACCGCGAGCGCCACGTTCTCCGACTTGAGGATTTCGACCTGGCTCTCGACCGCGGAGGAATCCACCGGGACGTCATTTGCCGGCGATTGCTGCTGGAAGGCCTGGAATTTGCGCGTGTCGATGATCATCGTGGCAAGCGCGGTATAGCTCGGCGCCGCCGTCATCAGATAGCAGATGCCGCCGAACAGGCACAGGCCAGCCGTCCCGAGGATCACCCAGTACTGCCGGAGCAGATAGGTGACGAAAGCGTCGAAGGTTTCCGCCAGCGACGGCAGTTCGGCCGGACGATTTCTCAGATCGACAGACGGCGGAATCTGGTTGCGCTGAAGCATTTCGTCCTATCGCCGCGCCGGCAGGCTGGTGCCTGCCCGCGCGCCCTCCAATGGCATCGGGTAGCGTCCCGCCGCCGACATCGAAGTGCATTGCTGCAGAGAGTTCTCCATTGGCGACCGGAAGCCCGCTCAGGGAGTCACGGTTGAAATCAGCGCGGTGCCGGTGCCCGTGGTCGTCCCCGTCGTCGTGTTGCCCGAACTGCTGACCGACGAGGTGAAGCTGAAAATGCCGGTGTTCACGCTGTTGCCGCCGATCGCCTCGAGCGCGCCGCCGCCGGCGCCGGTGACGCCGATCGCGCTGGTCTGGCCGCCGGATGCGCCGGCGCTGCCCGCGCCGCCGGCACCGGTCGCGGCGGTGCCGCTATCACCTGACGCTGCGGCAAACGCCATCACGGTGTCGAGATCCTTGGTGTCGGCGATCGCCTGCTGGATGCGCGTCGCATAGGGCTGGTTGCTGCGCACCACGATCCGCGCCGCCTGGGCGAGACCGGCGGCGATCGCCGTCTTCTGGTCCTTGCTCGCCTTGGCGAGCAACGCGATGAGCGGACCGAGCGATGTCGGATCGTTGAGGGCGAAGTCGCGCGCCCGCGAGGTCAATTCCACGCCCGCGTTCGGAAATTGGGCCAGCAACTGCTCCGGATTGGCCTTGAAATTCGTGACCGCCTGCGAGAGCTGGATCAGCCCGCCCTGCGTTTGCGCCACCGCGGCGCCAATGGGCGCCGCCAGCGCCAACAAGACCACCATCGCCAGGGCGGAAAAACCGCCGGATCGCTCAAATGTGAACACTGCTATCTCCCTAACGAATACTAACAGTTCGTTAGCATAGTCGGAGTTATCGCGCCAATTAAAACCCCTGCCCGGCCGCGCGCCCGGGCTCGCCGGCGAAATCAACGTTAACTGGCTAACCCGATGTAACATCGGCGTCATCGTCGCCGCGACCGCTGCCGGCGGCTCCGCCGGAGCGGAACGATTGTGACAGGCCCGCCCCAAGCAGGGCCGCGATAACAACGGCGTAGCCGGTGATCTGGAGCGAGAAATCGATCATCGAATGCAGCGCGCCGGCAGCCGACGCGCAGAGCGCCACCAGCGGCACGATCACGTCGCGGCGGCGGGTCCGCACGCCATGCGCGAGCACGCCGAAGGCTGCGAGCAGCTCGATCATGACTGCGCCGGCCATTAACACTCCTCCGTCGGACGCCAGTTCGAGCCAGCTGTTGTGCGCCCGGTTCCAGGTCCCGCGCAGCGAGATGTCGTCGGTGCGATAGGCCGGATAGACCCATTCAAAGGACCCGAAACCATCGCCCAGCCAGGGATGATCCCAGATCATCCGCAACGTCGCGCGATAGGTCGAGAACCGCCCCTCATCCGACAGGCCGATCGTGCTGAAGCGCGCGCCGACGCCGCCGCCGAGCAGTTGAAACAGCGCCAGCGCGATCAGGCTGCCGACGCCGAGGGCCATGATCAGGCCGTAGCGGCGCGGCACCCGGTTGCGAAAGAAGATCGCGGCCGCTGCGACCGCGGCGAGCAGCGATATCCCGACGCCGCCGCGCGATCCGGTCAGGAACATCGCGACGAGGCAAGCGAGCCAGCCGAGCGCATGACCGGCGAGCCAGCGCCGTGCCGGCCTATCGAGGCGCGTGAGCAAGCGTGACAAGCTGGCCCGGCGCGACGGCCAATGCCGTTCGATCAGCTCGCAGCCGAACAGCAGCCAGATCAGCGCGCAGCAGCCGTAATAGATGCCCGCTGTGTTGCGGTTGACGAAGGGAGACGTCAGCCACTCCAGCTGCGCCTGCTTCTCGTGAAGCAAATAGATCCGGGCGGGATCGATCGCGAAGGTGACGATACCGGTGACCGCGTAGACCAAGCCGGCCACCGCCACCGTGCGCAACAACCCGCGCGCCAAGGTGCGGTTGGCGCCGAGCATGACGCCGATGGCAAAGCTCAGCAGGCAGACGATCCCGACACCGGCGGAGTAGAACGGCAGATTGGTTGCGATCGACACCGCCGGCGGAAGGTCTGCGGGCAGCAATTTGCCGGCCTGCGCCCACAGCGCATTCGGCGCCACACCGAGCCAGGGCCGCTGTGCCGATTGCTCGTGCAGCACCAGCATGGCGAGCGCCGTCAGCAGCGCCGTCACCGCGAGAATTGCGAGCTGGCTGCCGCGCAACCGCATCGGCAGCACGCCGAGCAGCGCGATGCCGAGCAGGACCGACCAGATCGCGGACGCGACGCCGCCGACCGAGCCGAGCGGCAGCGGCGCCAAGGCGATGACGGCGCAGAACAGCCACGACGACCATCGCACCGGCCACGGCAACGCCGTCGCCCCGCTTGAGCCGGTAGGTAATCGTAAGCGTGTCATGAAGCCGGACGGGCCGGCTCACGCCCCAATATCAGGGCGCAAGCTTGATCGAATTACGAAGTAATGTTGCGTTGTAGGCAGCCACGATCGGATCGTTCACCGTTGCGGTCACGAGGCGGATCTGCTGCATGAGCTTGGCATCCTCGACGGATGCCGCGTTCGACGCATAAAGCACGTCCTTGTTGCGCAACTGGAAACGCGTGGCCAGGAAATAGCCGGCCGGATCGCGGAAATTGATGTTGTAGACGACCGGGATGATCGGCCCTGCATATTTGCTGACGTCGATGCCGAGCTTGGCCGCCACTTCCGGCAACTCGCCGCGATAGACGAACACCGAGGCCGGATCGGCCGAGGAATCGTTCAGGCCCCCCGCCTTCGCGACCGCTTCGGCGAGCGAGATGCGCCAGGCCTCGAAATTGAACTGACCCTGCGCGCCCGACGCACCGAAGGCGACGAAGGTCTGCGGCTCGCGGTAGACATAGATGGTATCGCCCGGATGCGCGTAGATATTGCTCTTGGGCTCATAGACCAGCTGGCCGAATGGCACGGTCGTGCGCTTGCCGTCACGCTCCAGCATCACCCATGTGTCAAAACCCTGCCCCTTCGGGCCGCCGGCGCGCGTGATCGAGTCGAGCACGCGCTCGCCCGCGGCGTTGGCAGGGAAACGGTTCGGCGAATTGACTTCGCCGAGCACGGAGATCAGCGAGGTGCGCTGCTCGATCAGGGCGACCACGGCCTGCGGCTCGATCGCGCGGTTCTTCAGCGCATCGACGATCGAGCGCTGCACCTCGGTCGGCGTACGGTTCTTGGCACGGATCGCGCCGGCATAGGGCACCGAGATGTTGCCGTCGGTATCGACATTCTGGTTCGGCAGCGTGATGTAGTTGCCGGGGCGCACGCCGGCCTCGACCGGAATGAACAGACCGCCGGCAGCGGCCTCGAAGATCGTGACGCTGACGACGTCGCCGATGCCGAAATGGATGTCCTTGGGCGGCGGACCCTGAATGCCTCCGGCGAGTTGCGGCGCGAATGACGCCAGCACGTTCTCGACCTGCGGCGTGATCTTGACCATCGCATAGGGCAGGCTTTCCGGATCCCTCTGCCCGGCGACGACATCGGAACTGGTCGGACCGTTGGTCGGCATGTAGTGGCAACCGCTGACCGAAACGGCGGCCGCAAGCAATATCATTATCCGAATGAAATTCGCACGCCACATTGAAATACTCCGGCCGTGCCGTAACACGCCGACTATCACAATCACAAGGTTCCGCGATATAGTGCGGTACAATTGATAAATAATGTTAGCAAGATGAGGCAATTTGGCGACACCGGCGCACTGCCGTGCGGCAAACGGCTCGCGCGACATCAATCCGGCTTTGATTTCGTGTGATGTTCCAGTTATCGGTGAATGAGATGGTTTGGGTTAAACGATTGAGGGTTCGATGGTTCGCATGAAGCCACTGGCGATCGCGTTGGGAACCGTCGCCTTGCTGCACGGCATTGGCAATTCCGGGGCTTTTGCTGCGGAATTGAGCATTTCCCCGACCCCGCGCGCCGTGCAGCGCGTCAGCGGCAACTGCCAGCGGCTGCAATATTGTCATGGCGATGTCTGCCAGTGGAAACGGGTCTGCTGGCACGGCTGCCCCGATCGCTACTCCTGCGCGCCGCTCTACGGCGCCTATGGCCCCTATGGCGGCCGTGACTACTGGGCCGCCTATAGTTATGGCGATCTGCGCCCGTTCTGAATGTTAACAGACTAACAAATCCGCCCGGCGTCTCGCATGCCGGCCGGTATCATGCCGACACGTTTTGTGACGATCGACTTAACCCCGGCTTAGGACCCGGCCCGCTAGGATGCGGGCGCAGGGTTTGGTTATGTTATTTGTTTTCCTTGGCAATTTGATCGGCGGCGCCGTGCTCGGGCTGCGCCAGCACTGCCTGGTGCTGGTGCCGGTGATGCTCGCGGAACTCACGCTGCTCGCCGTCGTCGACGGCGCGCGCCTCGCATGGTCCGAGACCGCGCTGCTCATAATCACCGCGATCGTATCGCTGCAAGGCGGATACCTCGCGAGCGCATTCGCGCCGCGGTTCTGGTCCCGCTCCTCGACGCCGCTGCTCGCCCTGCGCCGCCCACATTGATGCGGCACCACGCTGCCGCATCTGGCGCGCCCGATTTCCATTGACCTCGACGCGAGCGCGAGGCATCCCGCTGGCTTGCGTTCTCATCTTCCGCAGGAACCCCTCCTCAGGACTTGTCCCTCTCGTGTGGAACGTCACAGCCTTCATCTGCATCCTGATCGGTGCGTCGATTCCGCTGGGTCTGTTCGACGCCTCGCTCGCCACCGGTCTCGTCGGCGCCGCAACGTCGCTTGGGCTGCTGGCAGGCCTGATGGTGATCCGTCCCGGTGAACTGTCGTTCCTGAAGTCGGTCGCCGGGCCCGCCGTTGCAGCGGCGCTGGTGCCGATGCTCTGGATCATTCTGCAGATGTTGCCACTGCCGTTCCTGGCGCACCCGGTGTGGAAATTCGCCGGCGAAACGCTGGGAACGCCGCTCAGCGGCAGCATCACGATCGACACCGGCGCAAGCCTCGGCGCGCTCCTGCTCTGGCTCGCGCTCATCTCGGTCATGATATCAGCCGCGGCGATCGCGATCGATCCGCGCCGCGCCGACATGGTGGCCCGCAGCATTGCAGCGACGGCGGCTGTCGCTGCCCTGATCTTGCTGCTATACAGCGATCCGATCAAAACTTGGCTTGGTGCTGTCGACGCCGCGCGCGATGAGACCGCAAACGGCTTCCTGGTCGTCGTTCTCATCGGCGTTCCGCTCAGCCTGGCGCGCGCGCTCGATGGCGGCGGGCATGCCGATGGCCGCACGGCGGCGCAGCTGGCGCGATTGCGCTGGCTGCTTGCCGCCGGCGCGCTGTTCTGCGCCGCCAGCGCCTGCTGGTACGGGCGGCGCGGCGCCGCGATCGCAATCGCTGCAGGCATCGCGCTCGTCGTGATGACCTTCGCCGCGCGAAAGCTTCATCTGCACCGCTGGAGCAGCGCCGGCGCTGCCGCGACGATCGCCCTGATCGCGCTGGCAACTGCGATCGCCAATCGTCATCCCGATGTGGCGCTTGCCACAGCTTTCGCCGACGCGCCGGCCGAGCTCGTGCAATCGACCCACAATCTGCTCGCCGACCTGCCCGCGCTCGGCAGCGGCGCCGGCACCACCGCAATGCTGGCGTCGACCTACATGGACTGGCAAGGCGCAACCACGCGGCCCGTGGTGGCGACCAGTGCCGCCGCCTTGATCGTGCAGTTCGGTTCCGCCATGTTCTGGACTCTACTCGCGGTTACCATCGTGGGTATCGCGGCGTTCACGGCCGGTGCACGCAATCGCGGCCGCGACTGGTCCTATCCCGCGGCGGCAGCGGCCGTGCTGCTGACGCTGGCGCTTGCCGCCTTCACCTTGCCGGAATTGCCGGCGCTGGCCGGAGTGATCGTGTTGGGAGCCGTGATCGGAACAGGACTGGCACAACGGATCAGCCGTTCACGGTTGCAGGCGGGCTAAACGGCAGATGCGCAGCCTCCTCCGGCGTATTGTCGGCCAGACCGGCGACCTCGAACATGACGAGGGCGACGAAACCTGCATCTATGCCGTCGGGGACATCCACGGCCACGCCGACCTGCTGCACGAGATCTGCGCGCGCATCGATGCCGATATCCGTCAATTCCGGCCGCGCGGCCGATCCAGGTGTTCCTCGGCGACTACATCGATCGCGGACCGGACTCGCGCGACGTGATTGCGATGCTCGATCAGCGCCGCCGCACCCGAAGCATGGTCTGCCTGCTCGGCAATCACGAGGCCTGCCTGCTTGAGTTTCTCGTCAATCCCGACATGCTCGCGCAGTGGCGGCAGTTCGGCGGCCTGCAAACGCTGATGTCCTATGGACTGACACCCTCGCCCAATCCCGACGCGGAGGAACGCAGCGCGCTCGCCCGACAACTGGTTCGCCAGATGCCGCCGGCCCATCTTGCCTTCCTGCGCTCGCTGCCGATCTGTTACGTGCACAGCCGCTACTTCTTCGTGCATGCCGGCGTCAGGCCCGGCGTCGCGCTCAACCAGCAACGCAAAGAAGACATGCTCTGGATCCGCGACGACTTCCTGATGTCGGAAGATGATTTCGGCAAGGTCGTAGTCCACGGCCACACGCCGGTGCAGGAGGCCGAGCTGCTGCGCAATCGCATCAATGTCGACACCGGCGCCTATGCGACCGGCCGCCTGACCTGCGTCAAGCTGGAGGGCGCGCGGCGAACCCTGCTGATGACCGGCAACCGGGCTGCACGCCATGGCTAGCACGATGGCTGACGCGATCCGGCGATACGCGCGGCAGCTGTCGCCGGCGTTCGCGCCGGCCGCGGCCGCGATCGGTGCCGCGACGCTGGCGTTGTCGGCCTGGTGGCTCGCGGCCGATGCATTGCGCGGCAAGCCTGCGCTGGCAGCCGGCCTCGGCGTGGTCAGAAGCGAGCTGTGGCTGCGTGACGGCTGGAGCGAATTGCAGACCTCGCCCGAGACGGCCGAAGCCGCCTTCACGCGCGCGCTCCGGCTCTCGCCGATGGACGCCGGCGCCTGGTTCGGCCTCGCCTCGGCGACCGGGCGGTTCGACTGGCTGAACCCGACCGCATCGAAGGCGCTGAAGATGTCGTACTACACCGGCTTCAACCGCAGCGACCTGATCGCACCGCGCCTGATCCTGCTGGCGCAGGTCGATACCACGCGCGATGTGGAGCTGGTCGATCTGCTGCAGCGGCAGATCCGCCTGATCCTCACCCGCGCGCCCGAGCTGAAGGGCGCGATCGGCCAGGCCTATCGTGTGGCGACCGACTCCAACCGGCGCATCATCGAGGCGGAATTCAAGGACGCCAACCAGAGCCTTCCGGAGTAAGGCGCGCCGGCACGGGGCGACCGTCGGATGCCAAGCCGTCACGACGTCCGGCCGTCAGACACCCTTGTGCCGCAGCACCGCGCCGACCGTGCGCAGCAGGATGCGCAGGTCGAGGACAAAGCTCCAGCTCTTGATGTAGATCAGGTCGTGCGCGACGCGCAGCTGCATGTCCTCGATCGCGGGCGTCGCGCCGCGCAATCCCTGCACCTGCGCGAGACCGGTGATGCCCGGCTTGACGTGCTGACGCTGCGCGTAGCTCGCGATCAGCTTCGAATATTTGTCGTCATGGGCCAGCGCGTGCGGCCGCGGCCCGACCAGCGACATGTCGCCGCGCAGCACGTTCACCAGCTGCGGCAGCTCGTCGATGCTGCGGCGGCGCAGCGTCGCGCCGATCCCGGTGAGCCGTGAATCGTTCGGACGCGCCTGCACGATGACGTCGCCATCCTCGAGCACATGCATCGAGCGGAATTTGAGGATGGTGAATTGCTTGCCATCGAACCCGTTGCGGCGCTGCCGGAACAGGACTGGGCCCCTGGAATCGAGCTTGATCGCAATCGCCGTGCCGAGCAGAAGCGGCGCGAACAGCACCAGCAGGCCGCTCGACGCCACGATGTCGAACAGCCGCTTGCCCGCACGCTCAACCGAGGTGAGCGGTGAGCGCTGCATTTCCAGCGTCGGTATCGGGCCGCTCGCCACCATCCGCAGCGCGAGGAATCGCTCCGCCGTCCGATCCGGCAGCAGCCGCACCGGCAGCGGCGACGCCCGCAACTGATCGCAGACGAACTGAATGCGCGGCTCCTGCTGCCAGGGCATGGCCAGGATGATCTCATCGGCGCCGCACTCCCGTGCCGCACGAATGGCCGACGCGACGGCCGCGCGATCGCCTTCGTCGTCGGACTGGCCGGACAGCTGGATCCGCCGCACCTCGCTGAGGCCGAAATCGCGCAGCAGGCTCGATTGCCGCACCCGGGACAATTCGTCCGCCATCCCGACCACGACCGCGCGGCGGGTCGCCAGCATGCCGCGATCGATCGCGCGTTGCAGCGGCGCCTGCAGCAGCATCCGCCCGGCCACCAGCCCGAGGCCACCGATCATGCCAAATGAGATCACCGATCCGCGCGAGACGCCGGAGCCGACCTTCAGGAGGAAGATAATCAGGGTCATCAGCAGGACGACCAGCAGCCATCCGCCGAGCAGGCTGCTCCAGCGTCGGTCGAGGCCGGCCAGCACCTGCGCATTGTAGAGCCCCTGCGACTTCGCCACGAACATGTGAAGGATGGCGGCGAGGACCCCGATCCCTAGAAAACCCTCGAAGCTGTTGCTATAAACCGTGTGGTAGTAGAACAGATGATAGGCCGCGCCGCCGATGATGCTGGAGAGCACGACTATGATCATCTCGAAGGCGATGGCAAACACTTCGAGAGAGGCAAACGCGAACGAGAAGGCGCCGAAGTTAACCGGCACCTTCGCTAATCGAGCGTCCGAAAGGTCGGTCATCGGGAATTAACATTCGTGTTAACAATTCTTATGTTTCATATCAGGCAGGTCGTGAGCTCGCAAGACCTGCCGGCAACATCAGGCAGAGAGCATCCATGAGTTCATCGGCTGGCGAAACCGAGGCCGCCATGGTGGCCCTCCTCCACTTGATCCGCCTGATGGGCGCCGAGCTCGTCGCAGGCCAGCACCGCGACGACGTCGAGGTACTGGTCAAGGCGGTCGAAACAAAGCTGCGATCGGCCCGTTTTCCGGCCGAAATGCCGAATCAGGACATCGTCAAAGGTCTGGATCTTGCCGAGGCGAGGCTGCGCCCAATCCTCGAGGAGCTGCGCGCACGGTCAGAGAAGGCGCATCTGAGCGACCAGCTGCTGCTGGCGCCCAGGCCTTCACGTATCCATTAACGGATCAGCTTTCGTCAGCTCTGGACTTCACCACGGCGGGGTAAACCGTTCCCGCCACCGGACCTGAGCGCAAGCTTCTCCTCGATCTTCATTTTCTCGAGCAGCAGATCGGTCACGATCCGGCGCAGCCGTTCATTTTCCAGCCGCAATTCGTCAATACGGTTATGGACGTGGGGGATACCATCTCGATCATCGGTGCGAGCGGCGATTTCGGTCACAGTACCATTCGGCTGGTGGCCGCGTGCGGCCTCCTGCTTGCGCCAGCGGTGAAATGTCATCACGCTAACGCCCAGCACCTTGCACGCTTGGGCTTGTGACTGCCCCCGCGCCATGAGTTCCTCGGCCTGCTTGACCTTGGAACTGATTTCGTCAGTTGAATGACGCCTCATTGGTCATCTCATTGCCCCCTAGATTAGCAATCATCGCATGGCCTATAAGCTATGTAAATGCAACAGGAAATTCAAATTGAGGATTTCCCGGGGGTCTTTCGGGAGCCTCGAACTTGCCGTCGGTAATGCTGCATTTTGCGAAGAAATGCCGAAGCTGCAAGGTATTTACCGAAATATATGAGCAATATTCCCGCGCCGGACCGACCTCACAGGAAAAGTTATACGACTTTCTGTGTATGAGAATTTGATCTGGATAACTGGCGCACCGTTTGCATTCCCGAATGAGAAGCAAATGAGAACATCCAATCGGTCCGTCGACAGATTGTGAGTGCACCATGCCTCTCCGCGATAGTTACGCCACCGGCCAAGCGAGAGTTTCACAAAATTCTAACAAATTAATCCCGCGACCTTCGCGTCCGGCAGCTTGCGGGCGCGCTCGCGCAGCGGTAGTTACTAAGACGTTAGGCGTCATGAGAGTTTCAACATATTTGAGGATTATTTTCACGAGGCCTAACACTCATAGCTCGATCCACAAATTATCAATTAAGCGCTTTCCCACCCCAGGCCATCAGGCGGAACCACGACCGCCGGATGATCTGCGAACTATTCTGTGCTGACGCTTGTCAGGGCCAGCCTCTGATCAACACTTTTTACGAGGATCGACACTATGGCGCGTCTCAAGGTCTTCGAAGGGAAGCAATCCGCGTCAAGCGAGGCGACCGACGCCCTGGAACGGCTCGTCGCGGAGAATTCCGAGCTCCGGCATACCGCCGTCGAACTGGTCCTGCAGACTTGGATCCTGCGCGAGCGCCTGTCGGATGTGGTGGCGCACAAGCCGGTGCGGCAAGAGCACTGACCCAGACACGAACCTCAACGCATACGTGTCGCGGAAGCCGACAGGCGGCCCGCAGCGCAATCGGCCGCCGATCCATACCTCAATCTTAAATTGAGCTATCCGCGAGCACGGGCAAGCCACCACCCTCGCCGGGCCGGCGCGGAAGTAGTGGCGACAATTGCGCGGTGAGAAATTCGCGGACGAACGTCAGCGATGAACCCGGCGCAACGCAGCGCGCGGGGTGGCCTGCTCACGCGATACACCAAACGAGCGCGACGCAACCGGGCGCTCATGAATTTCACGCAGCTCCGCGATATCCAACATCAGCGCAACGACCTCGTTGCGCAGCGATTGGTTGGTCGCGAGCAACGCCTCTTCGATCGGCTGATGCAAATGTTGGATCTTGTGCTGCTTCATGGCGCGCCCTCGCTCTGCGGTTAAGGGTATGAGCGATGTGATTGAAGTTTCGATGACAGAGTTAGATGGCGCACATGGAAAGCGGTTAATGGGGCAGGTTTGCGACCAACGTTACGCTGACAGAAATTTTTCCAATTTGGTTCCACAACCTGATCGCGAAAGGTTTAATCGATGGCCGTATTGTGTCGCTGCGATGGGATGTCGACGGCAGCGATGCGACACGCGGCCAAACAGCGCAGCTGGCGCCGACCGCGGGGCGTGACCAACAGCATGAAATCATTTGACGATCATTGATCGCAGCAATCGCGGGTGAAACCGGCGGAACATCTGCGGGCTATCACAATGTCGCCGCGTCAAAGGCCTGTGGCTTCAAGCGATGTTCCAGCCTCGAACCAGATATTCCACCAACGACGACATGCACACACTAAATCTGCTGCTCTCAATCAATCAGATTCGCGCTGCGCATAACAGGTTGAACCGAGCGGCATAGATGCAGCGACTGACGCCGCGATCTGCGCCGACCGCAAAATGTTTCGAACCGTTACTAGCATCGAGGCGCCGCGGGGACATCGGCGCTCTGATCGGTTCTGACGATGAGATGGAAAGATTCAACGATACACGCTCGATCGTGCAGGAGATTCGCCTCGACCTCGGCCGAATGCGACAATGCTATTCTAATTCAATGGACGACGCCGGTGCGTTTCGGCTTCAATAGAAGGAGCAAATGGCCTCGCGTTTCTCTCGCATGCGCTCGGCGCGATCATCGCAGCGAACCGCCGGTCGTGCCATCAATCGCCATAAGCATCGCTAATTGGCAACGCGCGTCGTGATCCCGCGCTATTTCGATTTGGGAGACGTGTCGTCGTCCATTTTGCCACCATTGGCGACGCACTTGTTGAAATAGTCGCGCTGATCCTTCGCGCCGCCCCTCGCGCTGCCGGAGGCGGGATTGCCGGGCTGTCGCGGCGGAAATGCCCGCGCGACCAGAGCATCGCAGGCACGTGCGACCTGGACGTCGATCGCATATGCCGGAGCGACCGCGCCTGACGCGATCACGGCTGAAGCAACGGCAAAACCACTGATAACTCTCATCGCCACACTCCGTTCCACGCCGCGCAAATTTTTCTCGAGCCCGGATCTACGAGGAGCGCATTATTTCCGATCGACGTCGTGATAAGCCTGATACCAGTCGACAAATCTGGCAATGCCATCCTCGATCCGCGTCTGCGGCTGGAATCCGATGTCGCGCTCCAGATCGGAGACATCGGCCGATGTCTCAAGAACATCCCCTGGTTGCATTGGCAGCAACTGCTTTTCGGCCTGGCGGCCGAAGCCCTGCTCGAGCAGCGCCACCACGTGCATCAGTTCTTCGGGCTTGCTGTTGCCGATATTGTAGACGCGCCACGGCGCCTTGCTCGACCCCGGATCGGGATGCGCTCCCGACCAGTTGACGTCGCCCTCCGGCGCGCGGCCGATCAGCCGCACCATCGCCTCGACCACGTCATCGACATAGGTGAAGTCGCGCCGCATGTTGCCGTTGTTGAACAGCTGGATCGGCTTCCCCTTGGTGATTGCGTCCGCGAACGCATAGAGCGCCATGTCGGGCCGATACCAGGTCCCGTATACGGTGAAGAACCGCAGCCCCGTCGTCGGAATGCGATAGAGGTGGCTATAGGAATGGGCGAGCAGCTCGTTGGCCTTTTTCGTCGCGGCATACAGGCTGACCGGATGATCGACATTGTCGTGGATCGAGAACGGCAGCTTGGTATTGGCGCCGTAGACCGACGATGAGGATGCAAACAGCAGATGCTTGCACGCGGTGTGCCGGCAGCCCTCGAGGATGTTGAGGAAGCCCTCCAGGTTGGAATCCACATAGGCATGCGGGTTCTGCAGGGAGTAGCGCACGCCGGCCTGGGCCGCGAGATGCACCACGACCTCGAAGCGATAGCGCTCGAACAGCGCCTTCATCCCGGCGCGGTCGGCCAGATCGAGCTCGAGGAACGTGAAACCCCGGTGCTGCTTGAGCAGATCGAGCCGCGCGCGCTTGAGCGCAGGGTCGTAATACTGATTCAGGTTGTCGATGCCGATGACCGGCTGCCCTGCCCGCAGCAAATGCTCCGCCAGATGAAAGCCGATGAAGCCGGCGCAGCCCGTGACGAGTAGATTGCCTGCGATCACCACGTTCCGCCTGTGCCTTTCGCCTTGCGCCGGACCAGGCCGCACACGCCGTCAAGCGCGGGCCGCAGCTTCTGCCTTCGCGTACCGGCCGCGGGGTGCGTCAGATGCTGGCGGCCGCAGGTTTGTAGTCCGGAAAGCGGCTCAGTACCGCGGCCTTCATGAACTTGAAGTGCGCAATCTCGGTCGCCAGTTCCTTCAGCCGACGCTGACCGTTGGAGATCTCGGCGTCAAACAGGTCTTGATGATAATTGTCAAGCGCCTCGCGTTCCAGATATTCGTCGGTACCGTTGCCCAGTGTTACCGCTGCGCGGGCCAGAACATCGTCGACGCGGCGGCCAAGGCCGGATTGCTCGCTTTCGGCCGCCTGCAACGCGGCCTCGATGGCGGCCATGATCGATCCGATCCGGGCGCGATCGGTCTCGGCATCGCGCTCGGCCGAGCGTGCCTTGAAACCTTCCTCGCTACGCCGCGACCGGATCAGGTCATGCGCGCGAGCCCGCAAAAACAGCTGAAACATCTGTCAGTATCCGGTTCGGGCCATTCAGGCAGTATCGCTCGAAAATCGCCCGGTCTTAGTTAAAAAAGGGTGAATCGCGCTCTTGCCCGGCCCTCAGGTCGGCCTTCCACTTGATCCAGGCCTTGTCGTGCTTGTGATAGAGTTCGAGCCACCGTCCCTCGACGGCCGACGGCATCGGCCCGGCGCCCGAAGCTTCCCGGTGTTGGGCTTCCAGGTCTCGGGCTTCCCGGTCCCGGCCTTCCCCATCCAGCACCGGCAGGGAGGTGTCCAATCCCTCGAATTCCGACGTCTCTTCAAGCGTGAGACCGACCAGCACGCGCCGGCCACTGACGTCGACGACATACCGCCTCGGCGAATGCCCCCTGAGATCACTCATGCTGTGCAAGTTCCTTCGCAATCCGCGCAAGCCGACGGCGAGACCTGGCCGGCACGCGAACCCAGCCCGGCTGCCGCAACGAAGACAAGATGACCGATTGCATATCGCCCGCCAACCCCAACTCACCACACCGTCGCGCTACCTCTGCGGAGCTAGCCCCGCTAGAACGCGCGGCGCATGTGGCCGAACGCGGAGACCGGCTGTTCCCGCCTCGACGACCGCGCGGCTGGCGGCGCCACATAGGGTGCATAGATCCGATATTGCGCGCGGCGCTTGTGCGACCGCCACGAGCGCGCGGCGAAGCCGGAGAGGAAGCCGGCGACGAACGCCGCTGCAAGAATGAGAACAGGAGAAAGCATAACAATCGTCCACGTTAGCCCCGATGTTATTAACATTCGAAGTTGTGACGACATCATGATTGGGCGCGCCGAAAGAATGTTCAGCCGCTGGAATTTTTGTGCAATCAAACGGCGCAACAATGGTCAGGCGCCAACACCGGTTGCTCTCGAGAGATCAACGTCTCAGGAGAACCACCTCAGGAGAACCACCACAGCATGAATTTCAGGAACATCGAGCTGAGGAGATAGATCCATCCCGCCATCGCCAGCACCGTCAGCCCGACGAAAACACCTGAAACGCTTTTCTCCTTGAAGCGCGCCAGCAACGAGTTTTTTTCTTCTTGCGGATAGAACATCTCAAGCTCAAGACGCATCGGATTCAAATCAGCTAGCAGCCAATTTCGATGATCTCGTGACGCGTCGCGGCAGCGCGCATCACAGATCTCTCCAGTGCAAAATCTCGCGAAGGCCTGGACCTTCGCTCAAAGAAATCCTGGCTCGAATTTTCGCTCAAATTTTTCCTGGCTCAATTTTCTACGCGAGATGGTCACGCATGATTTGACTCCGGCGATTGCAGCCACCCGCGCCGGAATTTCCGCTCGCATGATGCGATCTGCGGCGCGGATGCGCGTCGCGTGTCAAAACGGTCGCGCAGCCTGACAGGTGCCGTGCATCCGAGCGGCCCGCACCGGAGGCGAGCGTAATCGGCCGCAAGCATCCGCACACGCATGGCGCCCTGCTCCGACAGCATCTCAATCTAACAATGAGGACCCCGCACGCGGGGGGCGATCGTCAGCAGCGCCTACACCCGGAAAAAGGCAAACCAGATGATGCCGAGGATCAGCACGGCGAGCCCGGTCGAGGCTGTGAGCAGCGCGAGAACCGAAGGTCCGGGCTCGGCCTGGCGCGCCTCGGTCGGGGTTTCGATGATCTGACCGTGTCGTTCCCTGGGCATCGCGACCTCTTTGCTTAAGCGCCTGTAATTACGGCGATTGCCGCTCCCCCTCGAAAGGCCAACGCGGGATCCGGAGTGATGTTCCGAACTGCTTGGCGGCGGTCCGGCAGCCGTTGCGGCCACCGCGTCAAACCGGCGCAGGCTGAAGCCACGGTTAACGCCGTTGCCAGATTCACGGGGCCGTGTTGTTTCAAACTGGGGTTGCCGGTGTTATCCTTGACCGTTCCGTCGGTTGCGTAATCGGAGTTTTCCCTATGGCCCCTCGCGCCAACTGGAAGGGCTTTTTGCGCCTTTCGCTCGTGACTTGCCCGGTTGCCCTGTACCCGGCGACATCGGATACCGAGAAGGTCTCCTTCAACCAGATCAACCGCAAGACCGGCCACCGCATCAAATACGCCAAGGTCGATGCGGAGACCGGCGAGGAAGTCTCAACCGACGACATCATGAAGGGCTACAAGGTCGACACCGACACCTATATCGAGGTCACCAAGGAAGAGCTCGACGACATCGCGCTGGACTCGACCCGCACCATCGAGATCGACGAGTTCGTGCCGCGCAGCGAAATCGACAGCCGCTACCTGATCCGTCCCTATTACCTCGTCCCCGACGGCAAGGTCGGCCACGACGCCTTCGCGGTGATCCGCGAGACCATCCGCAGCATGGACAAGGTCGCGATCGGCCGCGTCGTGCTGACCAACCGCGAGCACATCATCGCGCTCGAGCCGCTCGACAACGGGCTGATGGGCACGCTGTTGCGCTACCCCTACGAGGTGCGCAGCGAGAAGGAATATTTCGACGACATCCAGGATGTGAAGATCACCAAGGACATGCTCGATCTCGCCAAGCATATCGTCGAGCAGAAGTCCGCCGAGTTCGATCCGGAGGAGTTCGAGGATCGCTACGAGCAGGCGCTGATCGACCTGATCAACCAGAAGCGCAACGGCATCAAGATCGCCAAACCCGCGGCGAAGGCCAGCGGCAACGTCATCAACCTGCTGGACGCGCTGAAGAAGAGCCTCGCCAACGAGAAGCAGGCCGCTCCCGCCAAGGCCGAGGCAAAGGCCGCGAAGGGCAAGAAGCCGAAGAAGCGCATCGAGGGCCAGCGCGAGATGCTGCTGCCGATCTCGGGCAGCGGCAAGCGCGAGCCCAAGGAAGCCGTCAAGCCCGAGCCGAAGAAGGCCGAGAAGGCAACGCGGGCTCAAGGTACCGCGGCGCGCAAGAAGGCCGGTTGATCGGCGCATACGCGGCGGCACGCTGGTGATGCCGTAGCAAGTCGCCGACTACATCATGAAGCTATCGGAAGACGCCCAGCAGGAAGCTCGCTGGCAGGTCGCGGTTGAGCATCTCATCAACGCGGTGGAACGAGGCGCCGGCTGGCTGATGCTCGCGCGCATCGCGATGCTGCGCGCGTTGAACGGAGACCGCCGAGGCGGCTGAACATTAAAATGCGAAGCGCGTCGGCGGCGCTTACTTGAATGCCGCACCGACGGCGCTGAACTGGCCGCTCACGCTGGTGCCGATGCCTTTGACGCCGGCGACGATCACGATGCTGATGCCGCCGGCAATGATGGCGTATTCGATCGCCGTAGCGCCGACATCGTCACGCAGAAATCTTGCAAGCAACGCGCGCATGAAAAGCTCCTGTCCGACGCTCGCGGCTTTTTCTCCCGCGCCGTAGTAATATTCCAGCAAAACTAGGCCACATTGGTTGACGGCTCATTGAGGGACAGGATGAACGATCGCTTAAGGGTTGCAGAGAAACTCCGTGCTAGTTTTGCCTGCATCCTGACCTCGTCCGGCGAGGCGGCCAGCCGCGATTGGGCGTAAACGCATATCAGGACTACCTGATCCGGCCCGCAGCTCGGCTTTACCGGCCAGCGGAATCCTGTTCCTTTATCGGACAGGACGACAACGAGGCCGGAGCGAACCGGCCGCATCCAAAGGGAGTGACCGTCATGAAGCTCGGCACCGCGATCGCGGAAATCATGAAGCGCGAGGGGATCGAGATCCTCACGGGCTACCCGGTCAACCATTTGATCGAATACGCTGCCGCCGCCGATATCCGCCCCGTGATGGTGCGCCAGGAGCGCATCGGCGTGCACATGGCGGATGCGATCTCCCGCGTCACCTCGGGCGAAAAGATCGGCGCGTTCTGCATGCAGCATGGCCCGGGCGCCGAGAACGCAATGGGCGGCGTCGCGCAATGCTATGGCGAATCCGTCCCCGTGCTGGTGCTGCCGATGGGCTATGCGCGGCGGCTCGCCAACATCGATCCGAACTTCAATTCCAGCCAGGCGATGAAGGCGTTTTCCAAATCTTCGGAGCCGATCAATCTCGCACCGGAGGTCTGTAACATTTTCCGCCGCGCGTTTACCAAGTTGAAGAACGGCCGCGGCGGACCTGTGATCGTCGAGATCCCCGCTGACATGTGGAACGAGGAGGTGCCGGAGCCGCTGAACTACACGCCGGTGCTGCGCACCCGCTACGGCGCCGATCCCGTTCACATCAGGGAAGCCGCCGCCCTGCTCGTCAACGCCAAGCGTCCGGTGATCTATGCCGGCCAGGGCGTGCATTATGCAAAAGCCTGGCCGCAGCTGAAGCGCCTCGCCGAACGGCTCGCGATCCCCGTCACGTCAAGTCTCGGCGGCAAGTCGTCATTCCCGGAGACGCATCCGCTGTCGCTCGGCTCCGGCGGCCTTGCGGTGCCGCGCGCGGTGCCGAAGTTTTTGGCCGACGCCGACGTGATCTTCGGCATCGGTTGCTCCTTCACCGAAACGTCGTTCGGCATCGCGATGCCGAAGGGCAAGACCATCATCCATTCGACGCTCGATCCGAACCACATCAACAAGGATGTCGAGGCCAAGGTCGGGCTGGTCGGCGACGCCGGCCTCGTGCTCGACGCGCTGCTGGAGGAGATCGGCAAGACCGTCACGTCCGACCGCAACGCCAGCGCAGTCGCGGAGGAGATCGCCGCCTCCCACAAGGAATGGCTCGCCAAGTGGATGCCGAAGCTGACGCACAACGACGCGCCGCTCAATCCCTACCGCGTGCTGTGGGACCTGCAGCACACCGTCGACATCCACAACACCATCATCACCCACGACGCCGGCAGCCCGCGCGACCAGCTCTCGCCGTTCTGGAAGTCGGTCGAGCCGCTGTCCTATATCGGCTGGGGCAAGACCACGCAGCTCGGCTATGGCCTCGGCCTCGCGATGGGCGCCAAACTGGCAAAGCCAGACAAGCTCTGCATCAACGTCTGGGGCGACGCCGCGATCGGCTTCACGGGGATGGATTTCGAGACTGCGGTGCGCGAGCGGATTCCGATCATGTCGATCCTGCTCAACAATTTCTCGATGGCGATCGAACTGAAGGTGATGCCGATCTCGACCGAGAAGTATCGCTCGACCGACATCTCCGGCGATTACGCCGCGATGGCTCGCGCCTTCGGCGGCTATGGCGAGCGGGTGACCAAGCCCGAGGACATCATCCCCGCAATCAAGCGCGGCATCCAGAAGACCAAGGAAGGCGTGCCGGTGCTGCTGGAGTTCATCACCAGCAAGGAGACCGAGGTGTCGCGGCCGGGGACGTGACGGCACCTCACACGCCCTCACCCACTTGATTTGACCGCGCCTGCGCAGGCAAGCTCCCTCCGGCCAAAGATCGGAGGGAGAGATGGCGCGCATCCTGGTGCTGGGGGCCGGCTTTGCCGGTCTGTGGGCCGCGCTTGGTGCGGCCCGCAAGCGCGACGAGATCGGTGCGCGGGCGGCTGACACAGAGATTCTCGTCGTCGATCGCAACGCCTATCACAACATCCGGGTGCGCAATTACGAGGTCGATCTCGGCGACGTCGCGCTGCCGCTCGACGAGCTGCTCGATCCGGTTGGCGTCAGGCACAGGACCGCCGAGGTCGCGGCGATCGATCCGGCGAAGCGCGAGGTCGTGGTCAAGACGAACTCCGGCGCGGAGACGTTGACTTACGACCGGCTGGTGCTGACGACCGGCAGCGAGCTGGTGCGCCCCGCCATTGCTGGCCTTGCCGCGCATGGCTTCGACGTCGACACCTATCAAGCGGCGATGCGGCTCGACGCGCATCTGGCGGCGCTCGGCAAGCAGCCGCCGTCGCCGGCACGTTCGACGGTTGCGGTCGTCGGCGCCGGGTTCACCGGGATCGAGGTCGCAGCGGAGATGCCGGCCAAGCTCGCACATGCCGGCATCTCCGGCGATCATCGCGTCATCCTGATCGATCCCAATCCGGTGGTCGGCGCGACGTTCGGCGCGCATGGCCGCCCGGTCATCAACGAGGCGCTGGCCGCGCTCGGCGTCGAGACGCGGCTGAATGTCAGGGTCGGCGC
The DNA here is from genome assembly GCF_001189845.1 of Bradyrhizobium tropiciagri. GTDB lineage: Bacteria > Pseudomonadota > Alphaproteobacteria > Rhizobiales > Xanthobacteraceae > Bradyrhizobium > Bradyrhizobium tropiciagri. The sequence continues at coordinate 42,211 of NZ_LFLZ01000051.1, forward strand.
CGTCGGCGCCGACAGCATCACGTTGAGCTCGGGCGAGATCATTCCGGCGGCGACTGTGGTGTGGTGCGCCGGGATGCATGCCAGCTCGCTCGCCGCAACGCTTCCGGCCGAGCGCGACAAGCTCGGCCGCCTCGCGGTGGATCATTGCATGCGCGTCGAAGGGCTTCCCGGCGTGTTCGCCGCCGGCGACGTCGCCGCCTGCCTGATCGACGGCGCGCATCCGACCGTGATGTCGTGCCAGTTCGCGCGGCCGATGGGGCGGTTTGCCGGGCACAATGTGGTGGCGGACCTGTTCGGCGAAGAGCTGCTGCCGCTCACTATCGACTGGTACGTGACGGTGCTCGATCTCGGTGCCTGGGGCGCGCTCTACACCACCGGCTGGGACCGCGAGGTGCACACCACAGGCGCCGCCGCCAAGCTCACCAAGCGGACCATCAACCGGCAGCGCATCTATCCGCCGCGCAACGGCGATCGCGCCGCGCTGCTCGCGGCCGCCGCGCCGACGATCCAGGCGGCGCCGCCGACGCGGAAGTAAGGCGGTCTTCACGACCGTCATTGCGAGGAGCGAAGCGACGAAGCAATCCATCTATCCCCGTATGGAGGAATGGATTGCTTCGCTTCGCTCGCAATGACGGTGCTGTTCGGACTCTGCCTTACTGCGACAGCTTCACGAAATCCGGAAACTTCAGCTTCCCTTCCGCGATCGCCTTCGGCCAGACCGTGATCTGTTTGCCGTTCTGCCACTGGAACACGAGGCCGGTGACGCGCCCGGGCCGGACTTGATGCCGTGGGTGAACTCGTCGTTCTTGCCGTAGAACTGGATCTTGCCGATCGTGCCGTCGAAGTCGGTCTTCTCGAGCTCGGTGACCATCTTGTCCGGATCGGTCGAGCCGACGCGCTGGATCGCCTCGGCGATGATGTAGACCTCGTCATAGGCGGTGTAGCCGGTATAGGCCGGCGGGGTGCCGAACTTGGCCTTGAAGGCGGCGGCGAACGGTTTTGTCTTCGGCGTCACCGCAACATCCGGCGTCGCCACCGCGAGCGAGGGCACGCCTTCGGCCGCGCCGTTGGTGTCGCCCCAGAAGGTCGGGCTCAGCGCCTGCGCGCTGATGCCGAACATTGGGATCGGCACCTGCTGGTTCTTCCACTGCACCGTCGGCTGCACGCCGACATGGGAGATGCCGGTGACGATCACGTCGGGCTTGGCGGCTTCCATCTTGTTGAAGATCGGCGTGAAGTCGGTGGTGTCGGGCGAGAAGCGGATGTGCTCGACCACCTTCAGGCCGGCCTTCGGCAGGCAGGCCTCGTAGCCGACGTCGAGCGGCTTGGTCCACGCCGCGTCCTCGCTCATGATCGCCACCGACTTGAACTTGAGCTGGTCGACCAAGAGCTCCTTGGCGGCGTCGCAGACGAGCTGCGCCTGCGCGGCCGAGGTCAGGTAGCCGTGGAAGGTGAACTTGTTCTTCTCATAGTCGTTGTGGATCGCCTTGGTGATCTCGTTCGAGGCGGCGCCGGGCGTGATCAGCGGCATCTTCAGCCGCGCGGCCCACGGCTCAAGCGCCAGCACGACCTCGCTGATGTAGCTCGCGATCACGGCAGACACCTTGTCCTCGCTCACCGCGCGCTGGAACGCACGCACCGAGTCCGCCGACGAGCTCTTGTTGTCGTAGGTGACGATCTCGATCTTGCGGCCCATCACGCCGCCCTTGGCGTTGATCTCGTCGGCCGCGATCTGCGCGCCGCCCGGGGTTGCCGCACCTGCGATCGACTGCACCTCGGCGATGACGCCGATCTTGATCGGATCCTTGGACTGCGCATAGGCCGGCGCCGCGAGGCACAGCGCGAGCGCCGTCGCCAGCAGGCTCCCGCGGGCGGCGGTTGAATATCCTGACATCATCATCTCCCTTTGCTTTGTTATTTTTCAATCGTCGAACGTCAGAGAAAGTCCTTGCCGGCCTCCGCGGCGAACCGGCCCGGATCGCCCTCCCAGACGATCCGTGCGTGCTCCAGCACGTAGACGCGGTCGGCATGCGGAAGCGCGAAGGTCACGTTCTGCTCGCCGAGCAGCACCGTGATCTTCGTGGTCTGGCGCAGCCTCTCCAGCGCCTTCGACAGCAGTTCGAGGATGACGGGCGCAAGGCCAAGCGTCGGCTCGTCCAGGATCAGGATCTGCGGCTGCATCATCAATGCACGCCCGATCGCCAGCATCTGCTGCTCGCCGCCGGACAGCGTCTGCGCCATCTGGCCTTGCCGCTCCTTCAGGATCGGGAACAGCTCGAACAGCCAGGCGAGCTGCTTGGCCCGTGCCGCGTCATCGAGGTGCTGGCCGCCGAGATCGAGGTTCTCGCGCACCGTCATCTCGCCGAACAGTTCGCGCGATTCCGGACATTGCACGAGGCCGGAGCGGGCGATCTTCGCCGGCCCGGTGCCGCGCAGCTTCTCACCACCACGCAGGATCTCGCCGGTGTAGGGCAGGAAGCCCGAGATGGTGTTGAACAGCGTGGTCTTGCCGGCGCCGTTGAGGCCGACGACGGAGACGAACTCGCCCTCATGGACGTGGATCGAGACGTTCTCCAGCGCCTGCGCCTTGCCGTAATGCACGCTGACATTCTCGACCTGCAGTAGCGGCACCTTGTCCTTGAACGAGGTCTCGGGCCGCGCATGGGTCTCGATCGCGCCGCCGAGATAGACCCGGCGCACGGTCTCGTTCTTCATCACGTCCTCGGCGCGGCCGGTCGTGATCTCCTCGCCGAGATACATCGCGAGCACGCGGTCGACCAGCGCCGCGACGCTCTTGACGTTGTGGTCGACCAGCATCACCGCGCGCCCTTCGTCGCGGAAGCTGCGGATCAATGCGGAGAACGTGCCGACCTCTGCGCTGGTCAGGCCGGCAAACGGCTCGTCGACCAGCACCACCTTCGGGTCGCGCGCGATCGCCTTCGCCAGCTCAAGCCGGCGCAGATCGGCGAACGGCAGCGTCGGCGGCCGGCGGTCCATCACCGCCCCGAGGCCGACGCGCTCAGCGATCCACTTGGCGCGCTCGGTCAGCGCCCTGTCGGGAAACAGCATGAACAGGCTGTCGGGCAGCAGCGCCACCATGATGTTCTCGAGCACCGTCTGCCGGTTCAGCGGCCGCGAGTGCTGGAACACCATGCCAAAGCCCTTGCGCGCGATCTTGTGCGCCGGCAGGCCTGCAACATTCTCGCCCTCGAACAGCACCTCGCCTGCGGTCGGGCGCTCGATGCCCATCACGCTCTTCATCGCGGTCGATTTGCCGGATCCGTTCGGCCCGATCAGGCCGAGGATCTCGCCGGGGCGCAGCTCGAAGTTCAGATTCTTCACCGCGGTCAGGCCGCCGAACCGCTTGGTCAGGCCGCGAACCGCGAGCGTCGGAGTTTTGGTCACAGTCTGGTCCATCAGGAGCGCGCCTCGCGTGACAGGGCCGCTCCGAGGAAACCGCCGGGGAAGAACAGGACGACGAGCAGCGCCACCGCCGAGACGATGAAGGTCGCAAGCTCGCCGGTCGGGCGCAGGAATTCGCCGGCCACGATCAGGAAGATCGCACCTAACGCAGCCCCCAGCACGGTACGCCGGCCGCCGAGCACCGCGGACACGATCACGTTCACGCCGACCGCGACGTCGACCACGGTACCGACCGAGGCGGTGCCGAAGTAGAACACCAGCAGCGCGCCGGACAGTCCGGAGAAGAAGGCGCTGACGATGAAGGCCGCGAGCTTGTGCTTGACGATGTTGAAGCCGAGCGCGCCGGCCTGCACCGGATCCTGCCCGCTCGCCTGCAACACGAGACCGACAGGCGATTGCGACAGGCCGTACAGGATGGCCGCGCTGATGGTCATGAACCCGAGCGCGATCCAGTAATTGGCGCCGGCATTGATGGTGATGACGTCGGGGATGGTCAGCCCGATCTCGCCGCCGGTCAGGTCAGCGAACACCACGACGAAGTTCTGCAGCATCAAGACCGCGACCAGCGTGGTGAGGCCGAAATACGGTCCCCTCACCCGCAGCGCCGGCAGCGCCAGCACGAAGCCCGCGACGACAGACGCCAGCGCGCCGAGCAGGATGCAGACGTAGACCGACCAGCCGAACTGGTTGTTGAGGATGCCGGCCGTATAGGCCCCGGTGCCGATCAGGAAGGTCGGCCCGAAATTGACCTCGCCGGCGAAGCCGAACAGCAGGTCCCAGGCCATCGCGAACACGCCGAAATAGAACGCGACGGTGAGCAGCCCGAGGATGTAGCCCGAGACGTAGAGCGGCAGCGTCGCAGCAACCACCACGCATACCAGCGAAATGAAGAACAGGCGCGACGTGAAGAAATTGGCCATCTCAGCGCCTCCCGAGCAGGCCTTGAGGCCGGATATACATCACGAAGACAAGCAGCAGCAGCGCCGGAATGGTGCGGTAGGCCGGCGAGATCATGTAGGCGGTGATGGTCTCGAGATAGCCGACGACGAAGGCCGCGATCAGCGAGCCCGACACGCTGCCGAGACCGCCGAGCACCACGATCGAGAACGCGCTCGCCGTCAGCGGCCCGACGCTGTAGGAGCTGACGCCGAGGAACATGCCGAGCAGTACGCCAGCGATACCGGCGAGGATGCCGTAGATGCCCCACACCACGATGTAGATCTGGGTGAGCTCGAGCCCGAGCAGCGTGACGCCGCGCGGGTTCATCGAGGCCGCCAGCACCGCCTTGCCGGTGCGGGTTCGGTTCACCAGGAGCCACAGCAGGCCGATCACGAGGCAGCATACCAGCGCGGTGAAGATGTTGTTGCGCGGCGTGCGGTTGCCGAAGATATCGACGACGCCCTCGACGATCGGCAGCACCGTCTTGGCGTTGTTGGTGAAGAAATAGGCGATCAGCTCTTGGATCATGATGCCCCACAGCAGGGTGCCGGTGAGGACGAAGATTTCCTTCTCCTCATTGGGGATCCGCGTCGAATTCTGGATCGGCTTCACGACCGCGAAATAGGTTGCGAACGACACGATCAGCGCCACGCCGACACCGAACAGCGCACCGGTGTAGATGTCGAGGTGCAGCACGCTGGCCGCGGCCCAGGCCGCGACCGCTGCGGCCACCATGATGGCACCGTGGGAGAGGTTGAGAACGCCGGAGACACCGAAGATCAGGGTGAAGCCAGTCGCGCCGAGCGCATAGAGCGCGCTGATGGCAAAGCCATCGATCAGGATTTGTAAGGCAAGCATCTCATATCGGCCGCGGCAGCAGGGCTGCCTGTTGTGGAGGAGGCGGAACTGAATAGGGATGCTCCCGGGAGCGGCCCGGGAGCATGATCATCAGTCAGTTCGTGGTGAGCTTGATGAAGCTCGGGAACTTGAGATCGCTCTTGGCGACCTCCTTCGGCCACACCGCGACCTGCTTGCCGCCCTGCCACTGCAGCATCAGTCCGGTGATCAGGCCCTTGCCGTACTTGATCGAATGGGTGAAGGGATCGTCCTTGCCGTAGAACTGGACGCGCCCGATGGTGCCTTCCCAATCGGTCTTCTCCAGCGCATCGACCATCTTGTCGGCCTCGACCGAGCCGGCGCGCTTCACCGCATCCGCGATGTAGTAGACCTCGTCATAGGCGGTGTAGCCCGCATAGGACGGATAGTTGCCGTAGCGCTTCTTGAAGCCTTCCGCGAACGGCACCGACTTCGGCGTCACCGCGACGTTCGGGCCCGACACGCCCTGATACAGCACGCCTTCCGCCGCGTCGTTGGTGTCCTTGCCGAAGGTCTCGTTGGTGGCCTGCGAGGAGATGCCGAACATCGGGATCGGCACCTGCTGGTTCTTCCACTGCACCGTCGGCTGCACGCCGACATGCGAGATGCCGGTGATGATCACGTCGGGCTTGGCGGCTTCGACCTTGTTGAAGATCGGCGTGAAGTCGGTGGTGTCGGGCGAGAAGCGGATATGGTCGACGACCTTGAGCCCGATCTTCGGCAGGCACTCCTCGTAGCCGACATCGAGCGGCTTGGTCCAGGCCGCGTCCTCGCTCATGATGACCGCGGTCTTCATGTGCTTCTGATCGACCAGGAGCTCCTTGGCGGCGTCGCAGACCGACAGCGCCAGCGCCGCCGAGGTCAGGTAGCCGTGGAAGGTGTACTTGTTCTTCTCGTAATCGGCGTGGACGCTCTTGCTGATCTCGTTGGAGGCCGCACCGGGCGTGACGAACGGTGTCTTCAGGCGCGAAGCCCAGGGCTCGAGCGCCAGCACCACCTCGCTGATGTAGCTCGAGATGACGACGTTGACCTTGTCCTCGTTGACGGCGCGCTGGAACGCGCGCACCGAATCCGCCGAGGATGAATGATTGTCGTAGGAGACGATTTCGATCTTGCGGCCGTCGATGCCGCCCTTGGCGTTGATCTCGTCGGCGGCCAGCTGCGCCGCCTGCGGGATCGAGGCACCGGCAATCGCCTGCGCTTCGGCAATCACGCCGATCTTGAGGGTGTCGGCGGCCTGCGCCCCACCGGGCGCGAGCGCGACAAGGCCCAAAGCGGCTGCTCCGGCGAATTGCTGCATCGCATGAAATGGCAGTCGCGATGTTCTTGTCACTCTGTTTCTCTCCTCTTGTTGTTTTTCGGCTGCTTCGAGCTCTTGGGGCCGGACTATAGCCGCGACAAAATGCGCAGCAAGTGAAACTGCGCGCAGATCGCCATGCGTGGACGGCAACTAAAGTAGTGGGTCGGCGCAGGCAGGCTGAATAAATATGAGGCAGTCGGGAATAAGATCGCGGGGCGGCAATCTCTCCTCGCGTCATTGCCGAGCTCGAGAGCGATGACACCGAACAAGCTGCATGGCAACATACGCGCCGTCGTCCTGGCGAAAGCCAGGACCCATTACCCCAAATCTCAATTGCTGCGCGACGCCAGGGCCGCGATCCCGCTCATCACCGAAGGCGGTGGTTATGGGTCCTGGCTTTCGCCAGGACGACGAACGATGAGTCCCGCCTGCAACTTCCGCTGCGACGTAAGCCCGCCCTACTCCGCCATCTCAGCCGGCGGCCGCGCGGCGGGACCGGCGAGCGGGCGCTCTTCCATCGTGATCATGCAGATCGAAGCGGTGGTCAGCAGCACGGCGGCGGCGCCGAACACGTAGCGGAACGCATGGATCATGTCGGCCATCGGGATCGCGCTGACCGTGCCGGCGGCCGCGGCATGATGCTCGCCGGCCAGCGAGATGTCGGTGCCGAGCGTCATCAGCAGGATCGTCGTGAAGGCGGCGACCGTGAACGAGGCCATCATCGCGCGGAAGAAGTTCATCGCGCCGGTCACGGTGCCGACCTGCGGCCGCGCCACGGCGTTCTGCAGCGATACAACGCTGATCGGGAATGTGGTGCCGAGCCCGAGTGCGAACACGCTCATCAGCGTCAGCAAGCCCCACAGCGGCAGCGTCGTCACGGCCATGCCGACCGCACAGATCGCGGCCACCGAGGTGCCGACGATCGCGACACGCTTGTAGTGCTTGGCCTTCGCCATGGTGCGGCCGGCGATCGCCGCACCAAAGGTCGAGATCGCCGCGAGCGGGATCAGCGCAAGGCCGGCCTCGCTGGCGGTGAGGTGATAGACCACCTCGTAATACAGCGGCAGATGCACGGTCAGGCCGACCATGGCGCCGAGCGCACAGCCGCCCGCGCCCATCGCGAACGGCACCACCGAGCCGCCAAGCAGCGACAGCGGCAGGAACGGCTCGTCGGCACGGCGCGCATGCCAGACAAAGGCGCCGGCGAGCGCGATCGAGGCGCCGATCATCGCGGTGATGGTCGGCGACAGCCAGGACAGGCGGGTGCCGCCCCAGGTCAGCACCAGCATCAGCACCACGGCCGAGGCCATCAGCAGCACGCCGCCGAGCCAGTCGACCTTGCGCTTGCGGTGGAACACCGGGATCTTGCTCATCTTCGGCAGCAGCAGCGCCAGCGCCGCCGCCGCGAGCGGCAAATTGATCCAGAAAATCATCGACCAGTGCAGATGCTCGGCGAACACGCCGCCGACGACCGGGCCGAGAATGCGCCGGCCATCCAGACGCTGGAGAAATAGGCCTGGTAGCGTCCGCGCTCGCGCGGGGTGACCACGTCGGAGATCACGGTCTGGACCACCGGCATGATGCCGCCGCCGCCGAGGCCCTGCAGGCCGCGGGCAATGATCAGCATGGTCATGCTGGGCGCGATGGCGCACAGCACCGAGCCGACCACGAACAGGCTGAGCGAGGTGATGATCATGACGCGGCGGCCATAGATGTCGCTCAGCGTGCCGAACACCGGCGCCACCGCGGTCGAGGCGAGCAGATAGGCCGTGATCACCCAGGAGAGATTGGTGACGTCGTGAAACTGGCGCCCGATCGTCGGCAGCGCGGTCGCGACGATGGTCTGGTCGAGCGCGGCCAGGAACATCGTCAGCATCAGGCTGATCACGATGGTGCGGACTTCATCCGGATTGAGCGGTGCCGGCGGCGCCAGCGGCGGCGCATCGCTGAGTTCGATCACCTCGCTCGGGAGGTGAGACAGCTCTTCGGCAATGTCGTCAGGCAATGTGGATTGGTCGGCAGGAAACGGGCTCTGCCGTTCATACTTGTTCATCTGGGGCGTAATGCTGCTGCGCGGGCGCGTCCCGCGATGGAATCATTCTCTGGTTCGCAATTTATGCAGCAATTGCCTGCTGAGGCAGGCACCTCAGCGCATGGGTGCATCCCGCCGCGATGTTCTCGCGATGACGTGATCGCAGAGCAGCCGGCGCCGGCTCTCGCGACGTCGGCCTTACGTCTCAAAAATCTACTTGGCGGCCTTCGGCCGCTTCTTCAACTGAGCCCGTTTCGGCAGCAAGGCCGGCCAGCGCACGATGTGATCCTCGAGATCGGCGTCGTTGACATCGATCTCGGTGCCTTCCACCCGGCCGCGCACCGAGACCCCGGCCTCGTGAACGGTGTTGGGATCGCCCGAGATCAGGGGATGCCACCAATAGAGGTCGCGCCCCTCGGCCACGAGGCGGTAGCCGCAGCTCGGCGGCAGCCAGTTCAGGGTGCGGACATTTTCGGGCGTGAGGCGGACGCAATCCGGAACCTGCTCGGAGCGATTCGAATAGTCCTTGCAGGCGCACAGGCCGGCATCGAGCAGCTTGCAGGAGATATGGGTGAAATAGATCTTCCCGGTGTCCTCGTCCTCGAGCTTCTCCAGGCAGCAGCGTGCGCAGCCGTCACACAGGCTTTCCCATTCGGCGTTGGACATCTCCTCCAACGTCTTGGTTTTCCAGAAGAATCCCTCTTGGCCCGACGGGCGCTTGGGCGGTGCGGTCATGATATCCCTGAAATGGCGGTACTGCTCTTCTTGGGGCGCCGGCGCGGCTCGCGCAAGTGGGTGGTATTGCGGGGTCGAAAAAGCCGGTGGGCAGCGTTAGGGCTTTCATTAAATTCGCAAGCCGCGCCATTGGTTTATGGCAGCCGCTCGGATAGAACGTGGAACGAGTCCCCAACGACGCAAAAGCGCCTTGGGATTGCCGCAACATCGAAGCAAGACGCTGGCCTGTGCCCATTTCGGGCGCCCGCAGCGCTGTCGAACTGATCAAGGGTCCGGTCCTTTCAGATCATGCCGTCGCATTGGAAACAGAAGGTCCGGAACTTTTTCCTGGACCTCGATGCGCGTATCGACTCGACGCTGTTCTCGTCGGGCAAGGGCCTGCGCGAGCTCTACGAGCGCTATTCCACCTTCATGGACCGCTTCTATGTCGGCCGCTGGAAGCGCTGGGTGTTCATCGAGCCGTTGTCGGAGGCCGCGACCATCGGGCTCGGCGGCATGATCCTGATGCTGACGCTGGCGATCCCCGCCTTCCGCGAGACCGCCGACGAGGACTGGCTGAAGAAATCCGACCTCGCGGTGACCTTCCTCGACCGCTACGGCAACCCGATCGGCAGCCGCGGCATCAAGCATAATGACTCGATCCCGCTGGAAGATTTTCCGGACAATCTGATCAAGGCGACGCTCGCTACCGAGGACCGCCGCTTCTACGACCATTTCGGCATCGACGTGCCGGGCCTCGCCCGCGCGCTCGTCACCAACGCGCAAGCCGGCGGCGTCCGCCAGGGCGGTTCGTCGATCACCCAGCAGCTCGCCAAGAACCTGTTCCTGAACAACGAGCGCACCATCGAGCGCAAGGTGAAGGAAGCCTTCCTCGCGATCTGGCTGGAGACGCGCCTCACCAAGAACGAGATCCTGAAGCTCTATCTCGATCGCGCCTATATGGGCGGCGGCACCTTCGGCGTCGACGGCGCCGCGCATTTCTACTTCAACAAGTCGGTGCGCGACGTGAACCTCGCGGAAGCCGCGATGCTCGCAGGCCTGTTCAAGGCGCCGACCAAATACGCCCCGCACATCAACCTGCCGGCGGCCCGCGCCCGCGCCAACGTCGTGCTCGACAACCTCGTCGATGCCGGCTTCATGACCGAAGGCCAGGTGTTCGGCGCCCGCCGCAACCCGGCGGTCGCGGTCGACCGGCGCGACGAGAATTCGCCGAACTACTATCTCGACTATGCCTTCGACGAGATGCGCAAGCTGGTCGACACCTTCCCGAAATCCTACACCGAGCGTGTCTTCGTGGTCCGCACCGCGATCGACATGAACGTGCAGAAGGCGGCCGAGGAAGCGATCGAGAACCAGCTCCGGCAGTTCGGGCGCGACTATCACGCGACGCAGGCCGCGACCGTGGTGTCCGATCTCGACGGCGGCATCCGCGCCATGGTCGGCGGACGCGACTATGGCGCCAGCCAGTTCAATCGCGCCACCGATGCGTACCGGCAGCCCGGCTCGTCGTTCAAGCCTTACGTCTACACCACGGCGCTGCTGAACGGCTTCACGCCGAATTCCAAGGTTGTCGACGGCCCGGTCTGTATCGGCAATTGGTGCCCGCAGAACTATGGCCATTCCTATTCGGGTCAGGTCACACTGACCCAGGCCATCACACGTTCGATCAACGTGGTGCCGGTCAAGCTCTCGATCATGCTGGGCGGCAAGGAAGGCCCGAAGGCCGGCCGCGCCAAGATCGTCGAGGTGGCGCGCCGCTTCGGCCTCAAGGCGCCGCTGCCCGATACGCCGTCGCTGCCAATCGGCTCCGACGAAGTCACGGTACTGGAGCACGCAGTTGCGTATGCGACCTTCCCGAACCGCGGCAAGTCGGTGACGCCGCATTCGGTGCTCGAGGTGCGCACCGGCGCCGGCGATCTGGTGTGGCGCTGGGACCGCGACGGGCCGAAACCGCGGCAGGCGATTCCGCCGAACATCGCCGCCGACATGGCCGGCATGATGAGCCACGTGGTCAGCGAAGGCACCGCGCGCCGCGCCGCGCTCGACGGCATTCCGACCGCGGGCAAGACCGGCACCACCAATGCCTATCGCGACGCCTGGTTCGTCGGCTACACCGGCAACTTCACCTGCGCGGTGTGGTACGGCAATGACGACTATTCGCCGACCAACCGCATGACCGGCGGCTCGCTGCCGGCGCAGACCTGGCACGACATCATGGTTGCTGCGCATCAGGGCGTGGAAGTCAAGGAACTCGTCGGCGTCGGCATGGGCCAGAAGCTGCCGCCGCAACCGGCGCAGGCCAATGCCCAGGCCAACGCTGCGCCGCGCGTGCTGGAAACCAAGCCCGGTCCGCCGCCGGTCTTGACCAAGCGCGGTGCGGATATTCTGGTGCGGGTCGAGAAGCTGCTCGACGATGCGGCCAGGACCGCTGAAAAGACCACCGGCAAGACCACGCTGAACGAGCCCTCGAAGACCGGCAGGACGGAGTCCTCGAGCGCGCTGGCGTTCCCCGAAAACTACGTTGCCGCGGCCGGGCCGGACGGCGCGACGGCACCTGCGCCACGCAAGAACTGACGTGCGGCTCCTCCTCACCACCCTGTTGGCACTCGTCATCGCCACCGCTGTCGGCCTCGGCCTGACCTACGCGACGGCGACGCGCGGCACCGATCTCGGCACGCTAAAGATCGGCGCCTGGACCGCGCGGCCGAAGAACGGCACCTCCGACGTCGACCCCTATTCGCGCGCCACCATCGCGCGCAGCGGCGAACTGCCGATCGGCACCGGCGACGGCATCGCGTTCTCGGCAACCACGGACGACAAGAACAAGCCGCTCGACGGCCGCTGCGACATCGTCGTCAGCGGCGTGACACCGGCGGCGCGGTTCTGGACGCTGACGCTGTTCGACCGCAAGGGCCACCTCGTCGCCAACTCGCTGCAGCGCTACGGCTTCACCAGCCAGGAGATCATGCGCGCCTCCGATGGCACGTTCGAGATCCATATCGCATCGCGCTCGCGCGCCGGCAACTGGCTGCCGACCGGCGGCATCGAGCGCTACGCGCTGATGCTGCGGCTCTACGACACGCCGGTCGGGGTCGCGACCCGCACCCAGCGCGACGCGCCGATGCCCTCGATCGCAACGACGGGCTGCCCATGATCCGCGTGCTGTTCACGATCCTCGCAGGCGTGCTGCTCGGCGGCGTGGTGCACCTCGTCAGCGTGCTGGCGCTGCCGCGCATCGCCTCGCAGGACGCCTATTCGCGGCTGACGCCGATGACCAAGCTCAACGAGGTGACGCAGCTGCCGCTGGCCGATCCGAGCCACTCGCCGATGCCGCTGATGGATCCGGCCTTCGCGGTCGCGATCTGCCGCTACGATCTCTCGACCGGGCCGCTCAAGCTTACCGTGCCAGTCAGCCAGGCCTATACCTCGGTATCGTTCTACACCCGCAACGAGGTCGCCTATTACGCGATCAACGATCGCTCCGCCGGCAAGAAGGTGATCGAGCTCGACCTGATGACGGAGGCGCAGCACAACGAGCTGCCGGAGGACGAGGAAGTCACCGCCGCCGACCGGCTGATCATCGACTCGCCGACCTCGACCGGCCTGATCCTGCTGAAGGCGCTGGCGCCGGAGCCCGGCCTGATGCCGCAGGCGCAGGCCTCGCTCGCGGCTTCATCCTGCAAGGTGCAGACCGAGCCGGTCGCGGCCAAGCAGGAAGCGCCGCCGCCGCTGCCCGCTCCGGCCCCGCCGCCGGCGGCACGCAAGCGCTAGCCGGCGACCGTCAGTTTCGGGATAGCGCCGAGCAGCGCGACGACATCCCGCTGGCTGTGCGTTCCTGTCTTGGCAAACACCGCCTTGACCTGGTTGCGGATCGTTTCGCGGCTTAGCCCGTGAAGCGCCGCGATATCACCGATCGTCTGTCCCTGCACGATGCCGCGGGCAACCCGCGCTTCGCTGGGGGAGAGATCGAAGAGTCCGCGAATGAGTGCAAGGCTCGGCGCCTGAGGTGCCGTAACCGGCGTCACGATCAGGATGCCCACCGCTCCATCGAAAAGATCGCGCGCTTCGCCGGGCATCGACACCAGATGAACGACCACGCGGTCCTGATTGTCGGCGCGGCACGCCGCAAAGGAACGCACGCCCTTCTCAAGCGGCGACCCCAGCTGGGACAAACCGGCACGCAGGAGGGCGTCAGCCGCGGCGTCCCTCATCGCGATACGGTCCCCGGGGAGCCAGCGCAAGACGTCCGTCATGCCTTCGATCAAGGCGTTCGCCACCAGGACACGTCCGGATCGTTCAATCGCCAACGCAGGCAGATCGACGAGCGCCAGAGCCTCGGTCGCCGCCTGCATCCGCGCCAGACGCCAGCGCGTCGCCAGCAGGCTCGCCCGCGCGAGATGGGGACGAAACCGGTCGAGAAAATCGAGATCCTGCCGCGAAAAGGCCGGCTGGCCTGCGAGCCTTTCCATATGAAACACGACGAGCTCGCCGGAGGGACTATGGACGGCCGTCGCGCAGGCGTGCTCGAAACCCCACTTCTTGTTCCACTCCGTCCGATATGGATCGCGTTCCCATTCCTCAAGCGTGAAGACGTCTTGTTCGCTGACGAAACCAGGGTGATCCCGTGCCAGCAGCCTCGGGGTCGTCTCGGTACGACTGGCCAGCCCCTGGCTGATGAAGGCCGAGAATGCCTCTTCGATCGAAGGTGACATCACCACGCCGTTCCAGACACCGCTCCACCGATCGCTGCCCGAGCTGATCATCACCATGCCATGGGCGCCGCCGGCATGCGCAATGTCTTCCAGAACGTCCGGCCACAGGTCTGGAACGACAGCAGCCTCATGGATCCGATCCACGATGCGCTCGAAGTCATTGTCCGTCATTGCCACCCCTATCCACCCCAAGACAATCGACGTCAAACAAGCAGCCGGCGCAACTCCGTCCAAATACTGGCATTTCCATTGCCCGAATTTCAATTGGTAAGATGGATGCAACGACCACACCAGCATCGCTGGCAAACTCTGCGACGAAGGTCAAATGCGGGCCGCGCGGTCAAATCAAAGAGCGAGCGCGTGTCGGCCGCAACGGCAGGTCTCGTAGTCGACGGGATCGTGGCTGTTGACGATCGTGACATCGGAGCCATGCGCCGCCTTCAGCTGGCGCAAACGCTCCTGGTTCTGGATCCGCGTCGCGCGATCCATATCCGCTCGGCGCTGGAACAGGCCGAGTACCGGCGGGATCCGTGGCCTGACGTCGAGTTGCGCGTGATGGAAATAGGCATCACCGGCGTGCAACAGCCATCTGTCCTTGTCGCGCACCGCGATGCCGCAATGGCCGAGCGTGTGGCCCGGCAGCGGGATCATCAGAATGTCCGGCTCGCGGTCACCAAGCGCGCGCACGCCCTTGAAGCCGAACCAGTCCTCGCCGCCTTCGCCGTAGAACGCCCAGTCCGGCCCGTGCTTCCATTGCGCCGTGATGTAGCGTCCTTGCGGCGGTGTGACCTGACGCGTCACGGCCATGTCGTATTCCTTGCGATGAACGTGCACCTTGGCTTTCGAAAAGTCCGGCACGCCGCCAGCGTGATCGCGATCGAGATGCGTCAGCAACAGATGGCGCACATCATCAGGCGAGAAGCCCAGCGCCTTCACCTGACGGACGGCGGTCTCGGCCGGATCTAGTCGCGGCGTGGTCTGCCGCACCCATTTGCGCCCGAGCCGCGGCGGGTCGCCGATGTCGTCGAGCCCGATACCGGTATCGACCAGCACGAGGCCGTGATTGCTCTCGACGAGCAGGCAATGACACACCATCCGCGCCCGCTGGAAGACGCTGCCAGTGCCGTTCACGAGCCGCTTTCCGATCGGGCACATCGTGCCGGTGTTGAGATGATGGATGCGCATGACAAATCCTCCGCTGACGCCGGCGTAGGCTTGCCACTCGCATTTCCATAGGTAAAATATTGTCTCTCTATCTATACGATAGGACAGACCTATGGATATCCGCGAACTCCGTTATTTTGCCGCGGTCTACCGCGAGCGCAATCTGACCGCTGCGGCGAAGCGCTGCTTCATCTCGCAACCCTCGATCTCCGCGGCGATCACCAACCTCGAGGCCGAGCTCGGCACCACGCTGTTCATCCGGCACAAGAAGGGCATGGCGCCGACGGAATCTGCCGCGCAGTTTCACGGCATCGCCCGCAAGATCATCGACGAGGCGGACGCGGCGCGAAACCTGTTTCGCAAACCGGCGACGAGGCAGGCGCTGACGCTCGGCCTGTTGCGGACGCTCGATCAGGCCCGGACCATCGCCCTGCTGAAGCCGCTGACGGGTAACGCCGATCTCGCACTTCGGCTGGTCGGCGCCAGCCAAAAGTCCGACGCGCGGATCGTCGCGAGAACGATGATCGTACCCGGCGAGCACTTCATCCCGCTCTGGAGCGAGCGCTATGTCGCGGCACTGCCGCCGTCGCATCCCCTCACCCTCAAGGAGACGCTGCGGACCAGCGACTTCGCCGGCGTTCCGATGATCGATCGTTGCCACTGCGAGCAGCAGGAGATTTTCAAGCGCACCTCACCGCCGCGCAAGCCGGTGGCGATCGCGGAATCGGAGGAGTGGGCGATGGCGCTGGTTGCGGCCGGGGTCGGCGTCGCGATCGTCCCCGAAAGCGTGGCCCGCGGCAATCCGGACGTCGCGGTGCGCGCGATCGATGTCGACGTCACGCGTCAGGTCGGCCTCGCCTACTCCTCGGCCGATCCGCCCTCCGATGCGCTGAAGACGTTCATTGCGGGCCTGCCGCGGCAAGCCGGCAGTCGCCGCGTCAGGTCCGCAATCAAGAAGGTGAAACGGGCCTAGCCCTTCGTCACCACGGCCTGGCCGGTGACCGGACCGGAGACCAGCGGCGCATTGGCGGTGAGCCGGGCGAGTTCGTTGATCTGGCGTTCGGCATCCGCGGCCATGCCGTCGGGCGCCTGGATCACCAGCCGCTCCAGCGCCCAGCGATAGGACGAGATTCGCCGCTCCAGGGCCTGCTGGACCCACTGCACGATCAGCGTGTTCTCTTCCATTCGCGCGATCGCATCGGCCCGCTCGCGCGGCGACACGTCGGCGATCATGTTGAGGCTGGCACTGCGCTTGCGGTCGAGCTCGATCACCTGGATCGCGGTGGCGAAGAACGGCTCGAACCTTGTGATGTCATCGCGCACCTGGTCGATCAGCAGCGAATAGCGCGAGGCGAACGAGCGATGCGGCTCGTCGATCAGGTTGCGACCATACGCGGTGCGATCGAACACCGCCTTCTGCCGCCACGGCGAAGGCAGCGGCTGGTAATCGCCGAACACGCTCTTCCACGCCGGACGCGACAGCGGCGGCTCGACGAACTGATAGGCGAGATCGCGCAGCTGGCGTTCGTGTTCGGTGAGCTGGAATTGCGAGGCGTTCTTGCCGATGCTACCGGTCGCCTCGGCACCCATCCAGCGATGCATGTCGTCGTTGCGGAAATCAGCGCGGGTGCGGCCGAAATCGCCGCCGCTGCAGCCCGCGAGCGCTGAGCCCGCCACCAGCAGGATCAGCGCCGGGAGTGACTGCCGAACGACGATCCGCTGCGCAGGCTCGGGCATTGCACGCTGTCCGCGATCAGGAGCGGCGTCGGCGACGGCGGCCCTGCGCCGTGCCCTGCTCCGGTCCGCGACCACCGCCGGTCTCCTCCGTCGTTCGCTCGATCCGGACGACGGGAAGGATCAGCACGGTCCCCATGCCTTCGCCGGCAGCACCGGCCATGCTCGGCCGCCGTGCAGCCGCATCCGCCGGAAACTCAACGATGGTGCCCATGTTCCGTTCTCTCTGGCCCCGCACGGACATGATTTGCCCCGCGCAGGCCGAGTTAAGAACGGGCATGGTTAACGACATCTTAAACTGTCGATACGGACGGTTACGGATATGGCGCTGTGCCTTAATAGACACGCGCAAATCCGAGCATTCGCCTTCACGGCTTGTTTTCCTTAACTGCGTCTTAAAACAGCCTGCGTAGGCTCGCTGCCACAGGGTTTTCAAACCGAGTCCTATTGGCAAGTCGCGTACGCCCGAGATGAGCGCAGCTCCGCTATTTCCTGGTTTCGATGGGCTGATGACGCTCTCCCGTCGTGAGGGCGTCGACATCCGCCCCACTCTGCTGCGCGTCCTGACCGACCTCTATGTGCAGGCCAGCGCACACTCCGCCGATGAAGAGCGCCAGTTCGTCGAGCTGACGTCGCGCCTGATCGACGAGGTCGACGACGCGACCCGCGCCGCGGTCCGCGCGCGACTTGCGATCTATCCGGCAACGCCCGCCCGGATCGTGGACAAGCTCGGGCTGCGGCGCGCCGGACCGGACCAGCCGATGCCGGCGGCCGCGCAGATTGCCGCGCCCGCAGCGTCAACGCCGCAGGCGAGGATTCCGACCGAGGCCGAGCAGCGGATGGCGGCGAGCCTGGCGATGCGGCCGAACGATGCCGCCGAAATCTCCGACATGTTCTTTGCCGCGAGCGCGAAGGAGCGCGCGCAGATCCTGCACAATCTGCAGGAGACACCGCTGAAGGCCGCGGCACGGATTCCGGCCGCCCGCGCCGCGCGCGCGATCCATATCCTGGAGATGGCGGCGTTTGCCGAGGACCTCGACAACTTCACGCTCGAACTCGGCGAAGCGCTGATCCTGCCATCGCGGATCGCCGCCGACGTCGTCAACGATCCCGGCGGCGAGCCGCTCGCCTGCGCGATGCGGGCGCTCGACGTGTCGAGCGCCGCCTTCCAGCGCATCCTGATGTTCCTCAATCCGGAAGCCGGCTCGTCGGTCAACTATGTCTACCGTCTGTCGCGGCTCTACGATCGCCTCAGCGAGCGTTCTGCGCTGGTGATGCTGGCGGCCTGGCGCGGCTCGACCATGGCGGTGGCCCGCAACAAGTATCGCTCGTCGCTCTATGATGACGAGCGCCATCGCGTGCGCGCGGCGTCGCCGC
This sequence comes from Bradyrhizobium tropiciagri, assembly GCF_001189845.1. Lineage (GTDB taxonomy): Bacteria > Pseudomonadota > Alphaproteobacteria > Rhizobiales > Xanthobacteraceae > Bradyrhizobium > Bradyrhizobium tropiciagri. The sequence goes on from NZ_LFLZ01000051.1 coordinate 60,503, forward strand.
AGACGCGACCGGCGGTGCAGCCCGGCAGCGCGCCCGCCATTCGCAATCAGAAATCCGGAAGCTAAGGGCGCGACCATCCGCGTTCTAGCTTTCTTCGGGGCATGCGCGGACTCGCTGGCGGCAAGCTCGTGGAGGCGCCCTGCCACCCGCCCCGCCGATTAACTCAGGGTGGCGAACGCGGCCGGCGTGAACTCGGCGATCTCGCGACCTTGCCGTACTTTCTCAAGCCAGGCGGCATCCTGCAGCAACGCGCGTCCGACCGCGACCAGGTCGAACTCGCCGCGTTCCAGCCGCCTGAGCAGTCCATCCAGCGGCGTGGATTGGGCGGTCTCGCCCGCCAAGGATGCGTAGACGTCGCCAGACAGGCCGACAGCGCCAACGGTTATCGCGGTGACGCCCGTGAGCTTCTTCGCCCAGCCGGCAAGATTCAGCTCCCGATCGATCTCAGGGAAAGCGGGCTGCCAGAACTTTGGCTGCGAGAGGTGGAAGACATCCGCTCCAGCGTCGACAAGGACGGAAAGCCATTGTTCCAGCGCCTTCGGCGTCGCGGCCAGCCGTGCACTGAAGTCTTTCGGCTTCCATTGTGAAAGGCGGAGAATCACCGGGAAGCCCGAGGTCACCACCGACCGGATTGCGTTCAGAATCTCGATCACGAAGCGAGAACGCTCGACCAGCGTCGAGCCACCGTATTCGTCGTCGCGCAAGTTGAGATGGTCGTAGAAGAACTGATTGATGAGATAGCCGTGCGCCCCCATCAGCTCTATGCCGTCGAAGCCGAGCCGCTCGGCATCCATTGCTGCCTTCGCGAACGCGTCGATGATGTCGGCCACGTCGGCCTCGCTCATCGGCTGATTGACGCGCTCGCCCGTCACTGAAAGCCCCGAGGGACTTTCATAGGGCGCCGGCGGTGTCCAGTCCGGTACCGCGTTCGAGAGCTTATGCCCCACATGAACCAACTGCGGCGCGATGCGCCCACCTGCCGCGTGAACCTCGTCCACCACTTTCTTCCAGCCGACGAGCGCCGTCTCGCCGTGGAAGCGGGGCATATTCGGCTCGTTGAGCGCGGCCGGGCGACCGACCCCCGTTGCCTCGGTGATGATGAGACCGACGCCGCTCTCTGCGCGGCGGCGATAATAGGCGGCGACCTCGGCGGTGGGTACGCCGCGCGGAGACATGGACCGCGTCATCGGAGCCATCACGACGCGGTTCGGCAGGTCGAGGGCGTTCAGGCGGTAGGATCTGAACAGGACGTCAAGACTAGACATGAGATGTTCCGGGGCGCGAGAGACAGTCGACCAGAGTTCATTGATGCGAGCCGTCGGATGCGCTCTCCGGCTCGGCCGTTGGCAGCGTACCTGGGGTCACGGACTGCCGAACGGGACTGCGCAATGCGCGACAACGGCTGTGCATCGGCGCACCACACCGGCGGACCGCGCTTCGCCTGGCCACGCTGCGCGGTCTCGGGGGCTCGGCGCTCGTGTCCGGATCTGGTCCGACCGCGAAGTCGTTGAATGTCGGGATTTGCGCGGCCGTTGTGGAGCAAGCGGACATCAAATGCGCTTGCTTCCCAAGCAGCCGAGGTTGCGCCCTAGCTCATCGCCAGATCGAGGAAGTGCCGTCCGGCACGGTCTTCGGTCTCGACGATCCAGGCGTCGGGATCGAAGCGCAACTCCTTGGTCAATCGCTCCTCGACTGACGGCTCGGACACCGGCTGCGGCGCCGTCGGCACGAACAGCCGCTCGACCGGGCGGCTGTCGTCATAGACCGTCTGCGGCGCCGGCGCATACAGCATCGCGTTGCCGTCCATCAGCGCCACCTTGACGAACACGGCACCGGCCTCTTCGGCGCCCTTCTTGCGGACCGCGCCGAACACGCCTTCGGTCTGGCAGCGGCGCAGATACGCCGCGACCCATATGCTGGTTTTCAATCGCATGCGCCGACCTATAGGCCAGCGGCGCGGCCACGTCCAATTGTCACGGATGTTACGCGCCGACGGGTGGGTGGCCGTGCCACCAATGCTCTGAATTTACTTCCGCTTTCGGCGGCATAGCGGACTTGGCCAGACTTGCTACCGGGTCGATCCGGTCGCGAATGACCCGTTACTGACTTGGAAAACGGATAGCCTGAAGTCGGCTTATAAGGTTTGAGCGGACCAGATGCAGGTTGCCGCGCCATAACGGCTGATGATCCAGCTCAACGACTTGCGCACTCGCGGCTGTCGTTGATCAGTCGCTTCGCGCGTGGATCGTCGTTAAGATCATCGAAGGCTTTGGTGTCCGCTTTGTGTGCTCGCCACGCAACCAGCGCAAGAATAAGCGCCCCGCATGAAATTGCGGCCACTCCCACGCAAGTGCTGCAGCTACGCACCAAAGGGAGCAAACACCAGACTGCCCCGGCAATAACCCACCCAATGACTTCGCCACAAGCGCAACCAAGCGCTGCATTTACGCGGTCTTTCAGGGATACGTCTGGTTCTGACTTCTGCACCAGATGCAAGCTAGCATGGAATCGACAACCGAAATTCGACCTCCGCAAGAAGTGAACCGGGCTGGGATCGACCTTCAGCAGCCTACGTTCGTTGCCGACTTGAGCTGCCAGTATCACAAGGTCCGCTCGCGCGAAGCGGACCAGATGCAGGACGGCCTGTGACGTCGTCTATTGGCTCCATCGTTTGGCTGCGCTGCAACTTTGGTTGCCACCCGCGCATAGCGGACTCCGGTAAGCCCTCCGAACGGCAGATTTATGGGCTCGTGGTCTACTCGATCGAGTGCCCGATCATCGTGCCGAGTTCGCGCACGAGGCGATCAGACATCTGCCCCGTCACCGGCAGTTTGCGGGCGCGCTCGAACTTCGCGATCGCGTGCTGGGTGTCGGCGCCGATCGTGCCGGTCGGCTTGAGCTGGCCATAGCCATATTCGGTCAGCGTCCGCTGGACCGCGGCGATGCGTTTGCCGGCCGGGCTCAGATGCTGGGTCGGGATCGGCGCCGGCGGACGCACGACGCTGGACAGCGCGGCGGCCGGGGACGGTGCGGCCGCCGGTGGCGCGGCGGTCGACTTCAGCACCAGGTTGGCCATCGGATCGACCGACTTGGCTTCAACCGGCTTCGGTTCAGGCTTGGCTTCAACGGACCTGGTCTCGACCGGCCTGGTCTCAACCGGCTTCACGTCAACGGGCCTCGATGGCTCCATGGCGGCCGGCTCGACCGACCGGGCGGCAGCTTCGGCGGGACGCGGGCGCGGCATTGGGCTGGTGACCGCAGCAGCCGGGGCCGGCGGCGGTAGCGTTACCACCGAACCGCCGAACATCGGCGACGGATGACGGCCGGCCTGCAGGAACAGTGCATTGATCAGGATCGCAACAATGGCAGACAGGGCCAGCACGCCGGCGACGAGATCCTTCGGACTATGCAGCAGCAGGCGCAGCACGAGGCCACGCTCTTCCTCGGCCGCGATGGCCACTGCCTTGGCGCCGCGGCGACGGCGCGGCGTTTCGTCATCATCCAAAGTCTGTCTAGGCACTCTTCTTCACCTGATGGGTTTGCTCTTGGAGACCGGATCGCAGTGCGGGCTTCAGCGTCGAGACATTGCTGGACGGCTCGACGGCGGCCGGCGGGGTGAACGCCAGCGGCAGCGCGACCGACACGATGGTGCCCTCGCCCACCTTGCTCTCCACATTCATCTCGCCGTGATGCAGGCCGACCAGCCCCTTGACGATGGACAGGCCGAGGCCGGTGCCCTCGTGGCGGCGCTGATAGGTCTTGCCGGCCTGGAAGAACGGATCGCCGATCCGCTTGAGATCGTCGGCGGCGATGCCGACACCGGTGTCCGAGACCCGCAGCATGAGCCGCGAGCCCTCGACGCCGGCCGACACGGTCACCTTGCCGCCGCGCTCGGTGAACTTGATGGCGTTGGAAACCAGATTGAGCACGATCTGCTTGAACGCGCGCGGATCGCCGTTCACGATCGGGAGATCGTCGCCCACGCGGGTGACGAGGTCGACGCCGCTCTCGCGCGCCTTCAACGCCACCAGATTGCAGCAATTGAGCAGCGCCGGCCGCGGCGCAAAGGGCTCCGGCGAAATCTCGAAATTACCGGACTCCATCTTCGACATGTCGAGGATGCCGTTGACGACGGACAAGAGATGCTGTCCGGAGTCGTTGATGAGCTGGGCGTATTCCTTGCGGCGAGCCGCGTCGAGCCCGAGCACGTCTTCCTGCGCGATCATCTCGGAGAAGCCGATGATGGCGTTGAGCGGGGTGCGCAGTTCGTGGCTCATGGTGGCGAGGAAGCGCGTCTTCGACGCGTCGGCCTGTTCGGCCGCGTTGCGCGCCTGCTCGAGCGCCTGCTCCTGCACCTTGCGATCGGTCACGTCGCGCATCACGGCAACGACTTCCGCCTCGGCCGAAATCTGGTCGAGCGCACGGCAGCGCATCTCGACCCAGATGAATTCGCCGGCAGCCTCGCCGCGCGCACCGTCACGGCGCACCCGGAACTCGACGCTGCAGGACTCGCCACGCGCGGCGTCCGACAGCGCGGTGAGATAGGCCGGCCGATCCGCGACATGAACGCGGTCGAACAGGCCGTGGCCCGACAGCCGCGACGCCGGCACGCCGAGCATGATCTCGGCCGCGGGCGAAATGAAGCGCACCGCGCCGTTGCGGCTGTGCCGCGACAGAACGTCGCTCATGTTATGCGCGAGCAGGCGGTAGCGCTCTTCCTCGACATAAAGCAGCGCCACGCTGGTGCGCGCCAGCGATTCCGCGCCGAAGGCGAGCCCTGCCGCATAGAAGATCGCCGACACCACGCCGAAACCGACCAGCGTGCCGTTCGACGCCACCGCGGGATCGACGGCCGGCAGCACGTGATAATGTGCCAGCACGCTCAGCAGCGCCGCGCAGATCATCGCCAGCGCAAACGCAAACGCCACCACGCGCCGCGAGGCCGACAGCGCGGCCTCGATCGGAATCACGACGAGCCACACCGCGGCGAACGACGCGATGCCGCCGGTGGTCGCGGCGATCATCATCACGAGACCGGCGAGCGCCAGCGACGACAGCACATGGGCGCCCTCGTAGCGGCCGGTGCGCGACAGGAACCAGGACAGCAGGATCGGCGCGATCAGCCAGGCGAACGCCGCGACCTCGATCGCTGTCGGCGCGCCGCGCATCGCCAGAAAGGCAGGGAACGAAGCCAGCGCCGCCAGGCTGCCGAGCAGCCGCGGCGCCATGAAGGCACGATGGCGCGCACGCGTCAGCGCATCATATTGCGCAGACGGATGCAGCAGCGCATCCAGGCAATCGCGGATCAGACTCAAACTACTCACAGCACTCGCGCTTCGGCTCAATCGTCAAGACAGACGCGCCGGAACGCCTCCTTCGTGATTGCAGGTCAACGTGTCAGAGCGAACTTAAGCGAACGCTAAGGCGCGGTGGCCCGCTGCCAAACACGGTGCATTGGCGAGGCTTCGAGGCTGCCATTCACCGGTCATTTGTCGGGGATGGTGAACGGCTGGTTTCCGGATGCGGCGATCTATGGTTTCGAAATGGTGGACACGGCGCAGCCTGCGTCTCCGGCAGCCAAAAGCCACCATCAATCGAAAATTTACGGCGAATCAATTCAGGCGAATTTTCCGCGATTTTTCGGCGGATTTACCTCAATGCAGATACTTCCGATTTATCGACCGATGCTAACCGTGAGGGCAATAGCGGCATCGACCGCGCAAGAAGCAAAAGACAAGATAGACGACCGGGATCGCGCCATGTTCTTCCTGCTGCGTTTGGCATTCTGGCTCGGGCTTGTGCTCGTGCTGCTGCCGAGAGACAAAACACCAGAAGCGGACAAGACGCCGCAGATCAGCGCATCGGACGCGGTGTCGGCCGCGACCTCGACGATCAACGACATGGGTCAGTTCTGCAAGCGTCAGCCGTCGGCCTGCGAAGTCGGCGGCCAGGCCGCCACCGCGATCGGCCAGCGCGCGACCGACGGTGCGCGCAAGCTCTACCAGATGATCACCGACAAGAAGCCGCCCGATCACACCGGCTCGATCGGCAAGGACGAGACCGATTCTGCCTCCGCGTCCCGCGACACGCTGACCGCGGACGACCAGACCATCGAATTCCGCCTGCCGCCGATGCCGTGAGCCTAAACCAGCGCGCTTTCGAGCAAAGTGGCCGTCGGTTCGCGTGAAGAAAACACGTCAAAACCGCCGGGAACCGGTTCCATTTTCGTCGCTTTCGCGGCCCGCCTTCCTATATAAGCCGGTAAGGACAGGACGTGGGCCACGATGACGACGATCGACGAAATCAGGGACAATTTTGCGCTGCTGGACGAGTGGGACGACCGTTACCGCTACGTCATCGAGCTCGGCCGCACCCTCGAACCGTTGTCGGAGGCGGAGCACTCGGCCGAGAACAAGGTGCAGGGCTGCGTCAGCCAGGTCTGGCTGTCGAAGCGGATCGAGCGCGATGCCAATGGCGAACCGCGCCTGATCTATGTCGGCGACAGCGACGCGCACATCGTGCGCGGCCTAGTCGCGATCGTGCTGACGCTGTTCTCCGGGCACTCGCCGCAGCAGATCCTCGACACCGACGCGCTCGCGCTGTTCGACGAATTCGGCTTCCGCGACCATCTGACGCCGCAGCGCTCCAACGGCCTGCGCTCGATGGTCGATCGCATCCGCAACGATGCGCGCGAGGCGCTGGCGTCCGCCGCGTAGCACTTCTTGCCTGACGCGTTTTCTTCACGCGAACCGGCGTCCACTTCGCTCGAAAACGCTTTC
>NZ_LFLZ01000052.1 GCF_001189845.1 Bradyrhizobium tropiciagri
TCGGGTGAGGGGCCGCAGCTCTAACGAGGGACCGGAACCCCTCACCCGGCGCTACGCGCCGACCTCTCCCAAGGGAGAGGTGAACCTCCGCAGTCGATCCAGCTCAAACTAATCTCATCACGCGCCAGAGTTCATCACGCCGCAACAGAAAAGCCCCGCCCGGTGGGGAGGCCGGGCGGGGCTTTCTGGTCCGGTCGATCTTCGCGCAGATCCGCTTGCGCGGCGCCCGGACTGTTCGTTCAGGCCATCGCGCTGACGTTTGCTCTAGTCGACCACCTGAACGATCCGTCGCGAACGCGGCTCGACCAGAACGGTCTCACCATTCACGACGGTGTAGCGATACGGCGTCGCGCCGAACCGTTGCGGCACGTCGTAATAGGTCACGCCGGCGTCCGGCAGCACGGTGCCGACCACGACGCGATCCGGAATGGTGTAGTTCGGTACGCGCTCGCGCACGATGTATTCGCGGAAGGCGGGTCGCTGATCGACTGTAATCCCGCCATCCTCCTCGACTGCAACCGGCGGGCCACCGCGGACAACGCCAACGGTCTGGGCCTGTGCGGCAACAGCCGGCACCGTGATCGCAGCAGCAATGGCTGCAACGGCAAGTATTCTGTTTCGCATGGCTCGCTCCATTCTTTATGGCGCGCGCCGGCCTTCGCCGAAGCGCACGTCGAGCCAATGCATCGGCTGCGGTGATGTTCCGGAAAAACCGCTGTCATATCCGTGGCAATTTGGAGCAATTTTCATGAGTAGCGGGAACTCTCAGGCCGTGCAGGCGTCTTGATGTGGGAACCTCCTCAGCGGATAAACTGCCGCTCGATTCGCACCTCCAAAAACTGCCGGAGAAATTCAATGACCATCACCGCTGGGCATCTGCCTGCCATCGTGGCTCTGGTTGCAGGCGTCCTGATCCTGATCATGCCGCGGCTCCTCAACTACATCGTCGCGATATACCTGATCTTCGTCGGGCTCGTGGGAATGGGTCTGCTGCGCTGGCTGCACCTGTAGCGGGAAAGCGGGGTTTCGCGGCTTGCGCGGAACCCCTCAAAATGGTGTAAGGCGCGCATCTTCGACCCCTCCTTCCGGATTGTTGTCTGACATGGCCAAAGCCGTCGCGAAGTCCAAGAAACCTGCTGTGAAAACTGCCGCGAAAACTGCAGCGAAATCAAAGCCCTCCGCCGCGGCCCGCAAGGCCGCTCCGGCGCGCAAGGCATTGAAGAAGAGCGCCCCGAAAGCGGCGCTGAAAGCTGCTGCCAAGCCGCCTGTGAAGCCGGCCGCAAAGCCTGCCAGCAAGGCGCCGGCGAAGGCCGTTGCGAAGAAGGCGGCTCCGCCGGCGATCAAGGCCGGCAAGTGGGTCTATACGTTCGGCGACGGCAAGGCCGAGGGCCAGGCGACCCTGCGCGATCTGCTCGGCGGCAAGGGCGCCAACCTCGCTGAGATGGCCAATCTCGGCCTGCCGGTGCCTCCCGGCTTCACGATTCCGACCTCGGTCTGCACCTATTTCTACGACCACGACAAGACGTATCCGAAGGAATTGAAAGCGCAGGTTGAGAAGGCGCTCGACTATGTCGGCAAGCTGACCGGCAAGACGTTCGGCGACGCCAAGAACCCGCTGCTGGTCTCGGTGCGCTCGGGGGCGCGCGCCTCGATGCCGGGCATGATGGACACCGTGCTCAATCTCGGCCTCAACGACCGCACCGTCGAAGCGCTTGCCGAACTCTCCGGCGACCGCCGGTTCGCCTATGACAGCTACCGCCGCTTCATCACGATGTATTCGGACGTGGTGCTCGGCTTCGAGCATCATCACTTCGAGGACATCCTCGACACCTTCAAGGACGGCCAGGGCTACTCGCTCGACACCGACCTCACCGGCGACGACTGGGTCGAGTTGGTCGGCAAGTACAAGGAAGCGGTCGCCAAGGAGACCGGTCACGACTTCCCGCAGGATCCGCATGACCAGCTCTGGGGCGCGATCGGTGCGGTGTTCTCATCCTGGATGAACGCGCGCGCGATGACCTACCGCAAGCTGCACGACATTCCGGAGTCGTGGGGCACCGCCGTCAACGTGCAGGCGATGGTGTTCGGCAACATGGGCGAGACGTCGGCGACCGGCGTCGCGTTCACCCGCAACCCCTCGACCGGCGAGAGCAAGCTGTACGGCGAGTTCCTGATCAACGCGCAGGGCGAGGACGTTGTCGCCGGCATCCGGACGCCGCAGGACATCACCGAGGAAGCGCGTCAGGAATCCGGCTCCGACAAGCTGTCGATGGAAGCCGCGATGCCGGCCGCGTTCAAGGAATTGACGCGGATCTACACGCTGCTCGAGAAGCACTACCGCGACATGCAGGACATGGAGTTCACGGTCGAGCAGGGCAAGCTGTGGATGCTGCAGACCCGTGGCGGCAAGCGCACCGCGAAGGCGGCGCTGCGCATCGCGGTCGAGCTCGCCAATGAAGGCCTGATCTCGCGCAAGGACGCGGTGACGCGGATCGATCCGGCCTCGCTCGACCAGCTGCTGCACCCTACCATCGATCCCGCCGCCAAGCGCGATGTGATCGCGACCGGCCTGCCGGCATCGCCTGGCGCGGCCTCCGGCGAGATCGTGTTCTCGTCGGACGAAGCCGCCAAGCTGCAGGCCGACGGGCGCAAGGTGATTTTGGTCCGCATCGAGACCAGCCCGGAAGACATCCACGGCATGCACGCCGCCGAAGGCATCCTCACCACCCGCGGCGGCATGACCTCGCACGCGGCGGTGGTCGCGCGTGGCATGGGCAAGCCCTGCGTCTCCGGCTGCGGCACCATCCGCGTCGATTACGGCCGCGGCACCATGAGCGTGGGTCAGCGCACCTTCAAGACCGGCGACGTCATCACCATCGACGGCTCGGTCGGACAGGTGCTGGCCGGCCGCATGCCGATGATCGAGCCGGAGCTGTCCGGCGAGTTCGGCACGCTGATGGGTTGGGCCGACGAGGTCCGCAAGCTCGGCGTCCGCGTCAACGGCGACACGCCCGATGATGCGCGCACTGCGGTGAAGTTCGGCGCCGAAGGCATCGGCCTCTGCCGCACCGAGCACATGTTCTTCGAGGAGACCCGCATCCGCACCGTGCGCGAGATGATCCTCTCCGAGGACGAGCAGTCGCGCCGCGCCGCGCTGTCGAAGCTGCTGCCGATGCAGCGCGCCGACTTCGTCGAGCTGTTCGAGATCATGAAGGGCCTGCCCGTCACGATCCGCTTGCTCGACCCGCCGCTGCACGAGTTCCTGCCGCACACCCAGGCCGAGATCGAGGAAGTGGCGCGCGCCATGAACACCGATCCGCGCAAGCTGGCCGACCGCGCCCGCGAACTGTCCGAGTTCAACCCGATGCTCGGCTTCCGCGGCTGCCGTCTCGCGATCGCCTATCCGGAGATCGCCGAGATGCAGGCGCGCGCGATCTTCGAGGCCGCCGTCGAGGCCGGCAAGCGCACCGGCAAGCCGGTCGGTCTTGAGGTGATGGTGCCGCTGATCGCGACCAAGGCCGAGTTCGATCTGGTCAAGGCACGGATCGATGCGACCGCGGGCGCGGTGATGAAGGAAACCGGCGTCAAGCTGACCTACCAGGTCGGCACCATGATCGAGCTGCCGCGCGCCTGCCTGATGGCCGGCGAGGTGGCGGAGACCGCGGAGTTCTTCTCCTTCGGCACCAACGATCTGACGCAGACCACCTACGGCATCAGCCGCGACGACGCCGCGAGCTTCCTCGGCACCTATGTCGCCAAGGGCATCCTCGAGATCGATCCGTTCATCTCGGTCGATCGCGACGCGTCGGCGAGCTGGTCAAGATCGGCGTTATGCGCGGCCGCAAGACCCGGCCGAGCCTCAAGGTCGGCATCTGCGGCGAGCATGGCGGCGATCCCGCGTCGGTCGCGTTCTGCCACGAGGTCGGGCTCGATTACGTCTCGTGCTCGCCCTACCGCGTGCCGATCGCGCGCCTCGCCGCCGCGCAGGCCGCGCTCGGCAAGGAGATCGCCAGCCAGGCGTGAGCGATCACACGGTTCAGAGAGTGCGATGGCCGGGACCAAGTCCCGGCCATTTTTGTTGAGTGCCGTCAGCAGCCGCCGTCATTGCGAGCGAAGCGAAGCAATCCATCTCACGGCATATGCGGAGCGATGGATTGCTTCGTCGCTGGCGCTCCTCGCAATGACGATGGTGTTGCGGCCGCGGCCCTGCCGCGTAACACTTTGTTCACCATCCGCGTTGACCTGTTGTTTACGACTTTCATGCGCTGCGCATTTACCAACGCGCGCGATGCAATGCGCGAAGGCGTTGCGATCGCTTGAGTGTAGCGTGCGGGCAACGCCGATTAACTCCGCGGCAACCTAAACAAGTTAGCAACGGGAAAGGTCGAATTGCGCGGATGTACCGCGTTCGATTGCACTCAGTAAGCGTTGCGTGAGCGTACGATGTTTGTGTCGCGTAACCAGCCGAAGGGCGCACGGCTCGCGCTCTTCGGTCTCGGTCTTGGCATCTTCGCACTGATGCCGACCGAGCTCGGATATCAGGATATTGCCTCGCTCCTGGCCCGGCAGCCCGGTGTCGCCGAGCGCTGGCAGAAGCGCGTCTTCGCCTCCGCGGTCGGCTCCATCCAGGTCGCGACCTACAGCTTCGGCCGGCCGATCGGAACCTCGGCGCCGCAGGATCCGCAGATCCTGCTCGCGCGGCTGGACAGCTCGAGCGGCGACATCACCGGCGCGGTGACGCGCAATCCGATCACCACGCCACCGCCGCGCTATGCGGCATCCGATTTTCCCAAGGTCGATCGCACCTTGAAGGGCGATCGTCTCGTCGTCCGGCGGCCAGACCAGGCCGATCCCGCGCAGCCGGCAAACCCGGCGCCCGCGAACGAGGATCCCGCGACATCGAATTCGTCGGTCAAGGGTATGAAGACCGCGACCGCAACGAGTGGCAGCCCACCTGCGGACAACGCGCCGCTCGATCCCGAATTGCAGGAGGCGCTGCGTGCGCCGCCGCTGCCGCAATATGCCAAGCCGTCGCCGCAGCAATACGACGTGTCGATGTCGCTCGAGGCCAACCCGCTCGACGATCTGAAGCCTGTGCGCGCGAAGCCTGCTGCTGCGCCGCCCGTCGAAGCAGCGCATGAGCGCGACCCGTTCGCATTCAAGACCGCCAGCCTGTTCTTCGGCTCGTCGCTCGGCACGCCCGAGAATCTCGAGCGCTGGCAGCCCGGCGAGGCGCCGGTCGTCGTGGCGCCCGTGGTGCAGCCCGATCCCGACATGAAGGTGATGGCGTCACTGCCGGTCGATGCCGACGGTCCGGTCAAGGCCGGCGAGATGGGCGAGAGCATCGCGCCGAAGGGCGAGGTCAACGCCGACGACCAGCACAGCAAGACGCCGGCGGAACGGCTCGGCCTGCTCGACGAGAAGTCGCGCGCCAAGTCGGAGAAGTGCCTCGCCGAGGCGGTCTATTTCGAAGCCCGCGGCGAAGCGGTGCGCGGCCAGATCGCGGTCGCCCAGGTGGTGCTGAACCGCGCCTTCTCCGGCAAATATCCGGAGACGGTGTGCGGCGTGGTCTACCAGAACAAGAACCGCCATTACGCCTGCCAGTTCACCTTCGCCTGCGACAACGTCCCCGATGTCGTCCGCGAGCCCGACATGTGGGACCGCGCGAAGAAGATCGCGAAGGCGATGCTCGACGGCAAATTGTGGCTGCCGGAAGTCGATCGCTCGACCCACTACCACGCCTATTGGGTGCGGCCGTCCTGGGTCAGCGAAATGAAGAAGATGTACAAGTTCGGCGTCCACACCTTCTATCGCCCGCGCGCCTGGGGTGATGGCAGCGACGCGCCGAGCTGGGGCAGCGCGGCCGAGACCGCCAAGATTTCGGCGCAGCTCGCCGAAGCCGCCCAGAGCTCGGCCGAGCAGGCCAGCACCAAGCGGTAGCACGCTCACACCGGCGCTCACCAACGAACGTCATTCCGGGATGGCCCGCAGGGCCAGACCCGCAATCTCGATGATTTAGGGCAATGAACGACCTCGAGATTCCCCGATGCGCGATTGCGCATCTGAGGTTCGCGCCGTTGGCGCGCCACGGAATGACACCCTCATAAGATTCTGCAGGGCAGCTCTGCAGGCGAATATTTTTCTCCAGCCCCCTCTTGGGGTTTCATGCATATGCATTAACTCCCCGTAACGTTTGCGGGGCGGTTCCCCCGCCAGTCGCGGGGGAAGGTAAGATGGCTGTTACCACCGGAGATCTTCGGCCGGCGTCCAGCACCTGGCGCACGCCGCTCGTCATCATCGTCTGCGGCTGCGCGATCGCATTGCTGAGCTTCGGCCCGCGCTCCAGCCTCGGTTTCTTCGTGCAGCCGATGGGGCGCGAATTCGCCTGGGGCCGCGACGTGTTCGGCCTCGCCATCGCGCTGCAGAACCTGTTATGGGGTCTCGGGCAGCCGATCGCAGGCGCCATTGCCGACCGCTTCGGTTTGCTGCGCGTCATGATCGTCGGCGCCTTGCTGTACGCCGCCGGCCTCCTGCTGATGCGTTACTCGACCACCTCAGTGTCGCTCGACATCAGCGCCGGCGTGCTGATCGGGTTCGGCCTGTCGGGCTCGTCGTTCAATCTCGTATTGGCGGCCTTCAGCAAGCTGTTGCCGCCCGAGCGGCGCGGCATCGCGCTTGGCGCCGGCACCGCCGCCGGCTCGTTCGGCCAGTTCCTGTTTGCGCCGTTCGGCGTCGCCTTGATCGACAATTTCGGCTGGCAGACTGCGCTGGTCGTGTTCAGCGCGCTGATGCTGCTGATCCTGCCGCTCTCGCTCGCGCTGGCGACGCCGCCCGCGGAGACGAAGGATGTGGCGCCCGCCGATCAGCAATCGTTCAAGACTGCGTTGGCGGAGGCCTTCGGCCATCGCTCCTACGTCCTGCTGGTGCTCGGCTTCTTCACCTGCGGCTTCCAGCTCGCCTTCATCACCATCCATCTGCCCGCCTATCTGGCGGATCGCGGCATTCCGGCAACGACCGGCGGTTGGGTGGTCGCGGCGATCGGCCTGTTCAACATTGTCGGCTCGCTCAGCGTCGGCTGGCTGCAGAACTTCTTTCCGAAGCGCTATTTGCTCTCGGTGATCTACCTGTCGCGCGCGCTGGCAACCGTCGCCTTCATCTCGTTCCCGGTCACACCTTTCTCGGCGATCGCATTCGGCGCGGTGTCGGGGCTGCTGTGGCTGTCGAGCGTGCCTCCGACCTCGGCGCTGGTCGCGCTGATGTTCGGCACCCGCTGGTTCTCCACTCTCTACGGGTTCGCCTTCGTCAGCCATCAGGTCGGCGGCTTCCTCGGGGTCTGGCTCGGCGGTGTGGTGTTCGAGCAGTTCGGTTCCTACGCCCCGATCTGGTGGCTCTCGGTGCTGTTCGGCGTGCTGTCGGCGCTGATCAACCTGCCGATCGTCGAGGCGCCGGTCGCCCGCCCGGTTGCGCAGCCCGCCTGATGGGTTAAACACTCCCCGAAACCAAGATTACGGGGAGCGCTCATCGTGGCAACGTTCAAGGCAATCAGGATCGACAAGGCGGACAAGGGTACCACCGCCGCACTGACCCAATTCGACGACGCGGAATTGATGGACGGCGACGTCACCGTCCGCGTCGAATGGTCGACGCTGAACTACAAGGACGGCCTCGCGCTGACCGGCAAGGCGCCGGTGGTGCGCCGCTTCCCGATGATCGCCGGCATCGACTTCGCCGGCACGGTCGAGCAATCCAGCCATCCCGACTGGAAGGCGGGCGACAAGGTCGTCTGCAACGGCTGGGGCATGGGCGAGACCCATCTCGGCGCCTATGCCGAAAAGGCCCGCGTCAAGGGCGACTGGCTGGTGCGGCTGCCTGACGGCATCTCGGCCCGCGACGCGATGGCGGTCGGCACGGCCGGCTATACTGCGATGTTGTCGGTGCTGGCGCTGGAGAAACACGGTCTGACCCCGAAGAGCGGCCCGATCGTGGTGACCGGCGCGGCCGGCGGCGTCGGCTCGGTCGCGATCGCCGTGCTGTCGAAGCTCGGCTACCACGTCATCGCCTCGACCGGCCGGATGTCGGAGGCCGACTATCTCAAGGGGCTCGGCGCCACCGAGGTGATCGACCGCGCCGAGCTGTCGGGTGCCCCGAAGGCGCTCGCCAAGGAGCGCTGGGCCGGCGGCGTCGACAGCGTCGGATCGACCACGCTCGCCAACCTGCTTTCGATGACCAGATACGGCGGCGCCATCACGGCTTGCGGTCTGGCGGCCGGCATGGACCTGCCGTCGTCGGTCGCGCCCTTCATTTTGCGGGGTGTGTGCCTTCTCGGCATCGATTCCGTGATGTGCCCGATCGAGCTCCGGAGGACCGCCTGGCAGCGCCTTGCCCGCGATCTGGATAAGGCAAAACTGGCTGATATCACTCACGAAATCGCCTTGGACGAGGTCATGGGTTACGGTGCGAAAATCCTCGGTGGCCAGGTCCGCGGCCGGATCGTGGTAAAAATAGTCTGAGGACGTTCAGACTTTACCAACGAAGCTGCTCCAATGTTGCCACTGTTGGTATGGTAAGCAGCGGGTAAAGAGGCTTGCAGCATGATCCCGGGGGGCCGGGTGTCCTCGCGCAGACGCCGAGAAGCGTCGGTAGCGGGGATCATGCTCAACAAGGAGCGGGTGCCCGCGCTCGTAAGTGGAGTAGCTCATGCTTGCGCGTTTGGTGTTGGGGGCCGTCACGGCCGGAGCGATGGTCGTGCCGGCATTCGCAGGCAGTATGAATGCCGATGAGGCCCGCAGATTTGTCGCCGGCAAGGTATTCGCCTTCACCTGTTTCGATGGCACCCGTGGCGCCGGCCGTATCCTCGACGATCTCGGCGCGGCAGGCTCGATCCAGTTCTCCGGCTCCGGCCCCATCCGCCACGTACGCCTGCCCGGCAATACGCTGCAAATCCGCGGTCAGAGCGTTTGCGCGTCGCTGAAGGGCATTCCGTTCGAACCTTGCTTCAATCTCGACAAGCAGGACGACCGCTCGTTCCGCGGCTCGGTCTCCGGCATGGGCTTCGCCTATTGCGATTTCCACCACCAGGGCGGCCAGCAGATGCTGATGGCGCGCGCCGCGGCGCGTCCGCGCACGCTGCACCCGCGCACCCGATCCGCCGATGCCACGCCGACCGAAGTGTCGCGCGTTGAGACGCCGCAGGTCGGAAGCGCGAAGCTGGAGCCGGTCAAGGCCGAGCCCGCCAAGGTCGAGAGCGCACCGGAATTGCGCCGCTCCACCGACTAGAGCCCATTCGTTCCGATGGAATCGGAACGAGGCTCTAGATTCCTGTTTTGACGCGTTTTCTTCACGCGAACCGGTATCCGCTTCGCTCGAAAACGCTCTAACTTCTCATCTGCGCGCTAGCGGGAATACGCTCCGAGCCGTAGTCATACGGATGGCGGTCGCCACGCGTTGATAGCTACTCAATACCTAGCGTTCATCGCCGAGAGGCGGGATGGTGGGGACACCGATTTGAGTAGTCATATGGCGCAGTATTTTTTCCGGATCAGCGACGGCGATTACGCTGGTGCATCCGATCACGCGACCGAGTTCGAGAGCCGCGACGTGGCCTGGGCCGAGATGACCAAGGTCTGCGGCAATTTCCTCGGCAGCATTTCGCGCAACATGAAGCAGAACAGCGAGTGGCACATGGAGCTGCTCGACGAGGGCAGAAAACCGGTCTTCCGGATTCGCCTGGTCGCTGAATCCGTCGATTGAGGCCCTTGCCGTTCAGCACAACAAGCTTCAAGCCTCGGTCTGCGGCACAGGCGGAGCCGCGCGCCTGCGGAACAGGATGCGCTGATACAGCCAGCCGATCGCGACCAGCACGATGCCAAGGCACATGAACGACAGCGCCCGGTAGACACCGGTAAGGGTCGACATGTCGACCAGGAACGCCTTGAGGATCGTCAGCCCGATCACCGCAGCGGAGGCGAGCCGAGCCCGCTGCGAATTGACCACGATGCCGATGCCGAGCAGCGCGACGCCGAACATCAGCCACGCGATCGAATAGGTGTATTGCACCGCGCCCGTGGTCTCGCCGTGCGTCAGCACCGGCCCATGATAGAGTCTGCGGATTTCGAACGTGACATAAGCAAGCGCAAGCACCAGCGCACCGGCCGCGATCGAGTTGGCGTAGGCAGCGGGACGATGGCCGGCTACCGCGTAGGACAATAGCAAGGCCAGCACAGCCGGCAGCGCATAGCCGAGCAACAGCAGATTGATGAAGCTGCCGCCGACGTCCTGCCACCACAGCATCGGGTTCTCCAGCCCCAGCAGTCCGAACAGGCTGGCAAGCCCGGCGAACGCGGTCAGCAGCACCGCGCCGACATTGTGGACGATGCTGCCGCTGCGCAGGCGCAGCCGCTCCAGCCCGATCGCCATCGCAAGCGTCACGCCGACCTGCAAGGCGACCTCGGTCAGTCCCGCGCTGGCGTAGTAGACGTCGCCGCCATTGACCGCGTGGCGGATCTCCATGAAGGCGAGCAGCACCGTGAACAGGATCGCCGCCGACTCGACCATGCGCAGCGGCACGTCGTCGCCGTTGCGGCGCAGGAAATGGCTTCCCGCCCAGAATGACAGCGCCGGAACGCCGTAGCCCCACAGCAGCCAGTTGAAGATCGGCGTGGTGCCGACGACATCGCCCGCGATCCGCGGCTCGTAGCCGATGCGCAGCACGACGATGCCGGCGAAGATCGCGGCAAGCCAGCGCAGGAACGGGATCGGCCGCTGCACCGACAGCCACGCCGTGCCCATCGACACCAGCGCCAGCGCAATGGTGAGCCAGCCCTTGTCGAGCGCGAAGGTCAGCCCCAGCGCCAGCGAGGCGAGGGCGCCGGTGGCCGAGAGCGCGATCGAGGGCGACAGCTCCGGCCGCTCGCCGCGCCGGGTCAGTGCTTCAGTCGCGGCGGCGTAGGCAGCGGCCAGCAGCACGGCGAGAACCGCGAACGGGATCGAGCGATCGAGATGCGCGATCCGCGCATAGAGCGCGACCAGCAGCGCGACCGGTGTGAACACGGCAGCCGCGGCCCAGCTCACCTTGACCTTCGTCGTGGCAAAACGGAATTGCGCGAGGAAGCCCGAAATGCCGAACGCAGCCGCGAACAGTGCAGCCGTGACGAGATGCAGCGACACCGATCCGTCGGTCGCGGACGGCCCGATCCCGGGGATCGCACCGCCCGGCAGCACCAGCATGTCGACGTTGCGGCGGACGGCCCATTCGCCGGACACGATGAAGACGAAGACCGATGCAGCGGCGATCGCGCCAGTCGCGGCGGGTGCGCGCCAGGCCACGGCAAGGCTCGCGGCCGTCAGCAGCGCGAAGCCGATCATCGCGGTGTCGGCGTGTGCGCTGTTGAGCACGATCAGCATCGCGCCGAACAGATAGGCGGCGAGCGAACCCGACGAGATCGGCTCGATCTCCTCGCCATCGCCGTCGGGGCCGAACATGAAGCCGCAGACCACGAGCAGCGCCGCCAGCGCGAAGCCCGCGATGACGTGGAAGACGTGCGGCGCGATCATCTCCGGGCCGCATTGCAGGCAGGGGAAGGTCCATAGCAGCGCGAACGCGATCGTCGTGACCGCGAGCCAGCGCCACAGCCGGATGCGCGCGAGGCCAAACGCCGCCGCCGTGACGATGGCAAGGTAGATATAGAGCGACCAGAAGTCGGGCTTGTCTGATGAGACCAGGATCGGCGTGACGAAGGCGCCGACGATGCCGAGCCCGGCCAGCGCAGGCCCGTGCAACAGCGCGGCCGCGAGTGTGCCGAGCGCGACCATGCCAAGAAGGATGAAGGCGGTTGCCGGCGCGAGGAAGTCGTACAGCGCGTAGGCGGCGTAGACGGTCGCGAACGCCACGGCGGTACCGGCCGCGGTTAGGATCGCCGGAATGTTGGCGATCGGCAGCGCCGCGATGTTGGAGATGCTCTCCTTGCGCCGCGTCCATTCACCGGCGCCGAGCAGGGCCAGCGCAAACAATCCGCCGAGCATCGTGCGCACACCGGGGCCGAGCAGGCCGGCCTCGATCGAATAACGCACCATGAAGAAGCCGCCGAGCGCAAGCGTCAGGCCCCCGATCCACACCACCCAGCGCGTGCCGAGGGTCTCCTCGAAGCCGGGCGCCGGCTGCGGCGGGGCGGGCGGTTCTGGCAGCGGCGGTGGGGCGGCGGCTGGCGCGTCCGTGGCTGGCGCCGCATGCGTATCCGGCTCGCTTCCGATCGCTTCGGGGAGTGGTGGCGGCGCGATGGGAGGCGCCGTCGGAAGCGTCTGTTCGAACTCCTGCTGCGGGGCCAGCGGAGGCGGCATGGCCGCCCGCGCGGCGGCTGTGCCCGCCGCCTCGATCGCATCCAGCCGGCGCTGCAGCACCGCGATCTGGCCCAGCGCCTTGCGCGAGAAAATGATCGCGACAATGGCGATGACGAGCGTGAGGAAATCGAACGGCGAATCGAACATTGGGCCTCCGGCGGGACGCGCCGGACCATCGGCTGGCCGGCCGTCCGTCGCAACCTAGTAGTGCAGTCGAGGGGACTGGAAGTTCAAGCGATCCGGGCACGCAGCCCGCGCTATTCCAGATCGATGTGGAAGGGCCGGCCTTCGACGCTCATGCTGCCGGGACCCATCGCATCGAGCGCGCGCAGCATCCGGCCCTCCCGCCCCAGCGCCTTGTCGGCGAGGCTGACGATCAGCCGGTTGGGCGCCGCGATCGGCGAGGCTTCGCGGATCAGCCGGGCGATGGACATTTCGTCGCGGTGCGGATTGAGCGCGCAGACGGTGGCGAATGCGCTCGCGGTCGAGCGGCTGATGCCGGCGTAGCAATGCACCACCATCGGTGCGCGGCGATCCCAGCCGCGCACGAAGCTCAGCACGCGCTCGATATGCGTCTCGTTCGGCGCAACGAAGCCGTCCATCTGTTCGACGATGTCGTCCATCGACACTTTCAGATGATTGGCCGGAAGCACGGAGGGCGGTCGCTGCACCTGGTCGACATTGGCCATCACGGTCAGCACATGGCTGGCGCCAGTGGCACGAACCGTGTCGGAGAGCGCGGCAAGCGAGCAGACGTGAAGCATGGATGGTCCTTAGGCGTCGGGAATGCCGATTATAACGGCAGCTCCCGGACGGGGCAAAGGTGCGCGGCGGCATGCCGGTTGTTCGTTTTGCGGCGCAACCGCGGCAAGGTTTCGCCGAGCCGTGGTTATGACGCGTGCAATACGTTGAAGCGCTCGAGGAACTGCTTCTCGGCCCGCGCCGCGGTCCATGGCGTCAGATAGTCGCGCTCGGTGGCTTCGGGCAATTCCGGATCGCGGCCGAACAGCCGCTTGGCTTCGGCTTGCGAGAATCCCGCCAGATGGGTCGCCTCGAGATAGGCGGCGCCGCGATCGGCGGCCTTGATCTGCTGCGTGATCTCGTCTGCCAGCACCGCGGGCAAGCCGAAGCGGATATGGATCGCCGACAGCAGCCGCTTCTCCACCACCTTGTATTCGCCCGCCAGCACCGCCTTGAACGGCGAGATCATGTCGCCGATGACATATTCCGGTGCGTCATGCAGCAGCGCAGCGAGACGATGCCTGATGTCGACGCGCGGCATCT
Source organism: Bradyrhizobium tropiciagri (assembly GCF_001189845.1). Classification (GTDB taxonomy): domain Bacteria; phylum Pseudomonadota; class Alphaproteobacteria; order Rhizobiales; family Xanthobacteraceae; genus Bradyrhizobium; species Bradyrhizobium tropiciagri. Next base: position 13,621 of record NZ_LFLZ01000052.1, read on the forward strand.
GCTGACGCATCACGGCTTCGACCAGCAGCGTGTGCTGGGCCACCGAGAAGATGTGCGCGCCCGAGGTCTGTCCGTTCCAGCGTGCGACCCGCGCCAGTCCATGCGCGATGTCGACGATCTCGATATCGAGCGGCGAGGGGTCGAGCAGGTCCAGCCGGCGTCCCGACAACATCCGCTGCCAGGCGCGAACCGACACGTCCGGTTTGCGTGCAGTCATTTCTTCTTGAGCCGCGGCGTGCGGAGCTTGCCGCTGCAAGACTCGTGGCAGAAGCAGGTGACGAGGTGATCGTTGACCATGCCGGTCGCCTGCATGAAGGCGTAGACGATGGTGGGGCCGACGAACTTGAAGCCGCGCGCGCCAAGCTCCTTGGAGACCTTGATCGAGACCGGCGTCGAGGCCGGCACGCTCGCGGTGGTCTTGAACTGATTGACCTTCGGCTTGCCGTCGACGAAGTCCCACAGGAATTTCGAGAAGCCGGGACCTTTCTCCATGATCTCGAGATAGCCTTTCGCGCTCAAAACCGCGCCTTCGATCTTGGCGCGGTTACGGACGATGCCGGCGTCGTTCATCAGCGCATGCACCTTCTTGTCGGTGTAGCGCGCGATCTTCTCGGGCTGGAAATCGTCGAAGGCTTTGCGGAAATTCTCGCGCTTGCGCAGGATCGTGATCCAGGACAGGCCGGCCTGGAAGCCGTCGAGGATCAGCTTTTCATAGAGTGCGCGGTCGTCATATTCCGGCACGCCCCATTCATTGTCGTGATAGGCGACATAGAACGCGTCCTCGCCCGGCCAGGGGCAGCGCGTCTTGCCGTCGGGATGCAGTTGCGCGGTACGGCTCATGCGACGGTCTGCTTCGGTGGGATGCGGACAGCGTCCGGCTCGGCGAGATGCAGCGATAGCCCGCCCGCGGTCAGCGGCAGGCCTGCGTCGAGCGCATCGGCGACGCGGTCGATGCGCACCAGCGCGAGGCCTTTCTCGCCGGCGGTCGAGCCTATGGTGCCGACCTGCTTGTCGCCGGCGAGGATGGTGGCGCCGGCTTCTGGCGAGGGACCGTCGAGAATGATCTTCACCGTGCGGGTGCGCGCCGTGCCGCGGTGCTGCATGCGCGACACCACCTCCTGGCCGACATAGCAGCCCTTGTCGAAATCGACGCCGTTGAGGCGGTCCATGTTGGTCTCGTGCGGGAAAGCGTCGCCATACATGAAATCGAGCCCGCCGCGCGGCACGCCGGTCGCGATGCGATGCGCCTCATAGGCGCTGGAGTCGACGAGGTCGGCGCCGATCAGATCAGCGAGTTTCTGCTTCAAATCTTCCGGGATCAGGATGCGCCAGCCGAGCGCTGCGTTGCGCGGATCGGCGAAGGCGAGATCGGGTGTCGCCGCCGGCTCGCCATCCCAGGCTGCCAGCACGCCGAGGCTGTCGGAGAGGTTTTCGACCACGACCTTGGCGCGCAGCTTGTAGAAGCTGAGCTTGTCGGCGAGCCCCTTGGCGAGCGCGCGCGGCGCGTCGATCAGGAAGCCGCCGCCATGGCCTGTGGGTATCTCGGTGATCAGGAAATCGACGATGATCTTGCCCTGCGGCGTCAGGAGCGCGCCGAACCGGGCCTGCCCCGGGGCCAGCTGTTCGACGTCCGTCGTGATGAGGCCGTTGAGGAAGTTGCGGGCGTCCTCGCCAGAGACTTTGACCACGCCCCGATCTGGAAGAAACGCTGCTTTCATTCGCAAAATTGGCTCTTTTTCCAAGTTCCTTGGGAAACGCGGTCCTCGCGGATATCCCCTTCCAAGCTAAGGCGCTAGAGTGCGCCGAACAAGGCCCGCGCGACAGCCGAAAGCGGGCGCCGAGGACCGATGAATCAGCATTTTGACACCATTCTAAAATCCGGCACCGTGGTCAATCAGGACGGCGAGGGCGTGCGCGATATCGGCGTCACGAATGGCCGCATCGCGGCGATCGGATCGCTCGGCCAGGCCTCGGCCGGCGAGGTGATCGACTGCAAGGGCCTGCACATCCTGCCCGGCGTGATGGACACCCAGGTGCATTTCCGCGAGCCCGGATTGACGCAGAAGGAAGATCTCGAGACCGGCTCGCGCAGCGCCGTGATGGGCGGCGTCACCGCTGTGTTCGAGATGCCGAACACCAATCCGCTGACGGTCACCGAGGAAGCGTTCACCGACAAGATCAAGCGCGGCCACCATCGCATGCATTGCGATTTCGCGTTCTTCATCGGCGGCACCCGCGAGAACGTGCAGGACCTGCCGGAGCTTGAGCGCGCGCCGGGCTGCGCCGGCGTCAAGGTGTTCATCGGCTCCTCCACCGGCGCGCTTTTGGTCGAGGACGACGAGAGCCTGCGGCGGATCTTTAAGGTGATCCGGCGCCGCGCCGCGTTCCACGCCGAGGACGAATACCGCCTCAACGAGCGCAAGCCGCTGCGGATCGAAGGCGATCCGCGCTCGCATCCGGTGTGGCGCGACGAGACCGCCGCGCTGATGGCGACCGAGCGGCTGGTCAATCTTGCGCGCGAGACCGGCAAGCGCATCCACGTGCTGCACATCTCGACCAAGGAAGAGATCCTCTATCTGCGCGACCACAAGGATGTCGCGTCCTGCGAGGCGACGCCGCATCACCTGACGATGGCCGCGCCCGAATGCTATGAGCGGCTCGGCACGCTGGCGCAGATGAACCCGCCGGTGCGCTCCGCCGATCACCGCGCCGGCATCTGGTACGGCATCGAGCAGGGCATCATCGACGTGCTCGGCTCCGACCACGCGCCGCATACGCTGGAAGAGAAGGCGAAGACCTATCCGGCCTCGCCGTCGGGCATGACCGGCGTGCAGACGCTGGTGCCGTTGATGCTCGATCACGTCAACGCCGGGCGGCTGTCGCTACAGCGGTTCGTCGACCTCACCAGCGCGGGTCCCGCGCGGCTGTTCAACATGGCCTGCAAGGGCCGCATCGCGGCGGGCAATGATGCCGACTTCACCGTGGTCGATCTGAAGCGCAGCGAGACCATCACCAACAAATGGATCGCCTCGCGCGCAGCCTGGACGCCCTATGACGGCGTGCGGGTGCAGGGCTGGCCGGTCGGCACCTTCGTGCGCGGCAAGCGGGTGATGTGGCAGGGCGAACTGACGACGCCGTCGATCGGTGAACCGGTCCGGTTCCTCGAGACGCTCAAGCCGTAAGGATCGCGGCGGTTACTGCCGCGCCAATGCCAGCGAGAACTCGCCGTTGCGCACGCGCGCGGCGAGGCCCTCGGCGAACTTCGCCACCGCGTCCTCGCCATAGGTGTTGACGAGCTCGGCGAGCGCCGCGAACAGGCTCGCCTGCGCGAGGCAGTCGCCGTCGACGCCATCGTGACGCGCTTCCGCCCACGCCTCGTTCAGATAGCTCAGCGCGGCCTGCTTCTGCTCGTGATCGGGACGCGGATCGTCTTGGTGATGGAAGGACGCTGGATGGCGCATGAAACTCTGCAAAATGGATGCGCGCGGTTCGAGGAGCGAACCACTGCGAGACCCGCGAGGTGTATCACGCATGCGGGTACCGCCTAGCCCACTTCTTTCGAAAAGGTTAACGGCCGCCACGGCATTTAAACGGGAATTCCGGATATCGTGGCCCCGATCAGCCGAATGAGCTGTGGATATGGTCCAGCACCGCGCGCGGCGAGGCGCAGAGATGGCTGGCGCCGGCCTCGGTCAGCTCTTGCGGCGTGCCGTAGCCGTAGGTGACGCCGACGGCGCGGATGCCGTTACGATTCGCCCCGATCACGTCATGGCTGCGGTCGCCGATCATCACGGCCTTGGCCGGATCGGCCCCGGTCTGCTCGAGCGCATAGGCCAGCAGGTCGACCTTGTTGACCCGGGTTCCGTCGAGCTCGGAGCCGAACACGTGGTCGAAATACCCGTTGAGGCCGAAATGCGCGACGATCCGGGTCGCGAACACATGCGGCTTCGAGGTTGCCACGAAGATCCGGCCAGGCCGTCGGCGCAGTTCGGCCAGCACCTCCGCAATATCGGGATAGACGCTGTTCTCGAACAGCCCAACGTCGCCGAACCGCTCGCGGTAGAGCTCGACGGCGCGATCGGCGAGCTCCTCGCCGCCGAGCAGCATCGCAAAGCTCGCCCTGAGCGGCGGCCCGATGCACCAGGTCAGCTCGTCCTGCGAGGGAACCGGGCGGCCGAGCTTTGCCAGCGCATACTGGATCGAGCCGGTGATGCCGGGCTTCGGGTCGGTCAGGGTGCCGTCGAGGTCGAAGAAGATCGCCCGTTCAGTTGGCATAGCGGGCCGTCAGGTCGCGCGAGATTTTCGAGCCCTCCTCGATGTAGCGGCGGATCGCCACGCTGGCTGCGGGCGTGCAGGTCCGGTAGGTCTGCTGGAAGCCGTTGTAGCCGCGGTTGAAGCCGGCGACCATGCGGGCGCGGCGGTCGCCGGAAGGGGTTTCGGCATCGATCAGCGCCTGCATCTCGTTGCGCCATTTGGCGCCCTCGTTGGAGCCGCAGATGCCGCGCAGATAGTGCAGCGCGCCGAGGATCTCGGCCAGCCGCTGCAAATCGCCGTCGAACGGCGCAGCCGCGTCCTGCGCCCGGGCGGGCGTCGCAAGGCATGCCGACATCAGGATCACAACGGCGAGAAAGGCTCTGATCATCAGGGGTTCCGGAATGGCCGTGGTATGCCCCCTCAATGCGCCCGAGGCAAGGCGCAAGGGACCTGCAATATCGTCACAAACAGGCCTCAAACCAGCCGCCGGGCGGCCGCAATGACCTCGTGCAGGCCGCCGGTGACCTTGAGGTCGCCGATCCCCTCCGGCGCCAGCCATTTGAAATCGTCGTGCTCGTCGTTCAGCGCGGGCTCGCGGGAGGCCCACCGTGCCGCGAATGTCATGATCAGGTAGTGGCCGGTGCCGGGGCCGGTCGGCAGCACCTCGCGCCAGCCGGCGAGACCGAGGATCTCGACCCTAAGACCGGTCTCCTCGTCGATCTCCCGGTGCAGGGCGGTGTGCAGCGTCTCGCCGAACTCGACCCGGCCGCCGGGCAGCGAGTAGAAGCCCTTGCCGGGCGAGCGGGCGCGGCGGACCAGCAGCACACGGCCGTCACGGAAAATCACGCCTGACACGGCGAGTTGCGGGCGGATCGGAAGTTCGGCAGAGGTCAAAGGGCAGCACCAGTTTTGCGGACAACCATGCCCGATATCTCAGGCGCCCGCCATGATCCTGTCGACATCGGCCTCTGCGGCGCCGTTGATGATGCCGGCAGTCTGCATCACCAGCGGCTTGACCCAGACGATCGCCTGTTCGGCAAGCGCGACCCGGCTCTTGTCCTGCTGCAATTGCCGCATCGCGGCGCCGACCTCGGTCAGGATCCTGGTCATGCTGTCGGTGAGCTGGTCGAATTCGGCCCTGATTCCGGCATCCGCGGTCTCATAGGACTCGATCGCGAGATCACGCGCCTTGAAATTGGAGGCGGTGAAGTGCTCAGCATAGGACAGCGGCTGCCATTCCAGGAAATCGTCGGCGCATTCCGGCAGGTCCGGGACCATCTCCAGCAACATGATGGCTTCGTTGAAGTGATTGAGGTAGTCGGTCGCAAGCCCGGTGCGGGGATTGATGTTGGCGGCGCGCAACAAAGCCGCCCGCGCCTCGTCGGGGTACGTCGGTCGCGGGGAAGAGCCCGCTATGGCGGCCGTTGAGGTCATTGATCGCAGTCTTTAACGGTCTGAGTTAAGGCTGAATAAACGGATACCACTCTGGACGGGATATGTGCGGACGCTTTGTCATTACCTCGCCGCCGGCGGCTTTGCGCGAAATGTTCGGCTACATCGAGCAGCCGAATTTTCCGCCGCGGTATAATGTTGCGCCGACCCAGCCGATCCCGGTGGTGCTGCTGCAGAACGGCGGCCGGCATTTTCAATTGATGCGCTGGGGCCTGATCCCGTCCTGGGTCAAGGATCCCCGCACATTCTCGCTGCTGATCAACGCGCGCTCCGAGACGGTGCGGGAAAAGCCCGCCTTCAAGAACGCGATCAAGCGGCGCCGCGCGCTGATCCCGGCCGACGGCTATTACGAATGGCATGATGCCGGCGCCGCAAGCGGCCGTTCTTCATCCATCGCCGCGACGGTCACCCGCTCGCCTTCGCCGCGCTCGCCGAGACCTGGATGGGGCCGAACGGCGAGGAGCAAGACACGGTCGCGATCGTCACCGCGCCCGCGAGCGCTGACCTTGCGCAACTGCATCATCGCGTGCCCGTCACGATCCGGCCCGAACAGTTCGCGCGCTGGCTCGACTGCCTGCCCAATGATGTCGACGATGTGATGCCGATGCTGAAGGCGCCCGATGTCGGCGAGTTCGCCTGGCACCAGGTGACGATGCGGGTGAATGCCGTCGCCAACGACGACGCACAACTGCTGCTGCCGATGACCGCGGAAGAGATCGCGACGGAGGATGCGCCGGCTGCGAAGAAGGCAGCGGCGCGCAAGGTGACGCCGCGCGAGGATGACGGGCAGGGGTCGTTGTTTTAACGGCGCTGAAGCCGCGTGGTGAGATATCGGCCCATGTGTCTCCACATCGTCGTCCTGGCGAAAGCCAGGACCCAACCACCGCATTTGATTGTGAACGGGATCCGCGGCCCCAGCGACGCGCAACACTGCGCAGTTGGGGTAATGGGTCCTGGCTTTCGCTAGGACGACGGCGGTGGATGGTTCTCGCTTCAAGACGTCAAACAGGCAGTGTCATCACACACGCATGCGGGTGATCCAGTATTCCAGAGACGTTTGTGACTGAGTTGAGAGGTTACGGCGTACTGGGTCGCCCGATACTCTCCGTCGTCATTCCGGGGCTCGCGAAGCGAGAACCCGGAATCCATTGCTCCACAAACTCTGCGGCGCGATGGATTCCGGGCTCGCGCCAAGCGGCGCGCCCCGAAATGACGGCTACCCCTTCACGGACGCCACGCCCTCGATCTCGATCAGCATCTTCGGATTGGGCAGCGCCACCACGACGCAGGTGGTGCGTGCGGGATAGGGCGCGGGGCCGAACGCGCCGGCATAGAGCGCGTTCATCGCAGCGACGTCGCTGGCGCGCGTCAGCAGCACGTTGACCTTGACGAGATCGCGCATCGTCGCGCCCGCCTCATTCAGCACGCGCTTGAAATTGGTCACGACATTGGCGAATTGCGCCTCGAAACCGTCGGGCAGTTCGCGATTGGCATCGAAGCCGGGAATGCCCGAGATGAACAAGAGATCGCCGACGCGGGCGCCGAACGAGAGTGGCGGCGCCTGGATGCCGGGCGGAGGTGGGAAGTGCTTGATCGCTGTCATGTGTCACCCGTCTGCGCGAGATGGAAGGGAAGCGGTTTCGGCGGCGCGCGGCGCCATTGTGCGCGGGCGCCAGAGATTCTTGCCGAACAGATTCTGGCCGATCATGCCTGCCAGCATCGCGGCGACGAACACCACGATCGGCAGCGAGAGGCCGGCGAGATTGACCAGCGCGGGACCGGGGCAGATGCCAGCGAGGCCCCAGCCGATGCCGAACAGGATTGCGCCACCAACCAGCGGCGCGTCGATGTCGTTACGGTCGGGCCACAGGAAGCGCGCCGAGAAGGTGGGTGCAGTGCGGCGTCGCGCGATCGCAAAGCCTGACGCTGCGACCGCGACGGCACCCGCCATCACGAAGGCGAGCGTCGCGTTCCAGGCGCCGAACAGATCGAGGAAACCGAGCACCTTCTGCGGATCGGTCATGCCGGAGATCAAAAGGCCCGCGCCGAAGATCAGGCCGCAGATAAAGCTTGCGAGAACGGGCATCGCTAGCCTCCGATCACGTGTCTTGCGATCGCAACCGTCGCGATCGCCGCCGTCATGAAGATGAACGTCGCCACGATCGAGCGGCCGGACAGCCGGGCGAAGCCGCAGACGCCGTGGCCCGAGGTGCAGCCATTGCCCATGCGGGTGCCGAACCCGACCAGAAGGCCCGCGATCGCGATCACGACGAGGCTTCCGTTCATCGTCGGCCGCGGCAGCGGCGCGCCGAACAGCGCTGCGATCAGGGGCGCCGCGATCAGCCCCAAGATGAACGCGATACGCCATCCGCGGTCGGCGGTATCGGGCTGAAGCAGGCCGCCGACGATGCCGGTAACCCCCGCGATTCGTCCGGTCAGCAGCATCAGCAGCGCCGCGGCGAGGCCGATCAGCGCGCCGCCGGCGAAGCCGGAAATTGGGGTGAAATCGTGCATCTGTGCAGATCCCTGTTGCGCAAACTCCTCAGCGATCCGGCAAAGCGGTGCGCGCGCATGCGCCAACGTCGCGCGGCTGCACGGCCGATGATAGACTCCGCAAGATCAGGAACAAGCGCAATCCCGCATGTTTCGCAGGCGTTTCGACGATGCCTGCCGTCGGCTGGATTGCCGCGATTCGCATTTCGCCCCCAACTTCGTCCGGAGAACCCCCATGAGACTGTCATCCGCCGCCCGCGCCGTGCTGTTCGCGCTGGCGCTGCTCACCGGATCGTCCGCCGCCCTGGCTGACGAGGGCGCGGTGACGCTCGTGATCTTCAAGGGCGGCTGGATCTTCGGCGGCTCCGCCGGCAAGGGTGTGCTGACCTTCCACGGCCAGACCTACGGGCTCACCGCCGGCGGGCTGGATTACGGCCTCGTGTTCGGCGGCTCCCAGACCACATTGCAGGGCCGGGTGCGCAATATCCGCCGCGCCCAGGACATCGCCGGCGTCTACGCCGCGGCGGGCATGGGCGTTGCGCTCGGCGCCGGCGTGCGCGGCATCCTGTTGACCAACCAGAACGGCGCGGTGCTCGAACTGAGCGGCAAGCAGGTCGGGCTGATGGCCAATGTCGACCTCAGCGGGCTCGCGATCACGTTGAAGGAGTAACGGGCGCGCACAAGATACGATCGCGTAGGATGGGTAGAGCGAAGCGAAACCCATCATCTCTCCCGGCGCACCAATGTTGATGGGTTTCGCTGCGCTCTACCCATCCTACGATGCGATCCACTCGGCCAGCTCACGCCACGGCTGCAAATCCCAGTGTCCGGAGGCCGCACCCGACGGCGATGGCAGCACGAACACATCCGGGAATCCACTCATCGGCGTCTGCCGCCCAAGCGCAATTGCGCTGGTCGGCCGGTGATAAAACAGGCTCGCCGCCATCTTGCTGGTGAAGGCGATCGTCTTCGGCCGATATGTTGCGATCTTCGTCCTGAAGCCAATCACATCGAACGAGCCCCGCGCGATCTCATGATCCATCCCGGCGCCGGTCTTGGAGAGATCGGTGAAGCCGATGCCGAGCTCGAGCAATGCCGTGAACTCGTCAGGCCGATAGCGCCGCGGCGTGATGCCAGCCTCATGCAACGCGCGCCAGAAGCGGTTGCCGGGATGCGCGTAGTAATGCCCGACCGCGGCCGAGCGCGTGCTGGCCGCAGTGCCGACGAACACCAGGCGCAGATTGGCGCGGAGCTGATCGGGGAGGCGGTGGGCATTGTTGTCAGGCATCTGAAGGGAGACCGAGGTGAGCATGCGCGTGTCAACGTGCGATGAGATCAGGTCGAATAGCGACAGCGCGGCGCTCCCTCTCCCGCTTGCGAGGGTGGTCGGATCGCAGCAGCGCCGAGCCGTTCGCGGCAGATGCGGGGGGCCAAAATATCGAAAACAACCCCATGCAAAGGAGCGGGCGGCTGCCGCCGTCCGACACGGCACCTTGACAAGTCGGGCAAATCAGGGATAGATTTCCAATATTCCGAAATCGTGTGGCCGTCCCTCGCCCGCTGGCCCAGCGCATTTGGCGTCCCGATACGCGCTACCGCGCCGGCTCCTTGATCTCGTCTTCGGCCGCCACCGCTTGCGTCGGCGCCGTCGAACGCACCATCAAGAACGTTCCCGAGAACCGTGTGCCGCGGATGGTCCAGCGTCCGTCGATCTCGGTCGCGTCGGCATTGACCGCGCCTTCATAGTGGACGGTGTCATAGCCGTAGCCCGGTGGCTCGTAGCGTTTGACGAAGGTGACCGCGCTGCCGGAGCGGTGACCGGCAAGCGACGCATTGTGGGTGCCGAGCGGGCAGCCCGGCATCACGCAGGGTTCGCTCACGCTGCCGCCCAGCGCGCCGCCGGCGTCGATCAGCGTCGCCAGGAATGTGACCATGCAGCTGGGCTGCATATAGCTGCCGTCCCAGACGCCGGTGAGATTGTCGGTCATGGTGGTCTCATGTCGATGGGAGCTGCGTAGCCCGCATGAGCGCAGCGATATGCGGGATGGATACAAACCCCGGATATCGCTTCGCTCATCCGGGCTACGCTCTTCGGCCGCAACGATCGATGTGGTGCAGGCAGCGCCTCAACGCAAGTCGCGCGCGCCGCGGCGCGGTTGCCTGATCAGCAAAAGGGTCTGTAATCCAGCCCAACAGATCAAGAAGAATTTTGGGAGCTGACAATGACGGGAGAGGCGAAAACCCATTACGAGGTGATCGTGGTCGGCGCCGGCGTCGCCGGCATCTACCAGATCAAGCGGCTCGCCGATCTCGGCATCGACGCCACCGTGCTGGAAGCCGCGCCCGATCTCGGCGGCACCTGGTACTGGAACCGGTATCCCGGCTGTCGCTTCGACTCGGAGAGCTACACCTACGGCTTCTCGTTCTCGCGCGAGCTGCTCGACGAGTGGCACTGGAAGGAGCGCTTCTCCGGCCAGCCGGAGAATCTGCGCTACCTCAATTACGTCGCCGACAAGTTCGACCTGCGCCGGCACATGCAGTTCAACTGCAAGGTCGAGGCCATGCAGTTCGGCGAGGCGCGCGACCTCTGGCAGCTCCGGATCAGTGACGGCCGCGCGCTGACCTGCCGCTTCGTCGTGCTGGGGATCGGGCTATTGTCGGCGCCGACCATGCCGCGCGTCGAGGGCGTCGAGGATTTCAGGGGCCGCTCATTCCACACCTACTACTGGCCGCACGAGCCGGTCGATCTCGCCGGCAAAAAGGTCGCCGTGATCGGCACCGGCGCGACCGGCATTCAGCTGATCGGCGAGATTGCCGACAAGGTCGGCGAGCTCACGGTGTTCCAGCGCCGGCCGAACTGGAGCGCGCCGCTCAACAACAGCGAGATATCGGACGCTGAAATGGCCGACATCCGCGCGCGCTACGACGAGATTTTTGCCGCCTGCGCGCTGACGCCCGGCAGTTTCGTTCATGGCCCCGACAAGCGCGGCTTCTACGAGGTGAGCCGCGAGGAGCGGCTCAAGACGTGGGACAAGCTCTACGACGAGCCCGGCTTCGGCATCTGGCTGGCGAATTTCCGTGAGATCTTCATGGACGAAGCCGCCAATGCGGAGCTGTCGGAATATATCGCAGGCCGCATCCGCGAGCGCGTGAATGATCCGAAGGTCGCCGAAAAGCTGATTCCGAAAGATCATGGCTTCGGCGTGCAGCGCCTGCCGCTGGAGACGCGGTATTTCGAGGCCTACAACCGCGACAACGTCAATCTCGTCGATCTCAGCGAGACGCCGCTGGTCCGCGTCACCGAGACAGGCCTGCGCACATCAGCGCGCGACTACGACTTCGACATCATCGTCTACGCCACCGGCTTCGACGCCATCACCGGCGCCTACGATTTGATCGACATCCGCGGCATCGGCGGCGAACGCCTCGCCGACAAATGGAAACAGGCGCCGTCCACCTTCCTCGGCATGCTCGTGCACGGCTTCCCGAATTTGCTGATGCCGACCGGCCCGCAAAGCGCATCCGCCTCGACGAACTTCCCGCGCGGCATCGAGAACGGTGTCAACTGGTGCACCAACCTCATGCAATACATGTGGGCGCGCGGCCTGACCCGCGCCGACGCCACACTCGAAGCGCAGGAGCGCTGGACCGCGCATGTCGTCAAGATGTACGAGATCATGCTGATGCGCAAAGCCAAGGGCTGGTTCACCGGCTACAACTCCAACGTCCCCGGCCACGAGGAGGGCACGGTGCGGTACTTCGTCTACAACGGAGGGACGCCGAAGTTCTTGGGGATCATCAACGGCGTGGCGGCGGAGGGGTATCGGGAGATTGAGTTCGGCAGCGGCTCGCGGGGGAACGTGCGAGCGCCGGCCGCAAGCGCGTCGATGTAGCGCCGCTGCATAGGGTGGTTAGCGCGGCGTGGCCAACCAGTCGTCCAGCATCCTACGTGCAGTCACAAGCGGTGCCGGAAGCGATCGCTGTCGCACGGTCGTGCAGTCAGGGCCATTCTGCTCTTCGTTATCCTTGAGGATGCCGGCGGCAACAAGCGCGGCGCGGTCATCCGGACAGAACTCGGATGATTTTTGATCCAGCTCCTCGAGGCTTAGGGGAGTTTTGAGAATACAGCCGCCCGCGTTGCGATAACCTGAGACGTTCACGATTGATTTGAGAATGAGCTTGTACGCGCGCGTCGCCGTGATCTCATCGTCCCAGGGCGATTTCAGCCCCCGATTGCCGGCGAAAATCCGCGCCGTGGAGACGACGCCGACGTGGTAGGACGTCGCCGCGTCACCAAAGCTCGTAGAAAATGCATAGCGCCAATTCCAGGCCTCGACCTTCAGATCGAACGGAATGAGAAGGTACTTGAACGAGGGCGCGTTTCCCTCACTCGCCGTTCGCTCTATGAACCGGTCGGCCACCTTGGAGACTTCGAATTGCGTGGGCGTTGCAAGCAATTCCGGTCCGAGCGGAAAGTCCAGCGCCTGCACGGAGACGGGTGCGGTGAGAACGCGCTGAAGCGCGCAGACCAGCGGATGAACAAAGTCTGTTCGCTTCAAGTCTGACTGGATGTAAAGCACGACCTCCGCGGGCGCGACCACACGTGGTTGCTGCTGCGCCGGTGCGACTGACGTTCCCGCGAGAAGGAACGTAAATATCAAATGGTGCAATCCGTACTTCAAAGGTGCGATACCGCCGCCCTCGCAATGTCTTGTTGCTCATTTTACATCGATACCAAGCGGGCTCGCGATCAGTCGGGCAGAGACTTCGTCGGCTCGGTTAGCGAAGTGTAACCGGCATGTTGAAGAAGCGGCGAATGACGAACCCACCTCTTGTCGCAAACAAAAAGACCGGGCGCGCTGGCCCGGTCTTCTTATTCAGTCGGTGCGCTGAAGTCTCACAACACCCGGTTGCTCTCCTTCACCTTGTCCGCGTCGAGATACAGGTTCTCGCCCATCTCCTTGAACTTGGCGCTCATCGTCGCCATGCCGTCCTCGATGGTGCCTGACATCGATGCGCCAACGCCCGTCGGGTCATTGAGCGTCGCGGCGTAGTCGCGGACGTCCTGGGTGATCTTCATCGAGCAGAATTTCGGGCCGCACATCGAGCAGAAATGCGCGACCTTGTGGGCTTCCTTCGGCAGGGTCTCGTCGTGGAAGTTCTTCGCGGTCTCGGGGTCGAGGCCGAGGTTGAACTGGTCCTGCCAGCGGAAGTCGAAGCGGGCGCGGCTGAGTGCATCGTCGCGGAGCTGCGCGGCGGGGTGGCCCTTGGCGAGATCGGCGGCGTGGGCCGCGATCTTGTAGGTGATGACGCCGGTCTTGACGTCGTTGCGGTCGGGGAGACCGAGATGCTCCTTCGGCGTGACGTAGCAGAGCATCGCGCAGCCGAACCAGCCGATCATCGCGGCGCCAATGCCCGAGGTGATGTGGTCATAGCCCGGCGCGATGTCGGTGGTCAGCGGGCCCAACGTATAAAACGGCGCCTCGCCGCACTCCTTGAGCTGCTTGTCCATGTTGATCTTGATCTTGTGCATCGGCACGTGGCCGGGACCCTCGATCATGACCTGGCAGCCCTTGTCCCACGCGATTTTTGTCAGTTCGCCGAGCGTCTCCAGCTCGGCAAATTGGGCGCGGTCGTTGGCGTCGGCAATCGAGCCGGGGCGCAGGCCGTCGCCGAGCGAGAACGAGACGTCATACTTGCGCATGAGGTCGCAGATCTCGTCGAAATGGGTGTAGAGGAAGCTTTCCTTGTGATGCGCCAGGCACCACTTCGCCATGATCGATCCGCCGCGCGACACGATGCCGGTGACGCGGTTGGCGGTGAGGTGGATGTAGGACAGCCGCACGCCGGCGTGGATCGTGAAATAGTCGACGCCCTGTTCGCATTGCTCGATCAGGGTGTCCTTGTAGAGCTCCCAGGTCAGCTTGACGGGATCGCCGTCGCACTTCTCCAACGCCTGGTAGATCGGCACGGTGCCGATCGGCACCGGCGAGTTGCGCAGGATCCATTCGCGGGTGGTGTGGATGTTGCGCCCCGTGGAGAGGTCCATCACGGTGTCGGCGCCCCAGCGGATCGCCCACACCATCTTGTCGACCTCTTCCTCGACCGACGAGGTCACCGCCGAGTTGCCGATATTGGCGTTGATCTTGGTCAGGAAGTTGCGGCCGATTATCATCGGCTCGAGCTCGGCATGGTTGATGTTGGAGGGGATGATGGCGCGGCCGCGCGCGATCTCGTCGCGGACGAATTCCGGCGTGATGAAGGCCGGCACCGACGCGCCGAAGCTCTCGCCGTCGGCAAGGGCTGCTTCCGCGCGCTCGAGCTGTTGCTTGCGGCCGAGATTCTCGCGCTCGGCGACGTAGATCATCTCCTTGGTGATGATGCCGGCGCGGGCGAACTCGAGCTGGGTGATCTTGTGGCCGTCGAGGCCGCGCAGCGGCTTGTGATGCGCGGTGAACGCCTTGGCGGCGTGGGCTGCGCCGACATTGCCGTTGTCCTCCGGCTTGATGGTGCGGCCCTCATACTCCTCGACCCCGCCGCGCTCCTTGACCCACGCGAGGCGATTGCGCGGCAGGCCGGAGTTGACGTCGATCGTGACGTTGGGATCGGTGTAGGGGCCCGAGGTGTCATAGACCGGCAGGTTCGGCTCGCCGGCGCCCTCCGACAGGATGATCTCGCGCAGCGGCACGCGGACATCGGGCGCGCTCGCAGGCGTCGCGAATATCTTGCGCGAGGCGGGCAGCGAACCGGTGGTGACGGCCGGACGGGTGGTGTCGGGGTTGGAGCGGATGTTCATGAGGGATCCTCCTTCTTAACTCTTGTGCGGGCTGTTGTTCTCGTCATCCTGAGGAGCGCGAAGCGCGTCTCGAAGGATGAACGAGCCGGGCCGTCGCCCTTCGAGGGCCGCTGAAGAAGCGGCCACCTCAGGGTGACGGTTCGAATGGTGTGCGATGCCCAGCATCACGCGGCCTCCGCACCGATGCCGAGCCATTGTCTGACCCGTGCGTCGGGGTCGGCGTTCTGGGTGACGTCACTGACGACGGCGATCGAATCGGCGCCGGCGGCGAAGATCTCGGCGGCGTGCTCGAACTTGATGCCGCCGATCGCGACAAGCGGGATGTTGCCGATCCGCTTCTTCCACTCGGTGATCTTCGCAATGCCCTGCGGCTCGAACCGCATCGACTTCAGCGTGGTGAAGAAGATCGGGCCGAGCGCGACATAGTCGGGCTTGGCGGCGAGCGCGGTGGCGAGCTCGGCGTCGTCATGGGTGGAGACGCCGAGCGTCAGCCGCGCTTTACGGATCTCGGCGAGATCAGCGTCGGCCAGATCTTCCTGGCCGAGATGCAGATGCTCGGCGCCGGCGACGATCGCCGCGCGCCAGTAGTCGTTGACGACGAGCTTTGTGGGCGTGCCCTTGGTCACCGTCAGCGCGTCGCTGACGATCTGCAACGCCTCGGCATCGTCGAGCTCTTTGGCGCGGAGCTGGATGGTGCCGACGCCGAGCTTTGTCAGTCGCTCGACCCATTTGATGCTGTCGACGACGGGATAGAACGGATCAGGATACGGCATGCCAGAAAGGTGTCCCAACGACAGGGGTGGAGGGGGAGGCGAAGTCGCGGGCTTCCATCAGCCCGGCTTCATAGGCGGTGCGACCGGCCTCGACGCCGAGGCGGAAGGCATTGGCCATCGCAACCGGATCGGCGGCCTTTGCCACGGCGGTGTTGAGCAGCACGGCGTCATAGCCGAGCTCGAGCGCCTGCGCCGCATGCGATGGCGCGCCCAAGCCGGCATCGACCACCAGCGTGATGTCGGGCAAACGGTCGCGCAGCAGTTTCAGCGCGTCGCGGTTGGTGATGCCCTTTGCGCTTCCGATCGGCGCGGCCCACGGCATCACCACCTTGCACCCGGCTTCGACCAGCCGCGAGGCGACCGAGAAATCCTCGGTGCAATAGGGGAATACTTCAAAACCCTCCTTGATCAGGATGCTGGCGGCCTCGACCAGGCCGACGACGTCGGGCTGCAGCGTGTCGTTGTCGGCGATCACCTCGAGCTTGATCCAGGGCGTGCCGAACAATTCGCGCGCCAGCTTCGCGGTGGTGACCGCCTCGCGCACGCTGCGGCAGCCCGCGGTGTTCGGCAGCACGGTAACGCCGAGCTCGCGGATCAAGGACCAGAACGCATCGCCGGTCTTGCCGCCGGCGGCCTCGCGGCGCAGTGACACCGTGACGATGCTGGCGCCGGAGGCGCGGATCGCGTTCTGCATGATCGCAGGCGAGGCGTAGAGCGCCGTGCCGATCAGCAGGCGGGAGGGGAAGGTTTTGCCGTAGAAGGTGACCATGTCGTCTATCCCTCGTGGTCGTGTTCGCTGCCGCGCATACAACTCGTCATCCCCGCGAAAGCGGGGATCCAGTATTCCAGAGGCCGCGCTGTGATACGGAGAAGCCGCGGCGTACTGGATCGCCCGGTCAAGCCGGGCGATGACACCGGAGTATGTGGAATGCGCATATTCATCATCATCACCCTCCCTGCCGTGGTGTGATGATCTCGATCTCGTCGCCGGCCTTGAGGGCCGTCTCGGCCCAGCGGCCCTTCGGCACCACGTCGTAATTCACTGCGATCGCGAAATGGGTGCCCTGGTAGTCGAGCTCGGCCAAGAGCGCATCGACGCTGGCCGCGCTGATCTCCCGCTGCTCGCCGTTGACGGTCACGCGCATTGCATCACCTCGTTGTCGATTTCGCCGCGCTGGAGATAGGCGAGCGTCAGCTCGGCCAGCGCCGGCGCCAGCAGGAAGCCATGACGGTAGAGTCCGTTCACCGTGATGCGTTCCTGCTCGATCCTGATTTTCGGCAGATTGTCGGGAAATGCCGGGCGCAAACCGGCACCGAATTCCACGATGCGCGCCTCGCCGAACGCCGGATGCACGACATAGGCCGCGCCCAAGAGCTCCAGCGCCGAGCGCACGCTGACGCCGTTGTCCTCGGCCTCGATCGAGGTCGCGCCCAGCATGAAGCGGCCGTCGCCGCGCGGGATCACGTAAAGCGGCCAGCGCGGATGGATCAGGCGCACCGGGCGCGTCAACTCGACCTCCGATGTCTCGATGACGATCATCTCGCCCTTGACGCCGCGCAGGCTCGGCTCGCGGTCGCGTGCGGCTAGTCCCCGGCAGTCGATCACGAGGCCGTCGAGATCATCAGCCTCGGCATCGCTGCCGAACTTGATGGCGCCGCCGGCCTTGGCGATCGCGGCATGCAGCCGCGGCAGCACGCGGCGCGGTTCGACATGACCCTCCTGGGGATAGAACAGGCCAGCGCCGAAGCGGCCCTCGAGCGCCGGCTCGAGCGCGCGAACGCCCTCGGCATCGAGCCGGCGATGGCCTGATGTGAGGCGGGCAAAGCGCTCGAAATCGGCGCGATCGCGCGGATGCGCCACCACCAGCGAGCCGTTGAACGCCGTTTCCGGGAGATGCTGCCGCCACAGGTCGAGCGAGCGGATGCCGAGGCGCGTGATGACGGGCTCGGCGGCCTCCTCCTCGCACCAGGGCGCCAGCATTCCGCCGGCCCAGTGGCTTGTGGATTCCGTCATCCCAGCGTCACTGCGCTCATGCAGGGTGACGGCACGTCCGGCCTCTGCGAGCAATAGCGCATGCCAGGCGCCGGTTATGCCTGCGCCGATGATGGTGACGGGGGAATCCCCCCGCGGTCTTGACGTCTGATACATCCCTGTCCCTTCGCCGGCATGACCCGGATCAGGTTCAAAGGGTCACCGCGGTCCCGGACTGTTCGCCTACTGGCCAGTCCAAGCTTGCGGTATCTCAGCTCCTCCTTCGGAGCACCCCTCGGAACGCCCCTAATGTAGGCGGATGGGCGGATGTGTCAACTTGTATGCCAAGTTGTATGCCAAGGTCGGGAACGCGACGCACCTATTTGGAAGCCTGTTCCGGCTGCGGCTCGGCGCCATCGGCCGGCATCTGGTCCTGCTTGGCGAGCTCCTTCGGCGGTGCACCTGCGCCGCCATGCGTCGCCTCCTTGAGGTGACCGCCGCGCTGCCGCTTTGCGACGTAGTAATACCCGCCTGCGAAATAACGCACGGCTCGGTCGTGATCGCCATTGGCGGCGCGATAGGCGCCGGCGAGGTACTTCACGCCGTATTTGAGGTTGGTGCCGGGGTCGCGCAGACCCTCGGCGGTACCGGTGTAGCCGAGCCCGCGCGCAGTGCCGAGCTTGATCTGCATCAGCCCGATGGTGCCGCCGCGCCCGATCAGCTGCGGATGGTACTTGCTCTCGCGCACGATGACGCGATGCACCAGCTCCACCGGCACCAGATTAGCCTGGGCCTCGGCCGCCACCATCGCCTCATATTGCGCGCGCGATTGTGCGCTTGCGCTGCCGCAGAATGCCAGCGCCGCGATCGCGACGGCAAGGCAGCTAAGGGTCTGAAGGGTCTTCATCTCGGATTGCTCGGGGTGATCAAACGCGCGTCGGTTCTGCGGTCTCATTGGTACGGCGAGCGGGCAGGAATGTGGCAAAACCTTCGCATCAGCGAACGTTGTGCGTCCGTGATTGTCCGGATGCAGGTGACCGGAGCATGCGATCGCAACACGCATGCTTCAAATTGTTCGCATCAATCGTCTCGACTGAAAATTGTCATCGGCTAAATTTTGGCCGCTAATTTTCTCGATCGATTTTGCCGCACGCGATCCATCACAGTTTTTCGTGCAAACGAGGGAGCGAAGGTTTACACTTCATCTCACGACAGGGTGGGCGCGTTCAGTCAGCACATCTGTCCAGTCCAAAGCACGCAAAAAACAACATCACTCGGGAGATGCGCCATGGTCCGTCAGGACACAGGCTATATGCCTCGCGAAAATCCCTGCGCGCAATGCGGCAAGCCGATTGCCCGCCCCGATTGGGTGGAGCACAGCGAGGGGCGCACGTCGTTCCTGTGGCATTGCCGCGCCTGCGATTACCGCTTCGAGGCGATCGCGATCTACGACACGGCGCAGCTCACGCCGCTCGCCGCCTGAGAGGCTGTGAAACCGTCTATCTGTTCCGTCATTGCGAGCGAAGCGAAGCAATCCATAGCGCCACAAGTGCAGCGATGGATTGCTTCGTCGCTATCGCTCCTCGCAATGACGAGGCTGATAGGCTCACAGCCTCTAAAGTCTCCGCATCGCATCAGGTCAGCCTGATCAGGCCGCGGACTTCCGTGGCAACTGCATTTGCTGCCGCGCCGGCAATTCGATCCGGACCACGAGCCCGTGCGGCTTGCGATCGTGCAGCGACAGCGTGCCGCCATGCGCGAGCACGATGGCGTTGGCGATCGACAGGCCGAGGCCGAAGCCTTCGGCCTCGTCCATGTTGCGCGCCTGGTCGCCGCGCACGAATGGCTCCAGCACGCTCGCCTTATGCGCATCCGAAATGCCGGGGCCGTCGTCCTCGATGTCGATGACGAGGAGATCCGGCTTGACGTCGAGGCGGACGGCGACTTCGCCGCCGAAGCGCACGGCATTGTCCACCAGATTGGTGATGCTGCGATGCAGGTCGGCCGGCCGCGCGGTCGCCATCGCGTGCTGCGGACCCTCGTAGCTGACCTTGTGTCCCATGTCGGCGAACTGGTCGGTGACGAGGTGCAGCGTGCTCGCGATGTCGACCAGCGTCATCTCCTCGAGCTTGCGGTCGTTGCGCAGGAACGACAGCACCGATTCCAGCATTGAGCGCATCTGGTCGAGGTCGCGCAGCATGCGGTGGCGATGGGTCTCGTCTTCGATGAACTCGGCGCGCAGCCGCATCCGCGTGATCGGCGTGCGCAGGTCGTGGCTGATGGCGGCCAGCATCTTGGTGCGGTCGTCGATCAACGCCGTGATGCGCTCGCGCATCCGGTTCAGCGCCTTGGCCAGCGAGCGGATCTCCTCGGGGCCGCGCTCGGGCAGCGGCGCGGCGGCGCCGTTCAGGCTGAACGTCTCGGCGGCCTTGACGAAGGACGACAGCGGCGCGGTCAACGCCCAGGCCGCCCACAGGCCGAGCAGGGTGACGCTGATGACGGCGAATAGCACCGTCATCATCCAGGGCCCGCCCCAGAACGGCCGCATGTGCTGATCCGGCATCAGGTTGGCGGCGAACATGGCGCCGTCCGGCAAGCGGATCGCGACGCGGCGGATCTCGTTGTCATTCGGTTTGCTGCCCGCCTCGCGGGGCAGGGAGTAGACATGATAGCCGGCGCCGAGACGGCGCAGCGCATGCAGGCTCGGCGGGTCGGTCTCGGTGAGCCCGCCGGCATCGGACGTGAAGTCGCCGATCGCAAGCTGCGGGAAGGCTCTGACGATATCGGCCTGCAGCCGCGGCCGCTCCGATGCCGGAGCATGCCCGAGCAATTGCGCTGCGGCGGCGAGCTGGGTGTGCCAGCGATCGGACGCCTCCGGCCTATCGGGGCGATGGATCAGGAAGGTGGCGGTGATGATCAGGTGCAGCGCGACGATCGAGACGACGACCAGCGCCGCCATCTGGGCGCCGATCCCCCGCAGACTCAGCACGCGCAGCAGCTTCATGATCAGTTGCTCGTGGCGGCAACCGCCTCCACCCTCGGCGTGAACACATAGCCGCCGGAACGCACCGTCTTGATCATGGTGGCTTCCTGCGGATCGGGCTCGATCTTGCGACGGATGCGGCTGACCAGCACGTCGATCGAGCGCTCGAACGAGCCGGCGCTGCGGCCCTGCGTCAGGTCGAGCAGGCTGTCGCGCGACAGCACGCGGCCGGGCCGTTCGCAGAAGGTGCGCAGCAGGTCGAACTCGGCGCTGGTCATGGCGACGCGCGCGCCTTCGGGATTGCGCAGCTCGCGCAGGCGGATGTCGATGCGCCAGCCGAGGAAGGTCAGCGTGGTCGCCCCCTCGATCGCGCTGGCGTTGCGCGCGGCGGCCTGCCGGCGCAGCACGGCATTGATCCGGGCCAGCAGCTCGCGCGGGTTGAATGGCTTGGCGAGATAGTCGTCGGCGCCCATCTCGAGGCCGAGGATGCGGTCGACGTCCTCGCCGCGCGCGGTCAGCATGATGATCGGCGTCTGCGACTCAGCGCGCACCTTGCGGCACAGGCTGAGGCCGTCCTCGCCGGGCAGCATGACGTCGAGCACCAGCAGATCGACGCGGTGGTCGGTCATGGCCTTGGCCATTTCGCGACCGTCGGAGGCGGTCGTGACATGACAGGAATTGGTGCGGAGATATTTTGCGATGAGGGATCGCGTTTCGCGGTCGTCCTCGACGACGAGGATATTGGGCGCAGCCTGGGTCATACCGATCTTTTGTCCGTGATTCGGGGAAAGCGGCTCAGGAATTTTGTTTCAGTGCATGTCTGAAATCTTGCCCGGCAGAACGAGTTAACAGGTCGGCGGTGGGGAGAAAAGTTATCGTTCCGTCATCAGGCCTAATGCGTTGAAATGCGGGTGGATCTCTCCCGGGCCCGGCTCCGCCGCCGTGCCGGCCCGGGAAAGGGAAAGGTGGCTGTCGTATCCGGGGCCGGAACCCGTTCCCCCGGCGAGGCGTTGTCTCCCTTTCAGGTCAGGGAGGGTGAGATGGCGGTCGAGGTCAGGACAAGGCCGCATCAGCTCATTGCAAGCGATCGCGTCGAGGGGACGGCGGTACGCCGGGCCAATGGCGACATGATCGGCCATATCGAGCGGCTGATGATCGACAAGATCTCGGGCAAGGTGTCGTACGCGGTGCTGAGCTTCGGGGGCTTTCTCGGGATCGGAACCAATCTGATTCCGCTGCCGTGGGGCCGGCTGCACTACAACCCGAAGTTCGAAGCCTATGAGCTCGACATCGAGGATGATGAGCTGAAGCGCGCGCCATCGTTCCGCGCCGACAAGGATTTCGATTGGGGCGATCGCTCGCAGGAAGTCGAGCTGCATCGCTTCTACGGCGTGCCGCCTTATTGGGGCGGCTTCTGAGCGCGGTCAGGTGTGCGCATGATCGACGCATGTCGATCGATGATGCGGCTGCGCGGGCGCGTGTCCGCTTGCGCAGCGCGGTTCGCCGGGACGACTTAGTGAACCAAACATCGTCACATCGGGGACTGCGCGTCCGGCGCAGTCGTGAGGCTCAACCGCGGCTTACTTGAGAGGCGACGATCCACGCGCACGGCCTGCTGCATCGCATGTTCGGCGCCGCCACAGACCGGCGGCGTTTGACCGCAGTTCCGTTAGGAACGGTTGCGGAGATGACGGGTTCTCCATGCATCGATTTTGCAACTGAGGAGAGCGCAACAATGTTGATCAAATCCTTCCTTGCCGGCGTCGCCGGCTCCGCGCTGCTTGCGACCGTCGCGTTTGCGCAGGCGCCCGCCGACAAGAGCGACAAAATGGCTCCCGCGGCGTCGCCGGCTCCTGCGGCATCGACGTCGGCCACGTCGCCAACCGAGTTCAAGGGCGACTGGCGCGCGTCGAAGGTCGTCGGCCTGAGCGTGTACAACGACAAGAACGAGAGCGTCGGCTCGATCAATGATCTGCTGATGGAGAAGGGCGGCACCATCAAGGCGGTCGTCATCGGTGTCGGCGGCTTCCTTGGCGTCGGCGAGCATCTGGTCGCCGTGCCGCTCGACAAGGTGAAGTTCGTCGACGAGCCGATCGCCTATACCGGCGCCGCGAACACCGGCGCCGGCGCCAGCAGCACCAGCAAGACGACGACCACGGGCGCGGCGCCCGCAGCGCCCGCGGCGGCGGCTTCAAAGCCCAATCCCTGGTACCCGGATCACGCGGTGTTCAACGCGACCAAGGATGAGCTGAAGGCGATGCCAGAGTTCAAATACTCGACCGAGTAACGCGGATCGCATCACGTGAAAGAGACAAACGCGCCCGGTGATGCCGGGCGCGTCTTGTTGTGCCAGAAGCCTGTGCTCAGTTGCCGGCGTCACCAGCCGAGTTCGCGCAGATAGGCCGCGCGGGCGGCAACGCCGGTGTGGGTGAAATCCGTGAACACCCCGTCGACGCCGAGACGGAAGAACTTCAGATATTCGAGGCTCGGATCGTTGCGATAGTCGGCCGCCAGGTATTTCTTCTCGTTGCGGAACGTGAAGACATGCACGAACAGGCCGAGCTTGTGCGCGTCGGTAATCACGCTGGTCGCGTCCTGCGTCGAGGCCTCCGCGGTCGATCCCTTGTAGGGCTTGCCGTCGGCGCCAGCGTCCTTCCAGGGCGATATCTTGTACGGCACGATATAGGCCTTCCACGGACCGATGCCGTCGGCATAGGTCTTGATCTCCGCGAGGCCTTCGGGCGTCAGCATCGCATCGAAAGTGCGGCTGTCGCCCGCAACCGTCCAGTCGTAGGGACGGGAATTGGCGATGTTGTTGAGCAGCACCTTGCCGGTCTTGAAGTCGACGCCGTTACCGTCGATCAACTGGACCTGCCGCGTCTCCAGCCCATGGCTGCGCATGTATTTCAGGCTGCCGGGTTCGAAGCTCTGCACGATGATCGGCGCGTCCTTTGAATTGAGGCCGTTCTCCTTGATGATCTTGATCAAGGCATCCTCGAGCGGGTGGCTGCCGGGCGCACCGCAACCATTGGCGATCGCCTGGGCATTGTTCCAGGTCGGATTCTTGGTTTCCGGATAGACCGAGATCGAACGACCCGTCGTCTTGCTCTTGGCCTTGGCGATGTCGATGATGTCCTGGAAGCTGATGATCGGGAATTTGCCGTTGAACAGTTTTGGCCGTTCGTTGGCCGCATCATAGGTGGTGCCGGCGATCCACTGCCTCAGCTCGGCCATGGTGAAATCGGTGATCGACCAGTCATTGGTGTGGTCGTCGCCGTCGACGATCAGCGCTTTCAGCACCGATTTCGGGTCGGCCGGATCAATCAGATCGGTCGGATATTCGGCCGGTCCGCTGGTGGGGGTTTGCGGCCATTTCACCTTGACGGGAACGCCCGGCGCCGTGCGCTTGCGGGCCGCAACCTCGGTGTTGGTCTTCGCCACCTCGGCGACATTGGTGTTGTCGCCGAGCCATGGATTGTGCCGCGCCACCAGCACGCAATCCTTGGTCAGGTGCAGGTCCTCTTCGAGCGAGTCCGTTCCGAGGTCGGCGGCCAGCTCATAGGATGCTTCGGTCTCCTCGGGGACGAGGCCCGGCACGCCGCGATGCCCGATGACCAGCGGCAGCTTTCCGTCAACGGTCAGGAACGGCTTGGCGCCCGATGGCGCCGCGCCGGTCTGGGCCGATGCCATCGACGGCAGCAGCACCGCCAAGGCCGCCGCACCGAGCAGCATCGCTCCAACATGTACTTTCCGTCGTGAACGAATCTGCTTCACGGTCAACGCTCCATCTTTTGTGCAGTATGAGATCGAATGCCAGAAGGGCAGAGCCGGATAAGGCCGGCCCGGCTGCCTTCTTAGTCTCAATCTCCTGACAGGCGGATGACTGCCGGGCACCGCGTATCAACGCTCGATCCGGACGCCCATGCCGGGTTCGAGACCTTCCGCAGCGCCCGCGGGATCGAGGCGCAGCCGCAGCGTATTGCGGTCGTGATCGCCGATCACGCGCTCGGCCTGCCAGGTGGCGAACATCCCGAGCGGCCGCAACTCGGTGACGAGGGCCTTGGTCGCGCCATTCGCGGCGCTTCGAGTCACGTTCACGGTGTTTCCGATCGCAAGACCGTTGAGATGGTCCTCGCGCACGTTGAACGACAGCCATTGCTTGCCGGCCGCCGCGATCGCCATGATCGGCTGACCCGCGCGAACGTTCTCGCCGACCTCCGCAGCGATCACGCTGACCACGCCGTCGGCCGGCGCGCGCAGCACCATCTTGTCGAGACGGCGCTCCAGCACCGCGACCGCGGCCGCGGCGGCCTGCACCTGTGCGTCGGCGATGGCGCGCTCCTCCTTGGTCGGCCCGGCCACCGCGGCATCGTAATTGGCCTGGGCCGCCGCCACGCCGGCGCGCCCGCTGGCAACGTCGTTCTCGGCCTGGTCGAGCGCCTGCTGGGTTTCGAAATTCTGCCCCGCCAGCGTGCTGATCCGCTTGAGTTGGGTCTCGACATATTCGAGGCGCGAATTGGCCTTGGAGATGGCCGCCTTGAGGGAGTCGACCTGCTCGCGGCGCACGCCGGCGTAGACGTTGTTGCGGTTCGCGACCGCGGCGGCGAGGGCAGCGCGCGCCTGGTCGGCCTGCGCGGTCAGTTCGACGGCGGAAAGCCTGGCGAGCACATCGCCGGCGCGCACCTGGGCGCCTTTTGCGACCGCGATCGACACCAGCTGGCCGTTCACTTCCGGCTCGATCCTGACCTCGGTCGACCGCACGACGCCGACGATCGCGGGGGCCGTTGTCGCACGGGTTTCGGCGTAGATCAGCGCGCCGGCGACGAGCACCAGCGGGATGATGATGACGGCGACGCGCCTAGCGTTGGACATGTTGCTGTCCTCCCTTGAACAGCCGCGCGGAGATCACGGCAAGCGCGAAATAGCCGAGCGCAAGACACCACAGCCAGAGCCAGTCGTGCCCGACCTCCCAAATGCTTGCGCCGAGCTGGTTGATGCGCACCAGGCCGTCGATCGCGGAGTCGGCCGGGAACAGCCGCCCAAGTGCCTTGGCCGCGTCGGGAATGGCCTCGCGCGGCCAAGCGAAGCCGGCGGTGAAGAATTGCGGCAGGCTGGTCGCCAGCAGCAGGATGGTGGGGTTCTCCGGCCGCGTGAACCAGGCGCCGATCGCCTGTCCGAGGAAGCTCGTCGCCAGGATGAAGACCGAAGCGAGCGCGAACAGTTGCGGCAAATGCCCGAGCGCGGAAAAACCATAGACGCGCGGCAGCACGATCAGATAGAGCGCGAGCGTCGGCAGATAGATCGTCAGATGGGCGATGCCGCGTCCGAACACGCCCGACAATGCGCCGCTGGAGCCTGCCAGCGCAGCGCGGGTCAGCATCGCCGCTCCGATCAGGAGCGTCTGCTGCAGGATCAGGATGAAGGCCGCCGGGACGATGTAGCTCGCATAGCCGCCGACCGGATTGAAGATCGGCTGCAGCAAAACGTTGCCCGGGCTGAGGCTCGCCAGCCTTGCCTTGGCAAGACTTCCCTCGGAACGGCTACCCCGCGAAGCCAGCTCCGACGTCAGCGTG
Organism: Bradyrhizobium tropiciagri; assembly: GCF_001189845.1. Lineage (GTDB taxonomy): Bacteria > Pseudomonadota > Alphaproteobacteria > Rhizobiales > Xanthobacteraceae > Bradyrhizobium > Bradyrhizobium tropiciagri. Next base: position 39,917 of record NZ_LFLZ01000052.1, read on the forward strand.
CCGATCGCGGTCGCCACGCTGCTCGCGGTCGATCTGAACACGAACAGGTAGGTGGCGTCGGCGTAGACCGGGATGTGGGCGGTGATGCCCTTGAGCACGTCGCGCTCGGTGCCGGGCGGGATCTGGATCGCGGCCAGCGCGTCGCCGCGATCGATCGCGGTGCGCGCCTCGGCAAGCGTGCGGGCGCGAACCGTCACGCTCAACGTTCCGCTGGCATCGATCGTCTCGACGATCTGGCGCGACAGTTCGCTCAGATCATCGTCGACGATCGCGATGGGCAGCTTGCGGAGGATCTGGTTCAGATAGGGCTGCGGATAATAGATGCCATAAATCAGGGGGGCCAGGAACAGCAGGGTGAAGGCGCTGCGGGTTCCGAGCACGCGCCGCCACTCCGCGATGAAGGCACCGCCGACGCCGGGCGGTGTCGGCTCACCCGCCAGCTCGTCAGAGGGCCCCGCCGTCTCGAACCAGGCCCTGCGGGTGAGGCTCGCCATGCGCAGCCATGCGAGGCCGGCGAACAGCAATGCGAGGCCCGCGAGCGCCGCAAAGGGAATGGCTGACTCCGAGATCGGCAAGCCGCGCGCCGCCTGTCCCATCAGCACCGCCATGTACCAGCGCAGCGGCAGGATCGCGCTCCAGACCTGCGCAAACGTGTTCATGCCGATGGTCGGAAAGCCGACACCCGCATAGCCGAAGGCAGGGGAGGCGATCAGGCCGGCAAGTCCGAGCCCCGTTGCGAGGTCGCCGACCAGAAGCTGCAACAGCGCGCCGATCGACAGATAGGCGATGATCAGGAGCGAGCCGGCGGCGATCATCAGCAGCAAGTCGCCCTTGAAGGGGATTTGCAGCACGCCCTCCAGCGCGAGCGTCACCGCCAGCATGATCACGACGAAGATGCAGAACAGCGGTGCGAGCTTGCCGGCCAGGGCTGCGACCGGATCGCCGCCGGCGCTTGCGAGCCACTCCCTTGCGTTGCGGCGGCGGAATTCGGAGCCGACCGAATAACCCGCGGCGAGCGTGATCACGACATGGATGATGGTCGGCAGCAGCGCGCGCAGCAGGAATTGCGCGTAGTTCTTCTGCGGATTGACCAGCGCGATGGTCTCCGCGCTCAGCGTTCCCATCGAAGCCGGGCCGGGCGCTGCGCGCCTGGCGGGCGCGGCCGCGTTCGCCCCGGCGGTCAGGGAATCGCTGAGCCCCGAGGACGCGATGCCGGCGGCGGTCAGGAATTGCTGGTTGTAGAAGCCCACGACCTGCGGGCGGCGATCGGCCTTCAGGTCGCGCTCGAAATTCGGCGGGATGAAGATCGCCGAAATCGCCTTGCCGGAGCGGATGTCGTGCACGGCGGTCGACAGCGATCCAGAGTCGTCGACGATTTTCAGGTTCGGCGACGCCGCCACGAGCTGCGTCAGCGCGCGCGAGGCATCCGACTTGTCGGCGTCGACGATGGTGACGCCGAGGCCACGGATCACCGGTTGGCTGAACACCGTCGTGAGCACCACGAAGGCAAACAGCGGCACGCCGAAGATCAGCAGCAGCGCGACGCGGTCGCCGAGCAGCCAGCGGCACTCGCGCTGCGCGACCCGCCAGAATCCGGGCTTTGAGGCCAGCCTCATTGGCGCGATTTCCAGTCGAGATAGGCACTCATGCCCGGCCGCAGCTCGGGCACCGGCTGGACCGGATAGGCACGGATCGAGAAGGTCCGCAGGTCGAAATCGCCGGTGGCGCGGGTCGCCCGCCAGCTCGCATATTCACCCTTGGTCGCGATCAGCTTGACCTCGACCGTGACGTGACGGTCGGCGAGCGCGGGAATGCGGACGTCGAACTTGTCGCCGACCTTCAGGCCCTTGACCAGATCCTCGCGCAGATCGAAGTGGATCCACAGATCGTCCAGATTGATCAGCGTCACCAGCGGCACGCCCGGCGAGACATATTCGCCCGGCTCGACGTTGCGCTGATAGACCTGCGCGCCGACCGGCGCGTAGACCGCGAGCTGATCGATCACCGATTGGACACTCTGGATGTCGGCTTCGGCCTTCTCGACATTGGCCTTCGCGATCGCGCGCTCTTCCTTGGTATAGCCGTTGACCGCCTGCTCATAGGCCGACTTCGCCTGATCGAGCCCGCGCTCGGCCTCGTGCAATGCGTCGGTGGTCTGGTCGAGGCGGGCCTGCGGCGCGTTGCCTTGCTCGGTCAATGTTTTGGCGCGATCGAAGGTCTTCTGGGCCAGCACCTGCGCCGCCTCGGCGCGCTCCATCTCCGCCTTGCGCGCGGCAATGGTCTCGACCCGCGTTCCGACCAGCACGTTGGCGAGCTGCGCATCGGCGACGGCCTTTGCAGCCCGCGTCTGGTCCTGCTTGGCAAGCGTCTCCGGGTTGTCGATCTGCACCAGGACGGCGCCCGCGGTCACGTTCTGTCCGCGCCCGACCGGGATGTCCTTGACGCGACCGTCGACGCGCGCGGCGATGTCGAGCCGCGTCGCATCGACCTCGCCCTGCACCAGCAGCGGCTCGGGCCGCAGCAGATAATAGACGGACAGCGCGATGATGACGGCGGCAACGACGCCGACAATGATGGCCGGTGTCCGCGTTGCCGAGCGCGCATTCGCCTGGGGCTCGGCCGGCGGCGGCCCCGACGTGCCTTGGGTCTCGCTACCGGAAGGTGACACGTCCATGGCTGACCCCACATTGGCTCACGACAACGATAGTCGTTCACTATGGCGTGGATGTTAAATCCTGCCAACCTCGGCAGCTTGTCCGATTTTGCTCCGATCTGACCGGTTCGCACACGCACCGGTGTTGCCGACCACGTCGCGCTGATGTTTCGCATCGAGCTGCTGTTGTGATCACCAGCGCCCGATGCGGCGACTTTTGTGTTTGCGTGCGACGACAACAGACCGGCCTTGCTCCCCCTGCATAGCCGCGTGGATCACACGGATATTTGAAGCCCCGCGCTCGAATAAATCGCATCCGATTAAATCGGGATACTTGAAGGTCGGCCGCGCCCTGCCTTTATCAAGCGCGAGCGAATTAATCGTGTGCGATGTAAATCGCGGGAGCGTTACCATGACCACCAGGATTTCCCACCTCGCCAGGACGTTCAAGACCATCGCGCTCGCTGCGGCGCTGTCGGCCATCACTGCGACGGCGGCCTCGGCCCAGGCCGCGATCTCCGAGCCGGCCGCCTTCCAGGCGCTCTATCCGTATCGCGACGTGCTCAACAACGGCGCGCCGACACCCGCGGCCAAACTCGTGCTGGAGCCGCCGGCGGTGCTGCAGAGGCTTCAGGCGGAGCAGAGCGGCATCGGTATCGTTCGCCTGCCGCGCCAAAGTTCGCATCGTGCCGGGCGCTGAAGCAGCCGCCCAATCGGATGCGGATCGCGCGCCTGTGATTGAATGATTGGCGTCATTCTATTGACGTTGGGCGCGCGCCGACTACGTCGAAATACAGGACTTTCCCTTATGACGGAGACGTTCCATGACCAAGCAGATCGACGACCTCTCAAGGTTCTATCGCTTTGAGCTCGTACACGGCGACCACGCCGATTTCATCGCCTATCAACGCAATCTCGGCGATGGCGTCTGGCAGACCTATTCGACCTGGATGATCCCGGGCGCGAGCGGCGACTAAACGCGATCGCGGCTGACGAGGCGGTGATCGAAGCCTGTTGCACAAAGAAAAACGCGCCCGGTGTGGCCGGGCGCGTTTTCTTGTTCGCAGTCATCCGATCGCCCGCAGCGGCGCGTCGTCAGTTCGACTTCACCAGCGGGCAGCCGCCCTTGTCGAGCGGGCGGAAGGCTTCGTCGCCGGGCACGGTGGCGATCAGCTTGTAGAGATCCCACTCATTCTTGGATTCCTCGGGCTTCTTGGTCTCGAACAGATACATGTCGTGCACCATGCGGCCGTCGATCCGGATATGGCCGTTCTTGGCGAAGAAGTCGTTGATCGGGGTCTTGCGCATCTGCTCCATCACCTTCGGCGCCTCGTCGGTACCGATCGCCTCGATCGCCTTCAAGTAATGCATGGTCGCCGAATAGAGACCGGCCTGGATCATGGTCGGCATGTGGCCGACCTTCTCGTTGAAGCGCTTCGAGAAGGCGCGGGTCTCGTCGTTCATGTCCCAGTAGAAGGCATCGGTGACGATCAGGCCCTGCGTCGCCTTCAGGCCCAGCGCATGGGTGTCGGTGATTTCCATCAACAGCGCGATCAGCTTCTGGCCGCCCTGGGCGAGGCCGAACTCGGCGGCCTGCTTCAGCGCGGTGGTGGTGTCACCGCCGGCATTGGCCAGCGCCACGACCTTGGCCTTGGAGGCCTGCGCCTGCAGCAGGAAGGACGAGAAGTCCGACGAGTTGAGCGGATGGCGCACGTCGCCCAGCACCTTGCCGCCGGTCTCCTTGACGACATTGGCGGCGTCGCGCTCCAGCGCCATGCCGAACGCGTAGTCGGCGGTGACGAAGAACCAGGTGTCCTCGCCGCGCTTGACCATCGCCTTGCCCGCGACGTTCGACAGCGCGTAGGTGTCGTAGGTCCAGTGCACGGTGTTGGGCGAGCAGGCGGTGCCGGTGATGTCGGAGGAGCCGCCGCCGGAATTGATGTGGATCTTGTTCTTCTCGCGGGTCAGCGCCGAGATCGGCAGCGCGACCGACGAGGTCGGCACGTCGAGGATCGCATCGACCTTGTCGTTGTCGTACCAGTTGCGCGCGATGCTGACGCCGACGTCGGGCTTGTTCTGATGATCGGCCACGACGACCTGGATCGGCTTGCCCTTCACCTTGCCGCCGTAATCGGCGACCGCCATCTCGACCGCGGCGACCGAGCCCTTGCCGGTGGCGTCCGCATAGAGGCTCGACATGTCGGTGAGCACGCCGAGCTTGACGACGTCGTCGGAGATCTGGGCGTTGGCCGCGGTGCCGGAGGCCGCAAGCGCGAGGCTGGCCGCCGCTGCGGCCAAGAGCGATTTCATCGTGTTTCTCTCCCTGATTTTTCGTCGAAGATTGCTTCCACGGGGCACCTTCTATCCGGTGCGGCAACCTGTCGCAAAGACGACTTTTTGGGCATGCGGCGGATGGAACGCCGGGATCGGCGAGGGACGCGGAACGATGTTGGATGAGCTGGGTCGAGCGACCGCTGTAGTGCACCTCTCCCGCTTGCGGGGGAGGTCGGCGCGTAGCGCCGGGTGGGGGGTATCTCCACAATATGACTCGTGGAGAGAGCCCCCGCCCCAACCCTCACGCGCAAGCGGGAGAGGGGGTTCAACCGCTGTCGCGGCTGCCATCCAATCTACTCGCGTGACAATCTAGCTACAGCGCCGGTAGCGCGGTGACGGCGGCCTTGATGGTGCCGTCGGTTTCCACGACCACCCGGAGCGTCTTCGAATCGAACGCGATGCCGGCAAGGCGGATGCTGTTGACGTCGGCGTCGACCCGGATGCCTTCCTCGTTCTTCTGCAGGTCGGCGATGGCGGCGGCGATCTTGCGCTGCGCGTTGCTCGCGAATGGCTTGAGGTCGACCACCAGCCGGTCGGCGAGCGCCTGCTGCATGTGCGGGATCGCCGCGCGCGCGGCGGCGCCGAGCAGACCGAACGCGGCCTCGGACTCGACCGCCAGCTCGACGTCGGCGAGCCGCAGCGTCTGCGCCGCCTGGTCGAGCCGCGGCCGGCCCCAGATATGCACCGTCGCCTCGGCGCCGAGGCCGAAGAAGCTCTTCTTCTCCTTGGCGTGCACCAGAAGCGAGATCAGAAGCCGGTCGCCGGAGGCGGCGATGCTCGCGCTCTTGACGGTGACGTCGACCGGGCCGGAGCCGTCCTCGGGGAAGGTCTTGCCCTTGAGCTGCGCCTCGACGAGTTGCGTCAGCGTGGTGAAGGACATGTCGACCGGCAAGCCGACCGAGACCTGGCTCGGCATCGGCGGCACGATCGAGAGCTTGTCGGGGAACGGGCAGTTCGGCGTGGTCTGCGTCTCCGTGATCCGCGTCTCGGCCTCGATCCCCATGGTCAGGATCAGCGAGGACGCATCGACCTTCGGCTGCGCGGCGATCGCGCGGGTCGGCCGCAGCTCGAGCCACATCGGCGGCATCGACGCGGTGCCGCCGGTGCCCTGCAGCGGGATCGAGCGGCAGGCCTTGGTCCATTGCGTGCGGGCGGTGTTCTGGAACACCGGGTCGTTGTGCAACCGCGCCTCGACCACCGAGATCTGGTCGGCGACCGCCTTGTCGATGACAGGCTTGACCTGGGCCGGTACGCTGATGCGCACGCCGGCGGCCGACAGGCCGGTGTCGCCGAGATTGACCTGCGCCTGCAGGTTCGGCTCGATCCGCCAGGACGCACCGAGCTTTGGCCGCGCGGTCAGCGTGACGCTGCCCTTGATGTCGGCATTGGCGTTGATGTTCTTGATGTTCACGGCGCCGATCTGCTTGGCGACATTGCCGCCGAGCAGGTTGCCGAGCGCGTTGGTGACGGCGCCGGTCGCCTTATCCGACAGCGAGCCGGTGACCTTGAGCGTGCCGTTGATCGGGGTCGTCAGCGTCAGCACGTCCTGCGCGCCGGTGGCGGCGATCGGCCCGCGCGACGCGGTCCAGCCGATGTCGGCATTTTGCAGGATTTGCTGGACCGGGTTGTCGGCCTTGCCGCCGAAGGTCTTCGGCGCGCCGCGTTCGGCGGCATCGCGGATCGCCGACAGCGCGACCGAGACCTGCGCCACGACCGTCGAGGAGCGCGGCGCCTGCGGCAGCGGCGGCAGTTGCACCAGCGGCGGCGTCTGCACGGTGACGCTCGGCGCGAGCCAGTCCATGGCCTTGAGGCTGATCGCGAACGAGACCAGCAACACCGTGAGCCCGAGCGCGATTGTTCTTGGATGCATCGGTAGACGCATCGTCCCCCCGGATGAAAATCAACTTGACGGGTTGTACAGGCCCCTCGACGAGGGCGCCAGTGTGGCGGGATCAAGCTGCTTCAGGGGCGGAAGGCCGCCGCCCGCCCGCGATCACCCAGACGTTAACGATCCGGACGTTAACGATTGTGAACGCGACGACGGCCCCGGCATGATGCCGGAGCCGTTGTCGATGTCTGAATGTGTCGGGTTTAGCGGACGGCCGAGCCGAGATCGGCGCGGCGGTCGGTCATCGGCAGCACGATTACCTTGGTGCCGACGCTGACCCGCGAATACAGGTCGGTGACGTCCTGATTGGTGAGCCGCAGGCAGCCGGACGAGACGTGGGTGCCGATCGTCTCAGGCGCGTTGGTGCCGTGGATGCGGTACACGGTGCCGCCGAGATACATGGCGCGGGCGCCGAGCGGGTTGCCGGGGCCGCCGGCCATGTGGCGCGGCAGATAGGGCTGGCGGGCGATCATTTCCGGCGGCGGTGTCCAATCCGGCCATTCCGCCTTCTTGGTGATGGTCTGGGTGCCCGACCAGGTGAAGCCGTCGCGGCCGACGCCGATGCCGTAGCGCATCGCCTGGCCGCCTCCGAGCACCAGGTAGAGATAGGTGTGCGGGGTGTCGATGATGATGGTGCCGGGCGCCTCGCGGGTCGGATAGGCGACGACCTGACGGCGCAGGCGGGCGGGCAATTCGACGGATCGGTCTTCCTCCTGCGCTTGCGGCATCGACTGCACTGGCGGCTGCACGGCCTCGGTCGGCGGCGTCAGGATGAACGGGAAGATCGGCAGCGGAGCGGCCGCGGCGGAATTCGAAAAGGCAACGGTGCCAATCGCCAGCGCACCGAAGGCGGCGGCAGCGAGACGTGCGTTCAGCTTGATGGAATTGAACATTGTCGACCCCTGTTGTTTGCGCCCTGCGCGCCAGTTCCGGCGCGTCGTTGGGTCAAACCAGTACAGGTGAGGCGTTTCAGGACGTTTGCACGAAATCGCCAAAATGGTTTCGTGCCGTTAGGGGTTTGTTTCGTCCGTGTTTCGTCGAACGGTTAAGGGCGGGTTGCCGGGAGGTGTCCCGTCCCAAGACATTTTTCCTGGCACGGCCCTTGCTGTCCGAAGGCGTGGTTCGGAATGGAGTGGAAATCATGCCAGCGCCTTCGATCGGGAGCATGCTGGATCGGCAGAAAGGCTTTGGTCCCGGGTTCGATTTTCTCCGCGTTGCGCTCGCGATCGCGGTGGTCGCAGGGCATACGCCCTATGTTGCCACCGGTCGCGGCGATTCCGATCCGACGTGGATCCTCTGGTTTCCGCAATTTGCGATCCTGGTGATGTTTTTCGCGCTGAGCGGGTTTCTGATCGCCGCAAGCGGGCTGCGGCTCAGCGTCAAGGAATTCCTGATCAATCGCGGCTTGCGGATCATTCCGGCGCTCGCGGTCGAGATCGTGCTGTCGGCGTTGATCCTCGGGCCGCTCTTCACCACGCTGCCGCTCTGGGACTATTTCATCAGCGCCGGCACCTGGAAATATCTTACGAACGTCGTCGGCCTGGTGAATTACACGCTGCCGGGCGTGTTCAACGGCAATCCCGCGCCGGAGGTCAACAGTTCGCTGTGGACCGTGCCGTTCGAATACGGCTGCTACGCTGTGATGGCGGTCATCATGATGTTGGGGCTGCTGCGCAAGCCGCTGCTGATCGTGCTTGGTGTTGTCATTCTGGTCGGCATCGGCTTTGCTGTGCAGATCACAGGGCATACCGCCAATCCGTCGCAACTCCCTCCCGGCGTTGCGGGCACGCTGTACGACAAGATCTTCAGCACGGCGCTGTTTCTCGGACGCGGTGCGAAACTGCCGGTCGCCTGTCTGCTCGCAATCGTGGTCTACCTCTACCGCGATCGCATTCCCTATGACGGGCGGATTCTCGCCGCCTGCTGTGCGCTCTGCCTCGGCGCCGCACTGCTTGGGCCGGCAGCCTGGATGACCCAGCCCGTCCTCAATGCCATCATCGCGCCGGCGCTGATCTATATCACCGTGTTTCTCGGCGTCTCCAATCTGCCGCGGCTGCCGCTGTTTTCGAAGGGCGACTACTCCTACGGCATCTATCTCTATGGCTTTCCGATGCAGCAGGTGGTGAAAGTCTGGCTGCCCAATGCGGCGCTGATTGTCCAGTTCGCCGTCGCCCTGGTGCTGATCACGGCGTTCGCGGCGTTCTCCTGGCACTGCATCGAGAAGCCGGTCCTGAAGCTGCGCCGCCATTTCTCCTTCGTGGCGCGCAAGCGGCTCGAGCCGGACGAGAAGGCCAAACCGCTCGAGGGGATCGGGCCGCTTGCGGTCAGTGTGAGCGGCAGCCGGAGCGCGCGATCTTCCTGACGGGAAGCCACAACGCCGGCGGCACTCAGAGGTGAATGTATCCGGCCAGTCCGTCCCACAGCAGCTTGGCCGCGGTGACGACGAGAATGGCGTAGCAGGCGCGGTACAGCGCGCGCTGGTCGAGCCGTTCGTGCAGCCGCCAGCCGGCCCAGACGCCGACCGGCACGGCCGGCACGCACAGCGCCATCAGCATCCACAGGCTCCGCGACGGCGTGGCGAGCACGAGCCAGGGACCTGCCTTCAGCAGGTTGCCGACCGTAAAGAACAGGCTGGTGGTGCCGGCGTAAAGCGCCTTCGACATGCCGAGCGGCAGCAGATAGATCGCAAGCGGCGGCCCGCCGGAATGCGCGACCATCGTGGTGACGCCGGAGGAGAGACCGGCGAACGTGGCCTTGATCGTCGAGCGCGGACGCGGCTTGATCTCGCCGCCGCCGATGAACCACAGCGCGGCGAATACCAGCGTCACCACGCCCATCACGATCTCGACCGCATGCCGGTCGAGATCGCGCAGCACGAAATAACCAAGGCCGATGCCGACGACGAGCGCGGGCAGCAGCATCGCGAGGTCGGCCCGCGACCATGTATTGGGACGCCAGAACCGCAGCGCCGTGATGTCCATCACGACGAATAGCGGCGCGAGCAGCGCGCCGGCCGCGATCGGGTCCATCGCCAGCGAGAGCAGCGGGATGCCGACGATGGCGAAGCCGCCGCCGAACGCGCCTTTCATGAAGGCGATCAGGAAGACGCCGGCGAGCGCCACCGCGAGCACGAATGGCGTGGGCAGGTCGGCGATGATGGACGTGATCATGGTGTTGTGCGGAGCGTTGTGGCCGTACTCATACATGGCCAGGCGCGCATCCACGCGCAATCCAAACATTGCTCTCGGTGCACATTGCTCTCGGTGCAATCGGCGTGTACGCGCTAGCCGGTGCGCATCCTCGGCAGGCCCGGCCGATCGCCGTTGATCACGGCACGGCGGTCGGAGACGGCATGATGGAATTGCTCGAGCGTCAGCCCGATCACCGACAGGTCGCCTTCCTCGATCGCGCCGTCGTCGTAGCAATCGAGCGCCTCGCGCAGCAATGCGTCGGCATCGCTCTGCATCGCCGCGAGCTGCTCCGGCGTCTCGGCGCTGCGTACCCGCGAGATCAGGGTCAGCAGATTGTCGCGGTGGGTGATGTATTGCTCGCGCTCGTCGCGTTTTATGTGGTGGCGGAGCCAGGCGCCGGCCGAACCGATGCCGGAGATCAGCAGGATGCCGCCCCAGATGTAGTCGGAGTATTTTTCGAGGAAGGTGCGCTCGGTGCCGTCGATATAGGCGGCAGCGCCCTGATGCGCCGGCAATGCGGCGTCCTTGTCGGTGTCCGGCTTCTCGATCTTGGCTGCCGCCGGCAGGTCGCGCGCGACCTGGAAGCGCTGCGTGAACAATTGCCGGTCCAGCCCGCCGACGGTCGCCTCGTGCAAGCTGTGCTGCGCGATGATCAGGTGATTGACGCTGACGGTCTCGACCTTGTCTTCGGGGCGTGCCGGCGACGAGGAGAAGATGCTGCCGGCGATCTCTTCCGATTCGTAGAGCGGATGCTTCTGCGCGATCGCCTCCGAGACCTCGATGGGAATGAATTTCGGCTCGCCGCGCGCAGCAGCCGTCGCCGCGATCGCTTCCGCCGTCACCTTGCTGTCGAGCGGGCCGACGGTCATGTAGGCGTCGAGCGAAGGATCGCGCGCGAGGTCGGCGACCTTGTTGACGGCGAACTGGCTGACCGCGACCTTGTCGGGATTGACGCCGGACTCGGTCAGGATCACGCGCAGCAGCGTGACATTGGCCGGGGTGCTGCCGACCACGCCGACCTTGTGGCCGGCGAGATCGTCGATGCTCTTGATCTTGGCGGAGCGGTGCTTGCCCTTGCCGCCCGAGGGGGTCCATAGCACGACGACGTTCTTGCGCAGGATCGCAACCGACTCGGCGCTTGCCGGCAGACTGAGATCGCCGCGCACCACGGCGAGATCGACCTTGTTGGCCGTGAACAGCGCGATGCTCTCGGCGGCGCCCTGCGTCGGGACCGGCTTCAATCGCACCGAACTTCCGTCGTGCGCAAACGCCTGAGCGAAGCCCTGGATGAGCCTGACGTCGTCGCTGCCGATCGGGCCGACGGCAATCGTTAGCGTCACCGGACGCAGCGCATAGAACAGCGTGCCGGCGGCAGCGCCAAACACAAAGATGCCGACCGCAAGTATCAGGAGTGACGAGTTTCGCCTTCTGAGCCTGCGGCGCGTGGTGCCCGAATTTTCACTCTGCTCTGACATCTGATTGTCACGTTACACGAAAAACCGGCGGTTTGCCCTGAAAATCAACCTAACATTTCGATGACGTCATACGTTTGAAACATCCATGTCAGAACGTCATGCGAGCAGAATCAAGATTAACGATTTGGGTTTCCTGCGATGCGCATACTCGTTGCGACCGATGCCTGGCATCCGCAAGTCAATGGCGTGGTTCGGACGCTGACGTCGCTCGCGCGCAGCGCCGAGACGCTTGGCGCCGAGATCGAATTCCTCACCCCCGACGGTTTCCGTTCGGTCGGCGTGCCGACCTATCCGGGGCTGCGGATGGCGCTGCCGAACCGCCGCGAGATCGCGCGCCGGATCGAGGAGGCCGCGCCCGAGGCGATCCACATCGCGACCGAAGGACCGATCGGCTGGGCGGTGCGCGGCTATTGCCAGCGCAACAAGCTCGCCTTCACCACGTCCTATACGACGCGCTTCCCGGAATATGTTTCGGTCCGCACCGGCATTCCCGACAGCGTCGGCTACGCCGTGCTGCGCCACTTCCATGCGGCTGGATCGATGACGATGGTCGCGACCGACTCGCTGCGCACAGAGCTTGCCGAGCGCGGCTTCCGCAGGCTCGGCTTCTGGACCCGCGGCGTCGACACCAAGATCTTCAATCCGGATCAGCCGGCCGTGCTCGACCTGCCGCGGCCGATCTTCATGACGATGGGTCGCGTCGCGGTGGAGAAGAATCTCGACGCCTTCCTGTCGCTCGACCTGCCGGGCTCCAAGGTGGTGGTCGGCGACGGCCCGCAACGGGCGGCGCTGGAACAGAAATATCCCGACGCGATTTTCCTTGGCGAGAAGAAGGGCCAGGATTTGACCTCGCACCTCGCCGCCGCCGACGTCTTCGTGTTCCCGAGCCTGACCGACACCTTCGGCGTCGTGCAGCTTGAGGCGCTGGCCTGCGGCACGCCCGTCGCGGCGTTCCCGGTCACCGGCCCGAAGGACGTCATCGCGGATCATCCGATCGGCGCGATCGACAACGATCTGCGCAGCGCCTGCCTGCGCGCGCTGAACATGTCGCGTGCCGATTGCCGCAATTTCGCGTTGGAGCGTTCCTGGGAAAACAGTGCGCGTCAGTTCATCGGCAATCTGGCCACGTTGCAGCCGAGCCGCGCGCCGCGGCCCGCCCGCCGCGTCGCCGGCCGCAGTGCGGTTCCGAATTAACAGCTCAATCGAACGAAAGACGAGAGACTATCTATGGCTGAAATCATCAAGCTGGGTGCCGACCGTTCCCTGGACTTCGACCGCGAAACGGTCGAGCAGGCCTATGATCGTTGGGCGCCGATCTACGACCTCGTGTTTGGCGGCGTGTTCAGCAAGGGCCGGCAGGCTGCGATCCAGGCCACCAACAAGATCGGCGGCCGGGTGCTCGAGGTCGGCGTCGGCACCGGCATCTCGCTGCCGCTCTATAGCCAGAATGTGCGCATCTTCGGCACCGACATTTCCGAGGCGATGCTCGAGAAGGCCAAGAAGCGCGTCACCGAGCAGGGCCTGAAGAATGTCGAGGGGCTTGCGGTGATGGACGCCGAGAAGCTCGAATTCCCCGACAATTCGTTCGACGTGGTGATGGCGCAGTACGTGCTCTCGGCGGTGCCGAACCCGGAAGCAGCCCTCGATGAATTCGCCCGCGTGGTGCGTCCGGGCGGCGAATTGATCATCCTGACCCGGGTCAGCGCCGATGCCGGCGTCCGCCGCTTCATCGAGCAGAAGCTGCAGCCGGTGGTGCGCCCGCTCGGGTTCCGGACCGCCGAATTCGCCTGGTCGCGCTACACCAAGTGGCTCTCCGGCGCGCGGGGCATGGAGCTCGCCGAGCGCCGCCTGATCCCGCCGCTCGGCCATTTCTCGCTGGTCCGCTTCCGCAAGGCGGATGTCGCCAAGGCGGCCTGAAGAGGCAGCCTGAAGAGGCGGCCTGAGGCGGCCCAGTCCGCCGGTCCTCCCGGGTGAGGTGGCGCACGGCGCGCCGCAAACCGGGAGGCTACGATCTCCTCTGCCTCAGCCCCGCAAATCTCCGGGATGAGGCGAGACCCTTCTCCAGTCGCGTCAAGGTGTCGCTCCGCATTGTCATATGTCATTATGATGATGTCACACGCGATACATCGAATCCCTGTAGATCCTGTCCCGAAAGATGTTGGGGGAACCAATGATCAAGAATTTTCTGCAAGAGCTGCGTACCCAGCGCTGGGATGACCATCGCTTCTACCATCACAGCCGGATCAACCAGAGCCTGCACTTCGTCAGCGCGCTGAGCTTCCTGTTCGCCTATGTGATGCTGTTCTTCGATCCGGTCGTGTCGGCGCTGGTCGGCTGGCTGGTCTCGATGACCTCGCGCCAGGCCGGTCACTTCTTCTTCGAGCCGAAGGGGTATGACCACGTCAACCAGGCGACCCACGAGCACAAGGAAGACATCAAGGTCGGCTACAATCTGCAGCGCAAGGTCGTTCTGATGGCGATCTGGGCGCTGTCGCCGATGGTGCTGTACTTCGATCCGACCCTGTTCGGCCTGTTCAAGCCCTGGGTCACGATGGGCGACTTCACCCGCCAGGTGGCTAAGATCTGGCTCGCGGTCGGCGTCGGCGGCCTCTTGTTCCGCACCTTCCATCTGTTCTTCATCCGCGACGTCGAAACCGGCCTCGTCTGGATGACCAAGATCATCACCGACCCGTTCCACGACCTGAAGCTCTATCACAAGGCGCCGCTGTTCCTGATGAAGGGCGAGCTGATCGATCCGGGCCTCGAGAAGCACGTCAAGCACGCCTGATCGTTGCTCCCAGCGTCTTCCAACTGCGTCATGCCCGGGCTTGTCCCGGGCATCACCGTTCTTAGGCCATGTCGGATACCCTCTCGTTGAGCCGCTTCGACCGCACGACCACTTCACCTCGCCCCGCTTGCGGGGAGAGGTCGGATCGCGTTAGCGATCCGGGTGAGGGGGGCTCACCGCGAGTCCGTCTGTCATATATCTTGTGGATGCAGCCCCTCACCGCAACCCTTTCCCCGCAAGAGCGGGGCGAGGGGGGGAGAGAGCAGGGCCAGCCGTCAGCGCCCAAACCTCACGGCGACCATCTCTTTCAGGATCTGCCGCTTGATGTTCTTGTTGGTGAGGCCTTCCTTGTGCCACCACCAGCCGTCGCGCTTCATCTTGTCGCAAGCCGCGACGAAGCGGTCGCTGACCTCCGCGAAATCCGCGTCGGTGTAGTTCAGGCTGAAGATCAGGCGGCCGGTGCCGACCCAGCTCAGCGCCAGCCCCTCGGCGCGCAGGTAGTATTGCAGCATCCAGTTGTAGCGGGACGGCTCGGTGTAATAGACGGTCCAGATCGACGAGATGTTGCCGACGCGAACCGGCAAGCCTTGCGCTTCGAGCCGGTCGTTGAGCGACTTGGCGCGGCCGTTCCAGGTCTCGTCCAGCCCGTTGTAGATCGAGCGGAAGTTCGGGCTGGCGAGCCGGCTCAGGAACTCGTCCATCGCCGTCATCACGTAAGGGTGCGAGTTGAAGGTGCCGCGGGCGAAGCAGATATCGGCCGGACGGTCGTCGCGGAAGCGCCGCATCAGGTCCTTGCGACCGCACACCACGCCGACCGGAAGCCCGCCGGCAAGGCTCTTGCCGTAGGTCGCCATGTCGGCCTTGACGCCGAAATATTCCTGGGCGCCGCCGGCGGCGAGGCGGAAGCCGACGAACACCTCGTCGAAGATCAGGACGATGCCGCGCTCGGTGCAGACCTCGCGCAGCTTGTTCAGCCATTCGGTGTAGGCGGCGCGGTCGTACCGGGAGGAGCGCGACGAATCGACCAGGGCGGAATCGCCGGGCGCGTTGCCGTTCGGATGCAGCGCCTGCAGCGGATTGACCAGCACGCAGGCGATGTCCTTGCGGGTGCGCAGCACGTGCAGGGTCTTCTCCGACATGTCGGCGAGCGTGTAGGTCTCGTGCGGCGACACCGGATTGCCGACGCCGGGCTGCACCTCGCCCCACCAGCCGTGATAGGCGCCGGCGAAGCGCACGAGGTGCGTGCGCTTGGTGTGGTAGCGCGCGAGCCGCACCGCCTGCATCACCGCCTCGGTGCCGGACATGTGGAACGAGACCTCGTCGAGACCGGAGATCTCGCAGAGCCGCTTCACGTTGTCGGCAATGATCGGGTGGTAGGGGCCGAGCACCGGACCCAGCGCATGGGCGCGCTTCTCACCCTCGGCGATGCACTCCTTGTAGAAGTCGTTGCCGAAGATGTTGACGCCGTAGGAGCCGGTCAAGTCGTAGGAGACATTGCCGTCGAGGTCGGTGACGGTGACGCCGCGGGAGGCCTCGACGAAGGCCGAGGTGCCGAGATGCTCGCGCACCAGGCGGCTGTACTGGAACGGCACGCGATAGCTTTCGGTGAACTGCAGATCGGAGATCCGCTCCGTCACCTCGGCGGTCAGCGCGCGGCCCTTGGGATAGCGATCCTGGTAGATGCCGGCGAGGCGGAAGAAACCGTCCTGGCGCTGCATCGCGATGTCCTTCGGCGCTCCGTCGGAGCAGAAGAACTGGTCGATGTCGAATTCGTAGTGCGGCACCATGCGCGCCACCATCTTGGACATCTTGGAATGTCCGGTCAGCGAGCGGTGCTTGGCGCGCGACAGCGCGATGCGGGCCTGAATTTTGGGGAAAGCTGCGGCGGCGCCGGCAAGTGCGGCGGCGGACAGCGAGAGAATCGGAAGGGATGTTTCCATGACAGAAGCGCTAGCCTCAGCACCTAACAAATTCATGACAGTCAAGGGCCTGATCTCGGCATTCACTCAGCAGGAAGACCTCAATTTCCTGCTAACCAACCGGATTCCGCGGGCCGCGCTGACCCGCTTCATGGGCTGGTTCTCCAAGATCGAGAACCCCTTGGTGCGCGACGCCTCGATCGCCTGCTGGAAGCTGTTCTCCGACCTCGATCTGTCGGAAGCGAAGAAGACCGAGTTCAAGAGTTTGCACGATTGCTTTACCCGTGAGCTGAAGCCGGGCCTGCGCCCGGCGGCGGCCGATCCCGCCATCATCGCGAGCCCGTCGGATGCGATCGTCGGCGCGCATGGCCGGATTGAGGACGGGCAATTGTTCCAGGTCAAGGGCGCGCCCTATTCGCTGCTTGATCTGGTCGGCGATCCCGCACTGGTCGAGCAGCATCGCAACGGCCGCTTCGTCACGCTGCGGCTGACCTCGAGCATGTATCACCGCTTCCACGCGCCGTATGATCTTGCCATCGACAAGGTGAAGTTCATTCATGGCGACGTCTGGAACGTCAATCCGATTGCGTTGAAGCGGATCGAGCGGCTGTTCTGCAAGAACGAGCGCGCGGTGCTGCGTGCAAAACTGCCGACCGGCGAGGCGCTGACGCTGGTTCCGGTCGCCGCGATCCTTGTCGCCAGCCTTCGCCTGCATTTCCTCGACATCACGCTGAACGCGCAGTCGCGGGGCCCGGTGGATTTCCCGTGTGACGCGCATGTGAAGAAAGGCGATGAACTCGGCTGGTTCGAGCATGGCTCGACGATTATCGTGCTCGCGCCCGACAATTTCGAGTTCTGCGACAATGTCGCCGAGGGAGCGCGGATCAAATGCGGCGAACCGCTGCTGCGAAAGCCCTCATAGTGCCTGCAAGCGAGGTGGGCGCCGGTTCGCGTGAAGAATGCGCGTCAAAAAGGAAACTTTGATCGCGTTTTTCCTTCGCGTGTCATTGTTTGAGCATGATCTGCCCGGAAAACCGGTTTCCACTTTTCCGGATCATGCTTTAGAATGGCTGCGATCGTCGTGCGACGATCCTAAATCGCAAACCTTTGGGATATGAGATGGCGCGGACGCCTGTTCTGGCGGCGGGAGGTATTGTGCTGCGGCGGGAGGCGCCGCCGCGCTTTGCCGTCGTGCGCCTGCGCAAGCGCAATGAATGGGTGCTGCCGAAGGGCAAGCTCGACGACGGTGAGACGGCGCGCGCCGCCGCCGAGCGCGAGGTGCTGGAAGAAACCGGCCATGACGTCGACGTGCACGAGTTCCTTGGCACGCTGGTCTATGATTCAGGCGGGCGCTCGAAGGTGGTGCATTACTGGCGCATGGATGCCGGCGGCAAGCCGGTGCGCGAATTGATGAGCGACATCAGGGAAGTCGACTGGCTGCCGCTCGATGCGGCGTTGGAGCGGCTGTCACGCGGCTATGAACGCGCGTTCCTGGAGAATGTCGGCCCGATCGCGTTGCAGGCCGCGGCGCAGGCCGAGCGCGAGCGGCGCGCGCGCTTGCGCGTTGCGTCCGCGGAACGCCGGCGTGCGCGCCTTGCCGCGGAAGAGCTGATCGTTGACACGCCCGTGGCGGTTGACACGCCCGTGGTCGCCGATACGCCTGCGAACGCTGAAGTCCTTGTTGACTCTGAGATGACTGTGGCCGCCGAAACGCGCATTGCCACTGAAGAGGCGGCTGAGACGCCGATCGTCGTTGACGCGCCGGCGGCTGTTGAGGAGCCGGTCACGGCGGAGGCGTCCGATTTTGCGGAGACGCCGGCTGTGGATGCTGAGCCGGATCAGCCCGCGATCGCGCCGGAGCATGCCGCTACGGATGCCGGCGAAGCGGTCGAGATCGGGAACGCCTTGGAGGCGGTTGCATCGGAAGAGCCGCCATCCGCGCGCGAGATCGAACCCGTTGCCGCGGCCGTTCAGCCGATCCCGCGCAAGAATCTGATCGAGCGCGTGCGGGACTGGCTGCGCCGCGCGGCGTGATCAGCGGGACACTGCCTGCCGTCGCTCCGCCCGGGGCATGGCTGGCTGGGAAGCCTCGATTTGCTGCTGCAGGGCAACGCACTCGGCAACGCGCTTGGGCGAACCCAGCTCGGTTGCCAGCAGCCGTGCCGCATGGACTTCGGCCACGGCGCCGCGACTATCGCCACGCTCGATCTGGAGCCTGGAAATCTGCAACCTCAACCGTACGACCTGGACCCGCCCTTCGATGCTCGACCACAATTGGCGGGCGAGATGGAGATGCCGCATGGCTGCTTCGTGATCCTGCCGGGAGAGGGCGAGGATCGCCTGCGCTTCGTTGGTGAGCGCGCGGATCGAGGGCATCGGCCAGCGATCCGGATTTCCCGAGAGTTCGCAGATCAATGCCTTTGCCTGACCGCTCCGACGCGTGTGTGCCGCAACCAGCGCCAGATGCGCGAGCAGGATTCCCCGCCGTTGCAATGTCCACCAGGTCTTGCCGATCAAGCTCCGTTCCAGGCCTGCATAGGCGGCTTCGGCTTCGCCTCTTGCGAGCAACAGCATGGCGCGGCCCGGCTCCGGGCACCAGCCCAGCGTGTAGGCCTTGTCGTAGGCGTCGAGCGCGGCGTCGTCATTGCCGATCGCAGCCAGGATGTCGCCCAGCACCCGATTGGCATCGCCCATCGACCATGGCGCATCGCTCGTCAGCCGCGCCAGCGCGTCCTGGATACGAGCCAGCGCTTCGTCGAGCGAGCCCCTGATGCCGAGCACCTCCGAGCGATGCAGCTGGCATGAACCTGTCAATTCCATGCCGCTGCTCGCACAGAAATTCTGGTAGCTCCGTGTCCACTGGTCGGCCCGTGCCCAATCTCCGAACATCCGGGCGGCCCAGAGAATGTTGCAATAGAGGCTGCCGCCCATGATCGGGTCCAGATTGTTGCTGGACAGCGCAACCGCGGCGGCATGGTCCTGATCGGCCTGTCCGCCATGCGTATCGCCGAGGCACAGCCGATAGAAGCCGCGATAGGCGAGGCTCAGCGCTTCGACGTTGAGCGCATCCTTGTATCTGACGGACGTGTAGGCGGCGTCGGCCAACGCGAGTGCCTGTTCGGGCTCGCCATCGAACGCCGCCAGCTTCGACTGCATCCACAACAACAGGGCGGTCGTCGGAGGATCGTCTAGCTTTGAGGCCCAATCTTCCGCGCGCGCGAGCCAGCCCTTTCCGATCGCGGCCTGTCCGCTCTCGAAATGCAGGCCCGAGAGCGCGATCGCATCGACCGCGGCTCCGGCGGCATCACCGGCCTCGCTGCGCGCGGCGACCGCGCGAACCAGAATCGGAATCGCTGCCGCAGCTTTGCCCAGGCATTGCAGCGCGAGCGCCCAATCGTGCAGGTCTTCGGCGCTCAGCTGACGGTCGTCCTTGGCACTCTCGAACAGGGTTGCCGCCTGCAGCCACAATTGCGCGGCCGCCGCGCGGCGGGCGAGTCCGAGGGTGGCGTCGGCCTGCTTTTGGGCGATCCGTTCCGGCTGCCTGATCTCGGAATCGACAAAGAAGCGATATCCCTTGCCCGGCAGGTTTCGAACCGCGCCGTCCATGCCGCCGTGGCGAAGCGCGGCGCGCAACGAACTCACCGCCCGCTGCAGCGAGTTGTCGGTGACCGTGACATCAGGCCAGACGGCTTCGAGGAGTTCTTCCTTGGAGATGACGCGCTCGCGGTGGCGGACGAGATAGACCAGCAAATCGAACACGCGCGGCTGCAATGCGATCTCTTGGCGCGCGCACAACAGTACGCGTCCAGCTTCATCAAGCTCGAACAGTCCAAATGAGAATGCCATGTGTATAGGTCCGTGGTCGCCTGAAAAGGTTCAGGCAAAGATCAGACAATGATCAGCCCGCGGTAAGGACAGTTGGCGTCGACGGCGTCTATAGCTGACCATGGCCGCGATCACCGCAGCCCTGCCGTTCAGCCGTCGCAACTCAGGAGATTTCGATGGAACTCTATGTCATTCGCCGTCCAAGCGCTTGGGCGAACATGGGCGAACTGGAACTCGCCGGCGCAACGTCCGCGCGGATCGGCGACGAGCAGATGCCGGACCGCGTCCGCTGGATCCGCAGCTATGTGGTGCATGAGGCGGATGGTCGCATTGGCACGTTCTGCATATACGAGGCGCGTGACGGCGACTCGATCCGCGAGCATGCGCGCTGCGTCGGCATGCCGGGCGAGGAATTCTACAAGGTCGCGGCAACCGTGGTGGTGCGCGGCGATCCCGTCGAACCGCCCATTGCAGCCGAATGACGCCTGGCGAGGCGTCGCATGGCGCATCCCGGCCAAACCAGCATCCGGGCCGCCATTTCTATTCGATCAAGGAAACGATTATGCCGATTTCATTCATGGAGTCCGTGTCAGGTTCGGTGCGAAGGCATTTTTCAATCCTGCTTTTGCGCATCCGCAGACTAGTCAATCAATCGGTCGCAGGCATGCTCGCGCACCGCGAGCGGCAAGCCAGTAGCTTGATGCCGCGCAAGCACGGCGGCCGGCGATCGAAGGCCGCCGGCATCCGCTGTTCGCAGTCGATCATTCGAAGTGCAGTGCTTGGGCTGATGCTCGCGGGGTTGTCCTCGCCCGTGTTCACGAGAGCGGAGGAGCCTGTCGTTCGCGAGCATCGCGCAGCCCTGCTGAAGCAAGCGGTCCGGACCCAGCGTAGCGGGCATGGCTGCAGGCATCGCACCGATTGGAGCATTGTTGCCGCATCCGCCATCCCGGCGCTTCTCGGCTATCGCACGTAGCGCGCAGCACATTGAAGCCACTGCACCGCACGACGCGGATTTTCCGGCGAAGCCAGCCGCCTCGCCGCGGGCCGCGCCACTTTTTCAAAGGAGATGCATATGAATATTCAGACCGAAATGCCCGTCGTCGATCTCGCCGCCGTCAAGGCACGCCAGCAAGCCACCTGGAGTTCGGGTGACTATGCGATCGTCGGCACCACGCTTCAGATCGTCGGCGAAACGCTCTGCGAGGCCGTCGACCTGCACAGCAATCAAATGGTGCTTGACGTCGCCGCCGGCAACGGCAATGCGACGCTCGCCGCAGCGCGGCGCTTTGCCGACGTGGTCTCGACAGACTACGTCGCCGCGTTGCTCGAACGTGGCCGCGAGCGGGCGGCCGCCGAGCGTCTGCCCGTCACGTTCCAGGAAGCGGACGCGGAGAAGCTGCCGTTCGCCGATGCGAGCTTCGATGTGGTGCTGTCGACCTTCGGCGTCATGTTCACCGCCGATCAGCAGCAGGCGGCGAACGAACTGCGCCGCGTCTGCCGCATCGGCGGCAAGATCGGCCTTGCGAGCTGGACGCCGGAGGGCTTCATCGGCCAGTTGTTCAAGACCATCGGGAAATATGTTCCGCCGGCGCCGGGAGTGAAATCTCCTGCGCTGTGGGGCACCGAGGCGCATCTCGGCGCCTTGTTCGGCCCGCAGGCGACGGTTGATGCCAAGCGCAGGCACTTCAATTTCCGCTACCGGTCGCGCCAGCATTTCCTCGAGATATTCCGCACCTATTACGGTCCGGTGCTGAAGGCGTTCGGCTCGATCGATCCCGTCAAGCAGCAATTGCTCGCGACCGACATGCTGGGCCTGATGGACCAGTTCAATGTCGCCAGAGACGGCACGCTGGTCATCCCCAGCGAATATCTCGAGGCTGTCATCACCAGGCGGGGCTGACGCCCGCGGGCTATTCGTCGATCTGAGCGTGGCGCCGGCGTTCTCGCCGGCGCCACATTCGTTGGTTCGATTGCAGGAGCAGTGCGATCGCTCAGTTATGGCGCTTGTCCTTGGGCTGCGGCCTTGCCGCGCGCGGCGGCGGTGCGCGCCGTTGCTGGAAGGCTGGGCGTGCCTGCACGGCGGGCCGTTGCATGCCGGGGCGCACACCCGGTGCGGCCTGCTGAATGCCGGGCTGCGCCTGGCCGGGTGCCAGCGGTGCAGGCTGCGTTGCGCCTTGTCGCGGCACGCCCGGTTGAGCCGGCCGAGTCGGTGGCTGTCCTGGCTGGCGCACGCCGCCCGGTGCCTGTGTGCGTCCGGGCTGCAGGCCGCCCTGACGTGCAGGCGATTGTTGTCCGCCGGGCTGCGTCGCACCGCCCTGACGCGCGGGCTGTTGTCCTGCAGGTTGCTGCTGTCCGGCCGGCGTCTGGGCACCGGGCGCGTGCGGCAGCGTGGTGCCGCCGGGCTGGCCGGGCAGCGCGTGCTGTGCGCCGCCTTGCTGCTGCGTGCCCGGCTGCTGCTGCGAGCCCTGCCGGCCCGGCGTGCCGGGTTGCTGCGGCTGGCCGGGACGGTTTTGCGGACCAGGCTGCTGCAACTGGCCCGGACGATTCTGCTGACCCGGCTGCTGCGGAGCGTTGCGGTTCTGCCCCGGCAGGCCGTTCTGGCGTTGCGGGTTCGGCTGCACCGGCTGGCCGCGGTTCGGATAGGGCGCGGCCGGATTGGTCCTGCGGAAGTCCGGATTGGCTCTGCGGAAGTCGCGCTGCTCGGTCACGACCTGGCGGCCCAGCGTCTGCGCGGAGTGTACCGCGCGCACGAAACCCTGGTCGCGCGTCATCTGCTGCGGCGAGATCGTCAGCGGCACCGCGGCGAAGCGGGCGCCACCGGTGCCGGGACGAATCGCAAAGCCGCTCGCCCCGCGCGTCAGCACGCCGAGCGAGGCGCCTGCGCGGTCGTTGACCTCGATGCGGCCGACATGCCCGTCGGCGTCGGGATAGAGCTTGATGCCGACATTGTTGCTGGTCGCGGTCGCGCCTTCGGGCACTTCGACAAGGCCGGTGGTGCCGCGGATGCCGAGGGTTGCGGTCGGCGTCGAGATCTTCATGTCGCCGGTCTTGGCGACGGCGGCGGCGACGAAGGCCGCCGTTCCCTTGGCGACGTTGAACAGCGCGGCGTTCTGCTGGCCGCCATCCTCGTAGACGTAGTTGTCGATCGTGATCCTGGCGTTGGCGCGCAGGTTGAAGGTGGTGCCGTCGTTGAAGGTGATGCCGAGCGAGGAGGTCGCCGATGTGGCGACATCGTCATTGGCAAAGATGTCGTCGCGGATCTGCAGCGGCGTCGTGGTGTTGTTGCGCGTGACGGCGGCGGTTCCGGTCAGTGTCGCGACGTTGCCGATCGGCTCGGGCGTAGTGGGCTGCGCACTCGCCCCTGGCGCCGGAGCTGCAGGCGCAGGTGTTGCGGGAGCAGGAGTGGCCGGTGTTGCCGTCGGCGCCGGGCCGGCCGAAGGCGCAGGCTGTGCTTGCGCGAGCTGCGTCAGGCCGGGCGCGGCATTGGCCGTTGTATGCCAACCCATGGCGACGCCGGCACCAAGCAGAAGCGCATAGAGAAAGGTGCGGCGCATCACCATCGATTCCCGGGAGGCATTGGCGATCGGCAATTGAGCCGCGTCAGGCTGAATGCCGAATGAACGGTCCTGCCTTGTTGTCATGGCGGACCGGAACGATCAAGCACCGCGCTCCCTGCGGGAGGCGGTGCTCATTCGTTGATCGGGAAGCGGTCGGATCAGCCGCGCTTGTGCGGGGTGATGTTGAGCGGCTTCGCCGGCTTGGCTGCGGGCGAATAGCTGGCGGGCTGGGCAGCGGTGGTGGGCGGCACGTAGTGGAATACGGCCTTGCAGCCGTCGCTGAGCAGCGCGCGCTGGCGGACCATGCAGGCGGTGACGCGATCGACATCGGGGATTTCCGAGCTGCACAGCCGCATCGCATCGCCGGTGCACATCTGCTGCTGCTCGTCGGTGTAGGCATAGGACGCCGAGGTCAACAGACCGAGCGTGAACGCGGTTGCCGCCAGCAGTTTGCCGTGACGAAGCGCGGAAGCGGTGAATGCCATCTTGTCCCCCTTGTGGTGATCGCGCCGATGCAGCGCGTCGTCGAACGCATCAGTAGGGAGGCTCGGTTTCAGCGATTCTTCGTGCGCCCGGCAAAACGGTTTCGTCGCGCGTGCGTTTGTTTCGTTAGCCACTTGCCGACGGCGTGAGATCCGCCGTTACGGCACCGCGGGCCGCCGGAGCCGCCTCGAGCGCGAGCACGGCTTCGCGCTCGGCTTCGGGCATGGCGCGGATGCGGCGCCTTGCGGTGAGGCGGAGCGCGGCAAAGCCGCCGAGGAACACCACGATCTTGCTGACGATGCCGAAGATCGGCATCACGACGGCCCGGGTCGTGATCTCGCAGGTCAGCGCGACGAAGGCGTTCATCGCGGCGGAGACGAACATCAGCCCCGACCAGACGTAGCCGACCTTGACGGCGACATCGGGCACGACTTTCTGCGCGATCGTGGGCAGATAGCGGTTGAGCCAGCCGGGCTTCAGCATCACGACGCCGACGATGGCGTAGATCACGCTCGGCTTGAACAGCACGAAGCGCGGGTCATTGGTGAGCAGCGTCGCGGTGCCCGCGGTGAGCACCAGGAACAGGCTCAGCCATTCCATGGTATCGATCCGCTTGCCGCGCATGATCTGGAGGCCGATCTGCACGACGCCGAACGCGATGCCGAGGCCGACCGAGAGCGCCGTGTTGTGCGTCAGCAGGAACAGAACAAGAAACACGAGGGTCGAGGCCAGGTCGAGGGCCAGCAGCCTTGCCGCGGTGAGAAAATGCTTCATGGGCCGTTGCGCTCCGCTTGCCATGTCACGCCTGATCACGTCTTGCCGCGATTCGGCGCCTGCGTCGGCGCAGCTAGGCAGATTGTGGGGCTGCAAGCCTATCGATTTCTGAAATCGAGGAGCGAATTCTTACTCCGGCCGGGCGATTTCCACCGCATCCGCGGTTTGCCCGGCAATCGCCTGGCGGCGAAACTCGGTTGGCGTCAGCCCGGTGTCCGCCTTGAAGGCGCGGTTGAACGGCGCCAGCGACTGGAACCCGGCATCGAGCGCAATCGTCAGCACCGGCACCTCGGCCTGGCTGGCATCGGCGAGCGCCGCCTTGGCCTCGTCGAGCCGATAGCGATTGAGGAAAACATTGAAGTTACGGTGGCCGAGCCCGTCATTGATCAGGGTACGCAATCGGTATTCCGGCATGCCGAGCTTGACCGCGAGCACGCCGATGGTCAGCCCCTCTTGCCGATAGGTCCGCTCGGTCGCCATCAGGTATTGGAGGTGATTGAGGGCGGCCTGGCTGCACGCCGGCGGGCCGGCATGCGCAAGAGCCCGCGCGCCCCGCGCGGCCTGGCCGTTGCCGCCGCCGGCGACAGCCGGCTGGCTCACGGGCGGATCGAACAGCATCATCCAGATCGAGATCAGCGCGAACGCGCCAAGGGCGAGCGCGGCGCTGAGGCTGATGGACCGGGTCGGAATTGCGGCGAGGCCAGCTGACGCGGCGAACATCATCTGCAGGCCGATACCGATCATCAGCGTGATCAGGATCCGGCCGCGCGTCGTCGCCGCGACCGTGCGCCATCCCTTCGGAATTTGTGCGATCCCGAGCCCGGCGAAGGCAATTGTCGCCAGCGCCAGGGCGCGGCCGCACGGCCCGGCGAGATCGGGCCAGATCGTCCAGCAATTGTGGCTGACAACGCCAAGACCGGCGAGCAGCGTCCACACCGCCGCGTGCCACGGCCGCAGCGCAAATCGCTCGTCGAACATCGCGCGCGCCCACAGCCAGAAGATCACCGGCGAGCCCATCGCGAAGGCGATGAAGGGAGAGCTCCAGCCGAATGACGATGCGGGAAAGAACGGTGCGGTGGAAATCGCGTAGGCCGCGCCGGCTGCGCCCATCGCGGCACCGAGATGCGCGGCGCGATGCACCGCCGCATAGCGCAGCAGCAGCACCGCGCAAACCACCAGGAACAGCGCGACCACCGCGCCCCGGAGACCGAGTTCAAGAGCCGTCATCGCCATCGCAAGCCGCCCGCAGGTTCAAATCAACCTCGACACTGTGATGCTTATAGCTCGTCCGGCGATCGACATGAAGCGACCGCCGGGCGGGTGTGAACCGTCATCTGAGGTGACGGCGTGCAAAAACCGATGTCCGCTCGCCGTTTGCACGGCAGCGGACATCAGGGCGATCCGGCAATGCGACGTGCTAGCTGACCCGCTTCCAGGTCTGGCCGCCGCAGAACATGCCGCCGAAGGCGCAGCCCTGCACGCGTATCGCATTCGGGCCCTTCATCGCGATCGTCGAGTCGTAGTTGCGGCCGGAGTCGGGATCGTGGATGCGGCCGCTCCACTTGGTGCCGTCGGGCTTCATGTTGATCAGGATGCGTTCGTTGCTCTTGACCGAATAGCCGCAGAGATTGGCGCCGCAGGCTTCGACGCGGACGTTGCCCTTGTTCTCCTCGGTGGCCCAGACGCCGATCGGTCCGGTCGGCGCTGCTGCCGGCGCTGCGGCAACTGTCGTGGACTGCGGCTGCGGCTGTGTGGCGACCGGAGCCGGTGCAGGCGCAGCGGGTGCGGCGTCGACCGGCGCGGGGGCCACCGTCGCAACATTTGCCGGTGGTG
>NZ_LFLZ01000053.1 GCF_001189845.1 Bradyrhizobium tropiciagri
AAAGCATGATCCGGAAATGTGCGAAGCGGTTTTCCCTCGCGACAAACGCCAAAGGCGTTTGCGCGGAGATCATGCTCAAACAAAGAGCTAAAGCGCGATGACCTGACTTTGAATCGAGCAGGCTCCGCTTCCTCTCGCCCCGCGCTTGGGCGAGGGGTGGCTGTACGATTTCGGAATATTAGAAATATACCCCTGAGTTGCCCGACGTGTCAAGCTGCCCTGTCGAACGCCGGCAGCCGCCAGCTCCTTTGCATGGGGTTGTTTTCGATATTTTGGTAGCGCGCACCTGCGGCGGCAGGGCAATCGTGCTCGATCGCTCCACGGACTAGTCATGCCCGGTCTTGGGCCGGGCATCGGCGATACCAGCTAACCGGCCGCCCGGGGCAGGGAGCCGTTGGCCGTGATCTCGGCCGAGAGCTCCTCGATGGTCTTGCGCTGCTCCATCGCTGCCCGCCGGATCAGCGCAAAGGCGGCCGGCTCGGCCAGCGCTTGGGTGTGCATGACCTGAAGCACCGCGGCGAGCACGACGCGGCGGGATCGAAGCCGCTGTTCGAGCTTGACGACCTGCTGCTTCAGCTCGTGGGTGCGCTCGCTTCGCTCGAAGGCCAGCACGAGCGCGGCATAGATGCCGGCCGAGCGCAGCGGCTTGACCAGGAACGATGCGGGATCGAGGTCGAGCACCAGCTTCAGGCGGCTCGGCGTCTCCGTGCCGAGCAGGGCGATGACCGGGCTGCGTCGAAGCGAGGTGCGCTGCGCCGGTGAGGTGAGCGGCAGGAACTCGTCGTCGATCAGCGCCACGTCCGGCCGGCAGTCGATATTGACGCCGGGCTCCAAGCTCGGCTCCCATGTGACGATGTCGATCCCGAGACGCTCGAACTGGCGCCTGACGATCGTAGCGTCGCGCTCGTCCTTGATGGCAACGAGCGCCTTGCGTCCGCGCAGCGAAAACGACGACGGCTTGCTCATTTCACGACCCGCAAATGCGGCGCATTCGGCAACGTTCCATCCCGTGCGGGACCGGCGGCGATGTCGAGCTGCGTCAGATAAGGATCCGGTCTGACCGGCGCTTCAGCTTCCCAGAAGATGTCGAACTGTCCATCGGCGTTGGAGACGGCGAGCCGCGGCGTCAGGACGCAGTGGTTGTTGCTGCCGTCGATCCAGACCGGACCTTGCGGCGAATTGTAGCGATGGCCGGCCGCGGCACGCCGCACCTCGCCGATGTCGGATGTGCCGGCGCGCTGCAATGCGCGGGCCAGCAGATAGACTGCGACATAGGCGGACTGGCCGTCGACGGACGGGCTAGAGTGCTCGCCGTGACGTGCCTTCCAGCGCGCGACGAAGGCCTGGTTCTCGGGCAGGCGAATGCTCTCGAAATAGGCCGACGACGTGATGCAGCCGGCCGATGCGGGGCCGGCGATCTTGAGCTCGGGCTCGCACAGGCTGCAGCTCAGCATCGGGATGTCGAGACCCGCGCCGAGGGTTGCCGCATGGAAGGCGCGGATGAAATCATAGCTCGAACTGCCGACCAGCGTGTTGAAGACGACCGGCGGCCGGCGCCGCACGATCTCGTCGACGATGTGCGTGACCGCGCTTTCACCGAGTTCGAGCAGGCGTTCTGCGAGGATCTTTCCCCGCGCCGCCGTCACCAGCTCGCGGGTGACGCGATTGGTTTCCCAGGTCCAGACATAGTTGGAGCCGACACAGAAGATCTCGCGCGACAGATTGTCGAGCACGTAACGCACCAGCGGCAGCACGTTGTGATTGGGCGAGGCGCCGACATAGATCACGTTGTCGGAACATTCGAACCCCTCATAGCGCGCCGGATACCAGAGCATGCGATCGGTGCGCTCGACGATCGGCAGCACCTGCTTGCGCGAGGCCGAAGTGTAGCAGCCGATGATGTGCTCGACCCCGACATTGCGAATGAGGTCGTCGCAGACCGTATGGTATTCCGAAATGATCCCGCGGGGATCGCGGACATGCGCAGCGATCGAGAAGTCGAACTCGTCCTGCTCGTTGATCTCGTCGACCGCCATCATGGCGCTCTTCAGGATCTCGCGTCCCATGGCCTGATAGGGCCCATGCTGCGAGCAGATAATGCCAACGGGGATGGACGGCTTTGTCATCGACGACTTTCAATGCAACTTGCGAAGGAAATCATCTTCGCAGAGGTCGGTGCAAGAGGTCATGCCGATTTGCTGCGCATGCACCTTGCGAAATTTGTGCAGCCAGCCTCGTTGACAACGCGCTGCACACCTCCTTAGAATTTTCTCCTACAGGGCTTCCTGTCGAACCTTGCGTGCGTCGATCTGGCCGATGACGTCCCGATCGCCGCGCAGAGTGCTCCGTTCGATCACGGTCCCTTGCGATAGATCATAGCTGCGGCATTTGGGCCATTCGTCCCCTTCGTTTCGGAGGGGCGGGTGGCTTTTTGCTTTTGCCGCCAAACAAATTGGCGACACGCCCGTGTCGCCAAGCCGGAGGCGCATGCGCGGTGATGGGCAGTGCCTGCGCTTGCGTCGTGCCAAGTGCGGTGCCAAGTGCGGGGATGAGAAACGATGCCGACGACGGATCTTCACTATCTCGGACTGATTGAGGTCGGGCAGCAAATCCAGGCCAGGAAGCTCTCGCCGGTCGAGGTGACCAAGGCGATGCTCGGACGGATCGATCAGCTCGACGGCAAGCTCAAGAGCTACGCTCATGTGATGGGCGAGGCAGCGCTTGCTGATGCAGCAGCGGCCGAAAAGGACATCTCGTCCGGCAAGATCAAGGGACCGCTGCACGGCGTGCCGATTGCGGTGAAGGATCTGTGCTGGGCCAAGGGCGCGCCGGCCGCGCACGGCATGACCATTCATCGCGATTTCCGTCCGAACGAGGACGCGACGGTGGTGGCGCGGCTGAAGGATGCCGGGGCGATCATTCTCGGCAAGCTGCAGCAGACCGAGGGTGCCTATGCCGACCATCACCCGAAGATCGATCCGCCGAAGAATCCTTGGAACGCCGATCTGTGGTCCGGTGCGTCCTCGAGCGGTTCCGGCGTCGCCACCGCCGCGGGGCTTTGCTTCGGCTCGCTTGGAACCGATACCGGCGGGTCGATCCGCTTTCCCTCGGCCGCCAACGGCATCACCGGGCTGAAGCCGACGTGGGGACGGGTCAGCCGTTACGGCGCGTTCGAACTCGCAGCCACGCTTGACCATATCGGTCCGATGGCGCGCAACGCAGTTGATTGCGGCGCGATGCTCGCCGTGATCGCAGGGCAGGATCCCAAGGACACCACCTCCGTGCCGCTGCCCGTGCCGGATTATCTCGCAGGCCTGACGGGAGAATTGCGCGGCGTGTCGATCGGGGTTGATCGGCGCTGGACCAGCGAGGGCACCGACGAGGCTGCAGGCAAGGTGCTCAGCGACGGCCTGCGCGTCGCGGCTGACCTCGGCGCGACAATCAAGGAGATCACGTTCCCTGATCCGAAGGCCGTCATCGAGGACTGGTTTCCGCTGTGCGGCATCGAGGTGGCCGTGGCACACGAAGCAACCTATCCCGCGCGCAAGGACGAATACGGTCCGGCGCTCGCCGGCCTGCTCGATCTCGGCCGGGCGCAGTCCGGCATGGACTATCAGAAGATCGTGCTGCGGCGTGAGGCGTTCCGCGGCGCGGTGCGGCTGCTGTTCGAGGCGGTCGACCTCATCGCGGTCCCGGCCCAGGCGTTCGCTGCGCCGACATTGGCCAAGATGGCGGCGCTGGGTGAGGACCCGTCGCTGATCACCGGGCTGCTGCGCTTCACCTGTCCGTTCGACATGACCGGCAGCCCGACCGTGACGCTTCCCGGCGGCTTCGCACCGAACGGTGGCCCGGTCGCCTTCCAGTTTGTCGGCCGTCACTTCGACGAAGCAAGCCTCGTTCGTGCGGGCGATGCCTTCCAGCGCGTCACCGACTGGCACAAGCGCCATCCCGCGATCTGAGCCTAAGGAGCCGTTCGCATGACCGAAGATTGGTTGAAGAGTTCCATCATGGCCAAGCGGGCCGTCGCCAAGGGCGCGACCGGCACGACCCATAGTCTGACGATCGAGCAGCAGGGCGGTTTCCATTATGTTTATGGACCCTATGCCAAGCCGACCCTGTCGATCGATCCCGGCGGGGTGGTCGTCGTCGAGACCGAAGATGCCTTCGGCGGCGTGCTCACCGGCGAAAGCGACAGCCCCACGGCCAAGCTGAATTTCCCTTACCTGAACCCGCAATGCGGGCCGATCGCCGTGAAGGGCGCCAAAAAGGGCGATTGCCTCGCCGTCCATATCCGCGACGTCGAGACCCGCGGCGCGCAGCCGGCCGGCACGACCTGCATCATTCCGGAGTTCGGCGGCCTGGTCGGGACCGCATCGACGGCACTGCTCAATCCGCCGCTGCCCGAACGCGTCAAGAAGCTGCATGTCGACCGCAACGGCGTGCGCTGGAGCGACAAGATCACGCTGCCCTATGAGCCGTTCATCGGCACGATCGGCGTGTCGCCCGAGATCGAGGCGATCTCCTCGCTGCAGCCCGATTATCACGGCGGCAACATGGATCTGCCCGACGTCGCTCCGGGGGCGATCATCTATCTGCCGGTGCATGCCGAAGGCGGGCTGCTCTATGTCGGCGACTGCCACGCCACGCAGGGCGATGGCGAACTCTCGGGCGTCGCGCTCGAACAGAGGGCGACCGTGACGCTGCAGATCGACCTGATCAAGAACTGGAGCTTTGCCTGGCCGCGGCTGGAGACGCGCGACTTCATCATGACGATCGGCAGTGCGCGCCCGCTCGAAGACGCGGCGCGGATCGCCTATCGCGAGCTCGTGCGCTGGATGAGCGCCGATTACGGCTTCGATGAGATCGACGCCTACATGCTGCTCAGCCAGGCCGGCCGGATGCGGCTCGGCAACATGGTCGACCCCAAATACACGATGGGGGCGTCGATCCTGAAGAATTACCTCAAGGCGTGAACTTCCAACAATCATTCAACGACAGGGAACATCGCGATGAATTCGGGGCGAATAGTTGGAATGGCTTTGCTTGGTGCAATGCTTGGAATCGCGGCAATAGGTAACACGCAGGCGGCAGAACCGCCGCTGAAGGTCGGCTTGCTGGAGGACGTCTCCGGCGACCTTGCCTTCATGGGCATGCCGAAGCTGCACGGATCGCAGCTGGCGGTCGAGGAGATCAACAAGAGCGGCGGCATTCTCGGCCGGCAGATCGAGCTGATCCATCTTGATCCGCAGGGCGACAACGCCCGCTATCAGGAGTTCGGCCGGCGGCTGCTCAATCGCGACAAGGTCGATGTACTGATCGGCGGCATCACCTCGGCCTCGCGCGAGGCGTTGCGTCCGATCGTCGATCGCACCACCACGCCGTATTTCTATACGAACCAGTATGAAGGCGGTGTCTGCGACGCCAGCATGGTCAGCATGGGCGCGGTGCCGGAGCAGCAGTTCTCGACCCTGATCCCCTGGATGGTCCAGAAGTTCGGCAAGAAGGTCTACGTCATCGCCGCGGACTACAATTTCGGCCAGATCTCGGCCGAGTGGAACCGGAAGATCATGAAGGATCTCGGCGGCGAGGTCGTCGGAGAGGAATTCATCCCGCTCGGCGTGTCGCAGTTCGCGCAGACGATCCAGAACATCCAGAAGGCGAAGCCGGACTGGCTGCTGACCATCAATGTCGGCGCCGCGCAGGACTCCTTCTTCGAGCAGGCGGCCGCGGCCAATCTCAACCTGCCGATGGGGTCCTCGATCAAGGTCATGCTCGGCTTCGAGCACAAGCGGTTCAAGCCGCCGGCGCTCAACAACATGCATGCGACCGCGAACTGGTTCGAGGAGATCGACACGCCCGAAGCCAACGACTTCAAAAAGCGCTGGCACGCCAAGTTCCCCGACGAACTCTACATCAACGACATGGGCTACAACGCCTATAACGCGCTCTACATGTACAAGGCGCTGGTCGAGAAGGCGAAGTCGACCAAGCTCGAGGACATGCGCAAGGTGATCGCGTCTGGCGATGCCTGCATCGATGCGCCCGAGGGCAAGGTCTGCATCGATCCGAAGAGCCAGCATACGTCTCACCGCATGCGCCTGATCTCGGTCGGGCCCAAGCATGAGGTGACCGTCGAGAAGGACTACGGAACGATCCAGCCGTACTGGCTTGGCGAAATCGGCTGCGATCTCACCAAGAAGAACGACAAGGATCAGTACACGCCGAGCCATCTTCCCAGCAAATCGTGATGCGTGCGGGCACGAATCTTGCTCGTGTTGTGCGTCATGACTTGCAAGCGAAGCGGCGCCGCAATGATGCGGCGCCGTGATAACGGAGAGCGGAATGGCGGCTGAACTCTTCTCGGTATTCTATCAGTTCGCCGACGTCTTCGCGTTCCTGATCCTGTCGGCGGCCGGCCTTGCCATCGTGTTCGGCATGATGGGCGTCATCAACATGGCGCATGGCGAGTTCATCATGTGCGGCGCGTACGTGACCGTGGGACTTGTGAATCTCGGCGTGCCGCTGCCGATCGCTCAGATCCTGGCGGCGCTGACGGCGGGGATCATCGGCATGATCGTCGAGCTCCTGATCGTGCGCCGCTTCTACAAGCGTCCGCTCGATTCACTGCTCGCCACCTGGGGCCTCAGTCTGATCGTGACGCAGTCGATGCTGCTGATCGTCGCTCTGCCGTGCGCGGCATCGGCACGCCGGAAGGAAGCTTCGCGATCGGCGGCTATACGTTCTCGACCTACCGCCTGGTGCTGTTCGGCGCTGCGGTGGCGGTGCTGGCGGGGCTCTACATCATCTTCATGAAGACGCGGTTTGGCGTGATCGCGCGGGCGACGATGCAGAACGCCGCGATGGCGAAGGCACTCGGCGCGCGCACCGGACGGATCTATTCCATCAGCTTCGGGATCGGCACCGCGCTCGCGGGACTGTGCGGCGCGCTGTACGCGCCGACCATGACGCTGATCCCGACCATGGGCGCAACCTTCGTGGTCGAGAGCTTTGTCACCGTGGTGATCGGCGGCGCCAATGTCCTGCTCGGAACGGCGCCGGCCGCGGTGTTCCTGGCGATGATCCGGATGGCGCTGAATGCAAGCTACGGCCAGATCATCGGCCAGATCGGCATGCTGTTTGCTGTCATCCTGATCATACGTGTGCTGCCTGAAGGGCTATCCAGCGTGCTGGTGCGTCGTGGGCGCTAGACGGGAATTTCCGATGTTGAAGCTGCTCGACGGTCCGCAGACGCTCGGACGCGGCAAGATCTTCTGGTCCTGTTTCCTTGCCGTGCTGGCGGGCGCGCTGATCTATCCCTTGTTCGCCGATTCCTACGACGTCGGCAATTTCGCTTACTTCCTGATCTGGATATTCATGGCGCTCGGGCTCTGCCTGATGTGGGGCTATGGCGGCATGCTGTCGTTCGGCCAGACCTTCTTCTTCGGCATCGCCGGCTACGGCTATGGCGTACTCGCCATCAACATGGGCGGCGGAACGACTACGATCGCCGCGCTCGTCCTTTCGGTCGTGATTGCGATGATCGCGGCCGGGATCCTCGGCTACTTCATGATCTGGGGCGGCATCAGCGGGATCTTCTTCGGCATCGTGACGCTGTCGGCGACGCTGGTGCTCGCCTTCTTCCTTGGACAGACGGCCGGACCGGAATGGCATATCGGCTCGGCGCGGTTGAACGGCTTCAACGGCATGAAGGGAATGGACCCGCTCACCGTCGGCAGCTTTGATATCGAGGGATCGGCGCTCTATTACGTCATGATTGCGCTGATCGTGATCGTCTACATCGCGCTGCGCATGCTGGTGAACTCGAGTGTCGGCAACGTGATCGTGGCGACGCGGGAAAATCCGCAGCGCGCCGAGATGCTCGGCTACGACGTCCGCAAATACCAGCTCCTGACCTTCGTGATCGGCAGCGGCCTCGCGGGCCTCAGCGGCGCGCTCTACACGTCCTGGGGCCAGTTCATCACGCCCTCCAGCATCGGCCTGCCGGCTGCCGCGATGCCGATCGTGTGGGTCGCGTTCTCGGGCCGCAATGATCTGACCGCGACCCTGGTCGGCTCGTTCCTGCTGCTGTTCGGCTTCCAGACCATCACGGTGTACAGCCAGCAGGCCGCGCTGGTGCTGATGGGGGCGTTGCTGCTCGCCACCGTGATGCTGGCGCCGCAGGGGTTTGTGCTCGGTATCGGCAAGCTCGTTGTCGACCGGTGGAACCGGCGCCGACGCCGCGACGAGGTTCCTGCGCTGGCCGATACCAGCCGCCTGCAATCGGATGAGACTTGATTCATGGCACTGGTCGATGTGAAGGGCGTCTCCAAGCGTTTCGGTGGATTGACCGCGGTCTCCGAGGTCGACCTGACGGTCAATGCCGGCGAGGTCCACTGCCTGATCGGACCGAACGGGGCCGGCAAGAGCACGCTGTTCAAGCTGATCGTCGGCCTCTATCCGCCGACCACGGGCAGTATCTTCTTCGACTCCATCGACATCACCGCCGAGCGGCCCTACGCGCGGGTGCAGCGCGGCATGAGCATCAAGATGCAGGCGCCGAGCGTGTTCAGGGAACTGCCGGTGCGGCAGAACATCCAGGTCGCTCTCCAGGAGCGGCTTTCGGGCGCAGAATGCGTTGCAGAGGAAGAACGGCTGCTGACGCTGCTCAATCTGGCTGACGACGGCGGCAAGCTCGCCGGCGCGCTGTCGCACGGCCAGCAGCAATGGCTGGAGATCGGGATGGCGTTGGCATTGCAGCCGCAGCTGCTGCTGCTGGACGAGCCGACCGCCGGCATGTCGCCGGAGGAGACCCACAAGACCGGCGAGCTGATCAAGTCGTTCAACGCCGAAGGCATGACGGTGCTGGTGGTCGAGCACGACATGGCGTTCGTGCGCCAGGTCGCCCAGCGCGTCACCGTCCTGCATCTTGGCAAGATCTTCGCGCGCGGCAGCCTCGAGGCTATCCTGGAAGACGAGAAGGTCGCGGAAATCTATCTGGGTAAGACCCATGCCCACTGATCGAATTCTGGACGTCTCGGGACTTTGGGCGGGCTACGGCGCGACGCCGATCCTGCAGGGCGTCAGCATGCAGGTCTCGCGCGGCGAGATCGTCGGCGTGATCGGCCGCAATGGCGTCGGCAAGTCGACGCTGATGCGCTGCCTGATCGGCCTGCTGCAGAGCTGGCGCGGCACCATCACCTTCATGGATCAGGATGTCACGCAGCTCGAGGCCGATGCGCGGGCGCGCGCCGGCTTCGGCTACATCCCGCAGGGCCGCGACGTGTTTCCGCAAATGACCGTCGAGGAAAATTTGCAGGTCGGCGAGCTGATCGGCGGCCCCGATGGAAAGAAGCTCCCGGAACTCGTCTACGCGTATTTTCCGCGCCTGAAGGAGCGCCGGCGGCAGGTCGCCGGCACCATGTCGGGCGGCGAGCAGCAGCAGCTTGCGATCGGTCGCGCGCTGATCGGCAATCCGTCTCTGATGATCCTCGACGAGCCGTCCGAGGGCATCCAGCCGTCGATCGTGCAGCACATCTGCGAGGCGTTGCAATCGTTCCGCGGCGAGCTCGGGACGACGATCATCTTCGTCGAGCAGAACCTCGACACCATCCTGGCGATCGCCCAGCGCTGCTACATCATGGAGAAGGGCAAGATCACGCGGTCGCTGGCCGGTGAGGAGGTCAACGAAGACAACGTTCGCGCGCAGCTGCTGCTCTGATCGGCTGCGCCATGTGGTGAATAGCGTTTCCATAATCGATAATGACGGAGGGAATGGACATGGATCTGGGACTCAAGGGAGCAAAGGTTCTCGTCACCGGCAGCACCAAGGGCATCGGCAGGGCAATCGCCGACACTTTTGCCGCTGAAGGCGCCAATGTCGGTATTTGCGCGCGCAACCGGGCGGATGTCGACGCCGCGGTTGCCGCGATCAAGGCCAAGGGCGTTGCGGCGTTCGGCGGCGCGGTCGACGTCGCGAACGGACCGGCGTTGAAGGCCTGGGTTGCCGACATGGCATCCAAGCTCGGCGGCGTCGATGTCGTGGTCGCCAATGTCAGCGCGCTCTCGATCGGGCAGGACGAGGAGAGCTGGGAGAAGGAATTCTCCACCGACATGATGGGCACGGTGCGGCTCGTCAACGCCGCGATGCCCCATCTCGAGAAGAGCAAGGCGGCAGCGATCGTCACCATCTCCAGCGTCTCGGGTCGCGAAGTCGATTTTGCCAGCGGTCCTTACGGGACGTTCAAGGCTGCGATCATCCACTACACGCAGGGGCTTGCCTACCAGCTCGCCGCCAAGGGCATCCGGGCCAATTCGGTGTCGCCGGGCAACACCTATTTCGAAGGTGGTGTCTGGAACATGATCAAGGACGGCAATCCCGAACTGTACAAGTCAGCGCTTGCGCTCAACCCGACCGGCCGCATGGGCACGCCGCAGGAGATGGCGAATGCCGCGGTGTTCCTTGCCAGCAAGGCGGCGAGCTTCATCACGGGGACCAACCTCGTCGTGGACGGAGCGTTGACACGCGGCGTCCAGTTCTAGGCGCAGCAGGCCGTCAGCACAGTGATGAGACCGCCGCCCGGAGCGGCGGTCCGGGCAGGCATTTTCCGAAAACAGCAGGGCGTCAGATGTCAGCGGATCCATTGCACTACAAGTCGATCACCGAGATCGCCGGGCTCATTCGCCGCGGCGAGGTGAAGTCTTCGGAGATCACGGAGGTGATCCTCGGCCGGATCGCGAAACTGGATGGGCAGTTTCACGGCTACGCGCACGTTCTTGCGGAGCGCGCCATGGCCCAGGCGAAACAGCGCGATGCGGAGATCGCCAGGGGCATCTGGCGCGGCCCGCTGCACGGCGTTCCGATCGGGCTGAAGGACCTCTGCTACACGACGTTTGCGCCAACCACGGGCGGCACCACGATCCACGCCAAGTTCGTGCCGTCCTTCAACGCCACGATCGTGGACCGGCTCGAAGTCGCCGGCGCGGTGACGCTCGGCAAGCTCAAGATGACGGAGGGCGCCTACACCAGCCACCATCCGGCCGTCGAGGCTCCGCTCAATCCGTGGAATGTGAACTATTGGGTCGGCTCGTCATCGAGCGGATCGGGTGTCGCGACCTCGGCGGGGCTCTGTTACGGCTCGATCGGCAGCGACACCGGCGGCTCGATCAGGTTTCCGTCGGCGACCTGCGGCCTGACCGGGATCAAGCCGACCTGGGGCCGCGTCAGCCGTCACGGCATCTTCCCGTTGGCGGACTCGCTCGATCACGTCGGGCCGATGTGCCGCAGCGCTGCGGACGCCGCGGCGATGCTGGGCGTCATCGCCGGCGCTGACGCCAACGATCCGACCGCGTTACGGGCGGTAGTGCCGAACTATCTGGCCGGGGCAGGCGAGGGCATCAGGGGCCTGCGGATCGGCGTCGATCGCAGGTACACCCAGGAGGGTATCGACCGGCAGGTCGTCACCGCCCTGGTGCAAGCCGAGCGTACGCTCGCCGATCTCGGTGCCGACATCCGCGAGGTGCATGTCCCGCCGTACCAGAAGCTCGTCAGCCAGTGGATTGCGATGTGCTCGGTGGAGACGGCGGAGGCGCATCTCGACACTTACCCGTCGCGGAAGTCGGAATACGGGCCGGACCTCGCCCAGCTGATCGAGCAGGGCAGGGCGATGAGCGGCGTCGACATTGCCGCGATCCATCACGAGCGGCTGAGGTTCGCGGGCAGCCTCGCCGCGATGTTCGAGGATATAGATCTCCTCTTGATCCCGACGATGCCGGTGCCGATCCCGACGCTGACCAAGATGAGCGAGTACGGCGCCGACCCCAACGTGCTCTTGAGCATCCTGCGCTTCACCGCGGTATTCGACTTCTCGGGCAGCCCGACCATCACCCTGCCGATGGGCATGGCCTCGGACCAGATGCCGCTCAGCATGCAGCTGGTCGGTCCGCATCTGTCCGAGGACGTGTTGGTCCGCGCCGGCGCCGCGTTCCAGTCGGTTACGGACTGGCATACGCGGCGGCCTCCTGTCGAATGAGGCCACCGTCAACCGGTCAGGCCGTGCCGGCAAGCCTGGCCGCGATCGCGCGGTAGCCGCGCATCCACATGTGGTCGAGATCGAGGTCCATCGGCAGTGGCTGCGAGGACACGCGCGCGATCACGGTCTCATTGGCCGGATCGATGTAGATCCACTGGCCATGGATGCCGACGGCCGCGAACGGCGTTTCGCCGCGGTCGAGCGTGTACCACTTGTTGCGGTAATTGCCGTTCGGAAACACCTTGGTCAGGTCGCCGCGCGACCACGCCTCGGCATTGCCGTTCTGCCTGATGTCGTCGACCCACCAGCCGGGCACCACCTGCCGTCCGTTGCTGATGCCGTGATTGCGCATCATCTCGCCGAAGCGGGCGAGGTCGCGCAGTGTCGCGCAGACGCCGCCGGCGACGCGCGCCGCGCCGCGCGAATCAACGGTGATGTAGGCGTCGTGCTCGGCGCCCATCGGCTGCCACAGATAGTGCGAGAGGATCTTCGCATAGGACATGCCGCAGGCGCGCTCATAGACCCAGCCGAGCACGTCGGTGTTGGTCGAGACGTAGTGGAAGGTCTCGCCATGCGGCGCGCCGTTCGGCCGCAGCGTGCGCAGATAGTCGCGCAGATTGCTCGGCGGAATCGCCGGATCCGGCGGCTCCCAGCCGGTCGAGCGCCGGTAGTTCATGATGTCGCCGTCGCGCGCCATGTAGTCTTCGTCGAAGCGGATGCCGACGCTCATGTCGAGCAGATGCCGCACCGTGCAGCTGCCGCCATAGACCGATCCCTCCATCTCCGGGATGTAGCGCGTCACCGGCGCGTCGGGATCGAGCTTGCCGCGATCGGCCAGGATGCCGCCAAGCGTGCCGGCGACCGACTTGCTGACCGAGAAGATCAGGTGTGGCGTATCCGGTGCCAGGCCGTGGGCATACCATTCGAACGCGACCTGTCCGCGATGCGACACCACGATGCCGTCGGTGTGGCTGGTGCGCAGCGCCTGGCCGACGCCCACCGTCTCGCCGCGCGGATCGGCGAAGCTGACGTCGTCGAGATAGCGCGGCGCAAAGGACAGCGGCGCCGGCGCCGATGCGCGTGCGATGTTCGCGGTTGGCAGCAGCTCGCGGACATTGCGGAACGCCCACTCGTTATAGGGATGCTGACGCCAGTTGGCGAGGGTGACTTGTTCGTCGGCCGCCGACGGGAAGGCGGCATGATGCGACGCGAATTCATTCTTGATCCAATGATGACATGGGGAGGTGCGAAAGTTCCGCATGGGTCGCGCCGTCCGCAATCAACCGGATGGTGGAGGGGGGTCTGAGGTTACTCCGGCGTAACCGTTTCCAGGATGTGCGCTTGGCCCGCAAATTGCTTGACTACGCCCTGCGTCTGCCCCAGCGTGCCAGGCATGCGACGCGTAGACGTTCGCCATCGGGAAACATCGGGAGGTAGGTCATGATCGCGCTTCTGGGCCGACCGGATCCGGCAACCACGCAGGCCATTCAGTTCGCGCGCGGGATTCTCGAGGGGTCCGCGACCGCGTTCTACGAGGTCGACGGCAATCTGACCCTCAACCGCTTCGTGCTCTCCAGCAACGTCCCGCCGAGTTTCCACGACCAGTACCTTGCCGGCATGAACCGGCTCGATCCGCTGCATCCGCGCTCCGCGAGCAACCGGTCAATTGCCCGGCTGAGCACAGCGCTCGCCCAATGCGCGTCCCAGGAGGCGGCGACCTACCGCGCCTTCGCCGGCCAATGCGGCGTCGCCGACATGATCGAGTTCTTCTTCCGCCGCAACGACCGGATCGTCGCCGGCATGAGCGTGCTCTGGGCGCCGGGCTGCGCGATCCCCGAAGGCAGCATGCATATTGCCGAGAAGATCCACGACTATCTCGAGTTCAACCTGACCAGCCGCCTGTCGCCGAATCCCGACGAGCCGGCGCGCTACGGCCTGACCTCGCGCGAGATGGAGGTGGTCGAGCTGTTGTGCTGCGGCCGCACCAACCGCGAGATCGGCGAATGCCTGAACATCGGGCTCGCGACGGTCAAGACGCACCTGATCCACATCTTCGAGAAGCTCGGCGTCGAGACGCGGTCGGCGGTGGTAGCGATGATGTCGCGTCCGCATTAGGGCGCGAGCATCACGGTTCAGCTGCCTTCCAGTCGTCGTCCTGGCGAAAGCCAGGACCCATAAACACCGCCGTTGATTGTGAGCGGGTTTTGTGGCTTCAGCGTCGCACAGCAATTGCCATTTGGGGCAATGGGTCCTGGCTTTCGCCAGGACGACACCGAGTGAGTGGCGCGGCCTCTGAGTCACAGGTCCATATTCTCGCGACATGATTTGTCCACCCGATCCACCGTTGGGTGGATTGCCGCCCACCGCGCGGCCGGCCGAGAGTTCCCTGCGGACCGGTGTCGTATTCGACAATGTTGGCGAGCGGCTGCCGCTCGCAACATCAGAGGAAGCGACATGCGTGATTTCATGGCCATCGGCCGCTCGGTGGCGGTTGCGGAGCGGGGCATGGCCGCGACCTCGCATCCGCAGGCGACGCTTGCCGCGGTCGAGATGCTGAAGGCCGGCGGCAATGCTGTCGATGCCGCGGTGGCGGCGGTCGCGGTGCAGGGCGTGGTCGAGCCGCAGATGACCGGGATCGGCGGCGACTGCTTTGCGCTATATTCACCGAAAGCCGGGGAACCGATCGCGCTGAACGGCTCGGGCCGCACGCCGGCCGGTATCGATGTCGAGAAATATTCCGCAAGCGGGGCGCGCGACATTCCGCCGACCGCGCCGGAGGCGGTGACCGTGCCCGGCGCGATCGACGCGTGGTGCCGGCTGGTCGCCGATCACGGCAGCAAGTCGCTGGAGGATATCTTCCGGCCGGCGATAACGGCCGCCGAGCAGGGCTTCTGCGTCACGCCGCGCGTCGCGGAGGACTGGCGCCGCTTTCGCGCCCGGATCGAGATCGACCCCAATGCGGCGGCGCAGTTCCTTCCCGGCGGCAAGGTGCCTGAGGTTGGCGACATCCGCACCCAACCTGCGCTCGGCCGCACCCTGCGCCGGATCGCGCAGCATGGGCGCGATGCCTTTTATGTAGGCGAGGCCGCCGACGAGATGACGGGCATCTTGCGCGGGCTGGGCGGCGCCCACAGCACCGACGATTTTGCCGCGCACAGCTCGGATTATGTGCAGCCGATCTCGGCGCAATACCATGATCACGACGTGGTCGAGTGTCCGCCGAACGGGCAGGGCCTGGCCGCGCTGATGATCCTGCGCACGCTCGCCGGCTACGATGTCGGTTCACTCGCGCAGGCCGATCGCATCCATCTGCTCGCCGAAGCCACCAAGGCCGCCTATCGCGCGCGCGACGCCTTCTTCTGCGATCCGGCGACCGGCAAGGTCGATCCGGCTGCATTCCTTGGCGAAGACTATATCGGAAGGATCCGCAGCAAGATCGACATGAACAGCGCGTCCGCGCCTGCGACCTGGGACGATATCGAGCACCGCGACACCGTCTATGTCACGGTGGTCGACCGCGACCTCAATGCGGTCTCGCTGATCAATTCGCTGTTCTATCCGTTCGGCAGCGGCATCTATGCGCCGAAATCCGGCATCCTGCTGCACAATCGCGGCTGGAGCTTTCGCGCCAGGCCCGGACACCTCAATTCGCTCGGGTCGCGCAAGCGGCCGATGCACACGATCATCCCGGGCCTCGTGCGCAAGGACGGCAGGACCGTGATGTCGTTCGGGGTGATGGGCGGACATTACCAGGCCGCGGGTCATGCCAATCTGATCTCGAACATCTTCGATTTGAAGATGGACATCCAGGCGGCGGCCGAGGCACCGCGCTCCTTTGCCTTCGACGGTGCGTTGTCGCTGGAGACGACGATATCGGCTGATATCCGCGACGAACTGCGCGCCCGCGGTCACGAGGCCCGCTTCTCTGAGGAGCCGATCGGCGGCTGCCAGGCAATCCGCATCGACCACGCCAGGGGCGTTCTGTTCGGCGCCTCCGACCACCGCAAGGACGGCCTGGCGCTGGGGTTCTGAAAGTCTGTGAAATTCACCCCGTCATTGCGAGGAGCGATAGCGACGAAGCAATCCATGCTCCCGCGCATGCCGCGCGATGGATTGCTTCGCTTCGCTCGCAATGACGAACATAGATCCGTCATCCCGAGGGGGGCGCTTGCCCGCATTGCGGGAGGCGGCGGAGCATCCACCGGACGGTGGATTGTTCCAAATGCCGACATGCCGAACGTTTGGCGTCACGCTGGTGTCGTGCGCGGTTCGGCCGCTGTGCACCGCACAGTGATCGCTTCAGGCCTTCCCAATCGAGAAGTTGATCCGCATGAACAGGACATTCGCCGACACGGTCTTCCGCAACGGCCGGATCTACACGTCGAACCGTGGGCAGCCCTGGGCGACATCGGCGGCGGTCAAGGCCGGCCGGTTCATTGCCGTCGGCGAGGAGCGCGACGTCGCGTCGCTGATCGGCGAGGGGACTGCAACCGTCGATCTCGGCGGACGGATGGCGATGCCGGGGATCGTCGACATTCACAATCACATCATGATGGGTGGGCAGGCCGATCTCTACGAGCTGCGCTTCTCCAACGCCGACAGTGTGCCGAGGATCGCCGAGACCCTGCACAAGGCGGCGTCGGCGGCTGCGCCCGGCGCCTGGATCGTCGGCGGGCAGTTCGGCAACAATCTGCTGAACGAGATGAACACCGCGGAGTCCTGCGCGCTGCTGGATGCCGCGTGTCTCGGGCACCCGGTCGTGCTGCGCGACGACACCTATCATAATCGCTGGGCAAGCTCGGCGGCGCTGCGGCTCGCC
The DNA here is from genome assembly GCF_001189845.1 of Bradyrhizobium tropiciagri. Taxonomy (GTDB): domain Bacteria; phylum Pseudomonadota; class Alphaproteobacteria; order Rhizobiales; family Xanthobacteraceae; genus Bradyrhizobium; species Bradyrhizobium tropiciagri. The sequence goes on from NZ_LFLZ01000053.1 coordinate 16,849, forward strand.
GGCGTGCAGGCCGACACCCCTGATCCGACCGACGGCGAGATCGGCCGCGACCTCAAGACCGGCACCTTGACCGGGATCATGATCGAGGCCGCCTCGGGTCTAGTCGAGCGGGCGCTCGCCGCCTCCGGTCACTACACGCCGGAGATGGACCGTGCGGCAGTGGCGCGCTCGATCTCGGTGCTGAATACCTATGGCGTCACCGCCTTCATCGACGCCGCCAGCATGCAGCCGATCATGGCGGCGCTGAAGGGGCTCGACGACCGCGGCGAACTCACCGCCTGGGCGGTCTGCGCGATGCCGGTGGTCGAGCCCGGCTTCATGTTCGGCAAGGCCGGCGAGGAGCTGTTTGCGTTGCGCGAGCAGTATCGCGGCGCCCATGTGAAACCCGACTATGTGAAAGTGTTTCTCGATGGCGTGCCCGGCGCCAAGACCGCGGCCTTCCACGAGCCCTACGTGGCAGACCCTGTGCGCGGCTGCTGCTTCCGCGGCGCGACCATGCTGACCGTGCCGGACCTGATCCGCTGGCTCGGGCGTTGCGAGAAGCTCGGCCTGGCGGCGAAGATCCATTGCGCCGGAGATGCCGCGGTGACGCAGGCGCTCGATGCCATCGATGTCGTGCGCAGCTTCAGCGGCCCGACCCATCTGATTCATCAGATCGCGCATGCGAGCTACATCGCGCCCGATGACATCAAGCGCTTCGCCGAGCTCGGCGTCGCGGCCGACCTGTCGCCGATCATCTGGTATCCGACCATCTTCCTCGAGGCGCACAAGGCCGCGATGGGCGAGGAGCGCGCGCAGCGCTTCTGGCCGAACAAGGATTTGAAGGAGGCCGGCGCGCTGATCGCCGGCGGCTCGGACTGGCCTGTCATCCCGATCCCCGATCCCTGGCAGGGCATCGAGGGCATGGTGACGCGGCAAAATCCGACCGGGGATTTTCCCGGCAAGTCGCTGTGGGCCGAGCAGGCGCTCGATCTTGCGACCGTGGTCGACATCTACACCATCGATGCCGCACGCGCGGCCGGCCTCGGCCAGTCGATCGGCTCGATCGAGGTCGGCAAATCGGCCGATTTGATCGTGCTCGACCAGATGATCTTCGACATCCCGCCGGATCAGCTTGCCGATACGCGGGTCGAGATGACCTTCTTCGAGGGCCGCAAGGTCTACCAGCGGGGCAAGTGATGGCAGCGGCGGACCAGATCCCGGTCACGGTGCTGACCGGCTTCCTCGGCAGCGGAAAGACCACGGTGCTGAACCATCTGCTGCGCCAGAAGGAGCTGAATGGCGTCGTCGCCATCATCAACGAGTTCGGCGAGGTGGCGCTGGATCATCTTTTGGTCGAGAGCAGCGAGGATCGTCTCGCGCTGCTCGACAATGGCTGCATCTGCTGCTCGGTGCGCGAGGATCTGATCGAGACGCTGGCCGATCTCGCCGCTCGCCGCTCCGCCGGCACGATCCCGCCGTTCCACCGCGTGCTGGTCGAGACCACCGGGCTCGCCGATCCCGTGCCGGTGCTGCACACGCTGATGACCGCGCCCGATATCATCGGTCGCTACCGGATCGACGGCGTGGTCGCGACCGTCGATGCCGTCAATGGCGCGCACACGCTTGCGGCGCATGACGAAGCCGTCAGGCAGATTGCAGTCGCCGACCGGCTGCTCGTGACCAAGACCGACCTTACTGCTGACCATGTGCTGGCGCGGCTTGATGCTCGACTTGCAGCAATCAATCCAGTCGCGGCGCGCCGCCGCGTGCGGAATGGGGTGGTCGATCCGGCAAAAGTGCTCGATGCCGGGATGTTCGACCCCGCTGGGCGGTCCGCCGATGTCGTGCGCTGGTTCGATCTGGCATCACAGACGGCCAACGAACCGCACCATCACGAAGATCACGATTGCGATGGCGATGCGTGCGACCACCACGGTCACCACGCGCACGACACCGACGTATCGTCCTACAGCCTGATCATCGACGAGCCGATCCAGCGCGACGCATTCGCGCGCTGGCTCGACTATGTCGCGGCGCTGAGGGGCGAGGACCTGCTGCGCTTCAAGGCGATCGTACATGTCGTCGAGCAGCCCGATACGCCCATCGTGGTGCACGGCGTGCAGCATGTGTTCCATCCACCGATCACGCTTGCCGGCTGGCCATCGGCGGACCGCCGCTCGCGGCTCGTCTTCATCGTGCGCGGCATCCCGCGCCAGATCATCGAGAACACCTTGTGCAAATTTGCCGCGGTGAGCCCTGCGGCGATCCAGCGATCCGCGGCCTAGGCGGAATTTACTTCAGACACTGCTTCAGGGAGAGGGACATGACTGAGAATTCAAAGACGAACCCGTCGTCCGGCCGGCTCAACCGGCGCACGCTGCTGAAAGCCGCGGGCGCCACCGGTCTCGCATCCGCGATGAACGTGCCGTTGGTCAACATCGCACGCGCCGCCGGCAACACCATCAAGATCGGCTGGGTCGGTTGCCTCTCCGGCGTCCGCGCGCCGTTTGCCGAGCCCGACACCTGGATTCACGAACGCATCAAGGCCCGCCTCAAGGATGGTCTCAAGATCGGCGGCAAGACCTGGCAGGTCGAGTTTGTCTTCAAGGACAATCAATCCGATCCGAACCGTTCGTCGGTGGTTGCGAGCGAGCTGGTGCTGCGGGAGAAATGCGACCTGATCCTGATCGAGGACGGCGACGCGCAGGCGCCGGTGCAGGAGCTCGCCGATGCCCGCGGCATTCCCTCGATCTCGACCATGGTGCCGTGGCAGGGCTGGATGTTTCCGCGCAAGTCGACTCCCGATAAGGGCTTCCCTTACAGCTATCACTTCTTCTGGGGCGCCGATGATGTCGTGAAGAACTTCCTCGGCATGTGGCAGTCGGTCGAGACCAACAAGAAGGTCGGCACGCTCTATATCGACAATCCCGCTGGCCAGGCGTTCTCCGACCCGAAGGTCGGTTTGCCCGGCGGCATCACGCAGGCGGGCTATCAGGAATTCTCTGCCGGAAAATTCCAGATTGCGACCGACGACTTCACCAATCAGGTGTCGTCGTTCAAGAACAACGGCGTCGACATCGTCTCGGGCTTCACTTACGGCAATCACTGGGTGACGCTGTGGAACCAGGCCGCCCAGGCCGGTTTCAAGCCGCAGATCTGCACCGTCGCGGCGGCGTTCCTGTTTCCGAGTGCGGTGAACGCGCTCGGCGATCGCGGCGACGGCATGTCCACCGAAGTGTGGTGGACGCCAGCCTATCCGTTCAAGTCGTCGCTGACCGGGCAGAGCGCTGCCGAACTCGCCGCGGAATGGGAGAAGACGACGGGCAAGCAATGGACTCAGCCGATCGGTTACGCCCACGCCTTGTGGGAGGTTGCGCTCGCCGCACTGCAGAACAGCGATCCAAAGGACAAGAACTCGCTGCGCGATGCCATCGCGGGTCTCGACATGGAGACGGTGGTCGGGCCGGTGAAGTTCAAGGGAACGCCGATCAAGAACGTCGCGGTGACCTCGCTGTCCGGCGGGCAATGGCGCAAGAGCAAGGGTGGCAAGTCGAAATACGAGCTCCTGATCGTGCACAATGGTACGGCGCCGTTCATTCCGAAGCAGGCCGATCTCCAGCTGCTCTCCAAGCTGGCTTGAGATGGCACCGCTTCTGCGCGTCAGCGGGCTCTTCAAGCGCTTCGGCGAGATCGTGGTCGCCGACAATGTCAGCTTCGAGCTGGCGCGCGGCGAGTGCCTCGGCGTGATCGGCCCGAACGGCGCCGGCAAGAGCTCGCTGCTCAACCTGATCGTCGGCCTGCTCACGGCCGACGGCGGGTCGATCATGCTCGACGACGAGGAGATAACCGGCCTGCCGCCGCATCGCCGGGCGCGGATGGGGCTCGGGCGCGCGTTCCAGATCCCGCAGCCGTTTCCGCATCTGTCGGTCTATGAGAACGCGCTGGTCGCGGCGTCCTACGGCGCGGGTCTCTATGGCGAGGCGGCGTCGAGCTGGACCATGCAGGTGTTGCAGCGGACCGGGCTCGACGCCAAGGCGGACAAGCTCGCCGGCGCCTTGCCGTTGATCGACCGCAAGCGGCTGGAATTCGCCAAGCGCTGGCCTCGAAGCCCAAGCTGATCCTGCTCGACGAGATCGCCGCCGGGCTGACCGAGCCCGAGGTCGAGCGCCTCGTTGCCATCATCAAGGGCGTGAAGGCCGATCACGCCATGATCTGGATCGAGCACATTCCGCACGCGCTGCGCGCGGTGTCGGACCGCATCCTGGTGCTCGATTTCGGCCGCAAGGTGCTCGAAGGACCGCCGGCTGACGTCATGGACAGCGCCGTGGTGCGCGAAATCTATATGGGATTGAAGGCCGATGGCGTTGCTTGATGTGAACGGCCTGCAGATATTCTACGGCGATCTCCAGGCCGTGTTCGACATGAACTTCACCGTCGCGGACGGCGAGGCGGTGGCGCTGGTCGGCGCCAACGGCGCCGGCAAGTCGACGTTCCTCAAAGCGCTGGTCGGGCTCAACGAGGAGCGGCGCGGGGCGGTGCGTTTCGACGGCATCGACATCTCGCAGATGCCGGCCGAGCAGGTGTCGCGGCTCGGCCTCATCATGGTGCCCGAGGGACGCCTGCTGTTCGACTCGCTGACCATCGAGGAGAACCTCTTGATGGGCATGGTGAACCGGCGCAAGGGCAGCTGGACCTTGCGGCGGGTATTCGACCTGTTCCCGATCCTGGAAGAGCGGCGGCGGATGTTTCCCGGCCAGCTCTCCGGCGGCCAGCAGCAGATGGCGGCGATCGGCCGCGCGCTGATGTCGAACCCGCGGCTGCTGCTGTGCGACGAGATTTCGCTCGGGCTCGCGCCCGTCGTGGTCGAGCAGATCTATCGATCCTTTGCCGACATCCGCCGCGAGGGCACCGCCGTCGTGCTGGTCGAGCAGGACGTCAAGCGGGCGCTCGCGACCTCGGAGCGGATCTATTGCCTGTTGAAGGGGCGGGTGTCGCTGACCGGCCCGGCGCAAGGGTTGCAGCCGGAGCAGCTGACGCACGCTTATTTCGGAAACTAGCCAGGATTGGCAACGAACATGATCTGGGTTGAGACATTGATCAACGGGGCCCTGCTGGGCGGGCTCTACGCGCTGCTCGGCATCGGGCTCGCTTTGGTGTTCGGCGTGATGCGCGTCGTCAACATCGCGCATGGCGAGTTCATGGTGCTGAGCGCGTTCTGCGCCGTGCTGCTTTCCAACCTGTTTCCGCAGGTGTCGCCGCTGCTGATGCTGATTCCGGTGATCGCTTTGTCCTTTGCGGTCGGATGGCTCTACCAGGCCGTCATCGTCAACCGGGTCGTGACGTCGCCCGATCCGCTGTCGCCGCTGCTTTTGACCTTCGGCGTCTCGGTGATCCTGCGCAACGTGACGGTCGAGGTGTTCGGCGCCGACGTGCGCAGCCTGCAGGTCGGCGAGCTCTCCCGCGCCAGCCTCGAGATCGCCGGCCTCAACATCGGCATCATGCCGCTGCTGACCTTGGTGCTCGCCGCACTGCTGTTCATGGCGCTGCAACTGGTGCTGCGCCATACCGAGTTTGGCCGGATCGTGCGCGCCACCGCTGACCGCCGCGACATCGTCCGGCTGTCCGGGGTCAAGCCGGACCGGGTCTATAACTACGTCATGGGCCTGTCGCTGGCGCTCGGCGCGATCGGCGGCGTGCTGCTCGCGGTGCGTTCGAGCTTCACGCCCTTCTCGGGCGCGGAGCGGCTCCTGATCGCCTTCGAGGTCGTGGTGCTCGGCGGGCTCGGCTCGTTCTGGGGCGCGCTGCTCGGCGGCATCGCGCTCGGCATGGCGCAATTGATCGGGCTGAAGATCGATCCGAATGCGGGACTGCTCTACGCGCACCTCTTGTTCTTCATCATGCTGTTGATCCGCCCGTCGGGTCTCGTGTCGAGCAGGGTGTGACGCCGATGCCGACGCGGACAATTCTGATGGCCTCTACCATCGTGCTCGTCGCGCTCATTGCCGGCGCGCCCTTCGTGCTCAACGAGGGTTTCCTGCGGCTCGCGACCGAATGCCTGCTGCTGCTGACGATGGCGCAGATGTGGAACCTGCTCGCGGGCTATGCCGGACTGGTGTCGCTCGGTCACCAGGTCTTCATCGCCTTCGGCGCCTATGCGCTGTTCCTGACCTCGGGCTGGCTCGAGGTCACCCCGATCTGGGTGCTGCCGGTCGCACCGCTGGTGGCGGGCGCGGTCGCGGCGATCATCGCGTTTCCGCTGTTCCGGCTGCGCGACGCCTATTTCTCGATCGCGATGTGGGTGTTTGCCGAGATCATCGGCGCGTTCACGATGAAGTCGCAGGAGGTCGGCGGCACGTCCGGCATGCCGCTCGCGACCAGCAAGCTGATCAATTTCGACTGGTTCGAGCCGACGATGTTCTGGCTCGCCGGCGGCCTGACGCTCGTCACCATCGCGGCGCTGTACAAGATGATGACCTCGAGCTTCGGGCTCGGGCTGATGAGTGTGCGCGACAATGATCTTGCGGCGATGAGCGTCGGCGTCGACGTCCGCCATAACCGCTTCATCGCCTTCGTGCTCTCGGCCGCCGGATGCGGGCTTGCGGGTGCGTTGAGCTTCATGGGCAATTTGTTCATCGCGCCGCTCGCGGCATTCGACGTCAACTGGTCGGTCTACATGATGTTCATCGTGATCATCGGCGGTATCGGGACGCTGGAAGGCCCGATCCTCGGTGTCATCATCTTCTTCGGTCTGCGCGAATTGATGACCGGGCCGCTCGGCTTGTCCGGCGGCTGGTATCTGGTCGGGCTCGGCATTATCGCCGTCGTCGTGATGATCGTGGCGCCGCGCGGCATCTGGCCGGCTTTGCGCGATCGCCTCGGCGTGCGGCTGCTCGATGTCCACCGCGCCGCGCCGCGTCCGGCCACGGCCACCATCCTGCCGGGCGCATCGGAACGGGTTACCGGATGAAGCAGGCCTTCACGCCGTCACCATTGCTTGTATTCTGACCGTTCTGGCTTTGAGTGGAGGGCGTGATGGCTCTGGTATTTCGGGGATGCGGATGGGCAGTGGCCGGCCTGGTCGTGGCGACGTTGACGGCGCCGTTGCCGGCGCAGGCCGAGCGCAGGATGTGGCCGCAGGCGGCCGCGACGCACCCGATGGACGGGTTGACGACGGACGAGATCCGTTCGGTGACCGAAATCCTCCGTGGCGCCGGCAAGCTCGACGATGCCGCGCGGGTCGTCTCGATGACCGTCGACGAGGATCCCAAGGACGAGGTGCGGGCGTGGAAGCCGGGACAGCCGTTCGCACGCCGGGCGAACGCGACGCTGCTGAGCGGCGGGCATCTCTACGAATCTCATATCGATCTCGCCGCGCGCAGCCTCGTCGGCTGGGACGAGGTCAGCGATCATGAGGCCGCGCTGACCATCGACGAACTGATGTCCGCCGGCGACCTGCCGAAGCAGGACCCGCGCTGGATCGCGGCGATGGCCAAGCGTGGCATCACCGATTTCCACAACGTCATGTGCCTGCCGCTCACGGTCGGGCCGGTGAGCGACCCGGCCATGAAGGGCCGCCGCCTGCTCAACGTGCCCTGCGTCGACACCACGGGCGCTGCCAACAATCTCTGGGGCAAGCCGATCGAGAATCTGGTCGCCCAGGTCGATCTCAAGAGCAAGACGGTGCTGTCGGTGACCGATCTCGGCGTGGTGACGCCGCCGCCGCAGTCGCCTTCGCACGCCTATGCCGACTCCGGAAAATACCGCAAGCCGCCGAAACCGATCGAGATCACCGCGCCCGAGGGCAGTAATGTGAAAGTGGAGGGCGGCCAGGTCCGCTGGGACAATTGGTCGTTCCATGTCCGCCTCGAGCCGCGCGTCGGCGCGGTGCTGTCGCTGATCCGCTACGACGACCACGGCACCTTCCGCGACATCGCCTATCAGATCTCGGCGAGCGAGATGTTCGTGCCCTATATGGATCCGGCGCCGACTTGGTCGTTCCGCGCCTATATGGATATCGGCGAATACGGCTTTGGCGTGCTCTCCAGCGAATTGCAGCGCGGCATCGACTGTCCCGAAGGCGCGCATTTCCTCGACCTGACGATCTCGGACACCAAGGGCAATCCGGTCGTCTCCAAGGGCGCGGTCTGCATCTTCGAGCGCCCGACCGGCGATCCGATCTGGCGCCACAGCGAGCTGATCAACAACACGGCCGAAGTGCGCCCGAACAACGAGCTGGTGGTGCGGATGGCGCCGGTGGTCGGCAATTACGACTACCTGGTGGACTATGTGTTCGACCGTGCCGGCAATATCGACGTCCGGCTCGGCGCCTACGGCATCGATGCGACCAAGGGCGTCGCCAGCAAGACACTGAGCGACCCGACCGCCGCGCAGGATACCGCCTATGGGACGCTGGTCGACGAGCGGCTGCTCGCGGTCAATCACGATCACTACATGACGTTCCGGATCGACATGGACGTCGACGGCACCTCGAACCGGCTGGTCGAGGATCGCTTCAGCGTCCGCCGGCTGGAGCAGGGCCAGCGCAAGAGCCTGTGGCAGGTCGACACCAAGCCGGTCGCGACCGAAGGGCCGGTCACGACGCCGCTGAGCGCCGCCCAGTTCAGGATCGAGAGTGCAGGCAAGACCAACAAGCAGGGCTATCGCACCAGCTATCAGATCATGCCCGGCCATTCCGACGTCTCGCTGCTCGCCAAGGACGATCCGATCCAGTTGCGCGCAGGCTTCAGCGCCTACACGCTGTGGAGCTCGGCCTACGCCCGGGATGAGCGCTACGCCGCGGGCATGTATCCGAACGAAAACCCTGAGGTCGACGGCTTGCCGAAATGGACCGCGGCGAAGCGGCCGATCGAGGATCGCGACTTGGTGCTCTGGTACACGGTCGGCTTCCGCCACGTGCCGCGCGCCGAGGATTGGCCCGTGATGCCGGGCCTCTGGCATGGCTTCCGGCTGCGGCCGTTCAACTTCTTCGACCGCAATCCCGCGCTCGACGTACCGCCGATGGTGAATGCCAGGGAGAGCAAATGAGCGGCCGCGTGCCTCGCCTTGGCGCGATGGCCGGTGCGCTGCTGGCGCTGTTGGCCGCGCAGCCAGCCGCGCGCGGCGCTGCTGCCGAAAGCGGCGTTGACGATGCGTCCTTGCTCTATCTGAGCGGCGTCGACTGGGAGCGCCAATCTGCGCCGCGCAAGCTAGCGCTCGCGGCTGACTTCATGCGGATCTTCTGCACGGATCAGAGAATGTCGGCCGCATCGCTCGCCGACTGCCTCGACCGCGGCAAGGCGGATGGCGCGCCGTTCGAGCGGGCGATCGCTTGCGTGAGTGCGAGATGATTTTCGCGTAGCCCTATCCCCGTCATTGCGAGCGAAGCGAAGCAATCCATCTCTCCACAAGCGGAGATATGGATTGCTTCGTCGCTATCGCTCCTCGCAATGACGCGTCTCAGCCGGCCGCTGAGAGGCCGGCGTCGATCCCTTCGGCGATCGCCTTCACATCCAGCGAGGTGAGGATCAAAGGCGGGGACAGGATGAGATTGTTGCCGGAGACGCGCAGCATCACGCCGGCCTCGTAGGCGGCATCTGCGACCTTCGCCATCGTCTTCTTGTCGGCGGGCTTCTTGCTGTCGCGATCGGCGACCAGCTCGAGCGCGGCCATCAGGCCCTTGCCCCTGACGTCGCCGACCAGCGGATGCTTGGCCTTGAGTGCGGCCAGCGCCTGCGCAAGGTCCTTGCCGCGCGCAGCGGCATTCTCGTCGAGCTTGAGGCGGCGGGTCTCGGCGAGCGCCGCAATGCCCGCGGCGCAGCCGACCGGATGGCCGGAATAGGTGTAGCCATGGCCGATCGAGCCGAACGTTGTCGCATCAGCCTCGAAGGTTTCCGCGACGGCTTCGCCGATCAGCGTCGCGCCGAGCGGGAAATAGCCCGAGGTGATCGCCTTGGCCATCGTCATCATGTCGGGCTTCACGCCCCACAGCCGCGAGCCCGACCACGCGCCGGTGCGTCCGAAACCGGTGACGACCTCGTCCGCGATCATCAGGATGCCGTGGCGGTCGCAGATCTCGCGCACGAGCTTCATGAAGCTGTCCGGCGGCACGATCACGCCGCCGGCGCCCAGCACCGGCTCCATGATGAAGGCCGCGATGGTGTCGCCGCCCTGGAACGCGATCTCTTCTTCCATCGCAGCCGCGCAGAGCTGCGCGAGCTTTCCGGGATCGGTCTCGTTGAAGGGATTACGATAGGTCGACGGCGCCGGGATATGGAACACGCCCGGCAGCATCGGCTCATAGTTGCGGCGGAAATTGGCATTGCCGTTGACCGACGCGCCGCCGAAATGGGTGCCGTGATAGCCCTTCTTCAGCGCCAGGAACTTGGTGCGGTCGGCCTGGCCCTTGATCTTCCAGTATTGCCGTGCGAGCCGCAGCGCGGTCTCGACCGAGTCCGATCCGCCGGACGTGAAGAAGGCGCGGACCATGCCTTCGGGCTTGAACCATTCGGTGAGCTCGTAGGCGAGCTCGATCGAGGGACCGCTAGAAGTCCCGCGGAAGCCGGAATAATACGGCAGGGCGCTGAGCTGGTCCGCGATCGCCTGCTTGATCGGATCGCAGCTGTAGCCGAGGTTGACGTTCCACAAGCCGCCGACCGCATCGATCACGGTCTTGCCGTCGATGTCGGTGACGTGAACGCCTTCGCCCTTCATCACGATCCGCGGCGGCTGCGCCCGCATCTCGGCGGGATGGGCCATCGGATGCCAGATCGGCTTGGCGTTGTTCTCAACCAGGAAGTTTCTGTCGCGCATGATCGTTCTCTTTTATTCGAATTGCAGCCCGAAATGCCGCAGCGCCTCGCTGTAGGACGCGGCCGGGCTGCGCACGTCAAACAGCACCGTGCGCATGTTGCATGCGGCGGCGCCTGTGATGTTGCGGCGCTGGTCGTCGACGAAGACGCAATTGTCTGCCTCCAGCCCCAGTTCGTCCAGCACGCTTTGATAGGCGCGCGGGTCAGGTTTCAGGATCCCGGTATGGGTCGCATCGACGATGGTATCGAAGCGCTTGAGGATGGACAGGCGGGTGCGGAAATCCGCGCCATAAAACAGGTCGAGCTCGTTCGAGAGGATCGCGAGCGGGAACCCGGCGTCGGCGGCGAGGGTGATCGCGCGCGCCGCCTCGGGGCGGATCACAGTGTCGGGATCGGCACCGCGCGCCCGTTTCACGAAGGTTTCCATGTCGTGCCAGTCTTCGCCGACCATGCGCCCGACCTCGCGGCTGCGCATGAGCCAGTAGTCGCGTTCGGAAATCTCGCCGCGCTGCATCGCCGCCCAGAGCGGATCGCTGTCGGGCGCGAACGGTCCGAGCCATTTCAGCGTGCACGGTGCGAGCCCGAGTGCGCGCTCGGTCAAATCATGGGTCTCGAACAGGGTCTTCGAGATGACACCGCCGAAGTCGAGCACCAGTGCTTGGCGTGCGGCCGCGTCATGCTGCAGCCGTCGCGCGGCCGGGGCGGATGATGCCGGCCGCGACCCAGCGGTCGAAAATGCCGAGCACGGTTTCATTGAACGTCGTGCTGTTGATGTGCTCCTTGATCTCGTGCAGCTCGACCGGCGGCTGGACCGCCGACCGCATCGCGTCGACAAAGGCGGCGAGGGCGTCGGGTTCGTGCAGCGCCTCGCCTTCGCGGTCCCATTGCTGGATACCGCCGGCGGGGAGCACGAAGGCGACCGGCGCGCTGGCGCGGGCCAGTTTCTCAGCAATCGCGCCCGCGATCCTGCGGCGTTCGGTTGCCCCCGACGTCGCCGATGCGAGCAGCCGGTTGTGCGCATGGAACGGACGATCCGACAATTCGTTCGGAACCCCAAGCCACGTCGGGAAGTCCACCATGTCGATCGCGCCGGGAGCGACGATCTGCGGAATGCCCGCTTTGCCTGCATTCTCCAGTCGGTCTGCGCCGGAATTGACCACCGAGCCGGTGAGCTGATTGGCGACTTCCTGCAGGCTGAGATCGAGCACGGCTGCGAAACCGCCTTGCGCGGCGATCGACTCCATCGCGCGGCCGCCCATGCCGGTGGTGTGGAAGACGACCACCTCGTAGCCGCGCCGCTCGAGCTGCGGCTTCAGCTCCACCATGTAGCGCAGGCAGCTCTTGCCAAGCGAGGTGATCGCAACCACCGGTCGGTCCTTGCGCGGCTTGATTGCGCTCCGCGCTGCGCCGACGATCGCGCCGCAGGCCTGCGACAGCACGGCGGTGCAGGTGCCGTTGAGGCCGTAGAGGCCGCCGGCCCACAGGATCATCATCAGGTCGGCGGCGACACGCTCGGGCGGGATCAGATGCGAGAACGCAACCGTCGAGACGATCAGCTTCGGCAGGCCGAGCGGCAGCGCCTGAGCGACGTCGAGCGCGAGGTCGGTTCCCATGGTGCCGCCGATCGCGATCACGCCGTCGATGGCATCGGCGCCAGCGAGCTCGCGCGCCAGATTTGCGGCGCCAATCGCCATCAGCGACATCGCGGAGTTCTCGTCGCCGCTCGATGCAATCGCCGCGATCGTGGTTTGCGCGGCGGCCGCCACCGCGTGCTTGTCATGCGCCGCCTGGTACGGCGGATCGCCGAGCACGCTGATGTCCATCATGATGGTGCTGCCGCCGGCGCGCGCGATGCACTCGCTCATGAACAGCAGTTCGTCGGCCTTGGTGTCTCCCGTTCCGATCAGGAGAATGCGGGGCTGCGTAATCTCAGGCATGACCTTGTCAGTGCTCGCCGGCAGGCGTGAATGATCGTGGGCGACTGGTTTGCACCGAGCGTGCAGAGCGTTCGGCCATCGTGCGATCACGCTATGAGGGGAGTAGCCGCGGTGACATCCACCTATCGGTTGATTGCTGCCAAGGCCTTGATTTGGCGAGGATTGCGCCATGCCAGCGATCCCGGTCGGGATTAGCTTTCGTCACCGTCACAATGATCCCGCATGCAGCAAGCCCAGATCGATCAACTCCGATCGGCCGCAATTCCGGCCCAGCAGCTCTTCATCGGCGGCAGACCTGCGCAGTCGGTCAGTGAGGCGCGGCTTGATGTCGTATCGCCGATCGACGGCCAGGTGCTGACGACCATCGCAGATGGCGATGCGGCCGATGTCGACCGTGCGGTGAAGCAGGCGCGGCAGGCCTTCGAGCAGGGCGGCTGGTCGCGCGCGGCCCCCGTGCATCGCAAGAAGGTGCTGCTGCGGTTCGCCGATCTCATCGAGCAGCACGCTCTCGAGATCGCGGTGCTCGGTGTGCGCGACAACGGCACCGAGATCGGCATGGCCTACAAGGCCGAGCCGCTATCGGCGGCGGGCACTGTTCGTTATTACGCCGAGGCGATCGACAAGGTGTATGGCGAGATCGCGCCGACCTCGGGCGACGTGCTCGGGCTGGTGCATCGCGAGCCGCTCGGCGTCGTCGGCGTGATCGTGCCGTGGAATTTTCCGCTGATGATCGGCGCGTGGAAGATCGCTCCTGCGCTCGCCGCCGGCAATTCGGTCGTGGTCAAGCCGCCGGAGCTGGCGTCGCTGACGCTGTTGCGGCTTGCCGAGCTTGCGACCGAGGCGGGGCTGCCGGACGGCGTGCTCAACGTCGTCACCGGCCGCGGCGCATCGGCCGGCGAGGCGCTCGCGCTGCATATGGATGTCGATGTGCTGGCCTTCACCGGCTCGGGCGCGGTCGGGCGACGGCTGCTGGAATGCTCGGCGCGGTCGAACCTGAAGCGGGTTCATCTCGAGCTTGGCGGCAAGTCGCCCAACATCGTGTTTGCCGATGTGCCCGACATCAAGTATGCGGCCAAGGTCTCTGCGAACGGCATCTTCCGCAACTCCGGCCAGGTCTGCGTCGCCGGCTCGCGGCTGCTGGTGCAGTCGCAGGTCTATGATCGCTTCATGGATGCGCTGCTCGACGCGACCGCCAAGCTCCGTGTCGGCGATCCCCTCGACCTGACCTCCGATATCGGCGCGATTTCGAGCCAAGTGCAGTTGCGCAAGAACCTCGGCGCGGTTGCCCGCGCGGAAGCGCAGGGCGCGAAGCGGCTGATCGGCGGCGAGCAGATCCGCGCCGGGAGCGGCGGCAACTTCATGGCGCCTGCGATCCTCGCCGAGGTGACGCCATCGATGGAGGTCTGGCGCGAGGAGGTGTTCGGCCCGGTGCTGTCGGTCACGCGGTTCGATAGCGAGGACGAGGCCGTCACGCTCGCCAATGCGACGCCCTATGGACTTGCTTCAGCGGTATGGACCGGAAGTCTGTCGACGGCACACCGCATGGTGCGCGCCATCAAGGCCGGCGTCGTGCACGTCAACGCCTATGGCGGCGCCGACATCACGGTGCCGCTCGGCGGCTTCAAGCAATCCGGCTTTGGACGCGACAAGTCGCTCCATGCTCTCGACGCCTATACCGACCTCAAGACTGCCTGGATCGCGCTATGACATCTTTGGCCGCCGAACGCGCAGGCGTTCTGAACCGTTTGCTTGATGCCGAGCAGGAACGTTTTCGCACTCTGCATCCGCGATCGGCTGCGGCGTGGCAGGAAGGCCGGCAGCACTATCTGTACGGCGGCCCGTCGCATTGGATGCGGCGCTGGGCCGGTGGCTTCCCGGTTTATGCCGAAGAGGCGCAAGGCGCGCATATCCGGGATATCGACGGCCGCGACTACATCGATTTCTGCCTCGGCGATACCGGCGGCATGTGCGGGCACGCGCCCGAGGCAGTGACGGAGGCTGCGCTCGCGCAGCTCAAGCGTGGCGCGACCATGATGCTGCCGACCGAGGACAGTCTCTGGGTCGGCGCCGAGCTGTCGCGCCGCTTCGGCCCGAAATACTGGACCCTGACGACGTCGGCGACCGACGCCAACCGCGCCGCGATCCGCATCTCGCGCATGATCACCGGCCGGCGCAAGGTGCTGGTGTTCTCCGGCTGCTATCATGGCGGCGTCGAGGAGGCGCATGTCGAGATCCGCGACGGCCGGGTCGGCCTGCGCAACATGATCCATCCCAACGGCATCGACCATGATGCGGTGAGCCGGGTGGTCGAGTTCAACGATGTCGCGGCAGTTGAGGCGGCGCTGGCGCAGGGCGACGTCGCCTGCGTGCTGACCGAGCCGCTGATGACGAATTTCGGCATGATCCCGGTCGACCCCGGTTTCACCAGCCTTGCGCGACCTGACCCGGCGCGCCGGCACCGTCCTTATCATCGACGAGACCCACACACTGTCCTGCGGACCGGGCGGCTACACAGCGAGCCACGGGCTCGAGCCTGATATCTTCGTCGCGGGCAAGGCGATCGCGGGCGGCATCCCCGCCGGCGTGTTCGGGCTCAGCCAGGAGATTGCGGAACGGCTGTGGAAGCTCGTGCCTCACGTCAATCCGCGGGAGCGGCAGTCCGCACATCTCGGCTTCGGCGGCACGCTCGCCGGCAACGCGCTGACGGTCGCCACCATGCGCGCGGTGCTCGAGCAGGTTCTGACCTCGGCGAACTACGAGCGGATGATCGGCACCGCGACCTCGCTCGCGCAGGAGGCGCGCCGGCTGATCGGAGCGGCCGGTCTGCCCTGGCACGTCACGCAGATCGGCGCGCGTGCCGAGATCATGTTCATGCCGCAGCCGCCGCGCAGTGGCGCCGACGTGATTGCGGGCCGGCAACCCGATCTCGAGACCTTGCTGCATGCGTTCTACATGAACGAGGGCATTCTGGTGACGCCGTTCCACACCATGCTGCTGATGTGTCCGGCGACGTCGGCGCGGGATGTCGACAAGCACACGGCGGTGTTCGCGCAGTTCATCGATCTGCTGCGCGGAGCGGGAGCAATCTGATGCCGGTGCCTCCGTTCAATCTCGACGGCCAGGTCGCCATCGTCACCGGCGGGGGCAGGGGAATCGGCGCTGCCATCGTGACACGGCTCGCGCAGGCCGGCGCGACCGTGGTGATTGCCAACCGCACGTCTGACGTCGCCGAGGCGCTGGCGCGCGAACTGGCGGCTGATGGACGGACGGCGCATTGCGTCCCGTTCGACAGGCTCGATCGTGGCAGCCTGCGTGCAATGGTCGACGATGTCGTCGCCAGATGCGGCCGGCTCGATATCGTGGTGCATAATGCCGGCGGTTGTCCGTGGGCCTCGCTGGAGGAGCTCGACGAAGCCAAGCTCGACGAGACGCTGGCGCTGAACCTGAACGCAAGCATCTGGCTTGCACAGGCTGCAATCCCGCACATGCGCGCCAACCGCTTCGGGCGCATCCTCGTGACATCTTCGGTGTCCGCGCGCGTTGCGATGGGCGGCGGCGCGCATTACTCGGCGGCGAAAGCCGGTGCGAACGCGTTCATCCGCGGCGCCGCCTTCGAACTCGCCCGCGACGGCATCACAGTTAACGGCGTCGAAGCAGGCTTCATCGAGAAGCCGGGCCGCGGCACCATGAGCGCGCCGGAGAACAAGGCGAAGCTCGAACGCTTCATCCCGATGGGACACATGGGGAGTGCGGACGACATCGCCTGTGCGATGCTCTACCTCGCCTCCGTTGAAGCCAGATACGTCACCGGCCAGACCATCGTCGTCGACGGCGGCTCGACCTTGCCGGAGACCGGATTCGCCGTTGAGCGGCAGTGGGGAGTCTAGATGCCACGGCTGGACGGAAAGACCGCGCTGGTGACTGGCGCAGCCACCGGGATCGGCCGGGCCACCGCTGTTCTGCTGGCGTTGAGCGGCGCGCGCGTCGTGCTGTTCGGTTTGGGGGATGCCGAGCTTCAAGAGGCTGCGGCGGAATGCGGAGGGCAGGCGGTCCATGGCGATGTCACGCGTCCGGACGACATTGCCAAAGCCGTCGGTGCCTGCGGCGCGTGGCTCGACATCGTCGTCAATGCCGCCGGTCTGATCGTGCCGGATCAGCCTGCAAGCGTCTCCGACGAGGTTTGGGCCAAAACGCTTAATGTGAACTTGACGGGGACGATGCGGGTCTGCCGCGCATCCCTGCCGCTGCTGCGGCAGCGCGGCGGCTCGATCGTCAACATCGCCTCGGTGGCCGCGTTCAATGCCAGCCCGGACAGCGCAAGCTATGCCGCCAGCAAGGCGGCCGTCGTCGCCTATACACGTTCGCTGGCCTACGCCCACGGCGCCGATGGCGTCAGAGCCAATGCCGTGGCGCCGGGCTGGGTGCGGACACCGATGAGCGCCTATGAAATGCAGCTGCTCGCGGAGCAGAACGGCACCACCGCCGAGACCGAGTTTCGCGGCGTCGAACGGCGGATCGCTTTGGGACGGATGGCCGAGCCCGCCGAGATCGCGGCATGCTGTCTGTTCCTGGCCTCCGACGAGGCGTCCTTCGTGACGGGCGCGGTGCTGGTCGCCGATGGCGGTGGCCGCTCGCCGACGCAGAATCGCGCGGTCTAGAGCCGCGTTCCGAGTGAATCGGAACGACGCGTTTTCTTCACGCGAACCGGGATCCACTTCGCTCGAAAACGCTCCCAGAACGGTCGATTGGCGTCGGAGTGTGGCGGCCAGCACCTTGATAAGGCCTGGTGGATTTGGCACTCTCGCGCCGTCACGTCATTCGATCGAGGGGCGTTATGAACAAGTCATTTTCTGTGATCATTGCGGCGGCCGCGTCCATCGTCGTCCTGTCGTCGACGGCGGCGAAATGCGGCGACTATCCGTTTGGCGATCCGCCGTACCGGCTGGACTACGTGCAGGAGCCGCAGATTGAATCGGGCTGCTGGAAATGGAATTGGCAGCTCTACCAGTGGCAGGATTACTGCCCGGTCTACGTCCATCCGAAAGCGTATATGTTCTCGCGATCGTCGCGCGTGGTGCTTCGCACCAAGGGGTGAGGAGCAGCCCGGCGACTTAGCTGCTCTGCGTCACGCCCATTGGAGCGACGCAGAGCGCGCACTCATGAGTGCGCGATGGTGCAGGCCACCTGATGGTGCTTGCCGAAGTTGAGCAGCGCGTTTTCCCGGAAGCCGTCCAGCCAGATGCCGCGGCCCGCGTAGCGGTAGCCGACGCCCATCGGAACGTGCCGCACATGGATGCCGCCATGGCCGGTGAGCAGGGAGGCCGTGACCACCTCGCCCTCGACCGACACGGCGCGCGGGCACAGCGGATATTGATGGCCGTTCTCGCAGGTGAACACGATCTCGGTGCAGGTGCCGACCGGTGCCTTCGTGACCAGGCCGAGATCCGCGGCCGCGGCCGGCCGGGAATTGCCCGAGAGTGCTGCGCCCAAAGCCAAAATGCCGGCGACCATGTAGCCAATTCGAATCCGCATCAGTGCCCCCTCGTCCAGCGATAGGCCAAGTAATTGAGGAAAAATAACTCGCGCTAAATGAGCAAAAAAAGCCTCCAAGGTCAAACCTGCGGCAGCGGTAGACACAGGGTTCGAGCGCCGGGTGTTGCAAGTTTGCTGCAGTGGAACGGAATTAGGTTGACGGCTGTCCTGCTGCGACAACGTGCCTTTACTGGCCACAATTGGCCTGCAAGTGGTGAGGGGTACTTGAGTCGTTTCGTGGGACTGCTTCGAGAGCCTGACCGGTTCGCAACGCGAACGGGTTTTGGACGAACGTCGGGGGTGGGAATGAACTTCCGTGGTGCCATTGCAGGTTCGCTGCTGACCTTGATGATTGTCTCCGCGTCGTCGCTGACGGCGCATGCACAGGCACCATCTCCTCAACCGGCGAGCGGCCGGGACGCGGCGGCTCAGCCCGCTCAGGACACTCATTCCTTCTCTGGTCCCAGCTTTCGCAAGGGCCTGTGGCGCTTCATCCGAACGCTCGACGTCGTCAGGACTGCGAACAAAAATTTCAAGTACCGGGTGGTCAACGCGGAGACGACGCGCTGCGTCGACCCGACCTTCGCCATGAAGGCCACCTTCTCGCCAGAACCGATCGGAAGCTGCGTCTCGGACAAGCCTGAGAAGGTCGGCAATCGCTACACCTTCGGGCACCGCTGTGATTACATGGGCACGGTCAGCACCGTGATCACGGTACGCAGCGACGAGGCCTATACCGAGCTCAACGAGGTCAGCACCGGAGAGAATCCGAGGACCGACACGGTCGTCGCGACCAGGATCGGCGACTGCGACGACGGAGGTGCAGCCAACTCCGAAAAGTCCGCTCCGGCGCGTTTGCAGCACTAGCACCAGGTTGGCGATCAGCCAGAAAGGCTAGCCGGCGAGCTTGCCAGGATCAGCTCCTGGGACGCCGAGGCATGGGCCCGATTTGCGACGGGCCCGGACCAGGCTCTTTCGTGGGGCTTCGATCCGACAGCTGAGAACCTCAACCAAAATGGGTCAGTATTTACTCGACCTTAACGCGAAGTGTTCTGGAATGAAGTGAGGTTGGGCGTGCTTCAAGTGAAGTCACGCGATGCGCACCGTGCAGCCGATAAGGATTCGTCAAATGACTTCGCGTGAGGGCTTCGGGCAGTCGAAGGTCTTCGCCTGCGCGCTTGGCGCCGTGATCGCGCTTTCCCTGTCCTTGCTCGCTTCCCACGGCGCTGTGGCCGAGGAGAGCTTCAGCGGGCCGACCTTCCGGAAAGGGATGTGGCGGTTCGTGCGGACGCTGGAGCTCGTGTCGCCCACGAATGTCCGGCAAAAGCTGCTCGAGCGCGAGATGCTGCGCTGTGTCGACCCGACCCAGGCGATGAAGGCGACGTTCTCATCCCCATCGATCGGAAATTGCCATTCCTCAAGGCCGGAGAAGGTGAACAACAGGTACGTCTTCTCGAACCGCTGCGACTACATGGGGCCGGTCAGCACCGTCATCACGGTTCTGAGCGACGAGGCCTATACCGAGGTCAATGAAGTCTATGGCCAGGCGCCGCGGACCGACCGGGTGGTCGCGCGCCGGATCAGCGATTGTCACGAGGAGCGGGCACAACTTGGCCAGCCGGCCGCCGCACCGAGCGAAGCTTCGCATGATGTGGAGCAGGAGACGGCAGAGGGCGAGCCGCTTTAGGGCGGCGTTCAGGCCCGGCGCGGCTCTATGCCGATGCGCCCGTTAGATCGGCGAGGCCAAGATCGCCTGCGGCGCCATCAGATCTTTTGCTGGCCGCCGGGCGCGCTGACCTTGACGGTGATCTTCTGAATTTCGGTGCGGCCGCCCTGGTACTTGACCGCGATGGTCAAGACATCGTCGCCGAGGAATTCGGGCGCCTTGTAGAAGGCGACATAGGCGGGCACCTCGAGCGCCAGGCAGGCCTTGTAGTTGGTCGCCTTGGCCTTCGCTGTCTTCACCACAACCTTGCCGGCAGTAGGTGGACTGACCAGCCGGATGGTCGGCAATGGCCCCGACGTGCAATCGGGCAATACGTTGAGATAGATCCCGATTTGGGTGTCCCGGTTGGCGAGCGCCCGATACTGGCGTTCGACCGTGGTCTCGGGCGGGACTGGTTGTTGTGGGGCTTGCGCAGCCGCCGCACCGAAAGAGCCGCAAATCAAAATGGCGGCACACGCCTGAAGAATCACACGCATCGACCGCTCCAAATCGCCGATCAGGACGAGCAGGGCCGGGCAAATACTGCCTTTCGACCAAGTTAAACGGGCTAAGCCGTTGTTCTTGCAGCCTCCACCTGTCCGATCTTTACCACACTTCCACGGAAAGCATTGATTAACCAAATACATTCCTTGACCGGGGGGAGGGTTAACAATAGCCTAAAACTAAATTTTTCTACAACTTTTCCTCTAATCGCATTTTGCGGAGTTGATTAATGCAGGGTTCGTTTCAGGTCGCTCAGGCTACCGGCACCGGCAATTCCACCAATTCGGCTCCCGTAAGAATCTACACACTGACGAAGCCGCTGACCGATCAGGCGGTCGTCATCAATCTCGGATACGACCAGAAGGTGAAGGTCGACTTCTCGGCGATCGCCAAGGAGAAGATCACGCTGGTTCATATCGGCGAAAAGCTGATCATCCTGTTCGACAACCAGTCGACCGTCACGGTTGAGCCGTTCTTCGACTCCCGCGCGGACGGGCAGCACAACATCACCATCGAGATGGCGCCGGGGCGCGACGTCTCGGTGCAGGAGTTTGCCAGCCTGTTTCCGATCAGCACGGACTCGTCCGTGTTGCCGGCGGCCGACAATGGCGGCAACGCGCAGGCGAGCGGTGCGAACTTCAGCCCGTTCGCGGTTGATCCGCTGGATCCCGTGCCCACCAACGTTCTGGCTCCCCCGGAAGAGCTTCCGAATATCGTAACCCCGCCGCAGACGGGTGACCTCCCGCAGACGTCCACTCCTGCCAAACCCACCATCTCCCTGGGCGCTGCGCCGGACCTGGCGGTTGACGAGAGCTTCCTGACCGTTGCGACCAACGGCATCGCCGGCTCCGGGCTCGGCCCCGCGGGATCGACCGTGGCGAGCGGGCTGATGCCGTTCACCATCACCGTGCCCGGCGGCGAGAAGTCGCTGGCCTTTGCGCTGTCGATCAGCGCGCAAGGCGTTGACTCCGGCCTGATCGATTCGCAGACCGGCCATCACGTGTTCCTGTTCCAGGAGAACGGACAGATCGTCGGCCGGGAAGGCGGCCAGAACGGCCTCGCTGACTTCACGATCTCCGTGGACGCGACTGGTCATATCACGCTCACCGATCTGCGCGCGATGCACGAGGGCGCCGGCGAAGCGGGCGGCGACATCAATGAAGGCGTGCATCTGCCTGCCGGGATGGTGACGCTGACGGCGACGGTGACGGATAACTTCAACCAGACGGGCACCGCGACCGCCGATGTCGGTCCGCATCTGACGTTCCTCGACGACGGCCCGGCGATCTCGCTGAGCGGGACGGCGAGTTCGCTGAACACTTTCGAGGCCTATCTGTCGGCCGCGACCAATGCCGGCATCAACGGCTCGACGCCGGATGCGTCGCCGACGCAGGGGCATGCGCTCGAC
Source organism: Bradyrhizobium tropiciagri (assembly GCF_001189845.1). GTDB lineage: Bacteria > Pseudomonadota > Alphaproteobacteria > Rhizobiales > Xanthobacteraceae > Bradyrhizobium > Bradyrhizobium tropiciagri. The sequence continues at coordinate 38,725 of NZ_LFLZ01000053.1, forward strand.
AAGGAGAGCTTTGCCGGCGCGTTCACGATCGTGCCCGGCGCCGACGGCGGCACCACGGCCTATGCGCTGAGCATCGCAGCCAATGGTACCGCGACCAATCTGATCGACAGCGCATCTGGCCTTGCCGTCGTGCTCGACCAGAGCGGCAACACGATCTCCGGCTATGTCACCGGCCATGAGGGCCAGGCGGCCTGGCTGGTGTTCACGCTGACGGTGAACACCGCGACCGGCGACGTGACGCTGACGCAGGATCGCGCGGTGCACGAGAACATTGCCTCGAGCCCGGACACCCATGAGGGCGTCAGCCTGACCGGCGGCCTGGTGACGCTGACGGCGACCGTGACCGACAATGACGGCGACAGCGCGAGCCAGAAGCTCGACCTGAGCAGCCACGTCACATTCCACGATGATGGTCCGTCGATCTCGCTGAGCGGGACGGTCGGTTCGCTGAACACCTTCGAGGCGTTTCTGTCGGCTGCGACCAATGCGGGCGTCAACGGCTCGACGCCGGACGCGGTACCGACGCAGGGCCATGCGCTCGACACAGAGAGCTTCGCCGGCGCGTTCACGGTGGTGACCGGCGCCGACGGCGCGACCACGGCGTACACGCTGGGCATCGCGGCCAATGGCACCGCGACCAATTTGATCGATAGCGCTTCCGGCCTCGCGGTCGTGCTCGACCAGACCGGCAATACGATCTCCGGCTATGTGACCGGCCATGAAGGTGACGCCGCCTGGCTGGTGTTTACGCTGGCGGTCAACACGGCGACCGGCGACGTGACGCTGACGCAGGATCGTGCGGTGCACGAGCTCAGCGCCTCCAGCCCGGACACCGGTGAAGGCATCAGCCTGAACGATGGTCTGGTGACGCTGACAGCGACGGTCACCGACAAGGACGGCGACAGCGCCGCCCAGAAGCTCGACCTCAGCTCGCATGTGACGTTCCACGACGATGGCCCGTCGATCGCGCTGACCGGAAATGTTGGCTCGCTGAACACCTTTGAAGCGTATCTGTCGGCCGCGACCAACGCGGGCGTCAACGGCTCGACGCCGGATGCTGTGCCGACCCAGGGCCATGCGCTGGATACCGAGAGCTTCGCCGGTGCGTTCACGGTGGTGACCGGCGCCGACGGCGCGACCACGGCATACACGCTGAGCATTGCCGGCAACGGCACGGCGACCAATCTGATCGACAGCGCCTCCGGTCTCGGCGTGGTGCTGGACCAGACCGGCAACACCATCTCCGGCTATGTGACCGGCCATGAAGGCGATGCGGCCTGGCTGGTGTTCACGCTGGCGGTCAACACCGCGACCGGCGACGTGACCTTGACGCAGGATCGCGCGGTGCATGAGCTCACCGCCTCGAGCCCGGATACCGGCGAAGGCATCAGCCTGACCGGCGGTCTGGTGACGCTGACGGCGACGGTCACCGACAAGGACGGCGACAGCGCCGCGCAGAACCTCGACCTCAGCTCGCATGTGACGTTCCACGACGATGGTCCGTCGGTGACGCTGAGCGGGAACGTCAACTCCCTGAACACCTTTGAGGCCTATCTGTCGGCCGCGACCAACGCGGGCATCGACGGCTCGACGCCGGATGCGGTGCCGACCCAGGGTCATGCGCTGGATACCGAGAGCTTCGCCGGCGCATTCACGGTGGTGACCGGCGCGGACAATGCGACGACCGCCTATGCGCTGAGCATTGCCGGCAACGGCACGGCGACCAATCTGATCGACAGCGCCTCTGGTCTCGGCGTGGTGCTGGACCAGACCGGCAACACCATCTCCGGCTATGTGACCGGCCATGAAAATGACGCGGCCTGGCTGGTGTTCACGCTGTCGGTCAACACCGCGACCGGCGACGTGACCTTGACGCAGGACCGTGCGGTGCACGAGCTCACCGCATCGAGCCCGGATACCGGCGAAGGCATCAGCCTCTCCAATGGTCTGGTGACGCTGACCGCGACGGTGACCGATAAGGACGGTGACAGCGCCGCGCAGAACCTCGACCTCAGCTCGCATGTCACGTTCCACGACGACGGTCCGTCGGTGACGCTGAGCGGGAACGTCAACTCCCTGAACACCTTTGAGGCCTATCTGTCGGCTTCGACCAATGCCGGCATCAATGGTTCGACGCCGGATCTGGTGCCGACCCAGGGTCATGCGCTGGATACCGAGAGCTTCGCCGGCGCGTTCACGGTTGTGACCGGCGCTGATAATGCGACCACGGCGTATGCGCTGAGCATTGCCGGCAACGGCACGCCGACCAACCTGGTCGATAGCGCCTCCGGCCTTGCCGTGGTGCTGGACCAGACCGGCAACACGATCTCGGGCTACGTGACCGGCCATGAGGGTGACGCGGCGTGGCTGGTGTTCACCCTGTCGGTGAACACCGCGACCGGCGACGTGACCTTGACGCAGGACCGCGCGGTCCACGAGCTCACCGCCTCCAGCCCAGACACCGGCGAAGGCATCAGCCTGACTGGTGGCCTGGTGACGCTGACCGCGACCGTCACCGACAAGGACGGTGATAGTGCCGCGCAGAACCTTGATCTGAGCAGCCACGTCACGTTCCACGACGACGGTCCGTCAATTGGATTGAGCGGCCGAGTTGGTTCGCTGAACACTTTTGAGGCCTACCTTTCGGCCTCGACCAACGCCGGCATCAATGGCTCGACTCCGGATCTGGTGCCGACCCAGGGCCACACCTTGGACACCGAGAGCTTCGCCGGTGCGTTCACGGTCGTGACCGGTGCCGACAATGCGACCACGGCCTATGCGCTGAGCATCGGGGGCAACGGCACCGCGACCAATCTGATCGACAGCGCCTCCGGTCTCGCCGTGGTGCTCGACCAGACCGGCAACACGGTGTCCGGCTATGTGACCGGTCATGAAAATGACGCTGCGTGGCTGGTGTTCACGCTGACGGTCGACCCGGCAACGGGCAATGTGACCTTGACGCAAGACCGCGCGGTGCATGAACTCACCGCCTCGAGCCCGGATACCGGTGAGGGCATCAGCCTGACCGGCGGCCTGGTGACGTTGACCGCGACGGTCACCGACAAGGACGGCGACAGCGCAAGCCAGAAGCTCGATCTCAGCTCGCATGTGACGTTCCACGACGATGGTCCGTCGATCGCGCTGAGCGGGAACGTCAACTCCCTGAACACCTTTGAGGCCTATCTGTCGGCCGCGACCAACGCCGGCATCAACGGCTCGACGCCGGATCTGGTGCCGACCCAGGGCCATGCGCTGGATACCGAGAGCTTCGCCGGTGCGTTCACGGTTGTGACTGGCGCTGATAATGCGACCACGGCCTATGCGCTGAGCATCTCGAATAACGGGGTCGCGACCAATCTGATCGACAGCGCCTCTGGTCTCGGCGTGGTGCTGGACCAGACCGGCAACACCATCTCCGGCTATGTGACCGGCCATGAAGGCGACGCGGCCTGGCTGGTGTTCACCCTGACGGTCAACACCGCGACCGGCGACGTGACCTTGACGCAGGATCGCGCGGTGCATGAACTCACCGCATCCAGCCCGGACAACGGCGAGGGCATCAGCCTGACTGGTGGCCTGGTGACGCTGACCGCGACCGTCACCGACAAGGACGGTGATAGTGCCGCGCAGAACCTCGACCTCAGCTCGCATGTCACGTTCCACGACGACGGTCCGTCGATCTCGCTGAGCGGGAACGTCAACTCGCTGAACACCTTTGAGGCATACCTCTCGGCTTCGACCAACGCCGGCATCAACGGCTCCACGCCGGATCTGGTGCCGACCCAGGGCCATGCGCTCGACACCGAGAGCTTCGCCGGCGCATTCACGGTTGTGACCGGTGCCGACAATGCGACGACGACGTACACGCTGAGCATTGCCGGCAACGGCACGGCGACCAACCTGATCGACAGTGCCTCCGGCCTTGCCGTCGTGCTCGACCAGACCGGCAATACGATCTCCGGCTATGTGACCGGCCACGAAGGTGACGCCGCCTGGCTGGTGTTCACGCTGGCGGTCAACACCGCGACCGGCGATGTGACGCTGACGCAGGATCGTGCGGTGCACGAGCTCACCGCCTCGAGCCCGGACAACGGCGAGGGCATCAGCCTGACCGGCGGCCTGGTGACGCTGACGGCGACGGTGACCGACAAGGACGGCGACAGCGCCGCCCAGAACCTCGATCTCAGCAGCCATGTGACGTTCCACGACGACGGTCCGTCAATTGGATTGAGCGGCCGAGTTGGTTCGCTGAACACCTTTGAGGCCTACCTTTCGGCCTCGACCAATGCCGGCATCAACGGCTCCACGCCGGATCTGGTGCCGACCCAGGGTCATACCCTCGACACCGAGAGCTTCGCCGGCGCGTTCACGGTTGTGACCGGCGCTGATAATGCGACGACGGCGTATACGCTGAGCATTGCCGGCAACGGCACGCCGACCAACCTGGTCGATAGCGCCTCCGGCCTTGCCGTGGTGCTGGACCAGACCGGCAACACGATCTCGGGCTACGTGACCGGCCATGAGGGTGACGCGGCCTGGCTGGTGTTCACGCTGGCGGTGAACACCGCGACCGGTGACGCGACCTTGACCCAGGATCGTGCGGTGCACGAGCTCACCGCCTCGAGCCCGGACAACGGCGAGGGCATCAGCCTGACCGGCGGCCTGGTGACGCTGACGGCGACGGTGACCGACAAGGACGGCGACAGCGCCGCCCAGAACCTCGATCTCAGCAGCCATGTGACGTTCCACGACGACGGTCCGTCAATTGGATTGAGCGGCCGAGTTGGTTCGCTGAACACCTTTGAGGCCTACCTGTCGGCCGCGACCAATGCGGGCGTTGACGGTTCGACGCCGGATCTGGTGCCGACCCAGGGGCATACCCTCGACACCGAGAGCTTCGCCGGCGCGTTCACGGTCGTGACCGGTGCCGACAATGCAACGACCGCCTATGCGCTGAGCATCTCGGCCAACGGGGTCGCGACCAATCTGATCGACAGCGCCTCTGGCCTTGCCGTCGTACTCGACCAGAGCGGCAACACCATCTCCGGCTATGTCACCGGTCATGAAAATGACGCGGCCTGGCTGGTGTTCACGCTGACGGTGAACACCGCGACCGGCGATGTGACCTTGACGCAGGATCGCGCGGTGCACGAGCTCACCGCCTCGAGCCCGGACAACGGCGAGGGCATCAGCCTGACCGGCGGTCTGGTGACGCTGACGGCGACGGTCACCGACAAGGACGGTGACAGCGCGAGCCAGAAGCTCGACCTCAGCTCGCATGTCACGTTCCATGACGATGGTCCGTCGATCACGCTGAGCGGGAACGTCAACTCGCTGAACACCTACGAGGCGTACCTGTCGGCCGCGACCAATGCCGGCATCAACGGCTCGACGCCGGATCTGGTGCCGACCCAGGGCCATACCCTGGACAAGGAGAGCTTCGCCGGCGCGTTCACGGTCGTGACCGGCGCCGACAATGCAACGACGGCCTATGCGCTGAGCATCACGGCCAATGGCACTGCGACCAACCTGGTCGACAGCGCGTCCGGCCTCGCGGTCGTGCTCGACCAGAGCGGCAACACCATCTCCGGCTATGTGACCGGCCACGAAGGTGACGCCGCGTGGCTGGTGTTCACGCTGTCGGTGAACACCGCGACCGGCGACGTGACACTGACGCAGGATCGCGCGGTGCACGAGCTCACCGCCTCGAGCCCGGACAACGGCGAAGGCATCAGCTTGACCGGCGGCCTGGTGACGCTGACCGCGACGGTCACCGACAAGGACGGCGACAGCGCCGCCCAGAAGCTCGACCTCAGCAGCCACGTCACGTTCCACGACGACGGCCCGTCGATTACGCTGAGCGGGAACGTCAACTCGCTGAACACCTTTGAGGCCTATTTGTCGGCTTCGACCAATGCCGGCATCAACGGCTCGACGCCGGATCTGGTGCCGACCCAGGGGCATACCCTCGACAAGGAGAGCTTTGCCGGCGCGTTCACGGTTGTGACCGGTGCCGACAATGCAACGACGGCCTATGCGCTGAGCATCTCGGCCAACGGGGTCGCGACCAATCTGATCGACAGCGCGTCTGGCCTTGCCGTCGTACTCGACCAGAGCGGCAACACGATTTCCGGCTATGTGACCGGCCATGAAAATGACGCGGCCTGGCTGGTGTTCACGCTGACGGTGAACACCGCGACCGGCGACGTAACGCTGACGCAGGATCGCGCGGTCCACGAGCTCACCACCTCGAGCCCGGACAACGGCGAGGGCATCAGCCTGGCCGGCGGCCTGGTGACGCTGACCGCGACGGTGACCGACAAGGACGGCGACAGCGCCGCCCAGAAGCTCGATCTGAGCAGCCACGTCACGTTCCACGACGATGGTCCGTCGATCACGCTGAGCGGGAACGTCAACTCGCTGAATACCTTTGAGGCCTATCTGTCGGCTTCGACCAATGCCGGCATCAACGGCTCCACGCCGGATCTGGTGCCGACCCAGGGGCATACCCTCGACAAGGAGAACTTCGCCGGCGCGTTCACGGTGGTGACCGGTGCCGACAATGCAACGACGGCCTATGCGCTGAGCATCTCGGCCAACGGGGTCGCGACCAACCTGATCGACAGCGCCTCCGGTCTTGGCGTCGTGCTTGACCAGACTGGCAACACGATCTCGGGCTATGTGACCGGTCATGAAAATGACGCGGCCTGGCTGGTGTTCACGCTGGCGGTCAACGCCGCGACCGGCGACGTGACGCTGACGCAGGATCGCGCGGTGCACGAGCTCACGGCCTCCAGCCCGGATACCGGCGAGGGCATCAGCCTGACCGGCGGCCTGGTGACGCTGACCGCGACCGTCACCGACAAGGACGGTGATAGTGCCGCGCAGAACCTCGATCTCAGCAGCCACGTCACGTTCCACGACGACGGTCCGTCAATTGGATTGAGCGGCCGAGTTGGTTCGCTGAACACCTTTGAGGCGTACCTCTCGGCCTCGACCAATGCGGGGGTCAACGGCTCGACGCCGGATCTGGTGGCGACCCAAGGCCATACGCTGGACACCGAAAGCTTCGCCAATGCCTTCACGGTGAAAACCGGCGCGGATGGTCAGCAGTTGCTGACCTATGCGCTGAACATTGCGGCCAACGGCACGGCGACCAACCTGATCGACAGCGCCTCCGGTCTCGGCGTCGTGCTCGACAAGAGCGGCAACACGATCTCCGGCTATGTGGCGGGCCATGAGGGCCAGGCTGCCTGGCTGGTGTTCACGCTGACGGTCGATCCGGCGACGGGCAATGTGACGCTCACGCAGGATCGCGCGGTGCACGAGAATACGGCCTCGAGCCCGGACACCGGTGAAGGCATCAGCCTGACCGGCGCCCTGGTGACGCTGACGGCGACGGTGACCGACAAGGATGGTGACAGCGCCAGCCAGAACCTCGACCTCAGCACCCACGTCACGTTCCACGACGACGGTCCGCAATTTGGCACGATCGAGAATGGGATCATCCCGGACATCGCGGGAATAGCCGTCATCGGCAACCTGCCCGTGTTCTCCGGCGCCGACGGCTTCGGTGCATACGCCTTGACCTTGGCCGGCGACACGCCGCCAGTGGGCCTGACGTTCGACGGCCAGGCTGTGCATTACTCCATTGACGCATCGGGACATGTCCTGACCGCCTATATCGGCGCGGCTCCGTCGGCGGCGAACGATATCTTCACGCTGACGGTGGATCCCACGACCGATCAATACACGTTCGATTTGTTGCAGCCGTTCACTGCCACAACGATCGAGAACGTCGGCAGCGCCACCTCGTTTGGCTCCGGACCTTCGACAGAGCAGATCCTGGGTTCGGCTGCCGACCAATTGGCGGTTATTTCGGGCACGGCCTCCAACGGTACTCAAAGTGGCGTGAACGGATCCACCGCCGGTTGGGGCGTCGGCAACAATAACTTCGATGTCAATGAAAAGATGCTGTTCGATTTCACGAACGGCGCAATCGCCAGCCCGGTGCACAACGCAGCTTTCCATCCGCCGGCAAACGAAGGGGTCGCGAACTACACGTTCTCCAACTACTCGGCCGGGAACGATATTCACTACGTCGTTTCCTATTGGGACGGGGTGAACGCGGCTTCCATCGTGTCGGTGTCGGGTGATTTCGATCCTTCCCTGCACACCTCGGTCGCCAATGAATGGTCGACCCCGGCAGCGCCCGCCGGCTTGCAGCTTTACACGGTCCAGTTCACGGATGTGACGGGCAGCGGCAAGGTCGAATTGGTCAGCGTCGGGGTTGAATCGACCCAGAATCTCTCCGAGAACCTAAGCTTCAACGTGTCGACGGTTGACGGTGACGGTGATACAGCGTCGGGCACGATCAATATCAACATCAATGGCAGCACGACCCTTCAGGGCACGGCCGGCAATGACGTCATTGTCGCCGGAGCAACCAATGAAACGCTCACTGGTAATGGTGGGGACGACAAGTTCGTTCTCAATCTCGCCGCCCACTTTACCATTAGTGATTTCAACAGCAGCGGCGACTTGGTCCTTCTCGACGTGGCCGGTCTAAGCCTCCCGGCGGGCACTTCAAATGCTCTTACGGCGAGCCAGTTCACGACATCGGCAACCACGGGCGGGACTGAGAACAACGCGACCGCCTGGAACGAAAGCGCCAGCACCAACAAGTTCTTCTTCAATAATACGACGCATGAGCTCTGGTACTCGGCAAATGGCACCGGCTCCGACAAGGTGGACCTCGCACATCTGAGCACCGGCGTGCCAGCGGCCGCGAACATTCATATTTTCTAGGCCAGGCTTGCAGCAAAAGCGAAAATCCGCGGAGACCACCCCGCGGATTTTTTGTTGGATTTCTTTCGGAATTTTTCTGGGCTGAAATTTGCCTTGCGCTACATGAGCACGGGCAGGAAGCCCGGCAGCGGGCTCGCGGCCTCGCGCGGTTCTACGCCGGTCCATTCGGTATCTGCCGTATTGGCGGCCGCCGGTGCGGCATCGAGTTCGTCGCCAAGCGGCAGCCGCTTGGCGTAGGGCGCCGCAAACAGCTGCACGCCGCGCTCGTTGATCGCAAACATCGGCGTGAAGTTGGCGAGCTCGCCGTCGTCGATCAGCTCGGAGCGGCGGCTGTCCAGGATCAGCCAATGGCCATCCAGCCGTGCCGCCAGCACGGCGTGATCCTGGCGGATGGCGCGATCGCGGCCGAGCACCAGGCGCAGCTCCTCGCGCGGGAAGCCGGCTTCGCTGAGCGCGATGTATTTCGCGATCGCGTAGTCCTCGCAATCGCCCTTGCCGGTGGCGAAGGTGGCGAGCGGCGCGGTCCAGCGGTCGGCCTCGCCATACTGGGCGAAGTCGCTCACATAGCGGATTGACTGGTTGACGGCGCGGTTGGCCTCATCCAGCCGGTCGCGTCCGGACTTGGCCTTGACCGCATTGATCAGGCGAAGGAACTGCGCGGCATTGGGCGGGCAGCCGGCCGTGTTCTCGCGGCACTGCTCGAGGACGGTGCGCTCCCTGGCGAGATCGGATTCGAGGCCGCGCCATTTGCGCCACAGGCCGTTCTCCGGCGCGCGAAAGGTGAACAGGCCGAACGGCTCGGTGCCTTCGGGCAGAAGCGGCTTCGCCGCCGGCAACGCATCGGTCGCCGTATTCGGCGGCGTCAGCGCGGCGGTGCGAATGGCGTTCGGACCGCGGCCGCGCTGGCGGTCGAGCTTGGCCAGGACGTCGGTGATGGTGAAGAAGGTGGCGGGCGGGCGGTTCGACGCGGCATCCGACGCCGGCGCAAGCTCGCCGGCGGGAGCGCCGAAGGAGAGTTCGTCCGCGGCAAACGCAGACGGCGCAACGCAAAGACTTATTGAAAATGCAGCCACGGCCATGACGGCCGACGAAGCAAACTTCAGCGACTTCATATGACGTCCCCAATGCCGGGGACCGTCAACGTCTGTGCGTCGATCTGCGTCCCCGCTGTTATCGGGACGCAGACTGGCGGCTTGGCCGCTTAAGCCGGGTTAAGTGGAGGGGGCCGCCGACTGGATTGTCGAGAAGGCGGTCAATCCAGGGTTTTCCGGTTCGTTCGAAATTGAACGACTTGAAGTGATGATCGGTTAACCACGGAGCCCGTGGGCCGGATCAGCGCTCGCGCAGGGCCTCGTCACGCAGCAGGCGGGCGGGCTTCACGATGTAGTCCAGCACGGATTTCTCGCCGGTCAGGACTTCGACCGTGGTCACCATGCCGGGAATGATCGGCAGCGGATGCTGCTCGGTGCCGAGATGGTTCTTATCGGTGCGCACCATCACCCGATAGAAGGTTTCCTGACGCTCGGTCCTCTCCGCCTTGTCGTCGACGATCGTGTCGGCGCTGATGCGTTCGACCTTGCCCTTGAGCGATCCGTAGACCGAGGAGTCATAGGCGCTGATCTTCACCACCGCATCCTGGTCGGGACGGATGAAGGCGATGTCCTGGGGACGGATCCGGCCCTCGACCAGCAGCGTGTCGTCGAGCGGCACGATATCCATGAGGTTGGCGCCAGGCTGCACGACGGCACCGATGGTGCTGATGTTCAGTTTATTGACGATGCCGTGAACCGGCGCCCTCAGATCGGTGCGGCGCACCCGGTCCTGGGCGGATTTGATGTTCTCGTCGAGCACGGCGAGGTCGGCACGCGATTTGGCGAGATCCTCATCGGCCTGCGAACGGAAGGACGCGGTGATGTTCGCGATCTTCGATTGGGCTTCGGCGAGCTGGCCCTTCATCTCGGTTGCCTGCCGATCAAGCCGCAGCATCTCGATCTCTGGTACGACTTTCTGATCATAGAGCTTGCGGGTCAGGGTCTGCTCGCGTTCCAGGAGCTTCAGCGAGCCGGTGAGGCGGGTAACCTGCTGATTGAGGACGTCGATGTCCTGCGCGACCTTCTGACCACGCATCTTGAACACGCTGGCTTCGGTTGCAACGGCGGCAGGAACCACCTTGTCGATTTCATCGGGGAAGGCGATCTCGCTTCGTCCCCGCGCCTCGGCGTCGAGGCGGGCCACCCGTGCCGCCATCGCCGCGCGGCGCTCGCGGATCTCGCCGAACTCGGAGGCGAACTTGGTATCGTCGATGCGCATCAGCGACTGGCCCTGCTGAACGATGTCGCCTTCGCGCACCAGGATGTCGCCGACGATGCCGCCTTCGAGTGATTGCACCACCTGCATCTGCCGCGACGGCACGACGCGGCCGCTGCCGCGCTTGACCTCGTCCAGCACGGCAAAATGCGCCCAGACCACAAACGTCGCCAGCAGCGCGCAGGACGTCCACAGCAGCATGCGGGAGGTGCGGGGCGTGCGCAGCAGCGCCGCGGACCGGATGTCGTTTGCAAACGCAAAATCGGAAGACGCCATAATATTCGCTCGTTATGCAGATTTCGGCTGGATCGTATTCTCGGGTGCAGGCGCCGCGGATGCGGGCCTGCCCTGGAGCAGGGCGAGCACCTTGTCGCGCGGGCCGTCGGCCACCAGGCGGCCGTTGTCGAACAGCAGCAGGCGATCGACCATGTTCAGCAATGACAGACGATGGGTCGAAATGATGATGGTCATGCGATCGTCGCGCAGCCCCTTGAGCCGCTCGAGGAATTCCTGCTCGCTGCGAATATCGAAATGCGCGGTCGGCTCGTCGAGGAAGAGCACGCGCGGCTTGCGGATCAGGACGCGCGCCAGTCCGATCGCCTGCTTCTGCCCGCCCGACAGGCTGCGGCCGCCTTCCGAGATGGGCATGTCATAGCCCATCGGGTGGCCGGCGATGAAGCTCTCGACGCCGGAGAGCCGCGCGGCATGCAGGATTTCCTCGTCGGTCGCCTCCGGCTTGCCGAGGGCGATGTTGTCGCGCAGCTTGCCGTAGAACAGGTCGGTATCCTGCATCGCAAAGCCGATGCCGGCGCGCAGGTCCGAAGGATCGTATTGCCGCGAGTCGACGCCGTCGACCAGGATGCGGCCTTCCTTCGGCTCGTAGAATCCGAGCAGCAACCGGCCGACCGTGGTCTTGCCGGATCCGACCCGGCCGATGATGCCGACCTTTTCTCCGCCCTCGATCTTGAAGCTGACTTTCTCCAGCGCGTTGCCCGGCGCGTTGGGGTAGGCGAACGACACGTTCTCGAAGGCGATCTTACCGTCGTCGATCCGTCTTGCGACATAGGACCGGGTCGGCGAGCGTTCGCGCTCGATCGACATGATGCGATCGATCGCCTTGAGGGACGACAGCGTCTGCGTTCCCTTGGTGATGACGGAGGCGATGCCGGCGATCGGCGCCAGGATGCGGCCGGCGAGCATGTTTGCGGCGACCAGCGCGCCGACGCTCAGCTTGCCGTCGAGGATCAGGAAAATGCCGACGACGACGAGCAGCAGGCTGGTGATCTGCTGGGCCGTGCTCGCGCTGGTCAGCGACATCGACGACCAGAAGTGAACGTCCTCACCGGATCGGGCGGTCGCCGCGACCGAGCGTTCCCACAAGGTCTGCATCCGCGCCTCGGCGCCGGTTGCGCGGACGGTTTCGAGGCTGGACAGGGACTCGACGAGCACGCCGTGCCGGGCGGCGGATTCGGCCTGCAGGCGCTTCATCGCGCGATCGAGCGGCCGCTGCAGCAGGAAGCCGATCAGCATGACCAGCGGGAGCATGACCAGCGGGATCCAGGCCAGCGGCCCGGCGATGATGAACAGCACCCCGACGAACAGGATGGCGAACAGCAGGTCCGTCGCCGAAACCACGCTTCCGGACGTGAAGAATTCGCGCACCGAGTCGAAGTCGCGGAGCTGGTTGGCGATGATGCCGACCGAGGTCGGCCGCTGCGCCATCTTCACCGACATCACGTGCTCGAAGATGTTGGCGGCGAGCACGACGTCGATGGTCTTGCCGGTCACGTCGATCATGCGACTGCGGACCATGCGGAAGATGAAATCGAAGACGATGCCGAGCCCCATGCCGATCGAGAGGGCGATCAGGGAGGGGATCGCCCCGTTGGGGATGACGCGGTCGTAGACGCTCATCGTGAACAGCGGCGTCGCCAGCGCGAGGATGTTGGTCAGGAAGGCGGCGATCGCGATGTGTCCGTAGCTGCGCCAGTGCGTCTTCACCACCGACCAGAACCAGTGGTTGTTGGGAATGTCTCCTGCGGCGACGGTACGCGCGTCGGCCTGCGCGGCGCTTCTCACCAGGAACGCGTAGCCGGTATAGTCCGAGGCAAGCGAAGCGATGTCGGCGACGCGCGGGGCATTCGGCGTGGCCGGATCGACGATCTTGACCGTCTTGCCCGCTGCGTCCGTGCCGAGCAGGATGAGCGCAGAGCCGTTCTTCATGATCAGGACGGCCGGCAAGACCAGCGCGGGAATGTTCGAAATGTCGCGCTTGATCGCCTCGGTCTCCAGGCCCGCGCGCCTTGCCGCGCGATCGTAGAGCGAAACGGACAGCCGCCCGTCTGTGATCGGAAGTCCGCCGAGGAGCGCTTCGCGGCTGACGGCGCGGCCGTGATGAGCCGCGAGAAAAGTCAGCGATGCGGTGAGGGGATCGTCGCCCAATGCACGCGGCCGAGCGGGCGCGGCAGGCTTCGAAGTTGCATCATCCGGCGAAGTGCGAACGGCGTCAGCCGCCGCGCTGGGGGTTCGAAACAACAACTGAAACCTCGACAACCAAAATGGAAATGCAGAAATCGCATTCGATGATTTCGGGCAGGCTACAGCAAACGGCGAACAAAATCAGCGAAACTTGCTTTAAGTATTAATACGGGAATCGAAAGGGCCCCATTTGGGGCCCTTCCGGAAGTCCTGATTCTGGTTGGCCGCTGCTATCGAGCGGAGCTCGGGAAGGCCGACAGCAGCCAGTGGGGCTTCGTCGAGGCATAGGAGCTGGCATTCGCCGTGACCGACGGATCCGCGTAAATCACGTTCGGACCGTCCGCAGCGCTCTTCTGCTGCTGCATCCATTCCGCGGAGCCCGGCACGGAAGCGGTCGTGGTCGAACCGGTGAACCGGTCGGCAAACCCGACATCCTTCGCCGGCTGGGCCGACGCATAGCCCCCCTTGTAACCCTTGGCGGGGCGAACCGTGGCGGTCGGGCCCGGAACGGCGACGTGCAGCGGCTCGGAGCCGGTTTGCGGCAGGTTCACGCGAAGGGTGGGGAACGAATAGCGCGGCAGGCCGATCGACAGCATGTCGGTGGGCGCCGCGTCGACCGGCGGAGGAGCCTTCAGATATTCGATCAGGGTGCCCATCGCGGCCAGCAGCTGGTAGTCGGCGAAAACGACGACGCTGCGGGCGGAGGTGAGCGAGACCGATGCGTTGAAGAACTGGTTCTGTGCGTTGAGCAAGTCGATCAGGGAGCGCTGACCAAGCTCGTATTCCTTCTGGAAGGCCGCGATGGTCTTGCGGTCGGCTTCCAGCTGGCGCGTCAGCGCCGCGATGCGCGTGGCCGTAATCGTACGGGCATTCCACGCCTTGTCGATCGATTCATAGGCGTCGCGCTGCAGGCGCGCGTGGCGCATGGTGGCTTCGGTATAGCGCTCGGCCTTCTCCGACCTGTTCCAGGCGTCCTGGCCGCCGCGGAAGATGTCCCAGGACATCACCACCTTGCCGCTGTAATCCTCATGGGTCACGGCGGGATTTCCCGGTGCGGTCACGTACGGGAAGGAGTTGTCGTAGTGGGTTGCGCGTCCCTCGAGATAGAATTTGGGGCCGAACGTTCCGTCCGTGGCCTTGAACGCATGCTTGGCGGCGTCGGCGTCGGACTGCGCCGCTGCGATCGTCGAATTGAACCGCAGCGTGGTCGCCAGCGCTTCGTCGCGGCTCTGCGGCAATCCGCCGAGCGGAGCGGGGAAGCGAACATTGATCGGCTCAAGGCCCACGACCTTGCGATACTTCGCCCTTGCGTCGTCGAGGCTGCGCTGGAATTCGGCGAGTGCCGCGCGGGCGCTCTCGACGCGCTCCCGGGCTTGCTCCAGGTCGCCTTCGCCAGCCCGGCCGCCCGAGAAGCGGGAGTTCACGTTCGCAAAGATCTTTTCGTGGTTGGCGACGTTCTGCTGCGCGAGGCTCACCAGCCGGATGTAGCGCACGACGTCCATGTAGCCTTCGGCCGCGTCGAGGGCCAGCAGCTCGGTGCGTTCCTTGACGCGGGAGGCCGCAGCATTCACGCGCGCGGTCTGGCGCCACACGTCATAGATCGACGAGAAGCCGTCCCACAGCAGCTGGCGTACAACCACGGATTCCTGGCTGCCGTTGCGCCAAGGTCCTGCACCCACAGTCGGCGTCTGAATGGTCGGTGCGATGAAGCCCGGCGGCTGGTCGAATTTTTCCGGACCGTAGCTGGCGTCGATGCGCACCTGCGGCAGCAACGTGCTCTGGGTCTGCCTCAGCTCGCTTTCCGTCGCTCGGCGATTTGCGGAGGCTTCGCCCACGCCCGGGTTGGTCAGCATGGCCTGGCGCAACGCATCGTTAATGGAAAAAAACTCGGCACGCGCTGACGTTGCCGCCAAGCAGAGGCACGCGATGACCGTGTATGCCGACTTCATAATCCCCGCCCCTACACTCGCAAAAAATATTACGTAGAATCCGCGAAAGCGTAACGTACGATGGTTCCGTAACCTATGACATTTCAGCCACACAGCGGCTCTAATTGGGCGGAGCAATCGGCTTTGGCGAGCAGATTATTGAGAATTTAATTAAAAATCAATTGCTTGGCGCAGTTTGACCGGGCATCCCAGCTGGTGCCGGCAGGCAACACCGGTGTACCTGGAACAGTTAAGCCCGTCTTAACGGGCGGTCAAAGCTACTGGTTACGGCATGTCGCCAGGTAGGTCGCGACGAACGGCGCGGCCTTGGAATCGGGCGAGGGGTCTGCCAGGCGGCTCGTCAGTTTGTAGAGCGACTTGCTGGCAAAATAGAACCGGAAGATCTCGGCCGTGGACTCGTCGATGCGGGTCGCAAAGACCGATGCAGCGGTGCGGTGGGCGGCCGCAAAGACATAGGTGGTGAGCTTGGCTCCCTTGCCTTCCGTTGCGACAGAGGTCCCCCACGTGACCGAGAAGGTTTCGCCATCGATCGCGACGGATGGCCGGACCGTGTCCAGATCGTCCTCGATCCATTGAATGTCACTGTTTTTGCCCGAGACGCCAAGCTCGACGCGTTTGCCGTGCGGTGTGTCGCAGGCGAACCTTAGGGGTTCAGCTATTGCTGCGCCTGTCGTCGTCAGCAACAACAAGACGCACCCGACTGACCTCCACATTGGCTTTCCCTGTGCAGTTGCATTGCTTGGGATCATACTGATGTCCCCGCGAGGCCCGCGCAACTCGGAGATGTACGGACGCGGTCGGTCGAGCGGTACTCGCGTTGCCAGAGATCCCTGCGGCCGACGTCCGAAGGCGTCCGCGACGTTACTCCGGCGCAATCGGATGCGCCGGACGCTCGATCGATGGCCTGAGGCCGTCGAGTTCGAGGAAGACGTCAGCGTGCCTGCGAAGTTCATCGGCGATCATGGGTGGCTTGGTCCGAATGCTGGAGACGACAGTGACCCGGACGCCCATCCGCCTGACAGCTTCGACAATGGCTCGCAAGTCGCCATCGCCAGAAAAAAAGAACGCATGGTCTATGCGGTGCGCGATTTCCAGCGCGTCGACCGCGAGCTCGATACCGATGCTGCGCTTCATTCGCCGCCGTCCATCGCCGTCGTCGTGCTGCTTGGCTGCCTTTCTCCTGACCGCATAGCCGTTGTAATCGAGCCAATCCACCAGCGGCCGGAGGCTGCTGAACTCGTCGTCGTCCCTCACCACCGTGTAGAAATATGCGCGCACGATCTGCCCGTGCTTGCCGAACTCCGTAAGCAGACGCCGGAAGTCGACTTCGAAGCCTAGGTTCTTGACCGTGGTGTGCAGATTGGCACCATCGATAAAAAGTGCAATGCGATCGGTCATCTCGAGCCCCATGACGCCGGATCAGTCGCTTTACGTTTTGGTTCTGGAAATTCCCGAGCGCGTGCTCGGCGCCCTCATTGAAACGCCTGATCCTAGAGCAAGATCTCGGCTGGGATGAAGCGAAAATTTCGGCGGGATGAAGTTGAAATTGCGGCACCAGCGCGACTGCCATGGGGATCGTGCGCCTATTGATAAGCCAATGGATCCAAGCATACGGTCGGCCCGTCGCATGAAGGTGAAGCGGGCGTCATTGAGAATGCTGCCGCTTGCGCCCGCAACGCACGCCGGTGCAATGAGTCCGAAGAATGGCCTCGCTATGCGCTTCGATATCGTCGAGCAAGCGGGCACCAGGCAGTGGTGCAGCTCGCCCGACGAGCTACCGCCGCTGCGCCTGAGGCGACTCTTGCGTCACCAACAAAACTACATCTAAAATCAATCAGGTGTACGGCGCGATTTCGTGCCAATGCGATATTTCGAGATACTACTTTTTTGCAGATGCAGGTTTTGGTCGATACCAATTTCGCCGGAGGGATGACGGCTTTGCGCCCCGCATTACGCAGACACTTTATTATTCTAGTGCGCGAGCGTGGATGCGCGGCGGCGTGTCGGGTGCGCCGCCTCAACCAGTCTCTCGTCTCCATCGCTAACCAAATGTAGCGATCGACCCATTGCGCGATGTGATGTTCGTATCAGCAGGAGGCAGGGTGGGGAGCTCGCGATGGGGCTTGCCGTGACCGATTTCACAATCGGGCGCCCGATTGAGGCTTGCGCCAGGGAGGATTGGCCAAGCGCGCGAGATGCTTGCTCGTTCTCTCGTTCTGCATCCTGCTGTCCTGTTGCGGGGCCGCTCGCCAGGTCATCGAAAAGGAGGCGGGACCGACACCGGACCCAACAACGGAGATGGCGACAGCGGCCACCGAGCCGACGCCAGCGGCGACTACGGCACCGGTACCGATGCCGGAGGCGACAAGGACGCCGACACCAGCGCCAGAGCCCGTCAACCTGAGCGGCGCCCTCGCGGACTGCCGGAACGCCTTTCCGGATCAGATCACGCAGGCGATGGCGCGAGCGTCCTGCGTGATCAAGGCGACCGAGCCCGTCCGGCCGCTGTTGCCGTTTCCCGATCTGCTCGATCGCGAGAACGCGCTGCGCAAGGCGCTGGCCGAGCAGGTTCAGGCAAGGACCATTTCCCTGCTCGAGCGAAACGTCCAGATCCAGAAGCTCCATTCGCAGCTCCTCGACGAGGAGCGTAGCAGGCTACCGGCCAAGCCGGCCGAGGCCAGCGAGCCGCCGGCGGCAGTCACGCAGTGGCGCCAATCCAACGGCGAGAGTTGCAGTCGGCTCGGAGGGGATTCGGGGAGCTGTTATTGAGCGAAAGGCTGTGTCTTGCCTCTTTCCGCGAGGCCACTCGCGCTAACCCTGTGCGTCCGAAGGGAACCTGGGCGGTCGGGGCCGATCCTGTTCACAGGACGACGAGCCGGGGCAGAAGGTTGGGATACTTTGTCGGAATCGACGTCGCGAAGCTGGAAAACACATCGCGATCGCCGAAACAGGCTGATAACGAGAGCTGCGCTCTCTCACGCTTCGGTGACTTGCATGCACCGTACCGTTGAACGGATCGAGAGCGCGCTTAACGCAGATTCGGCCTTTCACTTGGGCGCAAAAGAAGCTCGGCAACTCCAAGGCGCACTCCCAAGTCTTACTTCGCGGGCAAATCGGAGGAGCCGGCTCTGGATCTGGCGCGCTGTGGTCGGGGTGCCGGGCGTCATCTCGGAAATCCGCGGTCAGGGTTACGGGGCGTACCGTGTACGTCCAAAGGTTCGCGTCGGCATGCCTGGCGGCGCGGGCTTTTCTCGTAAGGCCGCCGATTGCATCGCGTGCCGATCTCTCAAGGATCATATTCGTCCCATGATCCACGGGTTGTCCCAAGCAATGAGCACTGCAATGGTTAGTGCGGCGATGACATAGAGCAGGAATTCGGTGCTCGTGACGTTGAACATCATCTAAATCCTCGTTCGCCCCTGTTCGTCTCTCTCAGGTGGTGTGTGGTTCTAAACTTACACGGGCGCATCTCGGGAGAGCACCCTGCTCGAACGAAACATCCAGATCCAGAAGCTTCGCAGATTCTCGATTAAGAGCGCGCAGGCAATCGGCCGCGCCGGCCGACGCGGGCAAGCCGCCGCTGGCGGTCACGCAATGGCGACAATCGAACCCGGATAGTTGCGGGCGACTCGGAGGGGATTCTACGAACTGCCTTTGAGACGGCGCGAAGCTAGGCAGAAAAACTCATGTCATGCGGCGTTCTCCCGTAAGACCACGGATACAACGTGTGGCGCAAAGGAACCCGTTGTCGGTTCGTCATTAATGTTAAGAGCGAGGATCTCTTGCGGCGCTAGACGGCCGCGCAAATTTGCGGCAAATTGCATCTAAATTAGGTTTTGGGATGTTTGCTCACATTTTTTGCGGACACAGGGCAAGCCTTCTCACGAAGAGTTTAAAGACAGAATTTTAATGCGTGCGGAGTTCAGAGCCGCACCGAAGCGGGCAGGGTAGTGCGTTCGAGGTCTTTCACAGCGCGGCGGACGAGCAAATAACATAAAAGGCGTGGCAATTGCTTGTCGGTCGAAACGCTCGCAGGTTTTTTGAGCGAGCGTTTGGGTAGTTTGATGAATTGATTTTCGATTGCAATCACACCCGCTCTGCGTCGGCAGAGTTTTTAGGAGTGTGTATTGAGTCGCGTTATTTTGATCCGGAAGGCCGAGCCACCAATCAACTGGTCCGAGCTTGAAGCGCATCTCCGCGAGCTTTCGAGTTCTGCCCCTTCAACGTCAGTCGATCTTTCGATGGGGCCTTTGCTCTTCACAGCGAACGGTCCGCGGGTGCTGATTGATCAACCGGCCTCGAGTTGGTCGGCCGCCCTGACAGAGGCGCCGCCAATCGCTGCGCGCGACCCGTTTGAAGCGCTGTCGTTGCCGACAGCGACCTCATCCACATAGACGTTTTTTGAGCCCAGCCGATTGCAGGACAGTATCATGATCGCCCAATCCAAAGTTGCTTCAGCCTCTCCGAACACCTCGGTGGCCATCGCGAAGTTCGGGCTCAATCATTGCCAATGCGGAGCGTTCGCGGGCGCAAGTTCTAAACGCGAGATCGCCTTCATCGACCGCGGCATCGATGACCTCGAAACGCTACTTGCCGGCATCCGGTCGGATGTTGAGGCGATCCTGCTCTCCAACAATGAACCCGCACCCCGCCAGATGGCGCGAGCGCTGAAGGGCAGGAGGGGGTTGGAAGCGATTCACGTCATCGCGCACGGAACGCCAGGCGAAGTCAGCTTTGCCGGCGGCGCACTGACGAAAGAGGGCGTTCAAGCGAGTGGACGCGACTTGGCTCGAATCGGTTTAGCGCTGGCGCCTGACGGGCAGATCGCGCTGTGGGCTTGTCACGTAGCCAACGAGGACGCGCAGGCGAGCGATCTTGTGATGTGTCTTGCGGCGGCGTGCGGCGTTCGCGTGGCAGCGAGCCGCGGCAAGGTCGGGCACGCCAGCAAAGGGGGCGTCTGGCATTTGGATTCGGCGGCGCCACCGATCACGGATCATGCTATCCGCACCTATCAGGGCGTGCTCGATAGTGGTAACGGCACGACCGTGGATAATCTGAACGTTCTCGATGCGATCAAAACCAACGATACCAATGGTGTCGAATATATTTACTGGGGCGATATTTCGACGTTTCTGACGACAAGCGCAAATGCAACACAAACCGTCACGATTCAACAGGCATTCCAGGCTGGTCAGCTGTTGCTGACGTTCCAGGTCGGATCGAATTATTACACCATCGGCTATAACAGTGCGGCGTCCGTTTATTATCAGGGTACGCTTGCGACCGGCTTTTTTCTTGAACAGACCGACCAGTACGGCACGCCTGTCGGCCATTTTGATGCGATCACCGGCCAGACGGTTAGCGGATCGCCGCAGACGTTGATCAGCGGCTTCACTGGGGCAATTTCAAATTTCGTTTCGCAAATCAACAACCTTGGCCTGTTCGCCAGCACCACCCAGTTGATCACCGATACGATCGACGGCAGCGCCGGCAAGGACAATATTCAAGGCATCGCCAGCAACGCTGCAATTCACAATATTATTCAAGGCGGCGCGGGAGCGGACGTTCTTACCGGCGGCATCGGTTCCGACTATTTCGTTTATGCGAGAGCAACCGACTCCCCAGCGGCGGGACAACTCAATTCAGGCGGGCAACTTGCGCAAACCTGGGACCAGATCACGAATTTCCAGGTTGGCTCGGACAAGCTCGACTTTAGCCAGTTGATCAGTGACCAGTCGGTCTCGAGCGCGGGAGGCGTGACCGCGTTTGCGGCCGGGCTTGCGGAATTTCGCTGGTTTGGCCCACAGCCGGCGAACACCGGCTCGATGGGGCCCGCCAATGGTTATGGCGTCTGGTACACCCCCGACGGATCCGGCGGGGTCTATGTTTATGCCGACACGAACGGCGACGGTGTTGCAGATTTGAAGTTTGACGTCGCTGGAGTTACCGCGCTCAATCCCAGCGATTTTGTCGCAGTAGATCCGCCGAGCGCCTTCGCGGTCCACATTGATCCAATCGAGCCTACCCAGTCGAACCCTTGGCTCATCAATCTTGCCGATGCAAGCGCTCCAATAACCGTCACCGGCACGGTCACGCATTTCACGCCGAGCGCGCACCTCATCATCAATCTGAATGGTCATAGCTACACCGCCACGGTTGCCGCGAATGGTACATGGTCCGCAGTCATTCCAGCGGGTGACTTGGCTCATGCCTCACTGCCGGACGGCACGTATACTCTTTCCGCTGTAGTGAAGGTTGGTAGCTCGACAGCCGCTTCAGATTCCCATTCGGTGACTGTCGATGAGACGCCGCCGACTGTGACATGGGGGGCTAGCACGCCCGGCGTCGAAGGTACTGCAATCCATCTCGGCACCTTGGCCGCTTCCGATGCGGCCGGAATTGTTTCGCTGATGGTCAGCGCCATCCCGGTCGGTGCAACTCTTACCGACGGAACCCACACCTTTACGGCGACCAGCGGGCTGACCTCCGTCGACGTTCACACCTGGAATCTGTCGACGCTCACCATCACGCCGCCAAACGATACGAACTTCAGCCTGGCGGCGGTGGCTACTGACGGGAGCGGGAATTCGAATACTGCGGTTCTCGAGGCGCTGACGGTCAATCCGCTGGCGGCGACGCTGGCGCCGGTTGCGGCGAGCGGGGTCGAGGGCTCGGCGATTGCGCTCAATGTCGGGCTGACGCTGAACAAGCTGGCGGGCGATGCGGCCGGCACCAACACGCTGAACAGCCTGGTGATCAGCGCGATCCCGGTCGGGGCGACGCTGGCGGATGGCAACGGTCACAGCTTCACGGCGACCAGCGGCCACACATCGGTGGACCTGGCGGGCTGGAATCTCGGCACGCTGACGGTCACGCCGGCGAACGACACAAACTTCGTGCTGAACCTCGCGGCGACCGAGAAGGACGCCGAGGGCAATATCGGTCCGCTAACCACTGCGACGGAGGCGGTGACGGTTAACCCGCTGGCGGCGACGCTGGCGCCGGTTGCGGCGAGCGGGGTCGAGGGCTCGGCGATTGCGCTCAATGTCGGGCTGACGCTGAACAAGCTGGCGGGCGATGCGGCCGGCACCAACACGCTGAACAGCCTGGTGATCAGTGCGATCCCGGTCGGGGCGACGCTGGCGGACGGCAACGGTCACAGCTTCACGGCGACCAGCGGCCACACATCGGTGGACCTGGCGGGCTGGAATCTCGGCACGCTGACGGTCACGGCGGCGAACGACACAAACTTCGTGCTGAACCTCGCGGCGACCGAGAAGGACGCCGAGAGCAATATCGGTCCGCTAACCACTGCGACGGAGGCGGTGACGGTTAACCCGCTGGCGGCGACGCTGGCGCCGGTTGCGGCGAGCGGGGTCGAGGGCTCGGCGATTGCGTTCAATGTCGGGCTGACGCTGAACAAGCTGGTCGGCGATGCGGCCGGCACCAACACGCTGAACAGCCTGGTGATCAGTGCGATCCCGGTCGGGGCGACGCTGGCGGACGGCAACGGTCACAGCTTCACGGCAAGCGCCGGCCAGACGTCGGTTGACGTGGCCGGCTGGACTCTGGGTTCGCTCACCGTGAGCCCGGTCAACGACACCAATTTCACGCTGACACTTGCGGCGACCGAGAAGGACGCCGAGGGCAATATTGGCCCGGTGACCAATGCGACCGAGGCGGTGACCGTCAATCCGTTGGCGGCGACGCTGGCGCCGGTTGCGGCGAGCGGGGTCGAGGGCTCGGCGATTGCGCTCAATGTCGGGCTGACGCTGAACAAGCTGGCGGGCGATGCAGCCGGCACCAACACGCTGAACAGCCTGGTGATCAGTGGGGCGACGGCGGGTGCAGTGCTGAGCGACGGGACGGTGGCGCATACCTATACCTTCGGTGGTCCATCCAACAGCGTGGATGTCCACGCCTGGAATCTGTCGAGCCTGACGATCCAGCCGGCCAACGACAGCAACTTTGTGCTGAACCTTGCGGCGATCGAGAAGGACGCGGAGGGCAACATTGGCCCGGTGACCAATGCGACCGAGGCGGTGACCGTCAACCCGCTGGCGCCGACGCTGAATCCTGTCGATTCCGTGGGCAATGAGAATTCGGCCATAGCCGTCGACTTAGGAGCGGTCGTTAGCGGATTTTCCGGAGATCACAACAGTTTTGCATTGTTGGTGATCGGTGGGATTCCAGTGGGAGCCACGCTGTCGGATGGTGCGGGAGGTCACTCCTTTACCGCCGTGACGGGGGCTACATCGGCAGATGTGAGCGGCTGGAGTCTTTCCAACCTGAAGATCACGCCTCCCACAGAGTTCGAAGGACAGTTTACGCTTTCAGTAACGGCAACTGAGAAGGACGGCGAAGGAAATCTCAGTTCTTCGACTCTGAACAGTGTGCATG
>NZ_LFLZ01000054.1 GCF_001189845.1 Bradyrhizobium tropiciagri
GTGGGAGAGGTCGGATCGCATCGTCAGATGCGATGCGGGTGAGGGGTGACGCTCTCTCGTGGGACCTGAACCCCTCACCCGGCGCTTCGCGCCGACCTCTCCCGATGGGAGAGGTGAAGCACGAGCTCCAATCATGACCTCATCGACCCGCCTTCCTCTCCCACCCAGCCTCTACGCCGACACCGCCGTGGAAGCGACGCCGACGCCACAGCTCACGACGGACAAGACCGTGCCGGTCGCGATCATCGGCGGCGGCTTCACCGGCCTGTCGACCGCGTTGCACCTCGCCGAGCAGGGCGTGCTCGCGACCGTGCTGGAGGCACAGGAGCCGGGCTGGGGCGCATCCGGCAACAATGGCGGGCAGACCAATCCCGGGCTGAAGCACGATCCCGACCAGATCGAGCAGGATTTCGGCACCGATCTCGGCCGCCGCATGATCGAGTTCTCCTACGGCACCACGAATTTCACGCATGATCTGATCCGCCGCTACCAGATCCCCTGCGAGGCGCGGCAGAGCGGCACGCTGCGCGCCGCCTACAATGAGGCGAGCGCTGCGGCGATCGAGACCACGGCGAAGCAATGCATCCGGCGCGGCATGCCCGTAAAACTGCTCAGCGCCGCCGAGCTGCGCGCGATGACCGGCAGCGACCGCTATCTCTGCGCGATGCTCGATGTGCGCGGCGGCGATTTGCATCCGCTGAGCTACGCGCGGGGGCTGGCGCGCGCTGCGATCGGCGCCGGCGTTGCCGTCCATGGCGAGACGCCGGCGTTGTCGCTGCGCCGCGACGGCGGCCGCTGGCGGATCGAAACTCCGCGCGCAATCGTGCACGCCGACAAGGTGCTGCTCGCGACCAACGGCTTTACCGATGATCTCTGGCCGGCGCTCCGCCGCACCATCGTGCCGGTGTTCTCGTCGATCGCGGCCACCGCGCCGCTGTCCGACGAGGTCGCGCGTTCGATCATGCCGACGCGTCCGGTGCTCTACGAGAGCGGCCATATCACGGTCTATTACCGCATCGACCAGCACAACCGGCTCCTGATGGGCGGCCGCGGGCCGATGCGCTGGATCAGCAAGCCGACTGACGTCGCCTATCTGATCCGCTACGCCGAGCGGCTGTGGCCGCGGCTCAAGGGCACGAGCTGGACCCATGGCTGGAACAGCCGTCTCGCCATCACCGCCGATCACTATCCGCATGTCCACGAGCCCGCGGAGAACGTGCTGATCTCGCTCGGCTGCAACGGCCGCGGCGTCGCGCTTTCGACCGCGATGGGCGCGCAGCTCGCCCGCCGCCTGATCGGCGGTGCCAAGGCGGACATCGACATGCCCGTGACCGGCATCAAGCCGATCCCGATGCACGCCTTCTGGCGGGTCGGCGTCACCACGGCGGTGCTCACCGGGCGGGTGCGGGACAAGCTCGGGGTGTAGGCGATCGAAACCGGGGAGTGGTCGATCGGCGCGAATGACCCCGCAGCTGGCTTCCCAGACCTTACGCCGCCTTCGGGAATAACGGCCGGAAGAACGACCGATCATAGCGGGTGAAGCAGCCCGTCTCCTTGGCGAAAGCAATCGCTTTCTGCACGTCCGGATCGTCGGCGGAATCCTTCCGGTATTGCTCGTAGGCGGCGAGGCTCGGAAAGCTGAACATCGCCAACGCGACGTCGCTCGCGCCTTCGGATGGCAGGAAGTAGCCGTGATGGATACCGCCGAACCGCGGCAGCAGCTCAAGCCACATTGCAGCATAGGCCTCGAAGTCGGCGAGCTTGCCCAGCCTGATCTCATAACGCAGGTAGCAGGTAATCATTCTTCGGTGCTCCAACCATCGTTGACCGAGGCTTCTCACTATAGCGCAACGATGGATTCGTGCCACGGGTGCGATCGGCACCCGGCTTTCCCTGCGCCCTCTGCTCGCAAAGCGGCGAAACAAGAGGCAAGACTCGGACAGTTCGTGTCGCGAGAATGCGAGGCCGTATCCCCATCCTGATATGTCATCGCCCGGCTCGACCGGGCGATCCAGTACGCCGGGACCTCTCGGCTCAAGTACTGCTGTCTCTGGAATACTGGATCACCCGCCGGCGCGGGTGATGACACTGAACAAGGTGTTTGACAGTGTGACAGCGGAATCAGGGCGGAGCGCGCTCTACTCCGACGCCGGCCACCACGGATATTGGCTCGGCATGTCCTGCGACACCTTGCCCGGAAAGGCCGGCTTCCGCTTCTCGATGAAGGACTGCACGCCCTCGCGGACGTCGGCGTGGCCGCCGCGTTCGACTGACATCGGCTTGTCGATCGCGAGCAGTTCGAACGGATCCGGCGCGCCGGCGAAGCGCCAGAGCATCTGGCGGGTCAGTGCGACCGACACGGCCGAGGTCTCCGCCGTCATCTCGTGGGCAATCTGACGCGCCCGCTCCAGCAGGGCGTCCGGCTCGACCACTTCGCTGACGAGGCCGCCTTGCAGCGCCTCGTCCGCATCGAAGGTGCGGCCGGAGAGGCACCAGCGCAGCGACTGCGGCAGGCCGACGAGCTTTGGCAGGAACCAGGCACTACCCGCCTCCGGCACCAGCCCGCGACGCGCGAAGATGAAGCCGATCTTGGCGCCGCGAGACGCGATGCGGATATCCATCGGCAGCGTCATGGTGATGCCGACGCCGACCGCAGCGCCGTTGATCGCGGCGATCGAAGGTTTCCGGCAGTTGAAGATCGCCTCAACGAAGCGGCCGCTGCGCTGGCCGGCGCTTGCGAACACGCCTGCGCCGTGGCTGCCGGAGGTGTCGAAGCTATTGGCGCCGCCGGAGACGTCGGCGCCGGCGCAGAACGCACGGCCCGCGCCGGTGACGATGATCGCGCGGACATTGTCGTCCTCGTCAGCGCGCTGGAAGGCGTCGGCGATCTCCGCGCCCATCGTCCCGGTATAGGCGTTGAGCTTGTCGGGGCGGTTGAGCGTGACGATTATCAGGGAGCCGTCGACGTCGCATGTGATCTGTTCGTAGTTCATGACGGCCCTCCCGAGATTGTTGTTGTTATGCGCGCCGTGACCTTCTCACCGCTCCGCGATTGCATCGCTCCACGGATGAAACGGCTCGGTGGCGCCGCTGTTTGTCGTGCCATCGCGCAGCACGATGCTGGGGCAGGCGAACTTCTTCGGCTGGGTCTGGATGCGTGCCTCCTCATAGTCGAAGCGGCCGCGCAGCGCCTCGCGCACAGCCTGCGGCAGGCGGACATCGCCGATCACCACCGCGCCCTCGCTGGCGTCGATGCGTGGCTGATGGATCGCGGCGTCGAGATCCATGCCGAAATCCATCACGAAGGAGAGCAGCTGCGACACCGCGGGCAGGATGCGGCGGCCGCCGGATGCGCCCACAGCAAGCGTGCGGCCGTCGGCGGCCTGCGCCACGACGGGTGTGTAGTTGGTCAGGCAACGCTTGCCGGGCGCGAGCGAGTTCGGGACGCCTTGCGCCGGATCGAACCACATGATGCCGTTGTTCATGGTGAGGCCGGTGTTCGGCGTCACGAATTTCGAGCCGAAAGTCGACAGCAGGGTCTGCGTCACCGCGGCCATGTTGCCGTCGCGGTCGACCGCGGAGAAATGCGTGGTGCAGGATGGGGCGACCGCCTCGGCGCCGAGCGCGCGGCGGCCGTCGACATCGCCCATGTCCTTCAGCCGCTCGCGATAGGCGGCTTGCAGCGCCTCGGCATAGGCTGCATAGGCCACAGCGTCCGGACCGCCCTGCGCGGGCGCAAGCGCCTTCTGCAGGAGACCGAGCGTGCGCGCCATGGTGGGTCCCGCGGTCAGTTCCGGCGTCGCATAGACCGTGCCGCCGCGATAGGGAATCTTGAGCGGCTCGCGCAGATGGGCGCGGAAGGCGGCGAGATCGCGCACCGACAGCGCGCCGCCGGCGGCCTGGATATCGTCGGCGATGCTGCGCGCCAGGTCACCCTCGTAGAAATCGCGCGGCCCCGCCGCGGCAAGCTGCGCCATCGTTGCCTTCAGCGCGTCCTGCGGCATGCGGACCATAGACTTGATGCCCCATTGCGCATTCGGCGGCAGGCCATCCAGCAGATACGCCGCGGCGCTGGCGGGATACCGCCGCAGATCGGCAGCGGAGCTTGCGATCATCCCGGTGGTCCACCAATCGACCAGCAGGCCTTCGCCGGCGAGCTTGACGCTCGGCGCCAGCAGATCCTTCCAGGGCATTCTGGCGTGACGGCGATGCGCCTCCTCCATGCCGGCAACGACGCCGGGCACCGCGATCGAGCCCGGGCCGTGCAGGTTGCGGTCGTCCTTGACGCGGGCCCAGGGGAACAGGTCGGAGGCCGCGCCGCCGGTCAGCGGATAATCCTCCAGGCGCAGGCCGTCGGGCGCGCGCATGCCGTAGTCGATCACCTCGACGCGGTTCTCCTTGGCGCGATACAGCACCATCGCGCCGCCGCCGCCGGCGCCGCTCATCCACGGCTCCAGCACGCCAAGGGCAAAGGTGGTTGCGATCGCGGCGTCGACGCAATCGCCGCCCGCCGCCAAGACCTCCGCGCCGACTTCGGCCGCCTTGCGCGACTGCGCTGCGACGATGCCACCCTTGGCGCTGACGGCCGGCTTGCGGATCACTTGCGAGTTGGAGAACTGGTCGGACATGGCGTTGCTTTCGCTGTTCTTGTTGCGGGTGGGGCACGTTGGCGTAGCATGTCAGGCATGGCACTGTCAGTGCAACACCAAGAACCAATTTCAGGAAGCGGAAAATGAGCAGTGTGAAGCGCGAGCGGGACGGCAAGGTCGGCATCCTGACGCTGAACGATCCGGCCAGCCTGAACGCGATGACGCCGGAACTGCTCGGCGATCTCGCGCGCGCGATCGGCGAGATGGGTGTCGACCCCGGTATTCGCGCCCTGATCCTGACCGGGGAGGGGCGCGGCTTCTGCTCCGGGCAGAATCTCAAGGCGTTCAACTCGCTCGGCGACAACATCTATGTCGGCGTGATGAAGCACTATTGGCCGGCGCTGCAGGCCTTGCGCGAGTGCCAGATGCCGGTGGTGGTCGCGGTCAACGGCGTCGCGGCCGGCGGCGGCTTCAGCCTTGCGATGTCCGGCGACATCATCCTGGCCGCGCGCTCGGCGAGCTTCATCCAGGTGTTCAGCCGGATCGGGCTGGTGCCCGACCTCGGCTCGACCTGGCTGCTGCCGCGCCTGATCGGGCGCCAGCGCGCGCTCGACCTGATGCTGCTGAACGAGCCGCTGTCGGCCGAGCGGGCCAAGGAGTGGGGATTGGTGCGCGACGTCGTCGATGACGCGAAGCTGCTCGACGAGGCAAAAGTGCTCGCCGGCCGCCTCGCCGACGGCCCGACCCGCGCGCTGGTCGCGACACGGCAGCTGCTCGAGGAGAGCGAGCACGCGAGCTACGCCGAGCAGTTCCGCCGCGAGATCGAGCTTCAGCAGGTGATCCGCGAAAGCGCCGACGCGCAGGAAGGCCGCAAGGCCTTCGTCGAGAAGCGCAAGGCCCAGTTCATGGGGCGCTAGAGTTTGGCTACGCTAATGCTCGCCAATCGCAATCGCGATCTTGCCGAAATGCGCGCCGCTCGCCATGTGGGCGAACGCGTCCCTGACCTCATCGAACGCAAACACCTTGTCGATCACGGGCTTGACGCCGTGCATGCTGATGCCGTCGCACAGCGCCTGCAGATCCTCGATCGAGCCGACGGTGACGCCCTGCAGCCGCTGCTGCTGCATCACCATCAGCGGCAGCCTGGAGTCGGACGAGGCGGGGCCGGCGAGCACGCCGATGAAGGCGATCGTGCCGCCGATCCTGGTGGCACGGATCGACTCGTTGAGCGTGCCGACGCCGCCGACCTCGACGACGAGGTCGACGCCGCGCCCGGTCAGCTCGCGCGCCTTCTTGCCCCAGTCGGGCGTGGTCTTGTAGTTGAGCGTGACATCGGCGCCGAGCTGTTTCAGCCGCGCGATCTTGGCGTCGCTGGAGGAGGTGGCGATGACGCGGGCGCCGCACATCTTGGCGAATTGCAGCGCGAACAGCGAGACGCCGCCGGTGCCCTGGGTCAGCACCGTCTGTCCCGGCTTGATGTCGCCGAGCTTGACCACCGCGCTCCACGCCGTGAGGCCGGCGCATGGCAATGCCGCAGCCTCGATGTCGCTGAGATGGTCCGGCGTGCGCACCAGCGCGTGCTCCGGGAAGACGCGGTACTCAGTCAGCACGCCGTCGACGCTGCCGCCGAGTGCCGCGCGCATCCGCGCCTCGCTCGGCTCGCCGCCGAGCCAGCTTTCGAAGAAGCTGCCGGTCACGCGATCGCCGGGTGCGAAACTTCTCACTCCAGGGCCGACCGACTCGACGACGCCGGCACCGTCGGAGACCGGTACCAGCGGAAATTTCTGTCGCGAGCCGTAGCCACCCTTGACCGTGAGCAGGTCGCGATAGTTCAGCGTCGCCGCCTTCAGCCGCACAAGGACTTCGCCGTGGCCGGCCTGCGGAACCGGCTTGTCGACCAGCGTAAGCGCGTCGACGCCGCCGGGGCCTTGCAACTCATAACATTTCACGGGACGTCTCCTCCGCGTTCTTGTCTTGGGCTGCCCACCCGGCGCCGCCGCACATGCACCGAGCATATGTCAGGCTTGCCGCGCGTGGCCATAGCGCCCGAAGCTGCCGATGGAACTGCGCCCATGCCCGAACAACTTGGCGCTGCCGAAGAATACCGCCAATCTGTGCCGCTGATGAAGTGACCGGGCGGAGGTGACCATGGCTGCCTTGCTTGAGACGAAACGCGATCCGATCGCCACGCTCGCACGCAGCGTAGCTCGCGTGCTGCTCGCCGCTGCGTTGACTTGTTGCGGTATCGCGATGGCGGCCGTCGACGACAGCCTCTACCGCGCGCAGACCGTCGTCACCGGCCAGGGCGAGCCGAACCGCATCATCGGCTTCGGTGCATGTCTGGAGGACGTTCTGATCAAGGTCTCCGGTCAGCCGATGCTGGCAAGCGACCGCCGTCTCGCAGGCTACAAGTCAAAGGCCAAGGAGTTCGTCAGCAGTTTCGACTATCACGACCAGTATGCCGGCAAGCCGCATCACGACGAGCAGGGCACCCGCGACCGGCCCTACGACCTGACGGTGGCGTTCGACGAGACCAGGATCGACGGCATTCTCGGCAAGCTCGGGCTCAAGCCGTGGCGATCGCAGCGGCCGGCGCTCGGCGTCTTCGTCGAGATGCTGCACGGCCCGAAGGACTATATCGTCACCTCGGACGGCACGCAGTCCGATTTGCAGCGCGATGCACTCGCGGCTGCCGCCGGCAAGCGCGGCATGCGCTTCGTGCTGCCGGATACGGCCGCGTTGACGCGCGCCAGCATATCCGCGACGGAACTCCTGAAGACGCAACCGGCGAAGCTGAGTTCGATCGTGGCGCCGCAAGGTGGCGAGGCCATCCTGGTCGGGCAACTGGTCTGGGATGACAAGGACCTCGGCTGGGCCACGCAATGGCGGATGGCCTGGCACGGCCGGGACTACAAATGGCAGTTCCGCGGCGTCACCTTCGATGAAGCCTTCCGCCGCGGCGTCGGCGGCGCCGCGCAGGTGCTGTCCGGCAATGGCGATCCGGGGCGATCGAAATGAGCCCGCGCAGGCGCGGCGGCCGGTTCGGTCTAACCGGCGTAGCCGAGCGTCTGCGACGGATACTCCCCGAACATCGCGCGGTAGTATTGCGAGAAACGCCCGAGTTCGATGAAGCCCTGTTCGATCGCAACCTTGGAAACGGTGGTCTGCTCCGGCCGGCTTTCGCGCAGGATCGAACGGATCATGCAGAGCCGCTTGTAGCGCAGGAACGTCACCGGGCCGACGCCGAACACCTCGTGGAAGGCGCGGTGCAGGCTGCGTCGCGACAGCCGAAGCTCGGTGCAGATTTCCGAGACATGGACCGGGCGGGCGCCCGCGGCGTGCAGATAGTCCTCGACGTCGCGCACCAGCTTCATCGCCGACGGCAGATAGCTGGTTCCGTCTGATGGCAGCGAGGTGACAACCGTCGCGGTCACGCAGTCGATGATCGCGCGCTTCCAGAATTCGGCCGACGCCTCCGACAGCGCGTCCGGATACCGGGCGAGATGCGAGATGATCTGCGGCAGCCGGTCGGCGGCGCTCATGCCGATGGCCGGGTCGGCGCGAAAGTGGTTCTTCGCCTGCCATGTTTCGGCGTCGGCGAGCCGCGGCTCACCGCCGAACAGGTCGGGAAGATCGGCCATGTCGAAGCGAATAGCCGCATAGGATGAGGCCCGGTGAAACACCCCGTCGTGCTCGACCGACGGAGGAATCACCAGCACGTCGGCCGGCTGCATGTCGAAAGCCCAATGCGTGACGCGGTCCGACGCATGGAGCAGCATTCCGATGATCAGCTTGTCGTCGGCGGACGTGCGCTGGGTGCGGACCCCGACATTGAACGCACCGATGCTGAGCGAAAAGTCGCCGATCCCGACGTGAGACAAGGTGCCGCGCAGCTTGCCGCGCTCGAGCTGCATGACTTCGACATGCGAGCCTTTGACGGCGTCGTGGAGCCCCTCGAAGCCGTCAAGCTCGCCGGTGTGAACCGACAGGTGCTTGCCCATATCCATGCTTCCCACGGCGGAATCGTGAACGGAATTCTTGCCGGTTTTGCTCGGGAAGGCAACGCGGACGACGGCGCGGAATTGACGGGGCGGGGACGTCGTTTTGGCAGACCGCGCATATTGGCGCGGGGCTGGCACAAAGTGCATATCAGCCGCTGCGTGGCGGGCAATCGTTTGATCCTAAAGCGAAATGCGCAGCTTTTGGCCGCGCCTGGCCGATCGTTAGGCCGCCATCAAGTGCTCGAGCGCAACCGCCTGCTCGCGGGTCTGGAATGCGATGGCGGTGTGCGTGAAACCGGTCGAGGCCTGGGTCTGCGCGATGTGATTGAGGACCTCGTTGCCCTTGACCACATGAAGGTCCATTCCGGGGCGGCCGGGAAAATGCCGAGCACGACGTCATAGGCGTCGACGATGGCCTTCAAGGCGCCGCCCTTGTCTTCCGATGCGTCGATGAAGATACGAACATCCGCGGCGATACTACGAAGTTCGTCAAAGTCGATCACTGGAAGTCTCCCATACGCAACGCACTGATCGATCCTAGCTACAACTTGCTTACTGAAACATAAATTACGCCCGGGTTCCCTGTGCACTCACCGCCGCGTGACTCGTATTTCGATCTGCGCGCTCGCCGTCGTCCCGGCCTGCCGCTTCAGGCGCCGCTCGGCGGCCTCCGCTTCGCAATCCGCTTGACCGGTGCGTGCGCCGGCACGGCATTTCCGGACTGGTCGGCCATGTGAGGAATGCGCTGCTCGATGTGATCGACGACACGGAAGAAAGCATCGAGCGCCTTGGCGTCGAGGCCGGCCGTGAGGTTGCTGTGCCGGCGCAGGATTTCGTCGAGGCTGCGGTCGAGCAGCGCGACGCCCTCGGCCGTCAGGCGGATCTCGGTCCGGTTCCGGGCGCTGCCGCGGACCGGGGTCAGTTCGATCAGACCCTTCTTCTTCAGCGAGGTCGTCTCGCGGCTGACGACGGCCTTGTCCAGCTGCGCATTGGTCCAGATGTCGTAGGCGCTTGCGTGCTCGTGCTCCCTGAGGAAGGACAGCACCCGCCATTCCGCGAGCGACACGCCATAGGCCTGCGGGAAGAACGCGTTGGCGTTGGCGCGCAGCTTCGCGACCAGGCTCGACAGCACCGTCGGCACGTAACGCTCGAAATCGATCACCAGTTCGGAGCGTGCGTCCTCTTGCGGGGCGCGACGCGGGGCAGTCGCCTTGGTTCGGCTTGTGGCAGTCCGGCTTTTCATTCTTTCACGAGCTGAGAGCGGGCGATCAAGACCAGGACCGCCGCGAGGAGGAGAACGCCTGTTACCACGAGGAATCCGATGGTGAAACTGCCCGAGGCGTCCTTGGCGCGTCCGATCACGATCGGGATCGTCGCGCCTCCAATGCTGCCGATCATGCCGACCAGGCCGATCGCGCCCGGCGCGCTTTGCCGCGACATGTAGGACTGCGGAATGGTCCAGAACACCGCCTGCGTGCCATAGACGCCGACATTGGCGACCATGAACCCGATGATGATCCAGACGGGCGACGTCGAGAAGGCGGCGATCGCGAAGCCGGCGGCTGCGATCACGAAAGTCGTCGCCGCATAATAGAAGCGCTCCCCGACATGATCGGAGTGCCGCGACAGCGCAATCATGCCGATCAGGCCGGCGATCGGCGGGATCGCGGTCACGAAGCCGACCTGTGAATTCGGCAGCCCGAACGACTTGATGATCTGCGGCAGCCAGGGGAACAGCGAGGCCAGCCCGCAGAACAGGCCGAAATTGCACAAGCCGAACAGCAGCACCATCGGTTTGGTGATGGTCCTGAGCACGCCCTCGGCATGCACCACCCCGGTTGCCTTGGCGTCGCGCTCCAGCGCGCCGGTCAGCCAGTTGCGCTGCGCCGTCGACAGCCATTTCGCCTGCTGCGGGCGGTCGGTCAGATAGAAGATGCCGACGATCCCCAGGATGATGGGCGGCACGCCTTCGAGGATGAACAGCCACTTCCAGCCCGAAATCCCAAACAAGCCGTTTAGCTCCAGAATCGCGCCGGAGATCAGCGACGCGAAGATATAGGAGATCGGCACCGCATAATTGAACATCGCGTTGTAGCGGGCGCGGTAGCTGAACGGAAACCAGAGGCTGAGCAGCAGCATGACGCCGGGAAACAGGCCGGACTCGGCAAAGCCGAGGAAGCCGCGGAATGCGTAGAGGCTGAGCGGGCCCTGCGTGAAGGCCATCAGCACCGTGGCGATGCCCCACAGGATCGCGATCCGCGTCAGCGTGATGCGGGCGCCGTATTTGGCGAGGATGAGATTGCTCGGGATCTCGAAAATCGCATAGGTGAAGTACATGATGCCGACCGCGATGCCGAACATCTCGGCATTGAGCCCGAGCTCCTTGTTCATCTGTAGCGCGGCAAAGGAGATGTTGCCGCGGTCGAGAATGGCGAGAAAGTACATCGCCAT
Source organism: Bradyrhizobium tropiciagri (assembly GCF_001189845.1). Taxonomy (GTDB): domain Bacteria; phylum Pseudomonadota; class Alphaproteobacteria; order Rhizobiales; family Xanthobacteraceae; genus Bradyrhizobium; species Bradyrhizobium tropiciagri. The sequence continues at coordinate 11,042 of NZ_LFLZ01000054.1, forward strand.
CACGAACCACATCAGGCGCAGCGCGACCTTGCGGATCGTGCTGCGTTCGATCTCCGGATCGGCGGTCGTTATCGCCGCCTTGTCCATCACGACTTCGCTCATCCCTGTTTCCCCCGACTTTTGATTTTCTCGTTGGTTGGATTATGCGGGCAAGCAGACTTCCAGCCTGTCGCCTGCCACGCGGACCGGATAGGTCTGGATGTCGATCTCGACCGGGCTGGTCAGCGCCTCGCCGGTCCGGATGTCGAAGCGGCCCATATGCAGCGGGCATTCGATCTCGCAGCCGTCCAGCGTGCCGTCGGACAGCAGCGCCTCCGCATGGGTGCAGATATTGCTCGTGGCGTAGTATTCATTGCCGACGCGATAGAGCGCGATGTGATGATGGCCGATTTCGATGCCGTACGGCTCGCCTTCGCTTAGCGCGCCGAGTGCGGCCGCGTCGTGCCAGGTTCCCTGATCGGTCATGTGTTCTCTCAGATGCTGTAGAAATCGAGCACGGTCGGGACCCGGTCGTTGACCAGCGTGATGACCTTGCGTGCGATCTTCCAGGTGTCGCCGTCACGTCTCAGCGTGTGCTGATAGCGCCCGTGGCGCAGATGCTCCTTTGCGACACGCGGGTCGTCGACGTGGACCGAGAACACCGAGTGACAAATGATTTCGTCAGGGCCGGTCTCGGAGGCTTCGAGGTTCGAGATCTGGTGCACGGTGCGCGGCAGCGGCAGCGCGGTGATCGACTTGCGCGACTCGATGCGCGCGATCCGCTCCTCCAGCCCGCGCCGTGCATCGTGGTAGAGCAGCGAGACCTGTGTATTGGGGTCATTGGTGGTGGTGTATTCGTCGAGCCATGCCGGCACCCAATAGACGGCATCCTCGCTATACATCGCGACCCAGTCCGCCCATTCGCCGGTGTCGAGCAGGCGGGCTTCACGATAGATGGTCGCGGCGGCGACCGCGTGGACGTCGGCTTGTTCGATTGCGCTGCCAACCATCACACGGTCTCCCCCGCAGCGCGCTGCAACAGCCTGCGCCATTCGCGATAGCCGGGGTGGAAATTGGTCTCGCCGCCGAAGCTGGGGAGACCGAACGACCATTCGGACGGGGTTACGCCGAGCTCGCGCGCATGCGCGCTCTCGCCGTGGCCGACGTCCGCGACGCCGCGCAGATAGCCTTGGGTCGGCGCGGCTGTGGTCGCCTCATAGCCGGTCTGGCAGAATTCATACATGACGTTGTCGTCGGAACTCGCGAGCCCGGAGGCGTTGAAGAAGTCTTCGTAGTTGCGAATGCGCATTGTGCGCGCCGCGGCGCTTTCGCCGACCGGCGCGAGGCAATGCGACACCATCTCGGTCTTGTCAGGCGCCAGCGGCCGCCAGGTACGCACCTGCGCCGACAGGATGTCGATGACTTGCAGGTTCGGAAAAATCGTGAGGTTGCGCTGGCGGAGCATCCACTTGGCGCGGGTGCTGCCGACCCGCTGCCGCACGGCGTCAAGACGCGCCGGGTCCATGCCGAGCGGCCGGCCATAGAGCTGCGTGCGCTTGATCGACCAGTTGACGGCGTGGCCATGGTCGAAACTGAAGCTGCCTTGTCCTTCCTGCTCGCCTTCCGGCTCAGCCGTGAAACCGGCGTCCGGTCCGGCAGTGGCGTTGCGCTTCCTGAGGATATCGACGTAGGAGCTGTGGGTGGTCGCGAAATGATAGTAGTCGAGACCGTTCTCGAATTGCAGTTTCCAGTTGGCGTCGAACGTGTAGGTGCTGGCGCCGGGCACGAACTCGACTTCACCGCTGTCGCTCTGATCGATGATGAGGTCGAGGAAGGCGCGGGTGTCGCCGAGAAACTCCTCGAGCTGCGGAACGTCGGCCGAAAGGCTCGCGAACAGGAATCCGCGATACGAGCCGAGCCGCGCGACCGGGAGCAGGTTGTGGTTCTGGTTCGAGAAGGACGGCGGATACTGTCCGCTCGCTTCTTCCGTCACCGAGATGTTGCGGCCGCTCGAATCGTAGGCCCAGCCGTGATAGCGGCAGACGTGAAACTTCTGACGGCCCTGCTTGAAGGGACAGACGATCGTTCCGCGATGCCGGCAGGTGTTGAGGAACGCGCCGACCTTGCCCTCGGCGCTTCGCATCACGAGAATCGGATGCCGGCCGATATGGGTGGTGACGAAGTCGTTGGGCCGGGCGACCTGGGATTCCAGGCCGATGAAATTCCACGTGGCTTCGAAAATATGGCGCAGCTCGGCGTCGAAAACGTCGGGATCGGTGAAGATCCGGCGATCGACTTCGAAGATGCGTTCGCTGGGGCGATCGTCAATCAGCCGGGAAATCTCCCGCAGCCGAGCCGCGTGGTTCTGCGAAGCAGCGTTCATCACGTCCTCCCTTCGACTTGCCGCCGGCTGTGCAAGGCAAACCCCAAGGTCGCCCGCAGAGCCTTCACGGCTCTCGTCCGTCCACGGTGGAAACAGCCGCTTGATCGCCAATCTTGGAATGACTCTATAGTTGTCATGACAACTATGGTCAAGACGCTTGGTGCACCGGAAGCCGGAGCCGGGCGCGATGGGGCGAGGCCGGTCGCCTCGAACGGCCGGCAGGATGCAGCGAATGGGGCTCGCGCCTGGGGCTACAGCGCGGAGCGAGCCGATCGCTTCAAGCGGCGTGGTGCGTTCAGGTCTTGCGCGCCGGCGCCGTCAGGATAATTCCCTCGGCGGTCAGGCCGCGGCAGATCGTCTTCAGTGCGGCAATCGCTTCACGCGTTGCGCGGCTGACCGGCCGGCCGCGCGGTAGCGCCAGCACGCGATCGGCGTGCATCCATGGCAACAGCGCCGCCGACAGCACACCGGCAGTGACCTCCTGATGAATTCCGGAGAACGGCAGCAAGGCATAGCCGAGCCCCGAGGCCACCATGCGCTTCATCGGGGTGCTGTTGTCGACCCGTACCGCGCAGAGCATCGTGGACGGGAACGGGTTGCGGCTGAGCGGCGCCACGGCGGACGGCAGCGCGTCGAACTCCTTGCGGCTCAGCCTGCCGCGCTTCAGCAGCGGATCGCGCGGCGGTCCGATCAGGAACACCTGCTCGACGACAAGCATCTCGTAGTCGAGGTGATCGTTGGGGGAGGGCGTCGTCACGATCGCCAGGTCGAGCTCGCCCCGCAACAGGCGTTCGGACAGGTTCTCGGTCAGTCCCTCATTCAACTCGAGCCGCACACGCGGAAACTGCTTCACGAATGTCTGGGCCAGCGGCGCGTAGATGACATCGCCGAGGCTCGGCGGCGCGCCGATCCGAACCGTACCGCTGGGCTCGCGATTTTCCGTGCGCACCTCAGCCTTGATGTCGTCGATCGCGCCGAGCAGCCAGCGCCCTCGCGCGAGCAGCACCTTGCCGGATTCGGTGACCGAGACGCCGCGCGCGCCGCGTTCGAGCAGGGCGCCGCCCAGTTCGTCCTCGAGCTCCTTGACGTGGCGGCTGAGCGCCGACTGGGCGACGTTCAGCGTGCTGGCGGCGGCGGCAAAGCCGCCACGCTCGGCGACGGCGACGAAATAGCGGATCTGCCGCAGGTCCATGATGCCAGCTCCATCTCAAATCGAGATGGATACCATATCAAACATATTCTTGTGAGATAGCAAAAAGAGCGCAGTCTCCGCCCAACGATCAAACCGAGGAGACACCAGCATGGGCATCGCCACCGACGAGGCACGCCAGACGTCCGTATTCATCGCCGGCGGCGGGCCGGTCGGGCTTGCGATGTCGCTGCTGCTCGATCGCTTCGGCATCGACTGCGTGGTGGTCGAGAAGAGCCCGACGACGACGGATCATCCCAAGTCGCGCGGCTGCTGGGTCCGCACCATGGAGATCTTCCGGCAGTGGGGCATCGAGCAGGCGATCCGCGACCGCGGCCTGCAGGACAATTCCGACATGTTCGTGTTTCTCGACAGCATCGCGGGGCATGAGTTCGGCCGCACCCGTCCCGAGCCGAATGTCGGCCATACCCCGGCCTGGAAGAGCCTGGTCGCCCAGGACGCCGTCGAGGAAGAGATCCTGCGCGTGGTCGAGAAGTCCAAGCACGCCACGGTCCTGTTCAACACGTCCTGTGAATCGTTCGAGGAGACCAACAGCGGCGTCAACGTCACGACCCGTTGCGAGAAGACCGGTGAGGTGACGCAGTGGACGGCGACCTATTTGATCGCCGCCGATGGCGCGGGCAGCCAGACGCGGCGCAGCGCCGGGATCGACATGGTCGGGCCGTCGACGCTGGCGGTAATGTCGAATGAATATTGGCGCGCCGATCTGTCGCGGCTGCCGATCGCGCGCGAAGCCGCTGGCTTCATCATCGTCCCCGAAAGGCCCGACCTGCCGCGCGCCGGCATCCTGAACACCAACGGCCGGGATCGCTGGCTGACCGTGACGCAGATCGGCCTGACCAAGGACGATCGCGAGCGGCCGTGGACCGACCAGGAGTTCATCGAGATCGCGCGCGGCCATGTCGGCATTCCCGATCTCGATGTCACGCTTTTGAACCGTTCGATCTGGCGTGTCAGCATGCAGGTGGCCGAGACCTTCCGAAAGGGCCGGGTATTTCTGGTCGGCGACTGCGCTCACCGGTTTCCGCCGACCGGCGGCTTCGGCCTGAACTCCGGCGTTCAGGACGCGCACAATCTCGCCTGGAAACTCGCCTTCGTGCTGAAGGGCCTCGCGGATGAAAAGCTGCTCGACAGCTATTCCAGCGAACGCCGCCCGATCGCGCAGTCCAACGCCAATTTCAGCTACGGCAACCGGCTGCGCTTTGGGCTGACCGACGACGCCGTGCGATCGCGCGATCCGGACCGGATCAGGTTCTGGATCAACGACATGGACAATCATCTGCACAGCATCGGCCAGAACCTCGGACACAATTACGAGGAGGGCGCGGTGATCCCCGATGGCACCGTCGCGAAGGCGTTGAACTCCCGCTACTACACGCCGACCGACCGGCCCGGCGCGCGCTTTCCGCATATGTGGCTCGAGCCGTCGCGCAAGAAATCGACGCTCGACTGGTTCGACAAGGAATTCACCGTCGTCACCGGTCCGCTCGGCAGCGAGTGGCTGGAGGCGGGCAAGCAGGTATCGGAGAAGACCCGCCTGCCGCTCTCGCTGAAGCAGCTGCCGTCAGCCGACCCGGCAGACGGATTCCAGCTCGGCATGCGCGGCGCCGTGCTGGTGCGCCCCGACGGGCATGTGGCTTGGCGGATGCCGTGGCTGCCGTCGGATCCGGCGAAAGAGCTCGCCGGCGCGCTCTCGACGCTGCTGCATTAGGGAGGTCTCCGATGCAATCGCTTGAAGCCAACGGCGTGGTCACGGCGTTTGAGAAAACCGGACATGGCGAACCGATCGTGCTGCTGCATGGCGGCGAAGCCGATCATTCGATGTTCGACGGCCTTGCGCCGGTGCTGGCGACGCATTTCACCGTGATCGCTTACGACCAGCGCGATTCCGGCGCCACAAGGAATCCTCCGTCGTCCTATTCGCTGGCCGATCTCGCCGATGATGCCGCCGCCTTGATCCGAGGGCTCGGCTACGATCGTGCCCATGTCTTCGGCACCTCGCTGGGTGGGCAGATCGCGCAAGTGTTGGCAGCGCGCCATCCCGGCAGCATCGATCGCCTGATCCTGAGCAGCACCTGGAAGGTCAACAGGAGCCCACTGGTCGTCAATGCGGATACTTTCCGCACACTCGCGTCCTACCGCGCGGACACCGTAGGCAACGCGCCGAAGATTGCGGAGTTCTTCTTCCCGCCGGAGTACCTGCGCACACGGCCTCAACTGATCGAGATCTTCCGCGGCTCAAGCCGCGACGACGGCCAGAAGGCGCGACGCGGCGCGCTGCTCGCGCAACCTGTCGCCGCCGAATTGGCCAGGTTCGATCGCCCGACGCTACTGCTCGTGGGCGGCGAGGACCGGCTGATCCCGAATGCAGAGACATTCGCACTCGCCCGCGATCTCGCACGCGTCGAAACCAGGACAATCGCAAACGCGGGCCACGTTGCCTCGATCCAGGCCCCCGAGCGGGTGGCGGAAGCGGTGACGGCGTTTCTGAATTCAAAAAAGAAGGCGGCTTGACAACAACGGGGGGAGACTATGGCAGAGCAAACGAACGCAGTGCCGTTCGACGAAGCGCCGGTGACGACGCGCTATTGGCTATCGATCATCATCTTCGCGATCTCCGGCGTGGTCGATTTCTTCGATTTCTTCGTGGTCGGATTTCTGGTCTCGGTGCTGGCGCCGAAATGGCACCTGACATTCGGGCAAACCTCGATCATGCTGATGAGCGCCGGTATCGGGGCGATGCTCGGGGCGTTCGCCGCCGGGATCCTCGCTGATCGTTTCGGGCGCAAGCCGCTGGCGGTGGCGGGCGTCATGCTGTGCGGCCTGACCTCGGGCGCGATCGCGTTCATTCCGGAAGACGGCTGGGTTGCGTTCGCGGTCCTGCGCTTCTTCGTCGGCTTCGGCCTTGCCGCGGGCGCGGCGGCGGCGGTTCCTGCCATCGTCGAATTCGCTCCGACCCGTCATCGCACACTGGTCACGAGCCTCGTGGTCGTGCCGGTCGCCTTCGGTGTGCTGTCGGCGTCGGTGACGGCGAGCTTCCTGCTGCCGCTGGTCGGCTGGCGCGGATTGGCAGCGGTCGGCTTCCTGCCGATCATTCTTGGAATTCTGACCATGATCATCATGCCGGAATCGCCGCGCTGGCTGATCAGCAAGGGCCGCGTGCGCGAGGCCCAGGCGAGCATCCGGAAACTCTACCGGGTCGGCGGCGAGTCATTCGCGCTGCCCGCACTGCCGCCGGCCAACCCGGCGACATTCGCTGATCTCTTTGCCGAGCAGCGGCGCTTCTGGTTGACGGTCCTGATCTGGTTCGGCGCCAGCACGGCGAATTACGGCGTGTTCCTGTGGGGGCCGACCATCGTCGCGCTGCTGCTCGGCGTCGCGCCGCAGGAAGCGGCAAAGATGTTCATCTATGTCAGCCTCGCCGGTGTCCTCGGCCGAACCGGCTTTGCCTTTCTCGCCCATCGGATCGGCCGCAAGCCCTGCGGTCAGTTGATGGGCTATGGCACCGCGGTTTCGCTGGCGCTCGCCGCCTATTTTCATAATGACTTCGCCGGCTCGGTGCCGCTGTTCCTGGTCTTCCTGATCGTCGGCGCCGTGTTCTTCGATGGTGGATTTTCCAACATCGGGCCGTATCCCGCGGAGATCTTTCCGGTCCAGCTCTCGGGACGCGCGGTCGGCCTTGCTCAGCTGTCGAACGGGGTCGGCAAGATCGTGGGCCCGCTGTGTCTCGCATTGATCGCTGGGGCCGACAATCTGGTGCATCCAAGCGCGACCGCGGCGGCGGTGATGCCGGCGTTCTGCTTCCTTGCCGGTGCAGGCCTCCTGATCGGGCTCGCCTTCACGTTCCTCGGCGTCGAGCCGCACGGGCGACCTGTGGCCTTGTTCGGTGAGAACGCAGGCGCCGCACCGAAATCGTTGGCCGCGAAAACCGCAAGCTAAGACAAAGGGTCATACCATGGACAATGCGTTCGACACGATCGCAACGGCGGCGCCGTTCGATACTGCGAAGCTCGATCGGCTGATGGATGAGGCGGGGCTCGACATCCTGATCGCGACCTCGCGTCACAATGTGCAGTATCTGCTCGGCGGATATCGTTTCTTCTTCTTCGACGTCATGGAGGCGATCGGCACCAGCCGCTATCTGCCGGTCTTCGTCTATCAGAAGGGACACCCTGAGAACTCCATCTACATCGGCAATCGCATGGAGAAGTTCGAGCACGATCTCGGACGGATATGGACGCCGCTTGTCAAGACAGGCAGCTGGGGAACGATCGATGCGATCGGCCCTGCGATCGATCACGTGAAAAAGCTCGGGCGCGCGGCCAAACGCGTCGGCATCGAGGCCGGCTTCCTGCCGGCCGACGCCAGGGATCATCTTCTGGCTGGCCTTGACGGCGTCGAGCTCCGCGAGGCCCATTTCACGCTTGAGCGCCTCCGTGCAATCAAATCTCCCGCCGAACTGGACCTCATCAGGGAGGCTTCCGAACGCGTCGTCGATGCGATGATGGCCACGTTCAAGAACTGCGCTCCGGGGATGACCAAGCACGACGTCGTCGCCCGTCTCCGCCGCGAAGAGCAGGAGTGCGATCTCGTCTTCGAATATTGCCTGATCGCCGCCGGCAAGAGCCATAACCGCGCGCCGTCGAACCAGCGGCTCACGGAGGGGGATGTGATCTCGATCGATTCCGGCGGAAACTACCGGGGCTATATCGGCGACCTCAGCCGCATGGGCATCCTGGGTGAGCCCGACAGTGAGTTGCGCGAGCTGCTGCAAGAAATCGAGGACATCCAGCAGGTGGCGCGGCGCGCGATCCAGCCGGGCGCCTTGGGTGGCGACATCATTGCGGCGGGCGAGGCTGCCGTCAAATCGTCGCCGCATCGCGCCGTGCTCGACTTCACTGCCCACGGCATCGGGCTCGTCAGTCACGAGGCGCCGCGCCTCACCGCAACCGGCCCGGTGCCTTACGCGCCGTACGACGCCGACCAGCCGCTCGAGCGCGGAATGGTGATCTCGATCGAAACCGCGCTGCTGCATCCGGCGCGCGGCTACATCAAGCTCGAGGATACGCTGATCGTCACCGAAGCGGGCTGGGACGCGCCCGGAGATCACGGCCGGGGGTGGAATACATCGCGTCTCATGGCGTGAACTGGTCAACGCCAGGGCGGCATGTTTGGATGGGTCACCGATTGGGCTGCGGTGGCGGGGCGTTCGTCGGCCTATTTCGGAATATTAGAAATATATCCCTGAGTTGCCCGACGTGTCAAGCCGCTGGCCGCCGCCCGCTGCTTTGCATGGGGTTGTTTTCGATATTTGGCAACGCCCCCCTGCCGGTGGTCTTTGCTTCACTCGAGCCTCCGGTCATGCGATGCTTCCGAGCTGGATGCAGCGGCGGTTCCGTGCCGTCTGCTCGCCAGGGCGGCGCCGACGATGGGCAGGTGCAACCGATAAGGATTGCCTCCCATCGACAGAAGCGACCCGATGACCGCCAACGCGCTCCGCGACTATGCCCAAAGCATCCTGACCGCCCGGGTCTATGACGTGGCGGTCGAGACGCCGCTCGATCCGATGCCGCGGCTCTCGGAGCGCTTGTCGCGATCCGTGTTGCTGAAGCGGGAGGATTTTCAGCCGATCTTCTCGTTCAAGCTTCGCGGCGCCTACAACAAGATCGTCAGGCTGCCGGACGCGCAGCGCCGGCTGGGCGTGATCTGCGCGTCGGCGGGCAATCATGCCCAGGGCGTGGCGCTGTCGGCGCGCAAGCTCGGTATTCCCGCGACGATCGTGATGCCGCGGACGACGCCCGCCATCAAGGTCGAAGCCGTGCGGCGTCTGGGCGGTGACGTGGTCCTGCATGGCGACACCTTCGACGACGCGCAGGCCAAAGCCCGGGAAATCGAGGTCGCGCGCGGCCTGACCTTCGTGCATCCGTTCGACGACCCCGACGTGATCGCCGGTCAGGGGACCGTCGGGATGGAAATCCTGCGGCAGCATCCCGATCCGATCGAGGCGATCTTCGTGCCGATCGGCGGGGGCGGGCTGGCGGCAGGTGTCGCCGCCTTCGTGAAGTTCCTCAATCCCTCGATCAAGGTCGTCGGCGTCGAGCCGGCGGACGCTGCCTCGATGGCGGCGGCGCTCGCCAAGGGGAGCGTCGTCGCGCTGGATCAGGTCGGGCTGTTCGCCGATGGTGTCGCGGTCCGCAAGGTGGGAGCCGAGACATTCCGGCTCTGCCGCGACCTGCTTGACGAGGTCGTCACCGTCGATACCGACGCGATGTGCGCGGCGATCAAGGACATCTTCGATGACGTGCGATCGGTTGCCGAGCCGTCCGGGGCGTTGGCGCTCGCCGGCCTCAAGGCCTATGCCGAGCGCGGCGCGCTGAGCGACGGCAGCCTGATTGCCGTGAACAGCGGGGCCAACCTGAATTTCGACCGGCTGCGCACCATCGCCGACCGCGCCGAGGTCGGCGAGCATCGTGAGGCCTTGCTTGCAGTCACGGTGCCGGAGAAGCCGGGTAGCTATCGGCACTTCATCCGCATCCTCGGCTCGCGCGCCATCACCGAGTTCAACTACCGCTTCAACGAGACGACCGCGCCGGCGCAGCTGTTCGTCGGCATCGCGCTGAGCCGCGGCGAGGCCGAGAAGCGGGAGGTCATGGAGCTGCTGCGCCGCGAGGGCTATCCGATCCTTGATCTGAGCGAGAACGAGATGGCCAAGGACCATGTGCGCTACATGGTGGGTGGCCGCGCGCCGCTGCTCAGGGACGAAGTGATCTACCGCTTCGAGTTTCCGGAGCGTCCCGGCGCATTGCTGAAATTCCTCGAGAGCCTCGCGCCCGACTGGAACATCTCGCTGTTCCACTACCGCAACCACGGCGCCGACTACGGACGCATCCTGGCAGGTATCGAGGTCAAGCCGCAGGAGCGCGCCCGGTTCGTCCAGGCGCTGGATGCGCTCGGCTATCCTTACTGGAACGAGAGCGAGAATCCGGCATATCGGCTGTTTCTGTCTGCCGAGACGGGATGAAGATCCACTCGCAGCGATTCAAATTCTGCCGGCAACCAGCTTGAGCGAGCCGGCAATTCCTGTCGCGACCACAAGGATCACTGCCATTCCGATCATGCCGGCGTTGAACGATCCCGTCGCGTCCTTCAGGAAGCCGACCATGTAAGGGCCGACGAAGCCACCGAACGCACCGACGGAGTTGATGAACGCGATGCCGCCGGCTGCCGCGGCACCGGTCAGGAAGCTCTGCGGGATCGTGTAGAACACCGTTCGTGCCGAAATGGTGCCGACCAGCGCCAGCGTCAGGCAGGCGAGCGCCGGAACGAGCGAGCTGAAGACCACGGAGAGTGCAAGCCCGAGGGCGCCCAGGATTAGCGCGGCCATGAGGTTGTAGATCTTCTGGCCTTTTCGATCGACCAGACGCGCCCAGAACAGCATGCCGATCGTCGCGAACAAATAGGGGATCGCCGACATCCACCCGACCTGCATGTTGCTCAGGCCGTGGCTTTTCAGGATCAATGGCAGCCAGATGCCGATGCCGTAGGAGCCGATCGTGAAGGCGAAGGTGATCGCGGTGAGCATCAGGACGCGCGTGTCCTGCATGGCGGCCCATAGATCCTTTTTGGGCTTGTCGTGCTTGTCGCCGGCAAGGGCGGCGAGAAGCGCGTGCCCCTCGTCAGCCGTGAGCCAGCGGGCCTGCTCGGGCGTGTCGGCGAGCAGCACGAGACAGAGAACCCCGAGCAGGCAAGCCGGAAGACCTTCGAGCAGGAACATCCATTGCCAGCCTGCGAGTCCCCAGAATCCGTCCATGCCGAGCAGGGCCGCCGAGATCGGGCTGCCGAGCAGCGAGGAGAGCGGCGTCGCGGCCATGAACAGGGCAAGCACACCCGTCCTGTGCTTTTCAGGAAACCAGATCGAGAGGTACCAGATCACGCCCGGAAAGAAGCCGGCCTCGAATACGCCGAGCAGAAAGCGGATCGCGTAAAAGCTGTAGGGTCCGACTGCGAACGCGGTCGCGGCAGCGGCGAGGCCCCAGGTGATCATGATGCGGGCGAGCCAGCGCCGGGCCCCGAACCGGTACATCATCATGTTGCTGGGGACTTCCAGTAGGCAGTAGCTGAAGAACAGGATGCCGGCGCCCCAGCCGAATTGCGTGGCGCTCAGGCCGATATCCTTGTTCATTTGCAGCGCAGCAAAGCCGACGCTGGTGCGGTCGAGGTAGTTGAAGAGGTAGGCGAGGCCGAGCAGCGGAACGAGGCGCCAGGTGTTCTTGGACAGGGCGCTCGCGAGCAATCCTGCATCCGGATTGCCCTCCGTCAACGATCCGTTGGCCGCGATCTCGGTCATCCGCCGATCCTCCCTGCATCTGGCCGGTTACCCCGATGAGGCCCGGCCGTGTTAGGGTCAGAGATGCCAGAAAGAGCGGACAGCGGTCCAATCGCTAATGTTCAAGAAACGATAACCGGGAGGAAGAAGTGGACCTTCGCGACCTCACCTATTTCGAGGTGATTGCCGACCTCGGCCATATGGGCCGGGCCGCCGACAAGCTCGGCCGCACCCAGCCCGCGCTGACCAAATGCATTCAGCGCCTCGAAGAAGCGGTGGGCGCCGATCTGTTCGAGCGGACCTGGCGCGGGATCACCCTCACGCGCGTCGGTGAAGTGCTGCTGGCACGCGCCCGGCGGATGCGCGAGGCCATGGAGGAATCGCTGCGCGAGGTCACCGATTTCGCTGCCGGCGCGGCCGGTCGCGTCAGCATCGGCTGCGGTGCGACGATGGGCGAGTACCTGCTGCCGCAGATCTGCCGCGCCATCATCGCCGATGCGCCGGGCCTCGCGATCGAGGTGCAGATCGGAATGAGCGGCGTGGTCAGGGCGGCGCTTCGCGAGCGGACGCTGGATCTTGCGATCGGCCCGATCCTTCCGTCCGACGAGCAGGAGTTCAGTCACGAGGCGTTCGGCATGGACGACGTCGTCGTGGTCGCGGCCAAGGACCATCCGCTGTGCGGCAAGCGGCTCGCCATCGAGGATCTCGTCGCAGCAAAATGGGTGCTGCCGGCCCGCACCGTGGCGATGCGACAGTGGCTCGACAACGTCTTCGAGGCGCATGGTCTTGCGCCGCCGACGGTCCAGATCGAGACCAATTCGATCACGACGCTGCCCAAGCTGATCGCCGACACGGCGCTGCTCAGCTTCACCTCCACGCGGAACCTGCATCCACTTCGCTTGGGCAGCCAGCTCGACCGCCTGATGATCGACACCACGACGATGCGAAGGCCGCTGGGTTTCGTCACCCGCCGCGATGGCTATCTGTCGCCGGCCGCGCAGCGCGTCGTGAGCCTGCTCAAATCGAGGGGGCGTGACTTCCTCGAACAGGTCACGTTGCCCGGCATGACGGATGCCGCAGCCGCCATGCCGGCCATCGTGGTCAGCCGGGCAGAGCGAGCCCATAAACGCGTGCGGCAGTCCCACTGAACAGGTTCGCGCGATCGCTCTCGCTGGCATGGCGCGTCAGGCGTTTGAACGCATTCCACACCGATCCATAGCCATACGAGCCCTTGTCGACCGGAAAATTGCTCTCGAACATGCATCGTTGCGCGCCGAACGCCTCGATGCAGACTTCGATATAGGGCCGCCAGGCCTCTGCGAGGACTTCTGACGCCGGCGCGGCGTCGTGTGTCTCGAAACCGAATCCATTGATGCGCATGCCAAGGCCGCCGAGCTTGACGCAGACATTCTCGCATCTTGCGAGGTCGCGGATCGCGCGCGACCATTCGGCGAAGACGTCGTCGCGTCGATCTTTGTAGGCGCCGATCCCCACGATCCCGCCGAGATGGTCGAGCACAACAGTGGTGTGCGGAAACGCCCGCGCGAGTGCGGTCAGCTCGGGAATTTGCGGATGGAACAGCCATGCGTCGAACACCAGCCCCAACGGCGCCAGCCGCGCGAACCCGGCGCGAAACGCGGCATCGCCGAGCAGCCCGGGTGGACCGGCGCTCAGCGGATTCATCAGGCTTCGATCCGCATCCCACACGGTGATATGCCGGACGCCGCGAATCCGGTCCGGCGCGGCGGCGATGTGGGCCTCCAGCACCGGCGTCACCGCGTCTCCGAGACGCAGATCGGCGTGACCGACGATCCCGGCACAGAGGCGCCGCGGTCCGTAATTGCCGCTCGCGCTCATGGCCGCGACGCCGTTGACGAACTCGGTTTCGCCGACGACGCGCATCGTGGCCGGTCCATCGGCCCGGTACATCGCCTGGCACTGCATGAAGACGCTCGCCATGACGTTGTGGCCGCTGCCGGCGATATCGGCGAGATACTCGTCGAACAGATATCGCCAGCCTTGCCGGTCCCAGAGATGCTGGTGGGCGTCGATGATCGGCAGCTCGGGCTCGAGCGCCGCCTCGACGCCGCGCGCCAGCCAGTCCGGCCGCACGGCAAGATAGTTGCCGCCTCCGGTCGGCGACGCGATCACTTGGCGAAATCCCGCGGAGCAGGTCCGGTGTAGCGATAGGGGATGCCCGGTGGCATCGGTCCCTTGATCCGGCCACCTTGCTGCGATTGCTCCCACGCATGTGCAAGGATGCCGACAGAACGGGAGAGGATGAACAGGCCGCGGCCCAGCGCAGGCGAAAAGCCCAGCTCCGAATAGATGACCGCAGTTGCGCCATCGATGTTCATGGGAATCTTGCGGCCCTTGCGCTGCTGCATCTCGGCCTCGACGCCGCGGCCGATTTCGGCGAAGCGTCCGGACACGACCTCATTGCTGCATGCCACGTCGACGAGTTCGAGCAGCCGGGGCGAGCGCGGATCGACCGGATGAAAGCGGTGCCCGAAACCGGGCACGATCTTGCCATTCGCTGCGATGAAAGCGTCGAGGCCCTGCTGGATGGCCGTCGTCAACTCGATGCCCGCGTCCTGGCGGAGCGCGATGTCGGCGTACAGCTCCATGCATTGTTCGCCGGCGCCGCCGTGAATGTCGTCCAGCACGTTGATGGCCGACGCCATCGCACCGTTGAGGGGAAGCCCACAGGTCACGGCCATCCGTCCGATCGCGATCGACGGCGCCTGGGGACCGTGATCCACGGCGGAGACCAGAGCGGCCTCCAACAGCGCGCCTTGCTCTGCCGATGGGAGATCGCCCTTCAGCATCAGCCAGATCATTTGCGGGAACGACACCCGGCCGATCAGTTGCTCGATCGGGAAGCCGCGAAAGCGGATCACGCCTGGCTTCATGTCGATTATGTCGGTCGACCACCATTGGGTGGCCTTTTGCAGCAGGTCTGCGGAGCCTTGATCGGTCATGGCATCTGTCCTCGATTGCGTCTTAAGTGCTTGAGGTTTCGGCGCGCGCCTTCAGGTCCGGCATCTTGACGGTCTCCTTCACGGTCGGCCGGTTGTCGAAGGCGACGACGCCGCGCTCGCCGAGCGCTCGGATCTCGTCGCGTGTGAAGCCGAGCTGTCCGAGCCATTTCTCGGTGTGCTGGCCGAGGCTCGGCGGCGGCGATGGTTCCGGATAGTCGCTCTCGAGCCGGAAGCCCGGGCGCGTGACCCGCATCGTCTGGCCGCCCGAGACCTCAGCCTTCAGGCTCTCGACGAATTTGCGGCCGACGATCTGCGCTTCGTTGAGCACCTGCGGCACGCTCAGAACGCATCCGGCTGGAACGCCCTTGGCGTTGAACAGCGTTTCCCATTCGGCGGCGGACTTGGCGGCGAGCGCGACCTCGAGCTCGCGCTTCAAGGCGACGCGGTAGTCCTTGCGTGACTGCCGCTCGCGAAACAGCGGATCGGTCTTCAGCTCCGGCCTTCCGACGATGTCGCAAAGCGCTTCGAACTGCTTCTGTTCGTTGGCTGCGATGTTGAGCGGTCCGCAGCCCGTCGCGAACGTGCCGGAGGGGGCTGCCGTGAAATTCTCGTTGCCGATCGGCTGCGGATCGACATTGCCGTTGAGGTGGTTGGAGACTACCCACCCCATCGCGGCCAAGGTCGATTCGAGCAGCGAGACATCGATCTGCCGCCCGCGCCCGGTCTGCCGCTGTTCGACGAGGGCGGCCGTGATCGCAAAGGATGCGGTGAGGCCCGCGATGGTGTCGGCGATCGGAAAGCCGGTGCGCAGCGGCGCGGTTTCGGCATCGCCGGTGACGCTCATGACGCCGGAAAGCCCTTGAACGATCTGATCGTAGGCCGGCCGGCCTGCCCACGGGCCGTCCTGGCCAAAGCCCGAGATCGCGCAATAGATGATGCGCGGGTTGCGCCTGGCGAGCACCTCATAGCCGAGCCCCAGCCGTTCCATGACCTTCGGCCGGAAATTCTCCAGCACCACGTCGGCCGTCTCGACGAGACGAAGGAAGATCTCCTTGCCTTCGTCGGCCTTGAAATCGATCGCGACGGACTGCTTGTCCGCGTTCACGGCGACGAACGACAGGCCCATCAAGTTCTTCGCCATTGCCGGATCGGCGCCGAGCCGGCGCGCGAGATCGCCGCCCTTGGGATTTTCGACCTTGATGACCTCGGCGCCGAGGCGTGCGAGCTGATAGCCGCAGAACGGACCGGCAAGCACGTTCGAAAGGTCGAGGATACGAATGCCGGCGAGGGGCAGTGTCATAGGTGTTCTCCGGATGATGCTTGATTGATCAGACCAGCCCGAGCCAGTGCCACCAGGTCGCGGCGCACAGGGCATAGAGCAGGCAGGCGGCGATGCAGACGATCACGCCGACGCGTGGGAAGTCCTCGACGCGGAGCCGGCCGGTGCCGTAGACGAGGATGTTCGGCAGCGTGTTGTAGAACATCAGCAGCGGGTAACCGCCGATGATCATGCCGGCCGGCAGCGCCAGCGCGACCGGATTGACGCCTGCGGTCGTTGCCATCGCCAGGATGATCGGCAACAGCGCAGTCGCCATGGCAGTCGTGCCGACGAACATGATGTGCATGAACTGCACGATGAACATCACGACCACGATGACGACCAGTGCCGATGCACCGGCGAGGCCAAGCGCATGGAAGATCGAATTCGCCAGCCAGTTGGCGGCGCCGGTCTTGAGCAGGATATCGCCGAGCGACACGCCGCCGCCGGCAATCAGCAGCACCTGCCAGGACACACCCTTGTTGGCGTCGTTCCAGTCGATCACGCCGAAGTGCGGCAGGAACAGCAGGCAGGCTCCCATCAGGCACACCACCGTGGTGTCGAGCCCGGTGAGACCCTGCGTCGCCCACAGGCAGGTCACCAGCATGAACACCGCCAAGGCGCGCCATTCGGCTGACGACATCGATCCCATCGCAGCGAGATTTTGCGAGATGCGGGCGTCGGCCTGGTCGTGGCCGGCCTTGAACTCCGGCGGAAAGACGCGCTGGATGACCCACCAGGTGAACATGGTCATCACCAGCGCCGGCGGGAATCCGTAGAGCAGCCATTCGGCATAGGTGATGGTGTGGCCGCTCATCTTGGCGACGAACTCGACCGTGACGGGATTCGGCACCGTCGCCGTCAACACGCCGGCGCCGATCGTCGCGTTGGTCATCGTGAGGGTCAGCAGCAGATTGATGGCGAATGGCGAGCGGGCTGTCGCACCGAAGATCGTCAGGATGCTGAGGCATTCCGGCAGCAGGATTGCCGTACGTGCCGTCGACGACGGAACGAGGAAGGCGAGCGCAATGTTGACCAGCGTCACGCCGAGGGTGATCCGCGTCGGCGCGCTGCCGAACCGCGCCAGGATGATGTAGGTGATGCGCTCGGCGAGCCGGGTCTTCACCATGGCGGTCGCGAGGATGAAGGCGCCGACGATCAGATACACGGGCGAAGCGGCAAAGCCGTCGAGCGCGGTTCGAAGCGGCGCCGTTCCGCTCAGCACCGCGAGCGGCACCACCATCAGGCTGGCGATGGCCAATGGGATCGCTTCGGTCAGATAGAGCACGAAAATCCCACCAAACAACGCCAGCGCCTTGTGTCCCTGCAAGGACAGCGTCTCCGGGGTCGGGCTTAGCCAGATCGCGGTGGCGACGGCAATTGCGACGGGAACGCCAACCGTCTTCAGCGTGGCCTCCAACGAGCGCGGCGCGCCTTCGCTGGTCTCCGCGCGAGCGTGAGATGACACGTGTTTTCTCCCTGTCGAAGCATGCGGCGATGGATCGGTGCCATCACGGATTTTGATTTTGTGCTTCGCGACGGGATTAGCCCGCGGGTCGAACCAGCGTCCAATTGCAAGTTTTCAGGAGACGATAACCGGCGGGAATGTGCGCGACCGGGCGCGACCCCCGCCCTTGCAATCAGGCGTCCGGTTGCGGCGACGTCAGCCCGACGGAAGACGGTGGCCGGTGGATCAGCGATCGGCAGTGAGCTGCCGGCGATACCGCTCGGCGTCCCAGTTCAGCAGCGCGTGCTCATTCTCCGCCGTCAGATAGTTGACCTGTGCGGTCAGGGGCAATCGGCAGGTGACCAGAGCGAGACAGCTCAGCATGGCTTCGGCGCCATCGCTCGCGTCCTCGCGAATGAGGCTGCCGACATCCGGAATGAGAAGCGCAACCGGCGGCGGCAGGCCGTTCGCGATGATCTGCGCGGTCATGACGCTCAGGCTCTCGTGACGCTCCAGGACTGGCAGGCCAGGGCCAAGGAAGACGACGTGATCGGGATAGAGCGAGCCGCTGGTCGCGACCGCGCGGCTGTAGCGGTCGGTGGCAATGTCGTGGCTGCGCGGATCCCGCGGCAGTCGATAGGTCGTGCCGACGCTGATCGTCCGGAGTGCGTCACGATCCGCAGCCGGCGCGTGACGCTGCTCCAGCGTCAGGCGTTGCTCGACGTCGGCCACCAGCGCCTCCGCCGCGTCGCAGGTGGCAGCGCCGACCACCAGGCCGTGATTGCCGAGGATCAGGACGTCGACGGCATCCTCCGCGATCGCCTGGCTGACCGCGCGCGCGAGCGGCAGCCCCGGATGGTGATAGTCGAGATAGCGCCAGGCCATCCCATCCAATCGCCGGGCAAACTCGTCGCGCGCATCGGTGCGCACCGCCCATGCGATGGTGTTGACCGAATGCACATGCAGCACGATCCGGTGCGGCATCAACGCATGCAGCGAGGTCTCGATCGAGGCGCGCAGCGTCGTTCCGGCATTCGGCGCGAGCGGCACGCGCTCGTCACCTTGCGTCAGCGCCGCGCGTGCCGCCGACAATGCGACCGGCACGAAAATCTCCTTGTCCTCGGCATCGGCGAGCCAGGTGCCTGATGCTTTCACCCACAGCACGTCGCCATCCTTCATAGACGAATTGCCGCCGGCGCCTTGCACCAGCAGGATATTCCGGCCGACGCGTGCCGACATGCAGCGCAGTCCGTTCAGCGTTTGAGGCGGTCGCATCTCGGCTCTCACCAAATCAGATGGTCCATCGTCCAATGCGGCATCCGCGCCGCGGCGCCGGCCGCGGTCTTGATCGCCTGCGGCAGATCGCGCGCCTGCGCAAGCGTCGCACGGTGTGCGCCGGAGCCGATCAAGAGGGTCAGCATGCCGGCGGCGCGTCCACCGGCAATATCGTGATCGAGGGAGTCGCCGATGACGAGGATCCGTTCCGGCGGTGGATGTCCCAGTTGATCGCGCGCGGCGGCGAACATCGGCGGATACGGTTTGCCGACGAACAGTACCGTGCCGCCGAGCGATTGGTAGAACGCGGCGAGCGCGCCGGGCGCAGGGATCAGGCCCGCGGCGCCGAACATCACGAGGTCCGGATTGGCACACAGCATCGGCAGCCGACGTGACGCCGCGGTCGTGAGCTGCGCACGCCAGCGCTCGGGATCGGCTGCGTCATCGTCGAGCCCGCCGAGCAGGATGAAATCAGCTTCGCGGATGTCCGAAGCCATCACAAGGTCGGTGCCGTCGATGATCGAGCGGTCCGCATCGCGCGAGATCAGGAAGCAGGCGCGTCCGAGTTCTGCGAACGGCGCCTGCTCGCGCGCATGCAGGCCGCGCCAGGTGACCTCGCCCGAGGATAAAACGCCGTCATACGCCTCGGGCGGCAGGCCGAGCGCGGCAAGGCGCCGCTCGTTGCTGCCGGCGCGCTTGCCGGAATTGGAGAGGATCAGGATCCGCTTGCCGGCCTCGCGCAACCGCGCCACGCAGTCCAGCGCCGCGGGGAACACCGCGAGCCCCTCGTGCAGCGTGCCCCATTGATCGAGCAGCACATGATCGAAGCGGTCGGCGATGAGGTGAAGGCCGGCGATCGCGGTCGCATCGGCCTTCATGGCGGACCTCCGTTCAGCGCGAGCAGTGCGGCGCCGTAGCTTGCTTCGGTCTGCTCGGCGACCGAGACGGGAACACCGAGCACGCGATGTCTGATTCTGGTCCATGCATCGTTCTTGGCGCCGCCGCCGATGCCGACGACGCGGCGCAGGCGCGGTGCGCCGAGCCGTGCCAGCTGCCGGTAGGCGAGGGCTTCGACCGAGGCGATGCCTTCGAGCAGGCCCTGGAAGAAGCGGCAATCTTCCGCCGGGCGCGGCGTGATCCGCGCGGCCAGCGCGGGATCCGCGATCGGGAAGCGCTCGCCGGGCTTCGGCAGCGGATAGTAGTCGAGCCCGGTCGGTGCATCCGGCACCACTTGCGGTGTCAGCCGCTCCATCTCGTCGGCGGTGAAATGCAGCAGCAGCGCGGCGCCGCCGGAGTTCGAGGCGCCGCCGGCAAGCCAGCGCTCGCCGAGCCGATGCGAATAGACGCCCTGATCGGCCGCGAAGATCGGCTGGGTCGCGAGCTGCTTCACCACCAGCGTGGTGCCGAGCGAGGTGACGGCATCGCCCGGCTGGTCGGCCCGGGTCGCGATGAAGGCGGCAACGCCATCGGTGGTGCCGGCCGCGACGTGGGCCGTGGCGGGCAACCCGAGCGAACGCGCGATCTGCGGATCCAGCTCGGAAAATGGCGTTCCCGGCACCAGCACTTCGGGAAGCAGATCGTCGCGCACGCCGAGCTGGTCAAGCCAGGACGGCCAGGCGCGCGCGACCGGGTCGTAGCCGAGCTTCAGGGCGTTGTTCTCATCGCTGATGCCATGATGGTTCGCGAGCCGCCCCGCGATCCAGTCCGCCTGGTGCACCGCGTGGCGCGCATCGCCGACATAGCCGTCATTCTGCAGATAGAGCAGCTTGGCGAGCGCGCTGCTCGCGCCATGCGCGCCGCTTTCAAGCGGTGCGATCGCCGCGACGCGCGCGGCCTCATGGGTGGCGCGCGCGTCGTTGTACATCAGCCCAGGCGAGCAGGGGCGGCCGGCCGCATCGACCAGCAGCAGCGTGCCTGATGTGCCGTCGACGACGATGCGCGTGACATCGCCAAGAGGAACAGTCTCGCCGAGCTTGCGGATCGCGGCCATCGCGGCCTGCCACCAGAACTCCGGGTTCTGGTCGATGGCGTTGCCGTCGACGCGTGGCGCTGGCAGCGCGATCGAAGCGAAGCCGCGGATGCCGGCCTGCGGATCGATCGCACAGGCGCGGACGCCGCCGGTTCCGACATCGATGCCGAGATACAAGCCTCCCATCCGACCTCACCGCTCTCTCGTGCCCGCGCGTTGACGTTGGTTGCGCTGCAGCACGTTTAGGGGATTGACGCCCCGTTCGGCCTCTGCAATTTTTTGCAGGGCGTGAAGAATTTTGCAAGCGGACTTTTCCGGACATGGCCACATCGCCCGACAGGCTGCCGACGATCGACGGCGAGGCGTCGCTCGCGACCCGCGCGGCGTGGCTGTATTTCGCGGCGGGGCTGACGCAGTCGGAGGTCGCCGACCGTCTCAACATCCAGAGCACCAAGGCGCACCGCCTGATCGCGCGCGCCAGCCGCGAGGGCATGATCCGCGTCTTCGTCGAGGGGCCGGTCGCCGAATGCGTCGCGCTGGAGAACGATCTCACGCAGCGCTTCGGGCTTTCGTTCTGCCGCGTCGCGCCCGATCTCGGCGAGAGCGATCTGCCGCTCAAGGCGCTGGCGCTGGAAGGCGCGAGCTTCCTACGTCAGATCCTGGAGCGCGGCGACGACAAGGTGATCGGCGTCGGTCATGGCCGCACGCTCGCCGCCGTGGTCGAGCAGATGCCGCAGACGCCGGCGCGCGACGCGCAATTCGTGTCGCTGCTCGGCGGACTGACGCGGAAATTTGCCGCCAATCCGTTCGATGTGATTCATCGCCTCGCCGAGCGCACCGGCGCCGAAGCCTATCTGCTGCCGGTGCCGGTGTTCGCCAATTCGGTCGCTGATCGCGCGGTCCTGATGCAGCAATTCGGCATCGCCGATGTGTTCGCGCTGGCGCGCAAGGCCTCGCTGCTGTTCGTTGGTATCGGCCAGGTCAGCCATGACGGCTTTCTGGTGGCGAGCGGCATGATCAAGCCGGACGAGGTCGCCGAGCTGAAGCGCGTCGGCGCCTGCGCCGATCTGCTCGGACATTTCTTCAGCGCCGACGGAACGGTGCTGGACACTGATCTGTCGGCCCGCGCCACCTCCATGAGCATGGCCGATCTCAGGAAGCACCGCATCGTCGCCATCGCCGGCGGTCCGGCCAAGGTGACCGCACTGCGCGGGGTGCTGCGCAGCGGCGTACTGCACGGCCTCATCATCGACGAAGCGACCGCAAAGGCGCTCGCCACCGACAAGCCGGAGACCACATCCGGCAAGACAAGAAGCAAGACCCGGAAGGACAAATAAAACAAGCGTCAACAAGGAGAGGAAATACATGTTCGATCGCGAGAAGAATCTGTTCGACTCCTACGCTGCCAAACGCATCAGCCGCCGCGATCTCCTCGACGGCGCCGCCAAGCTCGGCATCGCCGGCCTTGCCGCAAACGCCGCCTTCGCCTCCTCGATGTCGAAGGCGATGGCCGCGGACTTCAACTGGAAGGCGCAGAGCGGCAAGAGCGTCAAGCTGCTGCTCAACAAGCACCCTTATGTCGATGCGATGATCGGCGACGTCGAGGCGTTCAAGACGCTGACCGGCATGAACGTCACCTACGATATCTTCCCGGAGGACGTCTATTTCGACAAGGTGACGGCGGCGCTGTCGTCGAAGTCGGACCAGTACGATGCCTTCATGACCGGCGCCTACATGACCTGGACCTATGGTCCGGCGGGCTGGATCGAGGACCTCAACACCTACATCAAGGATCCGGCCAAGACCAATCCGGCGTTCGCCTGGGACGACGTGCTGCCGGGCCTGCGTGCCTCCACCGCGTGGGACGGCGTCGCCGGATCTGAGCTCGGCTCCGGCAAGGCCAAGCAGTGGTGTATCCCGTGGGGCTATGAGCTCAACAACATCACCTACAACCGCAACGTCTTCGACAAGGTCGGCGTCAAGCCGCCGAAGAACCTCGACGAGATGCTGGAGGTCGCGGCCAAGATCACCAAGGACGCCGGCGGTCCCTACGGCGTCGGCGTGCGCGGCTCGCGCTCCTGGGCGACCATCCATCCGGGCTTCCTGTCGGCCTATTCGAATTTCGGCCAGAAGGACTTCGTGATGGAGGGCGGCAAGCTGAAGGCCGCGATGAACACCAAGGCCTCGAAGGAATTCCACGACAAGTGGGTCAAGATGATCCAGACCTCGGCCGAAGAACTGGTCGACCTACACCTGGTACCAGGTCGGCACCGATCTCGGCGCCGGCGCCTCCGGCATGATCTTCGATGCCGACATCCTTGGCTACTTCATGAACGGCGGCGACAACAAGGAGAAGGGGCATCTCGGCTACGCGCCGTTCGCCGCCAATCCGGCGGCCAAGGCGCCGACCCCGAATGTCTGGATCTGGTCGCTCGCGATGTCGACCTTCTCCAAGCAGAAGGACGCCGCATGGCTGTTCATGCAATGGGCGGCATCCGTCGAGCATGACCTGTTCGGCGCGCGCAAGATGGACTTCGTCAATCCGGTGCGCACCTCGGTGTGGAAGGACAGCGAGTTCCGCGACCGCATCGCGAAGTCCTATCCCGGCTATCTCGATCAGCACGACATGTCGTCGCCCGGCGCCAAGATCTACTTCACGGCGCAGCCGCTGTTCTTCGACCTGACGACGGAATGGGCCGCCTCGCTGCAGAAGATGGTGGCGAAGGAGGTCAGCGTCGACGAAGGGCTCGACAAGCTCGCCGACAGCATCAACCGCCAGCTCAAGCAGGCCGGTCTCGGCTGACGGGTCGACTGTGCGGTGCTTGATCCCCCGCACCGCACCCATCCGCCGGCTCGGAGCCTTGTCCCATCCGAGCCGGCGGCGTTTGCCAGCGGAACGCGATCTCTTATCATCATGAGCATGGTCCAACTTCTCCAGACGAACGCGCAGGCAGCGCCGGCCAAACCAAGGCCGCGCGTGCGCCTCTTGCCCTATCTGCTGAGCCTGCCGGCGCTGCTCGTCTGCGTGGCGATCCTGGTTCCGTTCGTGACCGCGGCGGTCTATTCGCTGCAGCGCTACCGGCTGAACCTGCCTTATCTGCGCGGCTTCATCGGTGCCGGCAACTACATCGACTTCCTGTCCGATCCGGCGTTCTGGAATACGTTCCGGATCTCGATCACCTATACCGCAGTGACGGTCGTGTTCGAACTGCTGCTCGGCCTCGGCATCGCGCTGCTGCTGCGCCGGCCGACCCGCTTCCACAATGCGGTGTCGATCATGTTGCTGCTGCCGCTGATGACGGCGCCGGCGATCGCCGCGCTGATGTGGAAGCTGATGACCAATCCGAGCTTCGGCATCCTGTCCTATCTGGTCGGCCTGTTCGGCGTCACCGACTTCAAATGGGCCTCCGATCCGTCGAGCGCGCTGTTCACGGTGGTGCTGGTCGATGTCTGGGTCTACACGCCGTTCATCATGATCCTGCTGCTGGCCGGGCTGCGCTCGCTGCCGCGGCAGCCGTTCGAAGCCGCGGCGCTCGACGGCGTGCCGGCGAACTTCGTGTTCTTCCGCATCACGCTGCCGATGCTCGCGCCCTACATCATCACGGCCTCGCTGTTCCGCCTGCTGGATTCGATCCAGCAGTTCGACATCATCTACGCTATGACGCAGGGTGGGCCGGGCGACCGGCTGATGGTGTTCCAGGTGCAGGCCTATCTGGAATTCTTCCAATACACCAATGTCGGCAGGTCGGCGGCGCTGCTGATGATCCTCTGGCTCATCACCAACATCCTGTCGAACATCTTCATCAAGAACTGGCTGCGGCTGCGCGCGCGTGCGCACGGCCACGCGTGAGGGGGAACGGCGCGATGGAACATTCCAGCCCTGCCGGTCGCGTCTTCCGCGGCGTGGCGCTCACGCTGATCCTGATCTTCTTCATGTTTCCGATCGTCTGGATCTTCCTGATGTCGTTCCAGACCAACGAGCAGATCCTGCGGATTCCGCCGCGGGTCCTGTTCGAGCCGACGCTTGCGAATTACGAGGCGCTGATCTCCGGCCAGCTGCGCACCGCGGCCGGCAATCTGCAGATCTCCTTCATGCGCAATCTGTTCAACAGCGTCGTGCTGTCGAGCGCGGCGGTGCTGCTGGCGCTGCTGCTCGGCGTGCCGGCCGCCTACGCCTTTGCGCGGTTCAAGTTCCGGCTCGGCGAGAGCATCGCCTTCACGCTGCTGTCGTTCCGCTTCGCGCCGCCGCTGCTCGTGCTGCTGCCGTTGTCGCTGTACTACCAGGAGCTCGGGCTCAACGACACTTACTTTGGCATCGTCTGGGTCTATCAGCTGATCGCGCTGCCGCTGATCCTGTGGATCGTGCGCGGCTATTTCGAGGATATCAGCCCCGACATCGAGCATGCCTACCGGCTGGCCGGGCATTCCTGGCGTGAGGCCTTCACCCGGATCGCGGTGCCGCTGGCGGGGCCGGGCATCGCCGCGGCGGGGTTGCTGTCGTTCATCTTCTGCTGGAACAATTTCGTCTTCGCGCTGATTTTAGCGTCCGCCGACAAGCAACCGGTGACGGTCGGCGCGCTGGCCTTCGTCACCGCGTCGGGAATCCAGTACGGGCAGATCGCGGCGGCGATTGTGCTGTCGGTGACGCCGACGCTGTTGCTCGCGCTCTATGCGCAGCGCTACCTGGTCGAGGGTCTCTCGCTCGGCGCGGTGAAAGGCTGAACCGATGGCGCGTCTCGATATCAATTCGGTGAGCAAGGCATTCGGTGCGGCGCGGCCCGCCGACGGATTGTCGCTGGCGGTCGAGCCCGGCGAGATCGTAGCAGTGTTCGGGCCGTCCGGCAGCGGCAAGACCGTGTTGTTGCGCATGATCGCGGGGATGTTCGAGCCCGACGACGGCGACATCCTGATCGGCGGCCGCTCGGTTGTCGGCGCCCCGCCGGAGCGGCGCGGCATCGGCATGGCGTTCCAGAATTTTGCCCTGTTCCCGCACATGACCGCCCGCGACAATATCGCTAGCGGCCTTCGCGCCAGCGGCAACGAGGTTGCCAGCCGCGTTGCCGCGATCAGCAAGCTGCTCAAGATCGAGCACGTGCTCAGCCACGCGCCGCGCGAATTGTCGAACGGGCAGAAGCAGCGCACGGCGTTGGCGCGGGCGCTGATCGGCAATCCGGATGTGCTGCTGCTCGATGATCCCCTGCGCAATGTCGACGCCAAGCTGCGCTACGAGATGCGTCTCGAGCTGCCGAACCTGCTGCGGCGCGGGACCGCCGCTGTGCTCTACGTGACCCAGGACTATCGCGAGGCGATGGCGATCGCCGACCGCATCGCGGTCTTGATCGACGGCCGCCTCGCGCAGGTCGCAACGCCTGCCGATATCTATGCCCAGCCCGCGTCGGTTGCGATCGCGCGACTGTTCGGTGATCCGACCATCAACCTCGCCGAAGTCTCACCGGTCGCCGAGCATGGTGTGCTATCGGCCACGGTCGCCGGCGCACGGATGCGGCTCGGTGCCGCCGATGGCGCCGCGCCTGCCGGTGCGTGCTGGCTTGGCGTCCGGCCGGAAGATATTGCGGTCTCCTCCGCGTCCACGGATGACGCCATCCCCGCGCGTATCCTCGCGATCACCCCGATGCACGAGAAGGCGGTGCTGCTGCTCCGTCTCGCCGATGGAACGGAGTGGCTGGCAGCGCTGCCGCCGGATGTGCCGCACAGTGCGGCCGACGATAATGTCTTCGTCCGCTTCGCGAGCGATGCTGCGATGCTGTTCGATCGCGCGACCGGGCTCCGGATCGGGCCGACGCACCGGCTCAAGGCGGCATAGGAGCGGATGGTCATGGACATGCTCGAGCTTCGAGGCATCGACAAGGTCTATCGCAGTCGCGGCAAGGCGCCGGTGCACGCCGTGCGCGCGCTCGACATGGCGGTCGAGAAGGGCGAGATCGTCGCGCTGTTGGGATCGTCGGGCTGCGGCAAGACCTCGACCTTGCGCATGATCGCAGGTTTCGAGGACGTCTCGGCCGGATCGATCGCGCTCGGCGGGCGGCGGATCCATGAGCTGCCGCCGGCGCGGCGCAAGGTCGCAATGGCCTTCGAGGGCTACTCGCTCTATCCGCCGCTCACGGTCCGCGAGAACATCGCGTTCGCGCTGAAATCCGCCCAGCTGTCGCGAGCTGAGGTGACGCGGCGTGTCGACGAGATTGCCCGCCTGGTCGAGATCGAGGACATCCTCGACAGCTATCCGCGTGCGATCTCCGGCGGCCAGCAGCAGCGCGTGTCGCTGGCGCGGGCGCTGGTCCGCGATGCCGATCTCTATCTGCTCGATGAGCCGATGGGGCAGCTCGAACCGCAGCTGCGCGCGGTGCTGCGCGGCCGGATCAAGAGCCTACTCGCCGAGCGCGGCATGACCGCGATCTTCGTCACCCACGACCAGACCGAAGCCAGCGCGCTGGCCGACCGCATCGCAGTGATGGAGGGCGGCGTGCTGCAGCAATTCGCCAGCGAGAAGGAGCTGAAGGGCCGGCCCGCCAATCTGTTCGTCGCGAGCTTCATCGGCGAGCCGCCGATGAACTTGCTCGAGGCTGCCGTGACGCGGACCGATGGCGGCTTCCGCCTGTCGGTCGGAACCGACATGGCTTTCGATATCGGCGGTGCCGGGCTCGACGGCGAGGCGGCGAAGGCGCTCGCCGGCACATTTCAGGTGCGGATCGGCATCCGTCCGCAGAAGATCGCGGTCGGGACCGGCGACGTCAGGGTCAAGGTCGTCTCCAACCAGTGGCTCGGCGACCAGTCGCACATCGCCGGCGATGGCGGCGGCCGCATGCTGATCGCGGTGACGCCGGGGCGCGTCGCCGCACGGCCGGGCGACATCGTGCCGTTCGCGCTGGAGCCGCGTCACCTGCACATCTTCGGCAGCGACGGAACCTGCCTTCGCCATGCGGAGGTGACCTGACCATGGCCGCTTCCGCAAGCCGCGACGTCATCATCGGCATCGATGCCGGCACCTCGCTGATCAAGGCGGTGGCGTTCACACTGGCCGGCGAGCAGCTTGCCGACGTCTCGCGGCCGAATACCTATAGCAGCCTGGCCGGCGGCCATGTCGAGCAAGACATGGCGCGGACCTGGACCGATACGGTCGCGGTCATTCGTGCGCTCGCGAAGTCAGTACCCGATCTGTCCGCGCGGATCGCGGCGATCGCGGTGACCGGGCAGGGCGACGGCACCTGGCTGATCGATGACGACGGCCGGCCGGTTGCGCCGGCGCTGCTGTGGCTCGACTCGCGCGCCGGGCGGCTGGTCGAGGAGATCCGCTCAAGCGAGCGCAACGCGCCGCTCTACCGCCGAACCGGCTCCGGGCTCAATGCCTGCCAGCAGGGGCCGCAACTGTCGTGGCTGCAAGCGCATAGGCCCGAGGCGATCGCCAGGGCGACAACAGCGTTCCATTGCAAGGACTGGCTCTATTTCCTGCTCACCGGCGAGCGCGCAACCGATCCGTCGGAAGCCACGTTTTCCTGCGGCGATTTCCGCAAGCGCGATTTCGATGCGGAGACGGCCCGGTTGATCGGTATCGACGACCTGACGCGCCTGTTCCCGCCGGTCGTCGACGGTGCGGTCATGACGCATCCGCTCACCGCAGCGGCGGCCATCGAGATCGGCCTGCCGGAGGGCGTGCCGGTCTGCCTCGGCTATGTCGACGTGATCTGCAATGCGCTGGGGGCCGGGCTGTACGATCCGTCGCCCGATGTCGGCTGCACCATCATCGGCTCGACCGGCATGCATATGCGGCTGGTGTCGAGCGCAGACGCGGTGACGCTGAACCGGGAGGCAACCGGATACACCATGCCGTTCCCGGTGCCGGGTCACTATGCCCAGATGCAGTCCAACATGGCGGCGACGCTGAACATCGACTGGATGCTCGATCTCGCCTGCGACTTGCTGGCGGCTGAAGGCGTGACGCGGACCCGCACCGAGCTGATCCGCCGGCTCGACGATCAGGTGCTACGGGCCAAGCCCGGCGAGGTGCTGTTCCATCCGTTTATTTCAGATGCAGGTGAGCGTGGCCCATTCGTCGCGCATGAGGCCAGCGCGCAGTTCTTCGGCCTGCGTTCGCGCCACCGCTATGGCGATCTGATGCGCGGCGTGATGGAGGGCCTGGCGTTCGCCGCGCGGGATTGCTACGCCGCGATGGGTGCGCTGCCGCGTGATGTCCGAATCACCGGCGGCGCGGCGAAGAGCCGCGCACTCGGTGCCATTCTCGGGGCCGCGCTGGATTGCGACGTCCGGATCTGCAGCCGTGCCGAGGCCGGCGCGGCAGGCGCGGCGATGATCGCCGCAGTCGCGATCGATGCCCATCCCGACATGCGCGCCTGTGCCGAGCAGTGGGTCACGCCGCATCTGAGCGCCCCGCAATCGCCTGACGCCGCGCTGGCGAAGCGCTATGCCAGCATCTTCCCGACCTATCTCGATGCAAGGCTGGCGTCGCGGCCGGTCTGGAAGCAACTCGCCGCGCTGCGCGCCGGAGGCGACCATGTCTAAGTCCATCGCCGTTATCGGCGACCGCTTCATGCTGCCGTCGATGTTCGCCGAGCATATCCGCGCGGCCTGCGGCAATGGCGTCGATATCCGCACCCTGGAGCAACCCTGGCCGGACGAGCCGATGGAGCATGGCTACGCTGGCTCGAAGCTCGATGGCCTGAAGGAATTCATGGGGCAGCCGGACGAGATCGTCGACTTCATCGGCGATGCGGAACTGCTGGTCACGCATCTGGCGCCGATCTCGCGGTCGATGCTGGAGCGGCTGCCGAAGCTGAGGTTCATCGCGGTGTCGCGCGGCGGCCCGGTCAATATCGACATGCAGGCGGCGCGCGACCACAACGTGCTGGTGGTCAACACGCCCGGCCGCAATGCGAGCGCGGTGGCGGAGTTCACCATCGGCGCCATTCTTGCCGAGACGCGCCTGATCCGCAGCGGTCATGAGGCGCTGCGCGGCGGGGAATGGCGCGGCGATCTCTACCGCGCCGATCGCACCGGGCGCGAGCTCGGCGAGATGACGGTCGGCATTGTCGGCTATGGCGCGATCGGCAGCCGCGTGGTCAAGCTGCTGAAAGCGTTCGGCTGCCGGATCCTGGTCGCCGATCCGTATGTGCAGCTCAGCGCCCAGGACCGCAACGACGGCGTCGAGCATGTCGCGCTCGGCGAGCTGCTCGGCCGCGCTGACGTCATCACGCTGCATGCGCGGGTGACGCCGGAGACCACTCATTTTATTGGCCGCGACGCGCTGGCGCGGATCAAGCCGGGTGCGTTCCTGATCAACACTGCGCGCGGTCCGCTGGTCGATTACGAGGCGCTGCATGATGCGCTGGCGTCGGGCCATCTCGGCGGCGCCATGCTCGATACCTTCGCGGTCGAGCCGGTCCCGGTGGACTGGCCGCTCTTGCGACTTCCCAATGTCACGCTGACGCCGCACATCGCCGGTGCCTCCGTGCGCACCGTCACCGTGGCCGCCGAGCAGGCGGCCGAAGAGGTTCGCCGCTTCCTGGCCGGCGAGCCGCCACGCAATCCGTGCTGAAAAGAAAGCCGTGCTGAAGAGAAAGGCAGTCCGAATGACCCGTGAGGAACGACAATTGCGCGAGGCAATCATCGCCAAGTGCCGATGGATGAATGCGTCGGGTCTCAACCAGGGGACATCAGGCAACATCTCCGCCCGCTACAAGGACCGGATGCTAATCACGCCGTCGGCGACCCCCTATGATTCGATGAAGCCGGAGATGATCGCGTCGATGCCGCTCGAGGGCGACTACGGCACGTGGGAGGGGCCGCTGCAGCCGTCCACCGAATGGCGCTTCCATCTCGACATCACGCGCGCCCGGCCCGACGTCGGCGCTATCGTCCACACCCACTCGACCTATGCGACGGTGCTGGCGATCGCGCGCAAGCCGATCCCGGCCTGCCATTACATGATGGCGGCGTTCGGCGGCACCGACATCCGCTGCGCCGGCTACGCGCGCTACGGCACCAAGGAATTGTCCGACCACGCGATCGCGGCGCTGGAGGGCCGCAATGGCTGCCTGCTCGCCAACCACGGCATGATCGCGCTCGGCGCCAATCTCGACAAGGCGATGTGGCTCGCGGTCGAGCTCGAGACCATCGCGCGGCAATACTATCTCTCGCTCGCGCTCGATTCGCGGATCATCCTGTCCGACGAGGAGATTGCCGACACCGCGAAGGGGTTCTCGACCTATGGCTTGCAGGCGCCGAAGCCGAGCAAGGCCCGCGCGACGACCAAGGCGGCGCCGCGTCGCGCCGAGAAACGGCGCAGCAGCAAGCGATGACGGGCACTGCGCCGGTCGCAGGCAGGGATCACGGGCTGGTCGATATCGCGGTCATCGGTGGCGGTATCAACGGCGCCGGCATCGCCCGCGACGCCGCCGGCCGCGGACTGAAGGTCCTGCTCTGCGAGAAGGATGATTTCGCCGAGGGCACCTCGTCGCGCTCGGGCAAGCTGATCCATGGCGGGCTGCGTTATCTCGAATATTACGAGTTCCGCCTGGTGCGCGAGGCGCTGATCGAGCGCGAGGTGCTGCTCGCGTCCGCGCCCCACATCATCTGGCCGATGCGCTTCGTGCTGCCGCATTCGCCGGAGCAGCGGCCGGCCTGGCTGGTCCGCACCGGGCTGTTGCTCTACGACCATCTCGGCGGCCGCAAACAGCTGCCGGCGAGCCGCAGCCTGGATCTGTCGCAGGCCCCGGAGGGCGCGCCGCTGCATCAGGAGTTTCGGCGAGGTTTTGAATATTCAGACTGCTGGGTCGATGACAGCAGGCTGGTGATCCTCAACCTGATCGATGCCGCGCAGAGCGGTGCCTGCATCCTGCCGCGGACGCGGGCGGTGCGTGCGCGCCGCGACGGCGAGACCTGGCTGCTCGAGATGCAGGGCGATGACGGCACCGCGCAGGTCGTGCGGGCGCGCGCGCTGGTCAACGCCGCCGGGCCATGGGTGCAGGATGTCATCCAGGATGTCGCGGGGCTGAACTCCGCCCAGCGTGTGCGGCTGGTCAAGGGCAGCCACATCGTTGTTCCGAAATTCTGGAACGGGCCGCAGGCCTATCTGCTGCAGAATACCGATCGCCGCGTGATCTTCGTCAATCCCTATGAGGACGGTCTCGCATTGATCGGCACGACAGACATTCCCTATCAGGGCCGTGCCGAGGATGTCGCGATCGGCGACGACGAGACGGATTATCTGCTGCAGGTCCTGCGACGCTATTTCCGGACGCCGCCGCAGTCGAGCGAGATCGTGCACGCCTTCTCCGGCGTGCGGCCGCTCTACGACGACAATGCCGACAATCCGTCGGCCGTGACGCGCGACTATGTGTTCGAGGTTCACGGCGCGGAGGGCGCGCCGCCGCTGCTCTCGATCTTCGGCGGCAAGATCACGACCTATCGCCGGCTCGCCGAGCAGGCGATGCAGCGCCTCGCGCCGTGGTTTCCAAGACTGTCGCCGGCCTGGACCGCGCACCGGCCGCTGCCGGGCGGCGACGTCGGCGGTAGCTTCGATGGTTTCTCCCGCGCGCTCGCGAGCGACTATCCCGATCTGCCGCAAAGGCTGATCCATCACTATGCGCGGCTCTACGGGACGCGCGCGCGCGAGCTGCTCGGCTCGGCCCGCAGCACGGTCGATCTCGGCCGTCATTTCGGCGGCGATTTTTATGACCGCGAGGTGGCGTATCTTCGCGAGAAGGAGTGGGCCAGGAAGCCTGCCGACTTCCTGGATCGGCGCACCAAGCACGGCCTGCATTTGACGCCGGCCGAGCGGCTGGCGTTCGAGAGCTCATTGTAGAGTGGATGCGCATCCGAATAAGGTGCAGCACGGCGCCATTCGAAAGGTGGTGGACCGCTCGGAGCTGGCGACTTCTGTACCGAAACGTTCGATTCCTCGATCCAAACTCGGCATGGTTGTGTGGTCTTTCTGGATGCCCGGCGAAGCAACTCACCGTCACTCAAGGTTGCCCGTTGCCCTCGCGAACATGCGCACGAACGTAAAGTGGACGTATCTGGTGCGGTTTTTGGTGCGGCCCGTTCACGATCTACTCGATCCGGAAGACCAGGCTGGCTAGAAGGTGACGGTGACGACGATGGTGTCCGCGTAGGTTCCGGCAGGTGGCGAGGTCTGCGGCGGAACGCGCCCATAGACTGAAACATTCTGGTTCAACGCCGTTCCTGTACCAAGGATGCAGGTACTGGCGCCGGAAGTGCAGGTCGTGGCGGATGTTGTACTCGTCCAGGCGCTGGTCCGGGCTGCGTCCGTATAGAGATTGTATGTGATGAAGCTTGAACCTGCATGCATACGCCGTTGGCTGCCGCTTGCGTTCACTCCGTTATCGAGACTGATCGAGTACGGGGTCGTATTGGTGCACTTCACTGAAATCGTTCCAACGCCGTCAATGTTTGACGTCAACAGCGAAGCGTTGCCGAAATTGAGTGGGGTAGTCGAAACAATGCAGTTTCCGGCGATTGTCGCCGTCCAGGGCGAGGCGCCTGCATTTGTCGTCGTTCCGGGGTTCGACGAGCAATTCGGGCTTGCAAGAAGATAGGCCGCGTAGGCGACGACCGGAGAGGTCGTGCTCCAGACGTAGGTTCCGGGTATCGTTGCCTGCTGATTGGCCAGGAAGCGCCCATAGACAGTCAGACTTTGTTGCGCGGGTCCGCCCAAAAGTGGAAGACTGAGATTGATGCTGACGCCGCCCGAGCCATACGCGGTGGTTCCGTATCCCCAGGATCCCCAGACTTGCGTGCGCCCTGAATCCGAATACAGCTCGTGAATTGCCGTATTCGCGCCACTTCCCAGCGATCGAACCGAGCTACTGCTGTTGGGCGCCCCCTGGTTGAATTGCACACACGCATTGACCGTGCAGCCGAGGGCGCAGCCGCTGCACGTTACGGTAAAGGTCGAGGTCGTATCAACGGCGCCGCCGGCCAGAATATCGACAGATCCGTAGTTGCCCGCCGCCGAGGTAACGGAGCAGCTTTGGGCGTGAGCCGAAAATGATGTCGCAAGCTGCAGCAACAGGGCAAAGAGCAGGGTTCGCTTCAAGCCGATGACCACGATCTCAATCTCACAATGCGTGTTGGTCGGAACTGATTATCCAGGCGATTGACGTACGGAGACTTTGTTTGCGGATGAACGACTGCATTATCGGCACACCACCCCGGGGATCCGGATTTGTTCGCCGGGCTTCGGGACAAACGCAAACGTTGCGCGACAGCGCATGTCGGCGAGGTCGATCTCGACTTCGTTCGTTGGCGACAGTCCCTTGATGTAGGCCTGTCCGTCATAGCCGACAACGAACTCTCCTCCACTGGTCATGCGGCCGACGGCGCCGGCCGGTAGAACACGATTGTCAGGCCCGACAAAGGTGACCAGCGCGGCCGTCGTCTCCTTGCGGACGTCGAATCTGACGAGTATCCCGGCGCGATCGGCGGGAGCTGCGATGTCATGCGTCGTTGCGGCTTCGTTGTCGACTGGAAGGTTTGTCGGATCGATCGCAATCTTGTTCTTTTGGTACGACCGAAGCGTCGGTATCAGCAACATGCCGCGGGAATCGGTGACGCCCGCCCAGCGGTTCTCGTTGAGGACCTCGACATCCGGCACGTCGGTCGTGACCACCGCGAAGCTGTCGTCGATCCAGTTCGAAAGGAAAACACCGCCTCCGATGGTCGTAATCGAACCGCGCAATTCCAGCGATCCCGCTGCGCCGGATCCGGCCTGACTCGCGCCAGCCTGGATGGTGCCGTAACTCGACCTGTAGGAAGCCGTGGCCTCCCGATAACTCGCCGCGCCTTCGGAATCGTGCACGCGCCAGCCATAACTGCCAGGCTCCGGCCCAAGCGACCTAACGGCATCGACGCTACCGATCGTACCGCCCCGACCGCTTGAAACCCCGCTCGTGATCGAAGCGGAGTCGCCAATGGGCATGCTCAAACCGGCAAACACGCCAGTATTCCTTTTGGTACCGAAATCGTGGAAGACGGTGGCGAATACCGATGCATTGTACGGCAACGAACGCGAGTAGGAGGCCGTCACAATATTCGAATGATTGCACGAGGCATCGCGCAGATCGACAAAGCTTGCACTGAGGCTGGCCCTGGAGTCGAACGGCATCGGGGCGCTGAAAGTAATGCGATCGAGTGCGACCGGCGCGCGGGCGCTGCCATAGATTCCCGTCACATAGGCAAACGAGTTCGACAGCGAAGCGACGCCGCCGGGCAGGTAGTTGAACAGACCGTTCAGGTTTTGCAGGCCGCCGTTGAACGTCACGATGTTCTGCAGTCGCGCGGTGGCCGAGGCAAGGTCGTCATAGGTGCCGAAGGTGTGTTGCGAACTGGCCGAAATGCTCACGCCGAAAAGCCGGGTCTCGTAGGAAGCATAGGTCTGCATGCCGCGGTTCTTGCCGCTGCCGCTGCCGGCCAGGGCCACGGCGGCGACACCCGTCGTCCCGGTCCTCAAGACACCGCCGATCCCGCCGTTGATGACGCCGGCTCCGCCTTCGGCGTGTGCCTCTGCCGTCAACCCGTCGTAGATGCCGCGCCGCAGGGTTGCAGATCCGACCGGCGAGCCAACATAGACGTCGCTGCTCGACCCGTAGGACAGGCGCGGCAATCCGCCCTCCACCGACCAACTGCTCAGCCCGGGCGCAAGCAGGCTCGCGTTCGCGTAAAACGGCGCCGACGTCCGGGTTTCGTGACCTGCCGAATCCCGCACCACGAGTTGCGTCGTGCCGGCGCCGGAAATCAGCGGAACGTTGTTCACGCTGAAAGGGCCGGACGCGACGTCCTGAGAAAATGTCCTGATGTTGTTGACATAGACATCGACGGTTGACGGCACTGCCGCGCTGCCGCCGATTGTCGCGAGCGGCGCGGTGATGAGATCGGGCCGCAGCGCGAAGTCGCGTTGGGCCTGCAAGCCGCCGATCCTGACCGGACGCGACCAGGCGAGTCCGCCGTTGATCGTATCCCCCGCGACGTAGCTGATCATCCGGTCCTGGTCGGAATATTGGAAAGACGAATTCAGCCTCGTCGCCTGCGCAGGCTGCTGCGGACCACTGCGGATGATCGCCGACTGTTCGGCCGTGCCGTAAGGCGAAAACGCCCGGGCATCGAGCAAAAGCGATGTGTTGGCGAGCCCGATCGATCTCGAGGTGGAGATGTTGCTGCTGGAAGTCAGCAGATCGTAATTCAGCACCGCGCCAGGATCGGCCTGCGCCCTCGGCAGGTTGCCCCAGGAGCCGCCTGCGTCAAGCACCTGCGGCTTGCGCCCGGCTTCGTCGACGATGATGAATATCCGCTGCGTTCTCTCCTCGTATCGATACTTCACGGTCGGGATGTCATCGAGCGCGATGATCTCGTCCGGTCGATGCGGCCGGCCCGGACGCAGGCCGAGGCTCTCCAGTTCTTCCAGCGTTCCCCCGATGCGACCGTTATCAAACCGGACAAACGATCCGATCATTCGGGCAGGCACCGAGTTGATCACGACGTCGAGTTGCAGATTTGTCTGGTTTTCGCCCGCGCGAGCGCGCCCGGCACAAAGCATCATGCCGAGTAGTGCTGCGATGGACAGAACTGCGGAGCCCCTTCTACCGACGAGCCGGCGACTCAATAACCGCATGAGTCGGGCCCTTGTCCGTTTCGGCCGTGACGGAGATGGATCCGCCGGATCCAAAACCGTGAGGATATTTCAGCGTGGTCCAACTCATGGAAGACCGTCCGAGCACGTAGCCAAGGAGGCCGTTGCCAAACGACAGGGTGGCTCCCGTGGAATCCTTGAGCCGCAGGTTTGCGATACGTAGCCGCTCGTCGCCGGCATTGCGGGTTACAACGGTCAGTTTACCGGCTTCCGCGCGGAACGCCCAGGAGACCTCTGGCCGGCTGATCTCGCGGCGCGAAAAAAACGCCGGGATCGACTGTCGTACCAGGAGATTGACGGTGCCTCTTTGCTTGCCGCCTGCTCGCGGTAGTTGGTCGACGATGACACGATAGCTTTCTTCGCCTTGGATCGGCTGTTTCGACACCCGCACGACTCGCACGACGTAGTCCGAATGAGGGGCCATCCTGACCGCCGGCGGCGATGCCACCACATCCGTTGTCGGTTCAAGGCTCTCCTTGCCTTCCGACTGCGACCAGCGAAGCACGCGGGTCTGGACCTCGACGTCGGTATCTTCATCATTGCGCAGCGTCAGGGACGCCGCCGCCGCCGGCGCATTCAGCTCCAGGAGGACGGGTTCAACGCGGAGCGCTGTGGCATGCGCAGCGCCCATGCATGCCAAGCTTACGGCAAGTGCGGCCGGCAAATTTGAATTGTGATGCATCGCAATACCGATCGATTTCCGAAAATTGAGCCGGAAGGCAATTCGTCGATACGCGGACGCAACGGAACATCGGGCCGCTGCTGCGGCCTCTCCTCAGTACGTGATGGTCATGACCACCGTGTCCGTGTAGGTGCCGGTGTTCGGCGCGGTGCCGGTAGCAGGAACGTCACCGTAGATGTTGATCGTCTGCGCCGATCCATTGCCGGTGCCGAGAAAGCAGCCATTCGTGGTCGTGCAGGTTGTGCTGCTGGTAGCGGTGGTCCAGGGGTTGGTATGGGCCGCATCAGTAAAGAGATTGTAGCTGATGAAATTCCCGGCGTTCGCCATCCGCCGCTGGCTGCCGGACGGATTTGCTCCATTATCCATGGCGATGGAGTATGGGCTACCGTTGGTGCAGGTGACCGAGACTGTGGTGCTGCTGGATTGCAGGGTGGTCGCAAGCGTCGTTCCGGACACGCTCCCGAAATTGAGTGTTGCAGCGTTGATTGTGCAGGACGCAGTAATCGTGATCTGAACGGTCAAATTCGCTGTCGACGTGCCGGCCTGGGCGGAGCTTTGACAGCCGGATGCCAGGGCAACGAAGAGCACGACCGCCGCTCGGATTCCCGCAGCTTGCCCGACTTGTCGCTTCCCACCGTTGTAGCGCATGCGAATCTTTCAACAGTGATCGAGAACCTTGCTGGTCGCGTTCCCGGTCCGCGAGCTTCCCAGGCGTCCTTCAAACGACTCGTTCTGGTGGCCGGTTGTGCCTTTCCGGCTCGGACAAGCAGGCCGTCGTCGTGAACAAAACATCAAATTTGGGTAAACGTTGAATGAGCAAAAGCTTAACGGCGCCTGATCGAACTATCGGAATTTATCGCCCCATCAAAAACCCATATGGCCGGCCAACGCTGGCTGGCGGACTCGGAGTCGCCACCTGTTCGAGCCGCGCGCGCGCATCCGCATCTACGAACGCGGTTGCGGCGATCACATCGAAAGTGCGTTAGAGGTCATAGTCGTATGCGGGCGTTACAAATTCTTTTGGATGAAGCATGATCTGCCGCCGAATCGACCCGGCGCTCTAACTCGTCTTCGGTAAAGCCGATCTTTGACACGTGCCGAATGTGCAGATGAAGATCGGTCCCACTGCGGGTCACGCTCATCCGAGCTCGGACCGTTATCGATACTTGTCGGTTTCACGACAGCATCGACAACAAGCCGATCGCCGCGATCGATGCTGGCTTCAAGATCTCCTGTTATTTCGCGAGAGGCGAAATTCGAAGCGGGACCTGAGAAAATTTTCGATTTTCGGAAGCCGCCCATTTTTGTTGGTGGGTCCGGCAGGAGCCGAACCTGCAACCAGACCGTTATGAGCGGCTGTTAGCCTGACCTGGGATAGGACAGGTCTCCTGCACCGTCGTCCTCGGCTCCGCGAAGACCATTGAAGATGAGATACGACCGGTCTGAAGTGAAAGGGCCAAAAGGCACTTTTGCGCGCCAAGTGCACCTCAATTCGTTTTTCACCCTGTAACCCATTGAAATTACATAAAAATGCAGCCTCTCTCCGGACGCGCCATAAACCACCAAGACAGTCGCGTCGTCCTGCGCCGGATTATAGGGCCTTTGCTCGGCCGGGAGATTTCGAGCGCGTCGACTGACGACATTTTTGGAGCTTCAATCATATCCCACCGCGGCTGTCGTCTGCTCGTTGAGGAGCGCCTGATTCCTGGGGCGGAAAAGAATTGCACAGCTTTTGATTCCGCCGTGCGATTTCTGGTGCATGCCGGTCAAGCTGGCGCGCCTGCTGCATATCCTGGCGATACATGTGGTGGCGCCGTCCTCGCACCGGTGATGCATGCGATGATTCTGGTAGCGCTTGAAGGAGGCTCGATGGTCGCAGTATCCCCGTCCACTCCATCTCGCACCGCCGAGTCTTTCGTTCGACTTGACGGGCGCAATGGTTTCATCCGGAATAGTCGCTGCCGGTATTGGCTTACACAACACTTTGGCGAAACCAAATGATGATCAGCGCAGACGTGTCCAGCATACTGGATCGCATTCTCGATGCGGCAACCGACAACCTCAGGTTCGCGAAGATTCTGATTCAGATCGGTCTCGATCCCAATGACGTGACCTGGAACGCCATCTTCAGCCGCCTGCTGGAAATCTTTCTGCACAACATCACCCTGGCAAACATGTTCGCTTTGGTCGGTGCGACCTTCTTTGTCGCCACCCTTCTGACGCAGACCATGGTCCCGCTCCGGGTCGCCAACATGATCGGTTGCGTATTCTTTGCCATCTTCGGTGCGCTCACCGGAGCCATCACGACGTTTCTGCTTTATCTCCTGATGGTTCCCATCAACGCCTACCGCCTTCATCAAATGCTCGCTCTGGTGAAGAAGGCGCGCACGGCAACGCAGGGCGACATGTCGATGGAGTGGCTCAAGCCGTTCATGACCCAGCGCAAGTATCGCAAGGGCGAAATCTTGATGAAGAAAGGTGACGTAGCCAACGAAATGCTGCTGACCGTTACCGGCAGATTCCGAGTCATTGAAATCAACGTCGATGTTCCGCCGGGCCGCCTGATGGGCGAACTCGGTTTCCTCACGCCTGACAACCGCCGGACCGCGACCATCGAATGTATCGAGGACGGGCACGTTCTAACCATCACTTATGAAAAGCTGCTCGAGATCTACTTCCAGAACCCGCAGTTCGGCTATTATTTCCTTGTCTTGACGAGCCAGCGCCTCCTGGAAAATCTCGCGCGGGCCGAGGCCATCATCGCGCAGAACAAGATCGCGGTGCAGGCCGCCTCCGCGAGTTGACGGCGGAGTGGCACGAGGAGTGGCGAGCGGCAGGCGTTCCGCGCGGTCAGGTCAAAAGCCGTCTATGGCGGCCAAACCGGATGGCGGATCTTCCAGGTGCTGTCGCATCGACTCATCCTGCGAGTCGGTCCGACGCCCTCGCGAACTTGTGCACGAACGAAAAGTACACGTATCTGGTGCGGTCGTCGCTCGACGGGCAACGACGACCCAGTACGACACGGATATTCTTGGTGGGCCCGGCAGGACTCGAACCTGCAACCAGACCGTTATGAGCGACGGGAAAAGCGAGTAGCTTCGTTGATTTTGCTGCGTTTTCGTTTGATTTCGATCGCGTTCGTTGCATTTTGCTGAGGTCGTTTCTGGTGCCAAACTGGTGCGGCCCGCGGCCAACGTCGAGCCCGTCGCTGGACGACCTTATTTCGCCCCCGCGCCATCCCTGATCTCGGATGGTGTCGCGTTGTACCGCCGGCGAAACGACCTGTTGAAGTACGACAGGTCATTGAAGCCGAGGTCGAAAGCGATCGTGCTGATCGCGCGGTGCGAATGCAGGGGGTTTCTCAAATCATGATAGGCCTGCGTCAGGCGTTCGCGGAGCACAAACTCGGAGTAGGTGAAGTCCTCGTTCTCGAACAGCTTGTGCAGATAGCGCACCGTCACGCCATTGCGGGTCGCGACCATCGTCGCGTTCAGCTTGCCATCATCGAGGTTGGCGACGATATCGGCCTTGATCGCGGCCAGCCGGACTGCGCCCAGCGTTCTGTCCGCAGCAACGGCCTTGGCGTCGCTGCTCGCCCCGAGTGCCAGCGCCACGAGATCATGGAAGTGGCTGATGATCAGGCGCTGCGAAGCGGGTGCCGCCAAAGCCTCGTCGTCGGCGACGATGTCGAGATATTTTCTCAGGAGGCTCAGCCCGCTTGTATCCCTCGCTATGCGTCGCATCGTGACGTTTTCGAGCTTGGGAACAAGCTGCGCAATCGCAGACCGCGGCAAGCGAATTCCAGCGATCTTGACGGATGACGGCGAGGTCATGGTCCAGGCGGCCTCCTCGTTCGTCATCAGCACGGCATCCCCGTCACTGAGCAACGTCTCGCGGCCGCGCCGGCTTCCGACGGTCGTCCCGTGCAGGGTCATGCAAAGATAGAGGTGGTCACCTTCTTGCCGCACGCCCTCGCGGCGGACGCTCGTATAGCCCGCCGTCAGAATGCGGAGCCCGGGCATCGTGCGGTTGACAAGATCAACCTGCGGCACAGCGTTGCCATAGCGAACAAATTTGGTCGGAAGCAAACCGCGCTCATGCAGCTCTTCGATCGTGTTGCCTCGCCCCTCCTGCGGAAAGGTACGGCTCGAGAACCGAACGACCGTGTAGTCTGGCGTCGACGTCACCATCAGCGATCCTGCTGCAAGGCATACCAACCGCTCTGAGCAGTCTAGCAGACAGAGCACTTTAGTCCAAGCCGGCCTTCCCTTTGGTCCAAGACCACTTCGCCGTGACCGCTTAAGTCCATTGTTGACGAGGCAATTTGGCGGGCAGTGAACATGCCAAAATCAATCGGCCGGCACGTAATCGTTGTCGGAGCCGGCATGGCGGGGCTCGCTGCCGCGAAAGCCCTGTCGTCGTTCTTCGACGCAGTCACGGTGCTGGAACGTGACGTGCTGCCGTCAGCGCCGGTCGCGCGCAGTGGCACGCCTCAGGCACGACAAGTTCACGTCCTACTTAGAGGCGGCCTCGACGCGCTGAGCGAGCTCTTGCCGAATTTTGAAACGGAGCTTGAGCGCGCTGGGGCCGTTCGCGTGCGGATCGGCTCTCAATTTCGCCTCGAATTGCCGGGCTTTGATCCGTTTCCGCGGCGTGATCTCGGGTTCGACTGTCTGAGCATGACGCGACCACTCCTGGAATTCGTGGCAAGGCGCAGTGTCCTGCGAGAAAACAACATCGCTCTGAACCCAAATTGCCGTGTCACAAGATTTCTGGAAGTGCCCGGCAGGGACGCGGTGGCTGGCGTGTGCTACGAACGCGAGGACGGGCAACGCTATGAACTCGCGGCTGACTTGGTTGTCGACGCATCGTCGCGCGGCGCCCTGACGCTGGATTTCCTGAACAGGAACGGCTCGCCGCCGCCCGAGGAAACGGAAATCGGCATCGACCTCCGCTATGCCACAGCGATGTTCGAGATTCCATCCTTGGCCCGCCCTGATTGGCATGCGGTCCTGCACCGACCGGCCTCCGAGAGCGGCCGCGGCGGTTTGCTTATTCCAATCGAGAACAATTGCTGGCAAGTGCATGTCAACTATATCCATGGCGCAGCGGTGCCCGAAAACATCGGGGACTTCATCGCATCGGCGAAGACGCTGCGGACGCAGACGATTCATGCGGCGATCAAGGACGCCGTGCCCGTCGGTCCAATCCGCCGATTCGTCTTTCCGTGCAGCATTCGCCGGCGATTTGAGGTCCTTGAGCGTTTTCCGGACCGTCTGCTGCCGCTCGGCGACGCAATCTGCCGCTTCAATCCAGCGTCTGGCCAGGGCATGAGCGTGGCCGCGCAGGAAGCCGTTGCCCTGAAACGGCTGATCGAAGCGCGGGCCTTGGATGCGCAGCCGCTCAAGGGATTTGCGCGATCTTTCTTCGCGGCAATACAGGGCCTTCTGGCCGCGCCGTGGGCGACGGCGGAGAGTGACTTCATCTATGAGAAGACACGCGGGCAGCGCCCACATGACCTCAGCGAGCGCATGAGTTTCACTGCGGCCCTGCAGCGCCTCGCGAGCGAGGATGCCGCAGTGCACCGGATCATGAGCGAGGTGATACACCTCGTGAAACCGTCCAGCGCTCTGCGTGATCCCGAGATCGTCAAGCGGGTCTCGGCGCTGATGGCGGCCTCGATCTGATCCCGGACTGTCACTGCCAGGAGGATATCCGATGCTTCATCTCGCTAGAACATTGCTGCCGGCTCTTGCAGGCTTCAGCCTGCTCGTCGGCAGTGCCTCCGCGGAAAAGCAGTACGGCCCGGGCGTGAGCGACATCGAGATCAGGATCGGCAACATCATGCCTTACAGCGGTCCGGCTTCGGCCTATAGCATCATGGGCAAGACCATGAGCGCTTACTTCCGCATGATCAACGACGTCGGCGGCATCAACGGCCGCAAGATCAGCTTCATCTCCTATGATGATGGTTACAGTCCGCCGAAGACCGTTGAGCAGGCACGAAGACTGGTCGAGAGCGATGAGGTGTTTCTGATCTTTGCGCCGCTTGGCACCGCCACCAATGCCGCCATTGCGAAGTATATGAACACCATGCGCGTGCCGCAGCTCTTCGTCCTGAGTGGCGCCTCGCGTTGGGGCGACCCCGAGCATTTTCCGTGGACGATTGGCTTGCAGCCCAACTACCGCGCAGAAGCACGCGTCTATGCAGCACATATTCTCGAGCAACATCCCAACGCCAAAATCGGCATCCTTTATCAGAACGATGATTTCGGAAGGGACTACATATCGGGCTTGAAGGATGTGCTGCGAGACAAATACGACGGGATGGTCATTGCCAGTATGCCGTATGAAACCACCGCGCCAACCGTTGAGTCGCAGGTGGTCGCGATCAAGTCTGCCAATCCCGACATCTTCCTCAATATCGCGACGTCGAAATTTGCACCGCAGGCGATCAAGAAGATCGCCGAACTCAATTGGCACCCCCTCCATATCGTGACGAACATATCGGTTTCGGTCGGAGCCGTGCTGAAACCTGCCGGGCTCGACAACGCCAAAGGTATTCTCAGCGCGGCTTTTCAGATGGATGTTACGGATCCGCAGTGGGATGGCCGTCCGGGCATGCAGCGCTTCCGGGCCTTCATGGCAAGATACTATCCCGAAGCAAATCGTTCAGAGGGCGGTCCAATGGTCGCCTTCATCGCGTCGAACGCGCTCGTCGAGGTGCTCAAGCGTTGCGGCGATAATCTCACGCGTGACAACGTCATGAAGGTGGCCGCCAACCTCGATATCGAGATCGATGGCTTGATTCCCGGCATTCGCGTCAAGACCAGCCAGACGGATTTCTATCCGATCGAGCAGGTGCAAATGATGCGCTTCACGGGCGAGCGGTGGGAGGCATTCGGCCCGATATTGGATGGTCACGATGAGCAGGTTGCACCTTCTTCGAATTAG
This sequence comes from Bradyrhizobium tropiciagri, assembly GCF_001189845.1. Classification (GTDB taxonomy): domain Bacteria; phylum Pseudomonadota; class Alphaproteobacteria; order Rhizobiales; family Xanthobacteraceae; genus Bradyrhizobium; species Bradyrhizobium tropiciagri. Next base: position 55,245 of record NZ_LFLZ01000054.1, read on the forward strand.
GAGTCCCGCAGGCTGGCCGTTTGCGGAACATCGCCGACCGTTGATGGGCGTTCGACCATAGAATTGAACTAGCTGTCCTGCCGTTTCGCTCGAAAAGGCCGCCGATTCTTCGATGCGAAGGCGGCGATCATAGTCAGATCGGGCAAGGAACATTAGTTTGCCTGGCACTGAACGATGGTAATGAGCATCGAAGTGGGACGTTTCTGGTGCGGTGGCTCAGTTTCCGCGACAGTCCGTCTTCGCTTCCGCTCCGCTTCAGCTACGCCGGACACGCTTCGCGCTTCGGTCTTGGCGTGGCTGCGCCACGCGTAGCCCGAAGGGCGAAGCGTGGTGGGCCCGGCAGGACTCGAACCTGCAACCAGACCGTTATGAGCGGCCGGCTCTAACCATTGAGCTACAGGCCCCGCCGCCTTGCGGGCCGCGGGGGCGGCCGGCAACGGTGCGGGCTCCGTTTACAGGCTGTGTCGGGTTTCGGCAATGCCGTCCCCGATCCGCCCATCGCGGCTATTCACGCTTCAATCGACCGAGACGCCGGCGAACTCGACGACCTTGCGCCATTTCTCGGTCTCGTCGGCCACCAGCTTGCCGAATTCGGCCGGGGTCATCGGCTTCGGGATGCCGCCGACCTCGGCGAGGCGCGCCACCAGCTTGGGATCCTTCAGGGCCTCGCCGACCGCCTTGTTCAACGCGTCGACGATCTCCGGCGGCGTGCCCTTCGGTGCTGAGATGCCGTAGAAGCCGACCGCCTCGAAGCCCGGCACCGTTTCGGCGATCGCGGGCACATCGGGTACGCCCGGCCAGCGCTGCGGCGAGGTCACGCCTAGCGCGCGGACGCTGCCGCCGCGCGACTGCTCCAGCGCCGACGGCAGGTTGTCGAAGATCAGCTGCACCTTGTTGGAGATGATGTCGGGAAAGGCGATCGCCGATCCCCGATACGGCACGTGCTGCATGTCGCACTTGGTCATCGCCTTGAATAGCTCGGCCGACATGTGCACCGAGGTGCCGTAGCCGGACGAGGCGTAAGCGATCTTGCCCGGATTGGCCTTGCAATAGTCGATGAACTCCTGAACCGTCTTCACCGGCATCGCATTCGAGACCACCAGCATGTTGGTGAGCTGCATGATGCTGGCGACCGGTGTGGTGTCGCGCAGGAAGTCGTAGGGCAGCTTCTTGTAGAGCGAGGTCGAGATCGCGTTGTTGGGTGCGACGAACAGCAGCGTGTAACCGTCTGCAGGCGAGTTGATCGCGGCGGCGGCTGCGATGTTGCCGCCGGAGCCGGTGCGGTTCTCGACCACGAATTGCTGGCCGAAATGATCCGACAACCACTGGCCCATGATGCGCGCGACGATGTCGACCGGGCCGCCGGCGGCAAACCCGATGATCCAGCGCACCGGACGGTTCGGATAGTCGGACGCGGACGAGGGGGCAACCGAAGCAATGCAACAAATCAAACCGATCAAGGCAGCACGTGCGAACCGGAACATCGTCTCTCCCGTCATTTTCTTGTGAGTGTTGCCGTCATGGTTTCACAAAACCCTGCCTTTGCCTACGACCCCGCCCGTGCGACGATAGTTGGACTCGTGTGCAATGCTTGAGGCTCGGGATGAAATTCGCTGTTATGATCTGCGCCGGCGCGCTGCTGCTCGCGGGCGGCGCGGCGGCGCAAGAGGGGGGCAAGACCATTTCCAGAACCACGATCAGTTTCGCCACGGCGACGCCGGGTGGCGGCTTTCCGCTCTATGGCAATGCGTTCGCCGAGGTGATGAACGCAGCCGATACGACGTTGTCGATCGAGCCGCGCAACACCAAGGGCTCCAACGAGAACATTCCGCTGCTCGAGGCCGGCAGCGTCGACATCGCAACCGTTGCGGGTGAGCCGTCCTACGAGGCCTTCATGGGCATCGGCCGGCCGAAGGCGACCAAGCTGAAGATCCTCACCGCGATGTATTCGAGCCCGGGCATGTTCGTGGTCCGCGCCGACAGTCGCTACAAGACGATCCAGGATCTGGTCGGCCAGCCCGTCGCGTTCGGCGCCAAGGGCTCCGGCCTGCCGATCCTGTCGCGCTACATCCTCGACGGCATCGGGCTGAAGCAGGACGAGGACTTCAAGTCGATCTATCTCGATCGCGCCGGCGATGGTCCTGCGATGGTCGAGGACGGCCGCGCGGCGGCGCTGTGGGGCGCCGGCATCGGCTGGCCCGGTTTCAGCAAGATGGCCGAGAGCGCGAGCGGCGCGCGCTTCATCGCGCCGACCGCGGACGAGATCGCCCGCATTCGCGCCAAGCACGCATTCCTGAAGCCGCTGACGATCCCCGCCGGCAGCTATCCGAAGCAGAGCGAGGCGATCGCTTCGGTCGGCTCCTGGAGCTACATCCTGGTGCGCGAGAGCCTGCCCGACGATGTCGCCTACCGGCTGGCGAAGACGCTGCACGGCGTCGAGGCGGAGTTCTGCAAGAAGCTCGCCCAGGCCTGCGAGACCACGGCGGCGAACACCGTCGCCGCCGCGCCCGACATCAATCTGATCCACCCCGGCGTGCTGAAGTATTTCACGGAGATCGGGGTGGCAAAGTGAAGAGGGCGAATGGCGAGTAGCGAATGGAAGTTCTGCTTCATCGCCATCGCTGTTCGCCACTCCCTATTCGCTATTGGCCTATTTCTTCACCATCGAACACGCCGGGTCCGGAGGGCCGAACGCGTCCTCGCCAGAGATCTTGGCCAGGATCTTGTAATAGTCCCACGGATATTTCGACTCGGCCGGGGTCTTGACCTGCACCAGCCAGAGATCGTGCACCATCAGATTGTCCTCGCGCAGTCTGCCGTTGCGGGCGAAGAAATCCTCGACCGGCTTCTCGCGCATCTTGGCGGCGACCTTGAGCGGATCGTCGGTGCCGCTGTCCTTGATCGCGTTCAGATAGGCGGTCACCGAGGAGTAGACGCCGGCCTGCCACATCGTCGGCATCCGGTTCATCTTGGCGAAATAGCGCTTCGACCATTCCCGGGTCTTGTCGTCCATGTCCCAGTAGAACGAGGTGGTCAGCAGCAGACCCTGCGCGGCCGACAGCCCGATCGAGTGGACGTCGGTGATCAAGGCCAGCAGCGCGGCCATCTGCTGCCCGCCGGCGAACACACCGAACTCGGCGGCAGTCTTGATCTCGTTGGTATTGTTCGGCGGGCCGCCGGCGATGCCGATGATCTTGGCCTTCGAGGCCTGCGCCTGCAGGATGAAGGATGACAGATCGGGCGTCGCAAACGGCGGCCGCACCGCGCCAAGCACCTTGCCGCCGTTCTTGGTCACGATCGCGGAGGCGTCCTTCTCCAGCGAGTGGCCGAACGCATAGTCGTCGGTGATGAAGAACCAGCTGTCGCCGCCGCGCTTCACCACCTCCTGCGCGGTGCCGACTGCGAGCGCGCGGGTGTCGAACACCCACTGCATCGCATAGGGCGAGCAGAACTTGCCATGGAAATCGGTCGCGCCGGTCGAGTGGGTGATGAACAGCTTCTTCTTCTCGTTGGCGATGTTCTGCACCGCGAGCCCGACCGCCGAGACCGGCACGTCGACAATGAGGTCGACCTGATCGACGTCATACCAGCGCCGCGCGATGGTCGCGCCGATATCCGGCTTGAGCTGGTGATCGCCGACGATCACCGAGATTGGCTTGCCGAGCACCTTGCCGCCGAAATCATCGACCGCCATCTGCGCGGCGGTGACCGAGCCCTGTCCGGTCGGCGTCGAGGCCGGGCCGTTCATGTCGGTCAGCACGCCGATCTTGACGATGTCGTCGGATACCTGGGCCGATGCGGCCGAGGAGGCCAGCAGCGCGGCTGCGAGCGTCCCGAACATGGCTAGTCTGGTGGCGTTCATTCTGTCTCCCTCCTGAACTGGCGCATTGGCCATTATGTGTTCCGGGCCTCTGGAACCCGGTTATATTGGTTTCTTTTGCAACTACTTTGGGGTCCGCGTCAACGCGCCATCGGTCTAATGGAGGTGCCCCGGCACGGCCCAAGCCGGTTTCTTTCGTGGCCGATTCAGTCCATAGCGGGCCATGATCACCGCCCAGCGCCTCCCGGCTTCGCTCACCCCGCTCGATGCGGCGTTGGCCGCCGTGCTGCGCGACCTTGCGCCGGTCCAGCCGATCGAGCTGCCGCCGGCCGAGGCCCTGCGATGCATTGCCGCCGAGATGCCGGCCTTGCGCGCCTATCCGCCGCACGATGTCGCCGTCAGCGACGGTTGGGCGTTGCGGGCCAATGACCTGGTCGGTGCGTCCTCCTATGCGCCGTTGCCGCTCGCCGCGCTGCCGGTCTGGGTCGAGGCCGGTGCGGCGATGCCCGACGGCACTGACTGTGTGGTCGACGCCGATGCCGTCGACAGCTCCGGTCCGCTTCCGCAGGTGCTTGCCGAAGTCGTTCCGGGGCAGGGCGTCCGGCGTGCCGGCAGCGACATTGCCGCCGGACGTACCGTGATTGCGGCTGGCGAGCCGCTGCTGCCGCGTCATCTCCTGCTCGCGCGTGCGGCCGGAGTGGCGCGCGTGCGCGTCCGACGGCCCCGGCTTCGCATCGTCAACATCTCGAACGGTCAGCTGACCGCGCAGCTGATCGCTGACACTGCGCAGTTCGCGGGCGCTGAAATCGTCTGCGCCGAGGCGACGCCGGATGTGACCGCGATTGCCGGCGCGCTCGCGGCAGATGATTGCGACCTGATCATCACGATCGGCGGCACCGGCGTTGGGCATACGGATGCGATGGTCAACGCGCTGGCGGCGCGGGGCGCGTTGATCGCGCATGGCATTGCCCTGCAGCCCGGACGCACCACCGCGATCGGCCGGATCGATGCAACGCCGGTCGTCGCTCTGCCGGGCGCCCCGGATCAGGCTTTCGCGGCCTGGTGGGCGATTGCGCTTCCCTTGCTCGATCGCCTGTCGGGCCGCCGCCCGCGCAAGACGCTGGCGCTGCCGCTGGAACGCAAGATCGCCTCCGGCGTCGGGATAGCTGAGGTCGTGCTGCTGACACGTCGGGAGGGGAGCTGGGCCACGCTTGCGATCGCCGACCTGTCGCTCGACGCCATCGCGCGCGCCGAAGGCCTGCTGATCGTGCCCGGCGGCGCGGAGGGCTTCGCTGCGGGCACGGTGGTCGATGCCTATATGTTGCGGGAGTGAGTTCCCGAGATGACCAATATTTTCACGCCGAAACCCAATCCCTCCGTCGAGCAGGACCAGTTCCTGACCATCCTGTCGCGCGAGGAGGCGATTGCGCGCTTTGAGGCGGCGCTGTTTCCGCGTCAATTGCCGTCGGAGACGCGGCGGCTCGCCGATGCGCTCGGCCGTGCCCTGGCGGAGGACGTGACAGCGCCGATCGACGTGCCGCCGTTCGATCGCTCCAATGTCGACGGCTTTGCGGTGCGCTCGGCCGATCTTGCGCGCGCAGGCGAGGGCGCGCCGGTGCAGCTCAAATTGAATGACGAGACCATTTCGTGTGGCACCGCGCCGACCCGGGCTGTGGTGCCGGGCACTGCGACCGCGATTGCGACCGGCGGCCCGGTGCCGCGCGGCGCGGATGCGATCGTGATGGTCGAGCACACCCAACCGGCCGGCCAAGTTGGCGGCAACAACGCGATTGAGGTCCGGCGCGCGGCATCGCCCGGACAGTTCGTGTCCTATGCCGGCTCCGACATCGCGCGCGGCGAGGCACTGCTGCGCGCGGGAACGATCATCGGCTCGCGCGAGATCGGCATGCTCGCGGCCTGCGGCATCGCCGAAGTCGCGGTGGTACGCCGTCCGCGCGTTGCGATCCTCTCGACCGGCGACGAGCTGGTGCAGCCCGGCGAGGTGCTGCGGCCGGCCGCGATCTACGACACCAATGGCGCGATCGTCACGGCGGCGATTGCCGAGAACGGTGGTGACGCGTCGTTTCTCGGCGCGATCGCGGACAATGAGGTCATGCTCGAAGCCGCGATGCGCAAGGCGCTGGCGGACAGCGACATGCTGGTGCTGTCGGGCGGCACCTCCAAGGGTGCGGGCGACGTCTCACACCGGATCATCGCAAGGCTCGGCAAGCCCGGCATCATTGCGCATGGCGTGGCGCTCAAGCCTGGCAAGCCGCTGTGCCTTGCGGTCTGCGACGGCAAGCCTGTGGTGATCCTGCCGGGCTTTCCGACCTCGGCGATGTTCACCTTCCACGACATGATCGTGCCGGTGCTGCGGCGGATGGCCGGCCTGCCGCCCCGCTCCGATGCCAAGGTCGCGGCGAAGGTGCCGGTGCGCATCGCCTCCGAGCTCGGGCGCACCGAGTTCGTGATGGTGTCGCTGGTCGAAGGCACTGATGGCCTGATCGCCTATCCCGGCGGCAAGGGCTCGGGCGCGATCACCTCGTTTGCGCAGGCCGACGGCTTCCTGAAGATCGAGGCGCTGGCCGACCAGATGCCGGCCGGCAGCGACGCCGAGGTGACGCTGTTCACGCCGCATGTGCGGGTGCCAGATCTCGTCATCGTCGGCAGCCATTGCACCGGGCTCGATCTCGTCACCGCGCCGCTGGCACATGCCGGGCTCGTTGTGCGTTCGATCGCGGTCGGCAGTCTCGGCGGGCTTGCGGCGGCCAAGCGCGGCGAATGCGATCTCGCCCCGATCCATCTGTTCGACGACAAGACCGAGACCTACAACACGCCGTATCTCGCTGACGGCCTCGAGCTCGTGCCGGGCTGGCGGCGCATGCAGGGCATCGTGTTCCGCCGTGACGACACGCGCTTTGCCGGCCTGAGCGCAGAGCAGGCGGTGCGCGCCGCGCTCGCCGATCCCGCCTGCATCATGGTCAACCGCAACCAGGGCGCCGGCACCCGTATCCTGATCGATCGCTTGCTGGCAGGCAGCCGGCCCGACGGCTACTGGAATCAGCCGCGCTCGCACAACGCCGTTGCGGCCGCGGTGGCGCAGCATCGCGCCGACTGGGGCATGACCATCGCGCCGGTCGCGCACGCGTCCGGGCTCGGTTTCATTCCGCTGGACGAAGAGCATTATGACTTTGCGCTGGTGACGGCGCGCAAGCAACGGCCCGCGGTGCAGGCTTTTCTCGACGCGCTGGGATCGGAGGAGGGCCGCGCTGCGCTGACGGCGGCGGGGTTCAGGCCGGCGTAGTGCTCCGCACCCATCGCCGTCCTGGCG
>NZ_LFLZ01000055.1 GCF_001189845.1 Bradyrhizobium tropiciagri
GGCCGCTTGCGGGCGGCAGGTGAGCCTCCACCGCCCCCGAATTCTCAATCGCCGCGGCCACCACCCGGCGGAAGCGGGATCGTTGCTCTCCGGTTCGCCGGCCGGATCGATCGCCGTGACGTGCGAAGCCGATCGACGGCCTCGCGCCTGGTTGCGCTGGATTGCCGTGCACCGACGCGTGCGACGCCCGCCGACGCAAGCGGTGGCACGCCTACCGCATCCGATCTCCCCCGTCATGCACGCGCCTCAAGCAACATAGCGCTAGGTGAAGCGACGCGAATCAGCGTTACTTTGCAACTGATCACTTCGTGGGATTTGGCTGCATGACCCAGCCCGGCGTGGATCAGAAGGTTTTGGATCAGAACATTCGCGAGCTGCAGGAATGGCTCCGCAACGCCTGGCAGCAGCTTGCGGACCCCTCGCTCACCGCGTTCTCCCGCCGCGAACTGCGCAACCAGATGAAGCAATGCAACGCCGATCTGCGCGTGCAGCTGCAGGCCGCTTCCAAGCAAATGCTGAGTCAGCCCGCCGCATCAGGCAAGATATTCGCCAAGCCTGAGCTGCGGATCCTCGCCTAGAAGCGTTTCTCACGCGAAGTTGGCGCTTGCCGGCATTCGCGGCTGCACCCGTGTCACTACCGCCTGCGCGCCAAAATGCCGCGATCTCCTGCTGCATGCGCGCCATACGCACCCTCTGCTTGTGCCGCGACGCCCGACGAGGCACAGCAAAACCGCGCCGGTATGCCTATATTGGGCGTCGTCGAGCGGCCAACGCCGCCAAAGCTCAGGGACTCCCGTGTTATATCTGGAACTTGCGATCGTGGCGGTCTTGATCGTCGTCAACGGTCTGTTGTCGATGTCGGAGCTTGCGATCGTCTCCTCCCGTCCGGCGCGGCTCGCGGCGCTGGTCGAACGCGGCGTCAGCGGTTCGCGCCGCGCACTGGCGCTGGCCTCCGATCCCGGCAAATTCCTCTCCACCGTGCAGATCGGCATCACGCTGATCGGCGTGCTGTCGGGCGCGTTTTCGGGTGCCACGCTCGGCCAGCGGCTCTCGCAATGGCTGTTCGAGCTTGGGCTGTCGGCAAACGTCGCCGATGCGGCCGGTGTCGGCATCGTGGTCGGCGTGATCACCTATGCCTCGCTGATCGTCGGCGAGCTGGTGCCGAAGCAAATCGCTTTGCGCGACCCGGAGCAGGTCGCCGTGCGGGTCGCCCCTGCCATGACCATGATGGCGCGGCTGTCGCTGCCGCTGGTGTGGCTGCTCGACCGGTCCGGCAAGCTCTTGCTTTGGATCCTCGGTCATCGCGAGGATGCGCAGGACCGCGTCAGCGAGGACGAGATCAAGACCCTCGTGGTGGAAGCAGAGAACGCCGGCGTGCTCGAGCCCGGCGAAAAGGAGATGATCGCCGGCGTGATGCGGCTCGGCGATCTTCCGGTCGGGGCCGTGATGACGCCGCGCCACGAGGTCAGCCTGATCGACCTCGCTGCCCCCGCGCCCGAAATCCTGGCGGCGCTGCAAAAGAGCAATCACTCGCGCTGCGTGGTGTTCGACGGCAATCGCGATCATGCGCTCGGCATCGTGCAGGCCAAGGACGTGCTCGACGTCTACCTCGCCGGCCAGACGCCCGACATCCGCGCGCTGACGCGCGATGCGCCGATCATTCCCGAGACCGTCGACGCCCGCGACGTGGTCGCGATCCTGCGCGACTCCGCGGTGCATATCGGCCTCGTGCACGACGAGTACGGCACCTTCCAGGGCGTCGTCACCAGCGCCGACATCCTGGAAGCCATCGTCGGCGCCTTCCACACCGAGGAAGGCCCGGCCGAGCCCGCCTATGTCAGGCGCGACGATGACTCCTATCTGATCTCGGGCTGGATGCCGGCGCTAGAGTTCAGCGAACTGCTCGGCATCGTGCTGCCCTCGCCGCGGCCCTACCAGACCGCGGCCGGCTTCCTGCTGCATGCGTTCGGCGCGATCCCCGACACCGGCGCGAAGACCACCGCGCAGGGCTGGGACTTCGAGATCGTCGACCTCGACGGCCGCCGCATCGACAAGGTTTTGGCGAGCAAGCGGCCGGCGGTCTGACATTGCCAGTCGGCCGGCCTGTTGATAACGGGCAGGACAGCGAAACAGGCGGCCGCTGTGTGCTATCCGCATAACGGCCGCTGAAATTCCTCCGAGTAAACCCCACGGAATAGATCCCCATGCGCATTACCCTTGTCGGTTCCCGCCATTTCGGCGTGACGACCCTGAACATGCTGCGCGAGCACCACGTCACGCTGGTCAGGGTGGTCGTCCATGACGGCGAGGACCGGCTGGCGGCAGCGGCAAGGGCTGCCGGAATCGACGTCGTCGTCCAGGCCGATCCCAAGCTGGTGACCGCCGACGAGATCGCACCCGGCACCGACCTGATCGTGACCGCCCACAGCCATGCCCGCGTCAGCAAGGAGGCGCTGGCCGTGGCCAAGTTTGGCGGCATCGGCTACCACCCGTCGCTGCTGCCCCGCCATCGCGGCATCGCAGCGGTGGAATGGACCATCAAGGAAGGCGATCCGATCGCCGGCGGCAGCATCTACCACCTCGCCGACCGCATGGACGCCGGCGCCATCGCGGCGCAGGACTGGGTGTTCGTCAAGAAGGGCGAGACTGCACGCGAACTGTGGGAGCGTGCGCTCGCGCCGCTCGGCCTTCGCCTGCTCGGCGAGGTCATCGACTACGGCAAGGTCAACGGCGCGTTGCCGGCCAAGCCGCAGGACGAGCAGTTTGCGACCAAGGCGCCCAATCTGAGCCCGGGCAAACACTAATCCGGGCCTCGGTATCAAATTACCGGAACTCAACCGAGAGGGATCGGATTCTTCGTTCCCTACCCGGAACCGAATTCACCATGATGTGTTTGAGTTCACAGGAACATTTGGGGACTCTCGCGACGCAGCAAATTTTGAACACATTGTGACAGGATAAGCCGCGTCATCACACGAAATGACAGGGATTTGATTCATGCGTTCGATCCGCATTCGCGACCTGATTTTGGTCACTTCGGTCGCTTCGGCTGCCGCACTCACCGCAGCTCCCGCCTCCGCCCAGCAGCCTTATGACGGCCTTTGGAACGTCACTGTGGTCACCAAGACCGGCAGCTGCGAGCCGTCGCAGAGCTCGACCGTGACCGTTGCTGAAGGAAAGATCTCGGCGCAGGGCGCGGCGATCTCCGGCACCGTCGGCAGCGGGGGTCTTGTGCGAGTCTCGATCAATGGTGCATATGCGAACGGACAACTCAGTGGCAACTCCGGATCGGGGAAGTGGAATGGGGCATCAGCTGGCGTACCGTGCAGCGGCCGATGGGAAGCATCCCGTCAGTAAGATCACCAGCGTATCGCGTTTCTTCGCCATCGCGCGGCGGCCAGCGTTTGCAGCCGCCGCGTTTTTCGTGACCGCACTCGCGAGCACCGCGGGCCATGCCCAGTCCGGCCCATTCGCCGGCATGGCGGGCACCTGGTCGGGTGCCGGTTCGGTCACCCTGGACGACGGATCCAGCGAACGGATTCGCTGTCGTGCGACCTATCACGTCGGCGGGCCCAGGATGACCATGAACCTGACATGCGCCAGCGACGCCTACAAGTTCAACCTGGCGGCCGACGTGCAGGCTGAAGGCAGCACGGTCACCGGCAATTGGAGCGAGGCGAGCCGCAATGTCAGCGGCGACCTGCGAGGTCGCGGCGGCGGCGGCAACTTCCAGGTGGTTGCCAGCGCCCCCGGCTTCAACGCCGACATCGCGATGCGCACCGCCGGCAACAAGCAGTCCGTCACGATCAGGGCCGACAGCCAGTTCCGCGGCGCCAACATCACGCTGACGAGGTAACCGGCCTTCAGACAACAACGCCCTCGAGACCCAAATCTCGAGGGCGTTTTTTCGTTGGCCATGCGCTCGCTATGCCGTGCGTGGCTTGCCAAGATTCTCGGCGGTCTGCTGGATGGTGCGGGCGATCAACAGCGCCTGCTCCTTGGTGACCGCAAAGTCGTGCACGCCTTTGTCCGTCGTCATGGAGATCACCATGATATCCGGCTGTTGCTCCGGCCAGCCGGTCGCGAACCCCGTGAGGAGGTCAGGCGCCTTTCGCATGTTGCTCTTGTTCATCGCTGAAGGTCCTATGCTGCGGGAATGAACGCCGTGACCTCGATCTCGACCTTGGCGCGCTGATCGACCAGCCCGTCGATATAGAGCAGCGTGGACGGCGGGAAATTGCGCCCGAGCGTCTCCTTCCAGGCCGCGCCGATACCGGCGCCCGCGGCCTCGTATTCGCTGCGGCTGGTCAGGTACCAGGTCAGGCGGACGATATGCTCGGGACCGGCGCCGGCTTCGTTCAGGAGCTTGATGATGCGCTTCAGCGCGGTGCCGACCTGCGCGGCCATGTCGGGCGCATACTCGCCCTTCTCGTCGCCGCCGGTCTGCCCCGCCAGCATGATCCATTTGCCGGGAGCGTCGAACGCGACACCGTGCGAGAAGCCGCGGGGTTTCGACCATTCGGCCGGTTGCAAGACACGCATGAGCAGATCCTCCTGATGCTGATTGTCATTCCGGGGCGATGCTTAGCATCGATCGCATGTCCGGCGCATCACCGCGTCGGCAGAATTGCGCGTTGCAAATTCGTATCAGCTCGCTGATACCGGGCGTCCTTTCTCACCTTGTTCCCGTCATGGATCGCACGCCCTCAAAGACCCGCGCAGCGCTATGGATGTCCGGCTGGCTCGCGCTGATGCTGATCGTGGCGGTGGCCGGCCGCGAGGCGACGCGCGAGGTCAACGTCTTCCAGCTGATGGCCGTGCGCGGCGTGCTCGGCTTCGTGATGCTGTATCCGCTGATCCACATCAATGGCGGGCTTGCGATCGTGAAGACCGCGCGCGTCCACGTCCACATCGCGCGCAACCTGATCCATTTCTGCGCGCAGCTCGGCTGGTTCTATGCGCTGACCTTGATCCCGATCGGCCAGGTGGTCGCGATCGAATTCACGATGCCGATCTGGACCGCAATCCTTGCGGCGAGCTTCCTCGGCGAACGGATGACATCCTGGAAGATCGTCGCGATCGTGCTGGGCGTGATCGGCGTGGTCGTGATCGTCCGGCCGGCGACCGGTGCGATCAATCCGGGCCAGCTGATCGCGCTCGCCGCAGCGGTCGGCTTCGGCATCTCGGTCGCCGTGGTCAAGTCGCTGACGCGGACCGAGCAGACGCTGACGATCATGTTCTGGATGCTCGTGGTGCAGTCGCTCGCCAGCATCGGGCCGGCGCTCTATGTCTGGACCTGGCCGCCGCTTTCCACCTGGGGCTGGCTCGCCGTGATCGCATTCTGCGGCACGTTCTCGCATTACTGCATGGCGCGCGCTTTGCTCCACGCCGACGCGACCGTCGTGATCCCGATGGATTTCGTCCGCGTCCCGCTCACCGCGATCGCCGGGTGGCTGATTTATGCCGAGCGGCTCGACGCTTATACGGTCCTCGGCGCGGCCATGATCCTGGCCGGCAACCTGCTGAACCTGAAGCCGGGTGCTACAAGGCCAGCGCGCGCAAGATGACCGCCGCGTTTGCCACGTCCAACGCCGCCGCTCCACCGGAGCAAAAAGCCCAGGGATCATCCCGGGCTCCTTTGCCTGCGATGCGCGTTACTTGCCGGCGGCCTTGCGCAGCGCCGCGTTGATGCGGTCCTGCCAGCCGGGACCGCCTTGCTGGAAGTACTGCAGCACGTCCTGATCGATCCGCAGCGTGACCTGCTCCCGGACGCCGGGGACGGCCACGGTCTTTGGCACCGCGTCAGCGACCTTGGTGGTGGCGCGTTTGAACGCCGCCTCGGCTTCGCTACGGGCATCGTTGAGGGTTCGCGGGCGCCTCGGCTGATCGGCCATGTCTTGGATCCTGTGTCTCAGATTCCTTCAAACAACACTGTGGAGAGATAGCGCTCCGAGAATGACGGCACAATCGCCAGGATGGTTTTGCCCGCGGCTTCCGGCCGCTTGCCGATCTGCAAGGCGGCCGCGATGGCGGCGCCCGACGAAATACCGCCGGGGATTCCTTCGTTGCGCGCCAGCGCGCGCGCGGTCTCGATCGCAGTCGCGCTGTTGATCTTGACGATCTCGTCGATCACGGAGCGGTCGAGGATGTCGGGAATGAAGCCAGCTCCGATGCCCTGGATCTTGTGCGGCGTGTGCTGGCCGCCCGACAGCACCGGGCTCTCCTCCGGCTCCACGGCGACGATCCGCAACGAAGGCTTGCGCGGCTTCAGCACCTGCCCGACGCCGGTGATGGTGCCGCCGGTGCCGACGCCGGCGACGAAGTAATCGATGTTGCCGCCGGTGTCGTTCCAGATCTCCTCCGCGGTGGTGCGGCGATGAATTTCCGGATTGGCGAGGTTCTTGAACTGCTGCGGCATGACCGCGTTGGGTGTCGTGCGCACGAGTTCTTCGGCGGTCGCGATCGAGCCCTTCATGCCCTGCGCTGCCGGAGTCAGCACGATCTCCGCGCCGAGGAAGGCCAGCATTCGCCGCCGCTCGATCGACATCGACTCCGGCATCACGAGCTTCAGCCGATAGCCGCGCGATGCCGCGACATAGGCCAGCGCAATCCCGGTGTTGCCCGAGGTCGGCTCGATCAGCACGGTGTCGGCGTTGATGATGCCGGCCTTCTCCATCGCCACGATCATCGCCGCCCCGATGCGGTCCTTCACGCTGGCCGCCGGGTTGAAGTATTCCAGCTTGGCGAGGATCGTCGCATTGACACCGTTCGCCTGCGGCAGTCTCTGCAGCCGCACGATCGGCGTCGAGCCGATCGCATCGACGATTGAGTCAAAGACGCGGCCGCGTCCGGGTTGCACTGCACTCGTTGTCGACGGCGCGTCCATCAGGCGGCTCCTGTTGCGGGATGTACTGGAAATATGCGGTCTTCCCTCATTTGGAGCAGCGCGTCATGACGCGCAAGTGAGAAACCGCTGCGACGCACATTCGTTGCATCTTCGCTGCATCGCAAAAATCAGAACCCGCACAAATAACGTAAAAGCTACGCATTTGTGTTGCGACAAGGTCAAACAAATGGGTTTATATACTTTCGTCAGGTGCAGCTCAGAACGCAAAGGGAGGCGCACATGCCAGCACTTGCTGAAGCACTGTCGACCGTGGCGTCCAGGCCCGATCCGCGCGGCAGCGATCTGCCGACTTGTCCGGTGTGTGCTGACTCAATGGTCGCGGCCGAAGCGTCCGCGTACCTGTTCGACAATCTGATCAGCTATCTCTGGACCTGCGACAATTGCGGTTACGGATTCGTGACCAAACACTCGGTGAAACCGATCCCGATCGTCTGCAACTGATCACACACAGCTCATCTCGGAGCGATGTCACCGCGCGCCCACCCGGCGCGCGTTTTCGTTCTGAAGTCCTCGAACGTGCCGTTGGCCACCGCTGCGCGGATGCCCTGCATCAATTCCTGGTAATAGGCGACGTTGATTTCGGACAGCAGCATTGCCCCAAGGGTTTCGCCGGCTCGCACCAGATGGTGCAGGTAGGCGCGCGAATAGTCCCGTGCCGCCGGCCACGGACTCTCTTCATCGAGCGGACGCGGATCGTCGATGTGACGGGCGTTGCGCAAATTGATCTGCCCGAACCGGGTGAACGCCATGCCGTGGCGCCCGTTCCGTGTCGGCATCACACAATCGAACATGTCGACGCCACGCGCCACGGCCTCCAGAATGTCCTCCGGCGTGCCGACGCCCATCAGATAGCGCGGCCGATCGACTGGGAGCGCCGGCGCGGTCTCCTCGATCATCGACAGCATCACCGCCTGCGGCTCGCCGACGGCCAGCCCGCCGATCGCATATCCGTGAAAGCCGATGTCCGTCAGGGAGCGCGCGCTGGCGTGACGGAGATCGGGGAGATCGCCGCCCTGCACGATGCCGAACAGCATGTAGCCGCTCGGGGCGCTCTCGAAGGCGCGCTTGGAGCGTTCGGCCCAGCGCAGCGAGAGCTGCATCGCACGCTCGATGTCGGCGCGATCGGCCGGCAGCCGCACGCATTCATCCATCTGCATCGCGATGTCGGAGCCGAGCAGCCGCTGCACCTCGATCGAGCGTTCCGGCGAGAGTTCGACCTTGGCGCCGTCGATATGCGAGCGGAAAGTCACTGCCTTCTCGGTCACCTTGCGCAGCTCCGAGAGCGACATCACCTGGAAGCCGCCGGAATCCGTCAGCATCGGGCCGCCCCAGCCGGTGAAGCGCTGCAGGCCGCCAAGCCCTGCGATCCGCTCGGCGCCCGGCCGCAGCATCAGGTGATAGGTGTTGCCGAGCACGATGTCGGCGCCGGCATCGCGCACCTCGCGCCAATGCATGCCCTTCATCGCCCCGGCGGTGCCGACGGGCATGAATGCGGGCGTCCGGACGAGACCATGCGGCGTGGCCAGGCGTCCGGTGCGGGCGGCGCCGTCGGTTGCCAGCAGCTCGAAATGATTGGGAAGATTCATGCCGCTGCTTATTGCGTGTCACCGATGCCCGATCAACCCGTCCGATAACGGCCTCCGCGCGACTTCGTGAACGCCAACCGACCGACGGACGCTTGCCCCGCAACGGAACGTCCATTAAACAAAACGAAACCGTATCGTTTTTATGTCAACAATAAGGCGACGGACTTCCCCGCCGCGACTGTAATCCGCGCGAAACCCGACCGAGATGTTCTCCCTCTTCAGCGCCCGGCCTGACGGCGTCCGCCACCGGACGACAGTCGCCGATGCGATGCGGCAAGCAGCCCTGCTGTGCGGGCTCGCGTTCACACTTGCGGCCTGCAGCTCGCTGCCGCGGACGCCCTACACGGCTGCCGATGCGGTCAATTCGCGAGTGCTCGATCTGGACGGGCTGCGCCGCTATGCCGACGAGCCGGCGTCCAAATTCAAGCTCGAGAAGGACAACCTCGCCCCGATCAAGACCTATCTCGCCCTCTCCGGCGGCGGCGCCGACGGCGCCTATGGCGTGGGTGTGCTCAACGGCTGGACCGCGGCCGGCAACCGGCCGAGCTTCTCGGTCGTCTCCGGCGTCAGCACCCGCGGCCTGATTGCGCCGTTTGCGTTCCTCGGCCCGCGCTACGACGACACGCTGAAGGAGGTCTACACATCAGGCATTGCGGAGAGCCTGCTGCAGGACCCGAGCCTGATGCGGGTGCTGTTCGGCTCCGGCCTGTTCGGCAACAAGCGGCTGCGCGAGCTGGTGGCGCGTTACGTCGGCGAGGACATCCTGAGCGAGGTGGCGCGCGAGAACGCCAAGGGCCGAAAGCTCCTGATCGTCACCACCGATCTCGACACCCAGCGCACGGTGATCTGGGACATGGGACGGATCGCCGCCGTCGGCACGCCCGAGGCGCTGCAGCTGTTTCGCGACGTGATGGCCGCCTCGGCCAGCATCCCGCTGGTGTTTCCGCCGATCATGATCGACGCCGAAGGCCAGGGGCGGCGCTTCCAGGAGATGCATGTCGACGGCGGCGTGACCGCGCCCGTGCTGACGCTGCCGGACGCATTGATGTTCCGCGAGCGTGCCTGGCCCGCCAATGGCCGCATGAACATCTACATCCTCGTCAACAAGAAGCTCGAGGGCAATTTCGAGCTGGTGTCGAACTCGACGATCGACGTCGCCTCGCGCAGCATTTCCGCGATCACGCAGGCGCAAACCCGCTCCGTCATTCTCTCGACCTATGATTTCGCCCGGCGCAACCGCCTCGGCTTCCATCTGTCCTATATCGAGCGCGACTACCCGGCCCCGGAAACCCAGGGCTTCGACACCGGATACATGCGCGCGCTCTACCAGTACGGCTACGACAAGGCCGCCGCGGGGCAGGCCTGGACCGCGACGCCGCCCTGAGCGGCCCGCCCCGGGTACCGCCGAATGGACGAATCCGCACCGCGCGGGTTATAGACCGAACGAACCCGTCCGACGCACAACGAGATGAATGGGCAAATGGGATTGACGGCTACCAAGGCCAAGGCGGCCAACAAGGCAGCCAAGCGCGGCGTGATCAAGTCACGCGGCGGCCGGCCGACCCGGGATGCTGCGATCGAGCGCGACCAGCGGCTGATCGAGGTCGCCACCCGCCTGTTTCTCGAGCGCGGCTTCGATGCGACGTCGATCGACGCGGTGGCCGAGGCTGCCCGCGTCAGCAAGCCCACCGTGTACGGCCAGTACGGCGACAAGCGCGGCCTGTTCACGGCGGTGCTCCGGCGCGAAATTGCCCGCTGGCTCGCTCCGCTCGCCGCCGCCGCGGCCGAAGCGCAGGGCGACGGCAACTGCGACGGCTCGGCCGAGGAACGGCTGATCGAGCTCGGCCGCCAGCTATTGGTGCTGAATTGCAGCGCGGACTCCATCGCCTTCAGCCGGATCCTGACCGCGCAGGCGATCAACTTCCCCGAGGTCGCCAAGCTGGCCGTCGACGAGGGCTGGTCTAAGGCCGTGTCCACGACCGCTGATTTCTTCGACCATCTGGCCGACAAGGGCGTGCTCGATCTCGAGGACACCACGATCGCGGCCGAGACCTTCCTCAACATGGTGGTCGGCCACACCCACCGGATGGCGACATTCGGCATTCCGATCGACATGAAGGCGGCCGAGACGCGGATGGAGGTCTCGATCCGGCTGTTCCTGGCCGGCGCCGTCGGGCCGCGGGACCGCCTGCGCGATACGGCCAAGGAAGCCACCAAGGCGCGCCGCCGGCCGGCACGCTGACGATTCAGCAGGATCGTCCTATCGCCTCGCACGTTATCGTGAGCAATCTTTGACGGCAGGCGGCCTTGAATAAACAGAACGACACCGTATTGTTTAGTTGCAAAGAGACGCGGAACCAAGTTCAGCCCCCCAACGGTTTTGTGTCGCCTTGTAAACTTCGACCGTCACGACGGAGCAGCCGCCATCACTTCGTCTGAACGTTCGGCGGCCGACCTCTGACTAACGGAGGTCGGCCGCATCTTCTTCTCTACCGGGGCGGCGGTTCGACGCGACGGATGCGACCATGACGACGGGACGATTACACGCACTGCGGCGTTGGACATTCGCAACTGGGCTGCTTGCGACCGCACTGCTGGCCCTGCCCCTGAGCCTTCCCCTGGCGTCGCCGGCCCATGCGGTCACGGGCTCGGCGGCCGCAGCGCTCACCCCGCAGGACAGCGACAACGCGCTCGACGTGCATGCGGTTCGCCGCGAACTCGACAGCTTCCAGGCCGCCCAGATCTCGCTGCGCAAGGCGATGGCGATTGCGGAGGCGCTGCACTCCGGCGCGATCACGGCCGACGTCAGCTTCGACGGTGCGACGGAGCCCGCGATCTACCGGGTCAAGACCATGCAGCGGGACCGGATCTGGCAGCATTCGATTGACGCCTCGACCGGCCAAGTGATCGGTGGCGAGGCGCCATCGTCACTGGCATCCCTTGGTGCCGAAGACCGTGACAACCTCGCCGTGCTCAGGGCGCTCCGCCATCGCCTCGCCGATGCGGTGCGGGTTGCCGAGCGCACCACCTCGGGCAAGGCGATCAGCGGCGGCCTGATGCGCGAGCGCGGCAAGCTCAATTTCGTCATCGTGGTGCTCGCCGGCAGCGATCTGAAAGAGGTCATCCTCGAACCGCCGGGCGCGCGCCGGCGCTGACAGCCGTATGGGCGCTGCCAAGTTTTCGCCCAAAAGCCGTTGACGGACGCCGATCTGTCCCGCATAAGTCCGCACCATGATCACCGCGACCAAACGCACCACCAAAACCACCAAGCCCTCTGGGGCCTCGGGAGGCGTGCGCGCGTAGTCGGTCGTACCGCATCATCTCTACCCGAAGCCCCGCCTGATGAAGGTCCGGGGCTTTTTTGTTGCCTGCAGCACAACAGCATGATCCGGAAAAGTGGAAACCGGTTTTCCGATCAGATCATGCCCAACCGAGACTCGAACGGAGGACACAGTGAGTAACGATCCCGTCGTCGCGATTGTCGGCGTCACCGGCGCAGTCGGCGCCGAATTCATCGCCACCATGGACAAGCGCGGCTTCCGCGTCGGCAAGCTGAAGGCGCTGGCGAGCGCCCGCTCGGCCGGCAAGACCGTCAGCTTCCGCGGCCAGCCGGTCGTGATCGAGGAGCTGACCGAGCGCGCCTTCGAGGGCGTCGACATCGCACTATTCTCGGCCGGCAGCGGTATCTCCAAGAAGTTCGCGCCGGTGGCGGTGAAGTCCGGCGCCGTCGTGGTCGACAACTCCTCGGCGTTCCGGATGGATCCGAACGTGCCGCTGGTGATCCCCGAGATCAACGCCAACCGCATCCGCGACCACAAGGGCATCATCGCCAACCCGAACTGCGCCGCCATCACCGCGCTGGTGCCGCTGTGGCCGATCCACCAGAAGAACCGCATCAAGCGCGTGATCATCTCGACCTACCAGGCCGCGAGCGGCGCGGGCGCCGCCGCGATGGAGGAGCTCGTCGAATCAACCCGCGCCAATCTCAACGGACAGGTCTACACCCCGAAGGTGATGCCGCACCCCTACGCCTTCAACCTGTTCAACCACAACACGGCGGTCGATCCCGAGACCGGCTACAACGACGAAGAGACCAAGGTCATCAAGGAGACCCGCAAGATCTTCGAGGACGAGAAGATCGCGATCGGTGTCACCTGCGTGCGGGTGCCGGTGCTGCGCGCGCATTGCGAGGCGATCACCTTCGAATGCGAGAAGCCGATCACCGAGGACCAGGTCCGCGCCATCATGGCGCAGGCCCCAGGCGTCAAGATCGTCGACGATCGCGTCAAGAACTACTTCCCGATGCCGATCGACGCCTCCGGCCAGGACGACGTGCTGGTCGGCCGTATCCGCAAGGATCTCAGCGATCCCTCGGGGCACTCGATCTCGATGTTCGTCGCGGCTGATCAATTGCTCAAGGGCGCCGCGCTGAACGCGGTGCAGATCGCCGAGCTGCTGCCCGAACGCGCGATGGCGTGAATGCAAAACCCGTCATCCTGAGGAGCGCAAAGCGCGTCTCGAAGGATGCACGGCCCCAGTCGGGCCGTCGCCCTTCGAGACGGCCGCTGCGCGGCCTCCTCAGGGTGACGGTGAAATGTCTGTGCTTGCGGGCCTAACTCTTTTCGCGAAACAGCAGGCATGCATCACCATACGAATAGAACCGGTAGCCGTTGCTGATCGCATGCGCGTAGGCGCCTTGCATGGTCTCGAGGCCCGAGAAGGCCGAGACCAGCATGAACAGCGTCGAGCGCGGCAGGTGGAAATTGGTCAGCAGGATATCGACCGCACGGAAGCGGTAGCCCGGCGTGATGAAGATCGAGGTTTCCGCGGCGAACGGCTGGACCTCGCCGTCAGGTGTCGTGGCGCTTTCCAGCAGCCGCAGCGACGTGGTGCCGATCGCGATGATCCGGCCGCCCTTTGCACGCGCGGCATTCAAGGCCGCGGCGGTCTCGGCGGTGATGCAGCCCCATTCGGCGTGCATCTTGTGCTCCGAGGTCTCCTCGGTCTTGACCGGCAGGAACGTCCCTGCCCCGACATGCAGCGTCAGCCGATGCAGCGCGACGCCGCGGCTCTTCAGCGTGGCCTCCAGCGCCGGCGTGAAGTGCAGTCCCGCGGTGGGGGCTGCGACCGCGCCCTCATTGGCGGCGAACATGGTCTGATAGTCGCTGACGTCCTTATCGTCAGGCGTGCGCTTGGAAGCGATGTAGGGCGGCAGCGGCGTGGCGCCGACATCGGCGATGGCCTGGTCGAGCACCGGGCCGTGGAACGAGAATGACAGCGTCACCTCGCCTTCCTGCCCTTTGGCCTCGACCTCGGCATCGAGATTGCCGAGCAGGCAGACCTTGCCCTCATTGCCGAAGCGGATGGTGTCGCCGGGGCTAAGCTTCTTTGCCGGCTTGACCAGCGCCTGCCAACGCGAGCCGTCGAGCCGCTTGATCAAGGTCGCTCGATCTTCGGCTCGGTCTCGCGACCGATGCGGCGGCCCCTAAGCTGCGCCGCGATCACCTTGGTGTCGTTGACGACGACCTGATCGCCCGGATCCAGCCAATGCGGCAGGTCCGCAATGGAGGCGTCGCGCAGCACGCCGTCCGGATGCACCACCAGCATCCGCGCGGAATCGCGCGGGCTCGCTGGCCGGAGCGCGATGTTCTCGGGCGGCAATTCGAAGTCGAAAAGGTCGGTGCGCATGGCGCGATGATTGCTTCAACGTTGCCATTTCCGGGACACGCCAGGCGTGCCCCGGAATGACGAAGTGTTGGACCTTACGCCGCGTCGGCGGCCATGCGCGCCTTGACGATCTTGTCCGGGTTCTGCACCGGCTCGCCGCGCTTGATCTTGTCGACGTTTTCCATGCCCTCGGTGACCTTGCCCCAGACCGTGTACTGGCCGTTGAGGAAGGAGGCATCGTCGAAGCAGATGAAGAACTGGCTGTCGCCGGAATCCGGGTTGGCGGCGCGGGCCATCGAGGCGGTGCCGCGGACATGCGGCTCCTTGTTGAACTCGGCCTTCAGCTTCTTGCCGGAGCCGCCCATGCCGGTGCCCTGCGGGCAGCCGGTCTGCGCCATGAAGCCGTCGATCACACGGTGGAACACGATGCCGTCGTAGAAGCCTTCGCGCACCAGCTCCTTGATCCGTGCGACGTGGCCGGGCGCGAGATCCGGGCGCATCTCGATCGTGACCGGGCCCTGGGTGGTTTCGAGGATCAGAGTATTTTCGGTAGCAGCCATGCTCGCTTCTCCTGGCTTCGGGGTGGATATTTCTAATTCCTGAACGGGATCGCGAATGGGCGGCCAGCCACCGCGCCGCCCAGGCTCTCGGTAAATGGCATCGGCGTGCAGCGTTGCAACGCCTCCATCACCGCGACCCGGTATGCAATCCGGTCGTTGTCGGTCGCGTCCTGCGATTCATAGCTGATCCTGGGATGCCCGAGGATCGCGCCCTCACGGTTGAAGCTGACAATGACGGTAATGTCGATCGGACCTGCCTTGTCCGACGGCGGCGGCCGCCAGCAGCGATGGATGGCAAGAACAACATCCCTGATCGTATTGAGTTGCTCCGGCTCGGCTGCCGCCGGTCCGGACAGCGCGAGCCACACCGCCAGCGGCGCGGCGAACCAGGCAAGTGGTTTGCTGCGCGCCGCCATCGCGGATCACTTGATGTCGGATGCGACCTGCACCTTCACCATCTTGTCGGGATCGGTGACGGCGCCGCCGGGCGAGCCCGCCGACGCCTTCTTCAGCTTGTCGACCACGTCCATGCCCGAGACGACCTCGCCGACCACGGTGTATTGCCCGTTCAGGCTCGAGCCATCAGCGAACATGATGAAGAACTGCGAATTGGCGCTGTCGACGCTGTCGCCGCGCCGGGCCATGCCAACGATGCCGCGCTTGAACGGGACCTGCGAGAATTCCTGCTTCAGGTTCGGATATTTCGAGCCGCCGGTGCCGTTGAAGTTCTGGCCGTCGCCGGTCTGCGCCATGAAGCCGTCCATCACCCGATGGAACGGCACGTTGTTGTAGAAGCCCTCGCGCGCCAGCTGCTCGATGCGCTCGGCGTGCTTCGGCGCGATGTCGGTACGCAGCTTGATGACGATGCGGCCCTTGGTGGTGTCGATCACAATCGCATTGGCCTTGTCGAGATTGGCGGGCAGCGGCTGCGCGACCGCGGGCACGACGCAGAGCAGCGCGGCAACGAATGCAAGAATGCGGATCATGGAAACTCCGGATCTCTGTAACGTTCGGGGTGTGGCGAGCCGCCGGGATCAGCCGGCGAACTTGGCCTTCAGGCTAGCGGCGACTGATGACGGCACGAATGCAGAATAGTCGCCGCCCATCTGGGCGATTTGGCGCACCAGTGTGGCGGTGATCGGGCGGACCGCGACCGACGCCGGCACGAACACGGTGTGCACCTCGGGCGCCATGGCCTCGTTCATGCCGGCCAGTTGCATCTCGTAGTCGAGATCGGTGCCGTCGCGCAGGCCGCGAATCATCAGCGTCGCCTTGGCCGCGCGCGCGGCCGCGACCGTGAGGTTGTCGTAGGTCGCGCTTTCGAAGGCGCAGCCCGCTTTCTGGGCGATCGGACCGAACACCTCATGGACCATGGCCAGCCGTTCCTCGGTGGAGAACAGCGGCTTCTTGCCGGGATGAACGCCGATGGCGACGATCAGGCGGTCACAGAGGAAGACGGCCTGTCTCACCACGTCCAGATGGCCGTTGGTGACGGGATCGAAGGAGCCGGGATAGATCGCGATACGGGACATGGTCCCTCCTAACCCGCCCGGCTCGCCCCGGCAAGCCGCCCGGGTTCCGTCCATGGAGCGAAATAAATTTCCACTGGCCCACTGAACGAGTTCTGGGATGCCAGCGTCTACGAGGGTGAATGTTTCGTCGGCCACTGGCGGACGAAACAAAACCGGCCCGCGATGAAACCATTTTCGATCCTGGCGAAGACGCCAGGAAACGCACGGCCGGTAGACATTGGACAACGAAACGACGGGCCCGGGGGGCTCGTTCATATGGGGACCGTCATGATCAAGGCACTTTCCGCTATCGCCGTTGCCGCGTTCATTGCCGCCGCGCTCACCGTTCTGCCGGGCTTTGCGCCGCAGGTCGAAGCCTCCACCCCGCAGCCGCTGGCCAAGAGCGACCGTCTCGACGTACACCCGGTCGGCAAGGATTGCTCGCAGCAGGCCTGGCCGAATTTCGAAGCGTCCTGCCTGCGCAGCGCCGGTAACAAGACGGTGGTCCGCGAGGCCCGTCTCGTCACTGCCGACCGCACCCCGTAGAAGAAATTTCCAGACCAGATGGATACCGGTTCGCGCACAGACAGCGCGTCGAGGCAATTGTTCAGCCTGGCGTAAGGTCAGGCTGTCACGCAAATCCCATGGTAATTTGCGACGTCCCGTCGCAGACTATCGTCTAACGCGCCCGACCGGATGATCCGGCGGGCGCAAGCCATCGGGGGATTGCCGTGACCAGTACACCCGCCATCGCTTCTTCTGGCCATCCTCCAAGCAGTCCGATCCCGGTTGCCGTCACGCTGGGTGCCCTGGGTGTCGTTTATGGCGACATCGGCACCAGCCCCCTCTACGCCCTCAAGGAAGCCGCCAAAGCCGCCGCCCATGGCGGTCCACTCACCCACAGCGCAGTGCTCGGCGTGGTCTCGCTGATCCTGTGGGCGCTGATCCTCATCATATCAGTCAAATACGCCATGCTGATCCTGCGCGCGGACAACCGCGGCGAAGGCGGCATCGTCGCGCTGCTGGCGCTGCTCTCGGCGCGCAACGCGGCGCCCGGCACCTGGCGCTCCCATCTCCTGATCGTCGGCCTGATCGGCGCCGCCCTGCTCTATGGCGACGGCGCGATCACGCCGGCAATTTCAGTGTTGTCGGCGATCGAAGGCCTGAAGGTCGACGCGCCCTCGCTGACGCCGGCGGTGGTGCCGCTCACCGTCGTGATCCTGATCGGCCTGTTCTTCATGCAGAAGCAGGGCACGGGCTTCATCGGCAAGATCTTCGGGCCGGTGATGCTGTTCTGGTTCGCCGTGCTCGCGGCGCTCGGCATTCACGGCATCGTCAAGGCGCCGGGCGTACTGGTCGCGCTGAGCCCATTCTATGCCTTCGACTTCCTGATCCACCAGGATTTTCACGTCAGCTTCGCCATCCTCGGCGCCGCATTCCTCGCCGTCACGGGCGGTGAAGCGATGTATGCCGACATGGGGCATTTCGGCCGCTTCCCGATCCGCCTCGCCTGGTTCGCGGTCTGCCTGCCCGCGCTGGTGCTGAATTATTTCGGCCAGGCCGGCGAACTGATCAACGACCCGAATTCGATCGACAACCCGTTCTTCCAGCTTGCTCCGGACTGGGCGCATTACCCGCTGGTGTTGCTCGCGACCGTCGCCACCGTGATCGCCTCGCAGGCGATCATCTCCGGTGTGTTCTCGCTGACCCAGCAGTCGATCCAGCTCGGCTTCCTGCCGCGCATGCACATCCAGCACACCACGAGCGATGCGATCGGACAGATCTACGTGCCGCTGGTGAACTGGCTGCTTGCCGCGGGAACGCTCGGCGCGGTGCTGGCCTTCGGCACCTCGGACGCACTCGCCGGCGCCTACGGCATTGCGGTGTCGCTGCTGATGGCGATCACCACGCTGCTCGCGGCGCTGGTTGCCATCCAGTGGGGCTATTCGCCGATCCTCGTGATCGCGGTGAACGGCTTCTTCTTCATCATCGACGCGATCTTCTTTGCGGCAAACACCGAGAAACTGTTTGAAGGCGGCTGGTTCCCGCTGCTGCTCGCCGCTGCGGTGGCGTTCCTGATGATGACCTGGCGCGGCGGCGTGAAGCTGGTCGAGAAGGCACGCGCCAAGCTGCGCCAGCCCGAAGAGGATCTGATCGAGACCGCGGTCAACAAATGCAGCGCCCGCCTGCCCGGTACCGCCGTGTTCCTGGCCTCGGCGCCCAATGGCGTGCCGCTCGCGCTGACTCAATTCGTCAAGCACAACCACGTGCTGCACGAGCGCGTGCTGCTGGTCACCGTGCAGATCGAGGAGCGGCCGAGGATTCCCGACGAGGAACGCGCCGACGTGCACGAGATCAGCCCGGGCATCACAAGGATCCTCCTGCACTACGGCTTCATGCAGTACCCGACGATCTATGAGGGGCTGCAGCTCGCCTGCCGGCAGGGCAAGCTGCCCGGCATCGACCTCTCCGACGTGACCTATTACATCGGCCGAGAGACCATCATCCCGCGCGAGGACGTTCCGGGCATGTGGGTGTGGCGGGAATCGCTGTTCGCCTTCCTGCAGCGCAACGCCGAACGATCGGCCGCCTTCTTCGGCGTGCCGACCGGCCAGGTCGTGGAGTTCGGCACGGAGATCGAGATTTGATCTCACGTACGGCGTGACCCGGATGTCGCGGCGCTACATCCTGGTCACGGCCTGCAAAGCAAGCCGGCCTTGATTGTAGCCGGCCGCCGCCGAGCGATCATGCAAGATGCGGCGGAGCCGCGAGCACCATCGGGCTAACCGCGGGCTGATTCACCACGAGCGTACCGCCATGGCCGTCGCTGGAGGCGACGAAGGTTGACGCCATGTAGTTGCCCAGCAGCGCGATGTTCGCGGCATGGATGCCGTCGGTCAGGCTGAGCGTCCCGCCCGAGCTGTCGCCCGAATAGCCCGGCGCGACTGCCTTCGAAAATGCGATGTCCGCGAAATCGATGGCGTCCTTGCCGGTCATTCCCGCAACCGTCCCCGTGAACGTCCTGGAATTATCCAGCTTCAGCGTGCCGCTGTCCGACGCGAAGGAAAGATCGGCAGCGCTCGCGGAGGGAAGATCGAGCGTCTGTCCGGCCGCGATGATCGGCGGATCCTGAACCGTGAACGGGCTCGACCAGTTTCCCCAGACCGTGCCATCGAACGCGCGAATCCAGAGCGTGTCGCTGCTCGAACCGACCCGGTAGGTCAGCTGCGAGAGCTGGGACGCCGACACATAGTTATCCTGGTTCGGCGCCAATGCCAGCCCATTGAGGAGGAACGTGCCGCCGCCAGCTCCGGCGTTCCATACATCATACTGCGTAGCCGCGCTGCCGAACGGATCCGAATAGTTGAAGAGCACCGAGCCGGGATAGATCTGCCCCTGGACGGACGTCACCGTCGGGTTGACCGGCGTGACGACCGGTCCGGTGTCGATCGGCGCGGTGACCGTGAACGCACTGGACCATGCGCCCCAAACCGTCCCGTCATTGGCACGCACCCAAAGCGTGTCGGCTCCCGATCCCGATTGGTAGGTCAGGTACGGAAGCTGTGCAGCGGAGAAAATATTGTCGCCGTTGGGCTGCAGTGCCTGGCCATTGAAGACGAAATGACCGCCACCGCCGCCGGTGTCCCACACGTCGTATTGCGTTGCCGGGCTACCGAACGGATCGCTGTAAGTGAACAGCGACGACGCGGCATAGCTCTGCCCATGTGTCGCGATCTGATTCTGCACGATCTCGACGGGGCCGGGATCGACCGGGGCCGAGATGGTGAAGGCGTTCGACCAGGCGCCCCAGACGGTCCCATCATTTGCCCGGATCCAGAGCGTATCGGGACCTGATCCTGCCTGATAGGAGAGCGACGAGAGTTGGGCGGCCGAGATGTAGTTGTCCCGGTCAGCCTGAAGCGCGAGGCCGTTAAGCGAGAAATGGCCGCCGGGAACGCCGCTGTCCCAGACGTCGTATTGGACCGCGGCACTTCCGAACGGATCGCTGTAGGTGAACAGCGACGACGCGGCATAGCTCTGGCCATGAGCGGCCGTATGGTTGGCAACGGCTTCGACCGGACCGCTGTCGAACGGGGCGGTCACCGTGAACGCTGCCGACCAGCTACCCCACACGGTCCCATCATTGGCACGGACCCATAGCGTATCCGCGCCGGAACCTGACTGATAGACCAGCTGCGAGAGCTGTGCGGCCGTGATGATGTTGTCCGTGTTGGCGTTGAGCGTCACGCCATTCAGAACGAAATGTCCGCCACCGGTGCCGCTGTCCCAGAAATCATACTGCGTGGCGGCGATCCCGAACGGATCGCTGTAGGTGAACAGCGTGCTGGCGGCGAAGCTCTGGCCGTGCGCAGCCTGTATGGACGCGACTGCTTCCACCGGTCCGGTATCGATCGGGCCGGTCACCGTGAAGGGATTTGACCACGCGCTCCACACATAGCCGTCGAACGCGCGGACCCAGAGCGTATCGGAGCCGGAGCCGGCCTTGTAGGTCAGGCTCGCGAGCTGGCTCGCATTGATGATGATGTCTTGGCCACCTGCATAGGGCGCAAGCGAGCCCAGCTGGAAATAGCCGCCGTTGGATCCGGTATTCCAGACATCATATTCGGTGGCGGCACTGCCCAGCGAGTCGCTATAGCTGAACAATGACTGCGCGTTGAAGACTTGGTTGTGGGTAGCGGCCTGGCCGAAACCGACGACACTGGGCGTATCGACCGGAGCCGTGATCTGGATGGCCTGCCAGGAGCCCGTGACGCTTCCGTAGACGTACTGGACCCAGAACGTATCGCTACCGGATCCCGCAAAGTAAGTGGCCTGTGCCAATTGTGCAGCCGTCAGGCCGACCGTGACGCCGTTCGGCTGGACTGCCCCGTTGACGGTGACCTTCGCTCCGCCGCTCCCGGTCTCCCAGATATTGTAGAGCGTGACCGTGCCGCTCCCGGATGCGGCTCCCTCGGACACCAGGTTCGCCAGCGGCATGCTGCCGGCGTGCGCGAAACCGAACGAGGAAACGCTCAGTGATCCGTAGGTGTCGGCGTCAAGGATGTTGTAGTACCCGTGTCCGCCTGTCGAGGGATCGCCCGACCAGCGGCTGACGGCAGTAAAGCCGCTGACCGTGACGCCCCCGGACGCTCCGTTGACGGCCCAGGTCGTGCTTGCGCCGTTGATGGCGAGTTGCACGATGCCAAAATCGATCGCGCCCGCAGAAACCGGCTGGCCGTTGAGGAAATAGACCGGCGTGTCCCATTCAGTGGCAATCTGCGACAACGCCTGAACTTCGGAGCCAAGCACCGAGAAACCTGCATTCGCCAACTCGGTTGCGTCGTTGGCGAGCTGCGAGCCGATCGCGAGCGGCGACTGCCCGTTGGGTTGTAGCAGCGCATTGACCAACGGCTCGATCGCATCGAAGGTGTTCTGAACGCTGTAGCCGTTCGCGATGTAGGCGTTCAACGTCGATACGAATTGGACGTTCTCGGCGATCAAGTTGTTGTAATAGGCAAATGCGCCGACTTCGAGCGTGACCGTGATAGGGCTGCCCTGGATCGAGCCGAACGGCGTGTATTTGAGGAGCGTAAAGACCCCGTTGGCCCCGGCCTCATTGAGGTGGTCGACATATTCCGGGTCGGGGATCAGAAGCACGCCGGCGATGGCGTTTGTCGAGACCGTGTAACTCTGCACCAGCGTGGGTGAAGCCGAGATCGTCGTCTGCCAGGCAGGGCCGCCATTGGCGGCGATCAGTGTCGGACTTCCCAGAATTGAATAAGTCTGTACCGCGTTAGATAATATTATGAGTGCCATGCACCTGTACCTGCCATCTAGACCGTAGAGGCAATGACAGTGAACTATCAGATGCCGCGGCAAATTGCGAGACGCCCGATCTCGGTTCGCTTAGTCGGCGCTACCGAGCGGCTCCCGGAAGACCTAAGTCAGGCGATCCGCCTCTTCAGCTGAAGCGATCGACCGGGCGCAGGGGCTCGAAGAGCCGGGAAACACAGACCGGATCGTGCCGGCTCCGGACCAAGGTCAGGCCTGACTCTTTTCGGTGGCGTCGATCGTCTTGGCTTCACACAGACATGGAGCCAACAGATGAGCCTCGAGAAAAAAGTCGCCGTCGTTACCGGTGGGAGCCGCGGTCTTGGCCTCGGCCTGGTTGAAGCGCTGGTTGCCGAGGGAGCGAAGGTCACGGTCGTTGCGCGTGGAACGGACGCGCTCAAGACCGTCCGCGACCGGCTCGGCGTCGCGACGATCTCGGCTGACGTGACCGATCGCGCCGCCGCCAATCGTATCCTCTCCGAAATCAAGCCGGATATTCTGGCGCTCAACGCGGGCACCACGCCGCGGATGGGCCGGCTGGATCAATTGAGCTGGGAGGACTTCTCCGCCGCTTGGGAAACCGACGTCAAGGCGGGCCTGTTCTGGCTTCAGGCAGCCCTCAATCTCCCCATGAAGCCGGGCAGCACGGTTCTCGTGGGATCGAGCGGCGCCGCTGTGACCGGGTCGCAGATGTCGGGCGGTTACGGCGGCTCCAAGCGGATGCTATGGTTCATGGCCAAGTATGCCAACGGCGTTTCGCAGGAGTTGAATCTCGGTATCCGTTTTCGAGCTATCGTGCCGCGGCAGATGATCCTGGGGACCGGGATCGGAGATGCCGCTGCCGGTGCCTATGCGGGTTCGATGGGGATTAACCCCGAACAGTTTGTCGCGCGCTTTGGCGCACCCATGCCTCCCCGGAAATTCGGTGATCTGGTGATCTCGATTTTGAAGGATCCGCAATACGCCGACGGCATCGTGTTCGGACTCAACGGCGATGCCGGCGTGACCGTCATGGAGGGAGCGGCAGCTTGACCAGCGGCGAAGACCATTCGAGCACCAATCGGTGGGCCGCGCTTCTCGCACTCGCCGAGGAATTGCGGCCCGAGCTTCACCGCTATTGTTCGCGTCTGGTGGGCTCGGTGATCGAGGGCGAGGACGTCGTCCAGGACACCTTCGCCAAGGCCTTCGTCGCCCTGGAAGCAATGGCCGAATTGCCGCAACTTCGCGCGTGGCTGTTCCGCATCGCTCATAACCGTGCCCTGGATGTCTTGCGCAGCAAGGCCATCCGCGCGGCCGAACCGATCGAGGCGGCATACGACGTTGTCGACGGAGCAAGCCTGATCCTGTGGAGCAGTTGATGCATCAGGAAGCGGTGCGGACAGCGGTATCGCGCTTTGCGGAGCTGCCGAACCTGCAACGTAGCGTGATCATCCTGAAGGATGTCCTCGATGAGCCGCTCGCCGACATCGCCGCACTGCTCGGTCTCAGCGTCGATTCCGTGAAGGCGCATCTTGCGCGGGGGCGTGCGCGCCTTCGCGAGATCAACGCGGCCGCATCCCGGCCGCCGGACGTCAGATCACCCTCCGCAGCGGTCATGCGGTATGTCACCCTGTTCAACCAGAAGGATTGGGACGGGTTGCGCGCGATGCTGGCGGATGACGTGAAACTCAATCAATCGGCTCACGCCGTCCGGGCAGGACGGGCGGACGTTGGGATGTTCTTCAGCATCTACGGAAAAATGGACCAGGTACGGCTGGCGCCCGCCTGGCTGGAGGGCCGGGAAGTCATCGCGGTGTTCGAGGGCGATATGGACGCCAGGCCGAGCTACTTCATGTGGCTCGAGTGGCGCGGCGACGAAATTACGTTCATCCGCGACTACAGGTACGTCCGCTATATCATGGCGGACGCGGAGCTCATCTTCTCAACGAGCGATGGAACGCAGGCGTAGAGAACGGCGCGTCCCGGCCGACTATCGTTCACGGCGTGCCGCTGCGGACAAATCGAGACGCAATGTAACCGAGCCCACTTGCTCCGGGACGGAGCCTTGCGGCACACCCCGAAGCTCTCCCGACCAAATCCGCGCGTCGGCTAGCCGCCGTTGCCGTTCTCGCCGTTTTCCTCTTCCGGAATGTGCTCGACCGAGACCACGTGCTCGTCCTCGGCGGTGTCGAACACGATCACGCCCTGGGTCGAGCGGCCGGCGACGCGGATGTCGGCCACCGGGCAGCGGATCAGCTGGCCCTTGTCGGTGACCAGCATGATCTGGTCGGCGTCCTCGACCGGGAACGACGCCACCAGATTGCCGTTGCGGTTGTTGACGCTCATCGCGACGATGCCCTTACCGCCGCGGCCGGTGGTGCGGTACTCGTAGGACGAGGTCCGCTTGCCGTAGCCGTTGACGGAGACGGTCAGCACCACCTGCTCGGCCGCCGACAGTTCGGCATAGCGTTCCTGCGACAGCTGGATCGCATCGTTCGCCGTCTCTTCGCCCTCGGTCTCGACCGGCTCCTCGGTCGTGGCCTCGCCGGCCACCGCGCGGCGCATCTTCAGGTAGGCCGAGCGCTCGTCCGAGGTGGTGTCGACATGGCGCAGGATCGCCAGCGAGATCAGCCTGTCGGCCTCGGCCAGCGCGATGCCGCGCACGCCCATCGAGGTGCGGCCGGTGAAGACGCGGACATCGGGGACCGGGAAGCGGATGCACTGGCCGCCGGCGGCGGTCAGCAGCACGTCGTCACGTTCGGTGCAGATCTGCACGTCGACGATCGCCTCGCCCTCCCCGAGCTTCATCGCGATGATGCCGGAGCGGCGGACGTCGACGAAGTCGGACAGCTTGTTGCGGCGAACGGTGCCGCTGGTGGTCGCGAACATCACGTCGAGATTGCCCCAGGAGGATTCATCCTCCGGCAGCGGCATGATCGTTGTGATGCGCTCGCCCTGCTCCAGCGGCAGGATGTTGATCAGCGCCTTGCCGCGCGCGTTGGGTGCGGCCATCGGCAGCCGCCAGACCTTCTCCTTGTAGACCTGGCCGCGCGACGAGAAGAACAGCACCGGCGTGTGCGTGGAGGCGACGAACAGGCGCGAGACGAAATCCTCGTCGCGGGTCTGCATGCCGGCGCGGCCCTTGCCGCCGCGGCGCTGCGCCCGATAGGTCGACAGCGGCACGCGCTTGACGTAGCCCGCATGCGAGACGGTGACGACCATGTCCTCGCGCTGGATCAGGTCCTCGTCCTCGACCTCGCCTTCCTGCTCGATGATCTGGGTCTTGCGCGGCGTCGCGAACTGCTGCTTCACCTCGGCAAGCTCGGTCTTGACGATGCCCTGCACGCGCGCACGCGAGCGCAGGATGTCGAGGTAGTCGGCGATCTCGGCCGCGAGCTTGTCGAGCTCTTCGGAAATCTCGTCCCGCCCGAGCGCGGTCAAGCGCTGCAGCCGCAGATCGAGGATCGCCCTCGCCTGCTCGAGCGACAGGCGGATGGTGCCGTCGTCGTTGATCCGGTGCCGGGGATCGTCGATCAGCGTGATCATCGCCTCGACGTCCCGCGCCGGCCAGTCGCGCGACATCAGGGTGTCGCGCGCGGTGTTCGGATCGGGCGAGGTCCGGATCACCCGGATCATCTCGTCAATATTGGCAACCGCGATGGCAAGGCCGACCAGGATATGGGCGCGGTCGCGCGCCTTGCCGAGCAGGAACTTGGTCCGGCGGGTCACCACCTGTTCGCGGAATGCGACGAAGATGGTGAGCAGATCCTTCAGGGTCATCGTCTGCGGACGACCGGAATCCAGCGCCAGCATGTTGGCGGGGAAGTTGGTCTGCAACGGCGTGAACCGATAGAGCTGGTTCAGCACCACGTCAGGCACCGCCTCGCGCTTCAGCTCGATGACGACGCGATAGCCGTCGCGGTCGGACTCGTCGCGGAGGTCGCCGATGCCCTCGATCTTCTTCTCCTTCACGAGTTCGGCGATGCGCTCGACCATCGTGGCCTTGTTCACCTGATACGGAATCTCGGTGATGATGATCGCTTCGCGGTCCTTGCGGATGGTGTCGATCGTCACCTTGCCGCGCATCACGATCGAGCCGCGGCCGAGATGATAGGCGGAGCGGATGCCCTGGCGGCCGAGGATGATGCCGCCGGTCGGGAAGTCCGGGCCCGGAATGATGTCGATCAGTTCGTCGATCGTGAGCGCCGGATTGTCGATCAGCGCCACGCAGGCGTCGACCACCTCGCCGAGATTATGCGGCGGGATGTTGGTCGCCATGCCGACGGCGATGCCGCCGGCGCCATTGACCAGCAGGTTCGGGAACCGGGCCGGCAGGACCGACGGCTCCTGCTCGGAATTGTCGTAGTTCGGCTGGAAATCGACAGTTTCCATGTCGATATCCGCCAGAACGGCGAGCGCCGCCTTGGTCAGCCGTGCTTCGGTATATCGGTAGGCCGCCGGCGGATCGCCGTCGATCGAGCCGAAATTGCCCTGGCCGTCGATCAGCGGCACGCGCAGCGAGAAGTCCTGCGCCATGCGGACCATCGCGTCGTAAATCGACTGGTCGCCATGCGGATGGTATTTACCGATCACGTCACCGACGACGCGGGCGGATTTGACGTATTTCTTGTCCGGCGTGTGCCCCTGCTCATGCATCGAATACAGGATGCGCCGGTGCACCGGCTTGAGCCCGTCGCGCGCATCGGGCAGCGCACGCGACACGATCACGCTCATCGCGTAATCGAGGTAGGACTTCTTCATCTCGTCGAGAATGGAAACGGGACGAATATCTGAGGGCGCCGGCGGCTCGCCGGGCTTGTCATCTTCGTTATCGGACAAAGGGGAAATCCGGTCAGTTTTACTGGGGAATCATATAGCCCATCGGGGGCCTGATAACCACCCCTGAGCGGCTCCGGCAAGCCGTTTTTCCCTTCGTTTTTTCATACACTTACCAGCCGCATTGCGGGCTTGACGCGGTCCTGCTTTGCGCCGCGATCGCAAGCCTGCGGGGACCCGATGGAACCGGCCCCGCGACGCCCTCAATCGCCCAATTACTGGCCGAAAATCACGGCGTGCATGATCCGCCCGGGCATGAAGGTGAACAGCCCGGCAATGACCAGCGCGCCGAAGAAAATGCCGATCATCGTGAACTTGTGGCTGCGGATATTGTGGCTCCGCGCCGCCATCACGCCGAGCACCAGCATCACCAGCGATAAGATCGACAGCAGGTGGATCGGGCTCCACGGGCCGACCAGGCGGATCTGATGGATCCAGAACGAGCTCCCGGCGACGACCAGCATCAGGATCACCCAGATCCAGCCCAGCGTCCGGTGCGGCAGCGTGCCCTTGGGGGCGGCGAGCTGGATCGAGCCGAGCACGAAGGCGGCCATCCCGGCGAAGGCATGGAGCGGGATCGCAGGCGCAGCGTCGAGCAATGGCGCGAGGCTCATGGTGGCGGCCCTTGAATTGAACTGGCGGCCAGATCTCGCTCGCCGCAGGTCAATGTAAATATCATTCACATCGACCTGTGTCAAAGTCTGGGGAACCGCCCTCGCCGCCTCCAAGGATCCGTGATCCAGCAAGCAGCTAAGGAGTTATCCTCATAATTCACATGAGGAAATTGCCATCACGCATCGCAACGCCGCTCCGGGAAATGATCTTCACGGAGCGGCGGCATGAGCGCGCGCAAGCGGCGTTCGATCAGAACGGGATATCGTCGTCCATGTCGCTGTTGCGGCTGCCGCCGCCGGCGGCGACCGCACGGCGCGGTGCCGAGCTGACCGGACCGGACGAGCCGAAATCGCTGCCGCCGTCATCGGAGAAGCTGCCGCCTCCACCGCCGCGCCCGTCCAGCATCGTGAGGTTGGAGTTGAAGCCCTGCAGCACGACTTCGGTCGAGTACTTCTCGACGCCGGACTGGTCGGTCCATTTGCGGGTCTGCAGCTGACCCTCGATGTACACCTTGGCGCCCTTCTTCAGGTACTGCTCGGCGACCTTGCAGAGGCCCTCGTTGAAGATCACGACGCGGTGCCACTCGGTCTTTTCCTTGCGCTCGCCGGTGCCCTTGTCGCGCCAGGTCTCCGAGGTGGCGATGGACAGGTTTGCGATCGGACGGCCGTCCTGCGTCCGCCGGATTTCCGGATCCTTGCCGAGGTTTCCAACCAGGATCACCTTGTTCACGCTTCCTGCCATCGCATCATCTCCACTCAAAAACCGGGCGTCCGGACATCGGCCGCCGCTCTCAACCTTCGCCACTTACATTGCAGGCGTCGTGGATGACCCTATACGCCGGCGCCGGCCCGCCGCCTTTGCCCGCGCGCGGTTATCCACGATAATCGAGATATAGCACCGCAGCCGACAACGTTCCAGTTTTGTTCGCCACAACCAGCCGTAGCAGCGGCACGTGGCGGTGGAACCGCAACCGATTTCAGTCCCGGCCGCCCGCCAGCTTGATCAACCTTTGAAAATACAAGATAAATCAACCGCTTGCATCAGCCTCACTTCTTCCGCAAGTGTGGCTTTTGGGAGACGGCGTTTCCGGTTGAATCAGCGTATTGCTACCACCCATGACGCGGGCGCTCGCGTCTGAGATCGGCTTCGGGACAATATTGGAAGCCGATCGGGGAGCTGGGAGATTGATGATGAAGAAGTTTTTGCTCGGTACGGTTGCCCTGATTGCGTTCGCCGCGCCTGCTGCGGCCGCCGACCTTGCGGCGCGCCCCTACACCAAGGCGCCGCCGCCGATGATCGCTGCGGTCTATGACTGGAGCGGCTTCTACATCGGCGCCAACGGCGGCTGGGGCTCGAGCCACAATTGCTGGGACCAGGTCCCGGCTGGCGTGTTCATCGGATCGGATGGTTGCCATGACGCAACCGGCGGCGTCGCCGGCGGCCAGATCGGCTATCGCTGGCAGGCTGGCGCGTGGGTGTTCGGCCTCGAAGCGCAGGGCGACTGGGCTGACCTGAAGGGCAGCAACAACAGCGCGATCTTCCCGGGCCTGTTCACCAACCAGAGCAAGATCGACGCGTTCGGCCTGTTCACCGGCCAGGTCGGCTACGCCGTCAACAACGTGCTGCTCTACGCCAAGGGCGGTGCGGCGCTGACCGACAACCGCTTCAACACCTACTTCACGCCGACCGGCGTGCTCGCCGGCAGCGCCAGCGACACCCGCTGGGGCGGCACCATCGGCGCCGGCATCGAAGTCGGCTTCGCGCCGAACTGGACCGCTGGTGTCGAATACGACCACCTGTTCATGCAGGACAAGACCTACAACCTCACCACCCCCACCGGCGCGCTGTTCAGCAGCATCCGCGATCGCCAGGACGTCGACCTCGTCACCGTCCGCGTGAACTACAAGTGGGGTGGCCCGGTGGTCGCGCGTTACTGATCGCGCGATCCGGTTTGATCCAGACCAAAGGCCGGCCTCGCGCCGGCCTTTTTGTTTGTGGGGTCGGCCGTGAGCGGTGGTGCCGCGGTTGGCGACATCCTGCGTCGCTACAATGCCGGGCTCGTACCTTCCCCTGCCTCGGCCAGCGACACGCGCTGGGACTGCACCGTCGGCGTCGAATACATATCCGCAGCGAAATACTGAGGCGGCCTCAGCTCACGCATCACTGCCTCGCATCGAAATATCGGAGCCGGCCTCGCGCCGGCTCTTACGCTGCGCAGGCACGCAAGCGGGCCATTTTCCGTGCATTGTGGTTTCACAGATACACAACTTCCAGCATTTCTCTGTAGAAGCACGCGTACGTCACGCGACACTGCTGTGACGTTCCCTTCAGCGTCTGAAGGGACAACAAGAAAATGGGCAAGAAAACGGGATTTGGACTTTGAAAATCAGGAATGTTCTGCTGGCCTCGGCCGGCATGTTTGCACTCAGCGCAATTGCACCGGCAATGGCCGCCGATCTCGCCGCACGCGGCCCCTACGTCAAGGCTCCGCCGCCGGCCGCGATCTACAACTGGACCGGCTTCTACATCGGTGGCTTCGGCGGCTACGCCAGCGAGGATTCCGGCAATCCGAAGATGGAAGGCGGCTTCGCCGGCGGCACCGTCGGCTACAACTGGCAGGCCGGCAACATCGTGTACGGCATCGAGGCCGACGGCGGCTGGGCTGACGTCGATGCTTCGATCAACGGACTTGGCTTCACCGTGAAGAGCAAGATCGACGCGCTCGGCACCGCGCGCGGCCGCATCGGCTTCGCGGTCGACAAGGTGCTGTTCTACGGCACCGGCGGCTACGCCTGGGTCGACAACAAGCTCAGCATCACCACGCTCGGCGTCACCGCCTCGCAGAGCAACTTCCACTCCGGCTGGACCGTCGGCGCCGGCATCGAAGCGTTCATCGCGCCGCAGTGGTCGATCAAGGGTGAGTACCTGTATCGCAGCCTCGGCGGCGAGACCTATTTCGGCGTGCCGTCGGCCGACATCAACCTGCACAGCGTCCAGTTCGGCGTGAACTATCACTTCGGCGGCCCGATCGTCGCGAAGTACTAAGCGAAAGACAGACCTCAAGGTCTCGGAAAGGCCGGCCTCGCGCCGGCCTTTTTTGCGTCAACGCGTTTTCGAGCGAAGCCTGTCCCGGACTTGATCCGGGATGGATCCCGGTTCGCGCCAGGAAAACGCGTCAAAACAGAAATCTGGAACCTGCCCTGCTGACGGCTGCTGCCATCTGGCAAACTATCCGTTGATGGCAGCTATTCAGCACTGGAAATTGTCGGCCGTTCTTCCTACGTTCCAGTCCTCACACCCCATCGGCGCAAGCTCCCGGCATCACCGGCGATGCGCGCCCAAAAGGCGCCCAAGCA
The DNA here is from genome assembly GCF_001189845.1 of Bradyrhizobium tropiciagri. GTDB lineage: Bacteria > Pseudomonadota > Alphaproteobacteria > Rhizobiales > Xanthobacteraceae > Bradyrhizobium > Bradyrhizobium tropiciagri. Next base: position 30,850 of record NZ_LFLZ01000055.1, read on the forward strand.
TGCGCCCGGAACTGTCGCAATGGATGAAGTGCTCAAGGCGAAGCGCCAACAGAACGCCGGCTCCTCATCGCGCGCAATCACGATCCGTGGCGCGCGCGAACACAATCTGAAGAACATCGACGTCGAGATTCCGCGCGACAAGCTCGTGGTGTTCACCGGGCTGTCCGGCTCCGGCAAGTCGTCGCTCGCATTCGACACCATCTACGCCGAGGGCCAGCGCCGCTACGTCGAGTCGCTGTCGGCCTATGCGCGGCAATTTTTGGAGATGATGCAGAAGCCCGACGTCGACCAGATCGACGGCCTGTCGCCGGCGATCTCGATCGAGCAGAAGACCACCTCGAAGAATCCGCGCTCCACCGTCGGCACCGTCACCGAGATCTACGACTACATGCGCCTCCTGTGGGCGCGCGTCGGCGTACCCTATTCGCCGGCGACCGGCCTGCCGATCGAGAGCCAGATCGTCTCGCAGATGGTCGACCGCGTGCTTGCGCTGCCCGAAGGCACCCGCCTCTATCTGCTGGCGCCGGTCGTGCGCGGCCGCAAGGGCGAGTACAAGAAGGAGCTCGCCGAATATCTCAAGAAGGGCTTTCAGCGCGTCAAGATCGACGGCACCTTCTATGAGCTGTCTGAGGCGCCGTCGCTCGACAAGAAATTCCCGCACGACATCGACGTCGTGGTCGACCGCATCGTGGTGCGCCCCGACCTCGCCCAGCGCCTCGCTGAAAGCTTCGAGACCGCGCTGAAGCTCGCCGAGGGCCTTGCGGTGATCGAGTATGCGGACGCGCCCGCCGCGGCCGCTACCGAGGACAAGAAGAAGACCGCGAAGATCCACGACAAGAGCGGCCCCGAGCGCATCCTGTTCTCGGAGAAGTTCGCCTGCCCGGTGTCCGGCTTCACGATCCCCGAGATCGAGCCGCGCCTGTTCTCGTTCAACAACCCCTATGGCGCCTGTCCGGCCTGCGGCGGTCTCGGCGTCGAGCAGCATATCGACGAGGACCTCGTCATCCCGGACAAGGAGCTGACCCTGCGCAAGGGCGCGATCGCGCCCTGGGCGAAGTCGTCCTCGCCCTATTACATCCAGACCCTGACCGCGCTCGGCAAGCACTACAAGTTCACGCTCGACACCAAGTGGAAGGACCTGCCGAAGAAGGTGCAGGCCGCGCTGCTGCACGGCTCCGGCGACGACGAGATCAAGTTCTCCTATGAGGACGGCGTCCGCTCCTACGACACCAAGAAGCCGTTCGAGGGCGTCGTCACCAACATCAACCGCCGCTACCGCGAGACCGAGAGCGAGTGGGCACGCGAGGAGCTCGGCAAGTATTTCTCCGACGTGCCCTGCGCCGGCTGCCACGGCTACCGGCTGAAGCCGGAGGCGCTGTGCGTCAAGATCGGCGGCAAGCATATCGGCGAGATCTCGGAGCTCTCGGTCAAGCGCGCCGGCGAATGGTTCGAGACGGTGCCGGAGGCGCTGAATGCGCAGCAGAACGAGATCGCGACGCGCATCCTCAAGGAGATCCGCGAGCGCCTGACCTTCCTGCTCGATGTCGGCCTGAATTACCTGACGCTGTCGCGCTCCTCCGGCACGCTGTCCGGTGGCGAGAGCCAGCGCATCCGCCTGGCCTCGCAGATCGGCTCGGGGCTCACCGGCGTGCTCTACGTGTTGGACGAGCCGTCGATCGGCCTGCACCAGCGCGACAACGCCCGCCTGCTCGACACCCTGAAGCGGCTCCGCGACCTCGGCAATACCGTGGTCGTGGTCGAGCATGACGAGGACGCGATCCGCCTCGCCGACTATGTGCTCGATATCGGCCCGGGCGCCGGCATGCATGGCGGCCACATCGTTGCCGAAGGCACGCCCGACCAGATCATGCGCAACCCGAAATCGCTGACCGGCAAGTACCTCACCGGCGAGCTTGCGGTCCCCGTGCCCGACCGGCGGCCGCCGAACCATCGCCGCACCATCAAGGTGATCACGCCCGCGGCAACAATCTGAAGAGCGTCTCGGCCGAGATTCCGCTCGGTCTGTTCACCTGCGTCACCGGCGTCTCCGGCGGCGGCAAGTCGACCTTGTTGATCGACACGCTCTACAAGTCGATCGCGCGCAAGCTGAACAACGCCAGCGAAGGCGCCGCGCTGCACGACCGCATCGAGGGCCTAGAACACATCGACAAGATCATCGACATCGACCAGTCGCCGATCGGCCGCACGCCGCGCTCCAACCCCGCGACCTATACCGGCGCCTTCACGCCGATCCGCGAATGGTTCGCCGGCCTGCCCGAGGCGAAGGCGCGCGGTTACGAGCCCGGGCGCTTCTCCTTCAACGTCAAGGGCGGCCGCTGCGAGGCCTGCCAGGGCGACGGCGTCATCAAGATCGAGATGCACTTCCTGCCCGACGTCTACGTCACCTGCGACACCTGCAAGGGCAAGCGCTACAACCGCGAGACGCTGGAGGTGCTGTTCAAGGGCAAGAGCATCGCCGACGTGCTCGACATGACCGTCGAGGAAGCCGCCGAATTCTTCAAGGCGGTGCCCCGCGTGCGCGAGACCTTCCAGACCCTGCACCGCGTCGGCCTCGACTACATCCATGTCGGCCAGCAGGCCACCACGCTGTCCGGCGGCGAAGCCCAGCGCGTCAAGCTCGCCAAGGAGCTGTCCAAGCGCGCCACCGGCCGCACGCTCTACATCCTGGACGAACCGACCACCGGCCTGCACTTCCACGACGTCGCAAAGCTGCTCGAGGTGCTGCACGAGCTGGTCGCGCAGGGCAACACGGTTGTGGTGATCGAGCACAACCTCGAAGTCATCAAGACCGCCGACTGGGTGATCGACCTCGGCCCCGAAGGCGGCGACGGCGGCGGCGAGATCGTCGCCTGGGGCCCACCGGAGGACATCGTGAAAGCGCCGCGCAGCTATACCGGCAAGTTCCTGGCGCCGGTGCTGAAGAAGGCGAACAGCAAGCCGCGGAAGAGCAGCGCGAGCGAGGCGGCGGAGTAGCTCCGTTGACCCTTTGCGACAGACACGACGGGTTAGGCCAACAACTAACCCACCCTCGCGAAGCTAATCGAGCAGTGCAGCTGACTTCAATTGCTGCACGGGGTCCCAATTGCGCGGAGGCTTGTTGGCTTGGCTGAACCAGAGCATTCCGCCGTCGATCCAACGACGCCGCAACTCCTCAAACGAGGCTCCGCTATTGTCGTATCCGAACTCTACTCCGCATGATGGGCATATGTTGAAGCTTGCGCATCCCTGGCTGTCATAAGGCAGCTCGTCGAGGTCAGGGAAGCCGCAGACGGGACACATGCATCGTTCGTTGGGCATCAAAGCAGTCCAGTATTACTTCGCTCGTGCAGGGCTGCGAGCACTACGCGAGAAACTCCGGCGGCACGTGATCGGTCAGCCATACGCCGTTGTCCGCCCGGAAGAACTTAAATCCCTTGCCGTGCATGCCGCCGGCATCGACCGTAAAGATATGCGGCTTGCCATGCCGCTTACCGACCCGCAGCGCGGTTGCTTCATCGAGCGACAGATGCACCTGCTGGCGCGATTGCGGCTTCAGACCTTCCACGAGGATCGCGTCGACAAACCGCGTCGCGGTCCCGTGATACAGGATTGACGGCGGCTCCTGCGGCGGCAAGCCAAGCTCCACCGTGACCGAATGCCCCTGCGCAGCACGGATACTGAGGCCGTCGGCCGAGATCGAAAACCGCTTCTTGTCGCTAGTCGCGACGACATCGAGCAGATCGGCCCGGCCAAACTTCGTCCCCGCCGCATTGGCCTTCTCGATCAGCACGTCGATATTGGCCCAGCCTTCGGACGTGAGCGTCAAGCCGATTTCACCAGGCTTGTGCCGGAGCACGAAGCTCAAGAACTTGCTGAGCTGGATTGGATCGACCGGCATTGCTGGATTTCCTGTCCTGCCGGCTTATACCCAAGGCCAATCGTGACGAGCAAGAGCTAGCGCGTAGGATGGGTAGAGCGAAGCGAGACCCATCAACTCACCCCGCGGCCCGAATGATGGGTATCGCTTCGCTCCACCCATCCTACGGAGTGCCGCGGTACGTGGCGATCTGCCAGACGTTCGCCCAGGCATCCCGGACCATCGCTCGTCTGTCGCCGTAGGGCGTATCCGCGGGGGTTTCGATCGATTCTGCCCCTGCCGCAATCGCGCGCCGATAGGTCTCGTCGGCGTTCTCAACATAGACGTAGAGAAAGGCCGGCATCACCTCGCGTATACCTCCGCCGTCGCTGATCAGGATGATCGAATCTCCAATGCGAATTTCCGTTGGCGCGCCGGAACGGACTTCGCCTTCCGCGGCGAACACGTCTCGCAGGAATCCGGCGAGCCCGATGAGGTCGCGCGTGACAATTCTCGGAATGACGGAAGGCCAGCCGACGGGCTTGTGTTGGGTCATGTGCCTGACTTTGACTCAGTAGGTAGCCCGCATGAGCGAAGCGATATGCGGGTTTATCGGCCGGACAGCTTCACTGCTCCCGCATGTCGCTTCGCTCATGCGGGCTACGACAACCGCGACGACACCGCGCTCACCTCCGCGCTACACCGCCCAATAATTCGGGTGCGTGTATGATTGCGAGCGGTCGCCCCAGTCGAATTCGTCGCCGTCGAATTCGGACGGCCCGGCGCGCAGATCCTCCAGCGTCACCTCGGCCTCGAAGGCCTGCCGCGCGGGATCGAAGTGCAGTGCGGTCCATCTGACGGGATAGTGGTGGTGGGTGCTCAGCACGCCGCCGGTCTTGATGATGGCGTAGGCCACCGTGCCGCTCACCTTGTCGAGCATCAGCCGCTCGACCGACCCGAGCTTTGCACCGTCGCGCCCGAAGACGCAGACGTGCTCGACCCGGTCACTGGGCACCAAGGTATGATGCATCGCATCCTCCCTGTGTTTCCTTATGTTTGCCAGATAATATATGTCTGCCGCGCTGGTGAGCCAATGGGTCGCAGCTCGGCGACAGGCCGTAGGAGCGATTGGCTATCGCGCGGCGGCGGACGTCTGCACAATTTCGGAATAATAGAAACGTATAGCTGATTTGCCCGACGTGTCAAGTCGCGTTTCCGGGTGTGGCGGCAGCCTGCTCCTTTGCATGGGGTTGTTTTCGATATTTGGGACACCCCACGCGCCTTCCGCCTACTCGGTCCTTCTCAGGAACGCCCCGAACGCGCGCGGGCCGTCGCCGACCTTGACCTCGCCAATCACCTTCAGCTCGGCGGCGTCGATCACACTGAGCGTGTTGCTCTCCCAGTTCGCGACCACGATGCGCCTGCCGTCGGCCGTCGCCTCAATGCCCTCGGGATAGTCGCCCACAGTGATCCGCTTCACGGGTTCCAGTGTCGCGAGGTCGAACACGCTGACCTTGCCGTCATACTGGTCGGTGACGAAACCCCGGCCCTGCGCCAGCGCCACGGCATAAGGGCGCAGGCCGACATGGACACGGCCGACCTCTCGGGCGGTCGCGATGTCGATCACCGAGACGTCGTTGGAGCCGACATTGGCAGTGTAGGCGCGCTTGCCCTCGGCATCGATGGTGACGCCGAACGGACGCGTCCCGACCTTCACGATCCCTCGCCGCTCATGTGCGGCTATATCTGTGATCGAGACGCTGTCGTCGTCGCGGTCCGCCGAGAGCAGCAGCCGCCCGTCCGGCGTCACCGCAAGCCCGGATGGCGATGCGCCGACCGCAAGACTGGCGACGACCCGCAGCTCTTTCGCATCGATCACCCGCACCGCGGCGGCGTACCAGTCGGCGACGTAGACCGACGCGCCGTCGGGGGCCACCGCGATGCCGAGCGGCCCGCCGCCGACATCGACCCGGCCGACCACCTTGCGCGCCGACGCATCGACACCGTGACCGCCTTGGCATCCGGGCTCGTCACATAGGCGAAGCGGCCGTCATGGCTGACCGCGACGCCCGCGGGCTTGCCGCCGATCGCGATCGTCGCGACCGGCTTTGCGGTCGCGAGATCCACCACCGTGAGATCGTCACTGAGCTGGTTGGTGACGAAGGCCTCCTCGGCCCGCGCACCGCCGAGGCCGGCGAGCAGCGCCAGCAGCGCGATCGCGCACTGCATGTTCAGCTTCCGCTCTCGATCTTCTTCTTCAGTGCTTCGAGCCCGGCCTTGTAGAGCCCGCTCACCGCCTTGAGCGCGGCCTCGTCGTTCAGCTCCGGCGGCGGGTCGTTGTTCGGAAAGCCGCGGTAGAAGGCGCCGGCCCATTCCAGCTTCGCCTTGCCGCCGGGCGCCGGCGACACCGACAGCGTCGAGGAATAATTGGTCACCGGCAGCACCTTCACGTCGACCGTAGTGATCCGGTACGAATAGCTCATCATCTCGGGCTCGTATTTGTAGAGCTCCTCGTCGATGGTGACGCCGGGCGCCAGCGTCAGCCGCCGCGTCGCGCCGATCTCGTTGCCCTTCTCGCCCTCGGTCTTGCTGACGCCGGCGAGCCAGCTCATGTCCTGGAAATTGCCGATCACCGCCCACACCTTGGCCTGCGGCGCGTCGATCTCGATGGATTCCCGCACCTTCTGGCGGGTCGGCCCATGCGCCCACGCGGCCCCCAACACAGCCAGCGCCGCCACCACGACGCCAGCCCTCGCGATCATCAGCCTCATCCTTGTCTCCTCGCTTTTCGGTCACCACGTCAGGCGCGTGCCGAAGCTTATGTTTCGGTATTCTGGACCAGATGGAAAGCGGCTTCTTGCACCAGAGCGAAGTCAGAACTTCCCCGTGGGACAAGCCTCTCCGGCGCCCTTACTCCTCGATCACCGCCTCGACGAACCCCTTCGGGTCGTCGCAGAACTCCCGCATGACCTTGAAGTGATCCGTGTCCTTCAGGCTCACCGGTTCGAGGCCATACTTCGTCAGCCGCAGCAGTGTCGCGTCCGGATAGGCCATCAGGACAGGCGAATGCGTGGCCATGATCACCTGGCAGTGGCCCGTCCCGTTCATCCGGTGCAGCAGCTTGAGGAATTCGATCTGCCGCGAGGGCGACAGCGCGGATTCCGGCTCGTCAAAGATGAAGATGCCCTGCCGCTGGCAGCGCTCCTCGAAGAAGCGCAGGAAGCCCTCGCCGTGGGAATGCGACAGGAAGTCCGGCGGCGTGTCTCCGACGTCCAGCGCCGCCGCGTCGACATAGCGCGCCACCGAGAAGAAGCTCTCGGCGCGGAAGAACCAGCCATTGGTGATTTTGGGCAGCCAGCTCGCACGAAGCGCCGCCGCAAGCGAGCCGCCCATCTTTTCCACTGCGCCACCGTGGTCGACCGGCCGATACCCCTTGCCGCCGCCGGCATCGTCATAGCCGGCCATCACGGCGATACCTTCCAGCAGCGTCGACTTGCCGGTGCCGTTCTCGCCGACGATGATGGTGATCGCCTTGTCGAAGCCGAGCTCGAAATCGTCGCGCAGCAATGGCAGCACGAACGGATAGGCCTTGCGGTTAGGGATTCGCGCAGGATCGAGCCAGACCTGCCGAAGATACGGCGCGGGCATGTTGATCGGGCGGTTTCGTTTGGCCATGTGCGCGGATCCGGGGAAACAACGGCGGGGCGCCCAGTTTAGGAGCCCACGGCAATCCTAGATGGTTCGATGTCTCAATGCCCAGCAAGGCCTACACCCTCCTCCGCAAGGCAATCCTCACCGAGCAACAGGTGGTCTGTGTCTATGACGGCCGGCCGCGCGAGCTGTGCCCGCACATCATCGGCCACAACAAGAGCGATGAAGAGGTCGTGCTGGCCTGGCAATTCGCCGGCAAGAGCTCCGGCAGGCTGCCGCAATGGCGCTGCCTGCGGCTTGCTGAGGTCAGCGACATCAGCCTGCGCAGGGGCCGCTGGCACGAAGGTGGCTCGCACAAGTCCGAGCAGCGCTGCGTCAGTGCGATCGACCTCGACATCAACGTCCATGTGCGCAAGCGGCGGTGATGCCCCCTGCCACTATGACGCGAAAATGCGGACGTTTGTCTCACAAGCGGCGCCACACTCGCCGTCGTCCCGGCGAAGGCCGGGACCCATAACCACAGGGTCGAGTTGTCGAAAACAGCTGGTGCCCCAGCGTCGCGCAACCACGACCATTTGGGGTAATGGGTCCCGGCCTTCGCCGGGACGACAGTGGGGGCGATATCGGCCCAGCGCACGTCAGGACGACGCGTGGAGAGGACGTAGGCTACGGCCGCTCCGCCTCCTCCAGCACCTCCAGCACCAGCTCCATCGTCATCAGCACCGGATTGTCGCCGCGCACCAATCGTCCCTCGGCGATGCCGCCGAGATAGTCGACCAGCGCGATGTCGAGCTCAGCGTGCAGCAGGCCATCTTCGTCCGCCGCGATCTGCCCGGCGGTCACCGCAAGTTCGGTCGCGAACGGCACCACGCTGTGGCCATCGCTGAAGACGGCGCCGATGGTCGAACCGACGCCGCCGTGCAGCCGCGCCCGCAGGATGCCATGGTGGCGGCAGAAGCCTTCCAGCGCGCAGGCGAAATCCTGGTTCGGGCGCAGCCGCAATGCGAAGGCATGGCTGGTGGTCTTCGCTCCCGCCGGCGCGCGGGCGACGGGACCGAACAGCTTGAAATTGGTCTCGCTGTCGGGCTCTGCCAGGAACGTCGCGCCGTCGATCCCGAACGCGCTCACCTCGAACGGCTCGGCGACGATGGTCTCATCGGGCAGCATGTGTCCGCCGTTGAAGCGGCCGTCGGCCTCGGTCCACAAGCCGTGGCAATGAAAGAACGGCGCGCCGTCGCGCTCGCCGAAGGTCAGCGCCGCGAGCTTGAGCCGCGTCACGCCGTCGGGACGAAACGTGTCGCTGTAGAACGCCGCGTTGACGCCGTCCTTCGACAGCGCCGGCATCACATAGGCGAACGGCCCGAGCGCGCCACCCGTCGCGCTCAGCACGCCGCCGGAAAAGCCTTGCGCCGCAAAGCCGCGGCGCACGGCCTCGAGCAGGGGAATGCCGGCCTCGAGCATGAATGAAAAGGCGCGGCCGCGCGCGGCGACCCATTGGATGCGCTCGGGAAGCGGAGCGCCAGGCTGGGCGATGCTGCGCATCGCCCTACGCGTCCGTCGATTTGGCGATCACCTCGAGCAGCCCGCGCGTCTCGAGCTCGTCGCGGATCAGCCGCTTCGGCACCTTGCCGTAGCCGGACTTCGGCAGCGCCTCCCAGAAGAAGAAGCGCTTCGGCATCTTGTAGCGCGGCACCTTTGGCGCGAGATACGCCGCAAGCTCCGCTTCGGCGACCGCCTCGGTGCCCTCGCGCGCGACGCAGACGGCGACGCCGACCTCGCCCCAGAACGGATCGGGCACCCCGAGCACCGCGACCTCGCCGACCGCGGGATGGGTCAGCAGCTTCTCCTCGATCTCGCGCGGATAGATGTTGGAGCCGCCGGAGATGTACATGTCGGAGGCGCGGCCGGTGATATAGACAAACCCCTCCTCGTCCATATGGCCGAGGTCGCCGGTGCGGAACCAGCCGTCGCGGAACGCCTTCGCGTTGGCTTCGGGATTGTCGTAATAGCCCGCAAACACGCCCGGCCCGATCACGCAGATCTCGCCGGTCTCGTGCGCCTTCAACTCGCGGCCATCGTCGCCCTGGATCGAGACCTGCATGCCGGTGCGTTCGAAGCCGCAGGTGCCGATCCGCGCATGCGGGCCATCCTCGGGATCGTGCAGGCCGGGCGGCAGCACCGTGATGTTGCCGGTCACCTCGCCGAGGCCGAAATATTGCACGAGCACGCCGCCGAGCTTGTTCAGCGCCGCCTTCTGGTCCTCGCGATACATCGGTGCGCCGGCATAGATGATGTAGCGCAGCGAGGAATGGTCGTGCTGGTCTGCGGCGGGATGCTCGACCATCATCTTCAAAATGGTCGGCACCGTGAACATGTTGCTGACGCGGTGCTTGGCGATCAGCCGGAAGGCTTCGGCGATGTCGAACTTCTCCGACGGCAGCAGGATGGTCGGCACGCCGCGCGCGGTCTGCACCAGTTGATGCACGCCGGCGCCATGCGACAGCGGCGCCACCACCAGCGAGGCGTCGTCCTCGGTGGTGCCGGGCATCAGGTCGGCGAGATGGTTGGTGATCACGAAGGCCATCTGGCCGTGGGTCAGGACCGCGGCCTTGGAGCGGCCTGTGGTGCCGGAGGTGAAGAAGAACCAGCAGGGATCGTCGTAGTCGACCGCAACGTTCTCCACCGTGGCGCTCGCGTGCCTGGCGATGACGTCACCGACGGTCGCCTCGCCGAACGTGCCTTGCTCGCCGAAGCTGTTTTGCTCGCCGATCCGCCAGACGAATTCGAGCGCGGGATTGGCGGCTGCCCTGGCGTGCTCGGGGAAGTCGGCATGGCAGAGAAATGCCTTGGCGCCGGAGGCCGCCGCCAGATGGGCGACCTCGTCCGGCATCAGGCGGAAATTGGTCGGCACCCAGACCGCGCCGAGCCGGAACGCCGCGAACATCGACCAGAACATCTCGTCGCAGTTCTTGGAATGCACCAGGATGCGGTCGCCCTTGCCGATACCGCGCGCGGCAAGCGCCGCCGCCAGCGCCGAGACGTTCTGGTCGATATGGCGCCACGACCAGGCCTTCTCGCTCCAGATGAACCCGGGACGATCGCCGTGGCGGCGGGCGTTCTGGGTCAGGATGTAGGCGAGGTTCATCACCCGGCGCGACACCCGCGCGATCCCGCCGCGCGGGGCGGTCCCAGCCGTCCCGCTCATTGCCGCCCCGCCGATACGCACAACAGACAGGGCATGGTCAGGACGGACATCGGGTGTTTCCTTGGTCAGAACCGGGCGTCTTCAAGCGCCGCAAGGGGTTGGTGCCACCCGGTTTATCGCCAAGCAGCGCGCCTCGGCAAGGGCCCGCCGGGCGCGGCGCGATGATGCCGCGCCGGCGGCCACCAATCCGATCTGCCAGGCTCCGACCGCTACTGCGGATACTTGGCCAGGTCCTGCTCGCTCAGGTTCCAGTCCTGCCAGAGCTGCAGTGCGCCGATCAGCGCGACCAGCCCGCCGAGCAGGATGTGCCAGAGCTGCAGCGTCTGGTCTTCCGAATAGCCGAAGATGTTGGGCGACGCCATCAGCCAGAGGCCGAGCAGAATGCTCGCCACCTCCTCCCAGCGATGCAGCGCGACATATTCGAGCTGCGCGAGGCCCAGCACCAGCATGCCGACCACGAAGCTGTTGAGCACCAGATGGCTGCGCTCGACATCGACGACGTCGCTGACCTGCATCGGAAACCAGGGCGAGACCATGATCAGCACGCCAAGCAGCATGCCGAGCCAGTCCTCCCAGGGGCGGTGTGAGCCGAAGAAACGATTGTCCGACATGACAAACCTCCTCGAAGGGGCATACGTCGGCGGCCGGCCTCACCACTCCGTACCAGACGACCATCGGGCCGCATCACGGGCGTATGTCTCGGCTCAAGCCTAATCGAATTGCACCGGCCCGCAAGGCCCGATCGGCATGTGTGCAACGCGGCAGGATCGTTGGCCGCGGGCGCCGTGCGTCACCGCGCCCCGTCGAGCCGCGCGAGCGCTTCCCTGGCGGTCTTCAGGTCGGGTTGCAGCTCGAGCGCCTTGCGGAAATCGGCCGCCGCACCCTTCCTGTCGCCGAGCCGCAGCTTGGCCTGGCCGCGGTTGTTCCAGGAATAGACGTCCGCGGGATCGTATTGCAGCGCCTTGTCGTAGTCGGCGAGCCCGCCCTTGTTGTCGCCCTGAAACAGCCGGATCATGCCGCGGTTGCGCCAGCCGCGCGCGTCGGTCGGCGCGAGCTTCGTCGCCTCGCCGTAGTCGGCGGCGGCGCGGTCGAGCTGTTCGGCCTCGCGGTAGACATTGCCGCGGTTGATATAGGCGAGCACGTTGGGATCGAGCTTGATCTCGGTGGTGAAGTCGGCGATCGCATGCGCCGCGTCGTGCTTGCGGTAGTAGACGAAGCCGCGATTGCCATAGGCCGTGGAGAGCTGCGGACTGTACTTGATGGCAAGGTCGAGATCGGCCAGCGCGCGGTCGAGATCGCCCTTGTTGAGCCAGGCATCGCCGCGATTGTTGTAGGCCATCGCAAAACCCGGATCGATCCGGATCGCCTCATCGTAGTCGGCGATGGCATGATCGAGGTCCTGCTTGAAGGCGTAGACGCGGCCACGGTTGGTGTAGGCGCAGGCAAATGCAGGATCGAGCTTGATCGCCTCGTTGAGGTCGGCGAGCGCGGCATCGAACTCGCGCTTCTCGGTCAATCCATGGCCGCGGTTGCAATAGGCCCCGGCCAGATGCCTGCCGGTCTGGGTCTTGCCGTCGATGACAGCCGTGCAGGCAGTCACGCGATCGCCCGGGGCCGTCGTGGAGCCGATGCAGGTCTGCCAACTCGGATCATCGGCGGCAGCCGCTTGCGGGGGCTTTGGCAGCGTCAGGACGGCGCCGAGCAATGCGGCGGTCAGGCAGGCCGAAATGCGCATATCGTCAATCCACAAATGCCAATATGCGGGTTGGTCGCGGCTTTGCACCGGCGGGTTCACGCGCTTAGATCAAGGTCAGTGAATCAAATCAGGATTTTGCGATGGCTGCCGTCCGCGACAACAGGGACCAAAACCGCTTCGAGCTCGACACCGAGGGCGGTCTCGCTTTTGCGAATTACCGGCGGACGCCGGCGGCCGTGATCATCACCCATACCGAGACACCGCGCGCCCTGCGCGGCCGCGGCATCGCATCGGAGTTGGTCAAGGGCGCGCTGGAGCTGATCCGGGCCGACGGTCGCAAGGTGATCGCCGGCTGCGGCTTCGTGGTGGACTACCTCAACAAGCATCCGGAATATGCGGATCTCGCCGGCTAACGCCGTTCTGGTCAGACGATCTTGATCGACATGTCGGGCAAGCCCTCGAGCTTGCAGAGCAGCACGTCACCCTTCATGACCGGGCCGACATTCTCCGGCGTGCCGGAATAGATGATGTCGCCGGCCTTCAGCTCGAAGGCCTCGGAGAGCTTTGCGATCTGCTCGGCGACGCTCCAGATCATGTTCTTCAGATCCGAGCTCTGCCGCACCGTGCCGTTGACCGCGAGCGAGATCGCGCCTTGCGTGAAATGGCCGGTCTTGTCGGCCGGATGGATCGGCCCGAGCACCGCCGCATGGTCAAAGCTCTTGCCGATCTCCCACGGCTTCTTCTCCGCGGCCATGCCGTTCTGCAGATCGCGCCGCGTCATGTCGAGGCCGAGCGCGTAGCCGTAGACGTGATCGAGCGCCTTGTCGGCGGGAATGTTGCTGCCGCCGGACTTGAGCGCCGCGACCAGTTCGACCTCGTGGTGATAGTTCTTGGTCAGCGACGGATAAGGATGGTCGGCGACGGTGCCGACCGCGACATTCTGGATCGCATCGGTCGGCTTCTGGAAGAAGAACGGCGGCTCGCGCGTCGGATCGGAGCCACGCTCGATCGCGTGCGCGGCGTAGTTGCGGCCGATGCAGTAGATGCGGCGGACCTGGAATACCTCGGCGGCGCCGACGATCGGGATCGTCACAGCCGGCACGGGAAACAGCGCCTTCGGCGCGGCCTCGGCATGTGCCGGCGCGGATTGCGTCGCGGCGCCGGCCAGTGCGAGGGCGCCGGTCGCAAGCATCGTCCGGCGATCAAGATCAGTCATGCGCGTTCTCCTTCTTGTTTGCCGATCTATAGATGCTCGCCGATCCATAAAAAAGGGCCCGCGCTGGCGCGGGCCCTGGTGGTGTGCGGCATGATGATCCCGTCAGTGCTTGATGTCCGCCGGCAGCACGCCGCCATTGGCCGCGAGCTTGGTCATCACCTGCTTGTGCAGCCAGATGTTCATGCTGGCGGAATCGTTGGTGTCGCCGCTGTAGCCAAGCTCCTTGGCAAGCTCCTTGCGGGCCGACAGGCTGGAGTCGATGTCGAGCGCCTTCATCAGGTCGACGATCGAGGTGCGCCACTCGAGCTTCTCGCCCTTTGCGGCAACCGCCTTGTCGAGGATGGGGGCGACGTCAACGGACTGCGCGGGCGCAGCACCGGCGGGCACTGCGGCAGGAGACGGCGACGCGCTGCCGGATCCACCGGCGGGAGCTGCGCTTGTGGCCGTTCCGCCGGCGGGCGCCGCACTGGCGCTGCTGCCGAAGATCGCGCCCATGATTTTTCCGAAAATGCTCATCGTTCGCTCCCAAGAGAGTTGAGATGTGAAGGTCACACGGCAGCGCGCCGGCTGACCGCGGTCGCAGTTCAAGTGTATCGCCCCCTCAATACCTTGCCAATGCGACATTCACTTAAGCGTGAGTGCTTTTGACGCGGTTTGGGAGTACCCTCACTCAACAGTTCGCGACACGGCCAGTTCCCTGCTCTGTCTTTCGCGTCTGGCTTGCTCGTGATCGCTTCGAGAGACGGTACGTTTGTGCCCGCGCGCCGGGCGCAGAATGCGCCCGCCCAGAGGGAGACAACGACCATGGCCACACCATACCAAGGCAATGTCACATCGATGACGCAGAGCGGCGAAGGTGCCGCGTCTGCGCCCGTCATCCGCACCATCGGCCTGTTCGATTTGCACCAAGCGCTGCGTCTCGGCTGGGAGGACTTCAAGGCGGTGCCAAGCCACGCCATCATTCTGTGCCTGATCTATCCGGTGCTCGGCATCGTGCTCGCGCGCACCGTGCACGGCTATTCCGTGCTGCCCCTGCTGTTTCCGTTGGCCGCGGGCTTTGCCCTGCTCGGCCCGTTTGCCGCGATCGGCCTCTACGAGATGAGCCGCCGCCGCGAGGACGGCGGTGAAGCATCTGCGTGGGACGCCATTCAGGTATTCCGCTCGCCGTCATTCGGCGCAATGCTCGGGGTCGGAACGATCTTGTTCGCACTGTTCGTGACTTGGATTGCGACCGCGCAGGCGATCTACACGGCGGTGTTCGGATATGCGATTGCGGCTGACATTCCCGATTTCGCCGGGCGCGTGCTCACCACCCCGCAAGGCTGGTGGCTGATCGTGGTCGGCTGCAGCGTCGGCTTCCTGTTCGCGCTCGTGGCGCTTTGCATCAGCGTGGTCGCCTTCCCCATGATGCTCGACCGCCAGGCCAGCGCCGGCGAAGCCATGGTGACGTCGATGCGCGCCGTCGCGCAGAACCCTGTGCCGATGGCGGCCTGGGGCCTGATCGTCGCGGTGCTGCTGCTGCTCGGCACGATCCCGTTCTTCCTCGGGCTTGCCGTCGTGATCCCCCTGCTCGGTCACGCCACCTGGCATCTCTATCGCGAGGTCATCGTCAAGGATCCGAACGCACGGCCGGTATTCCCCGAGCCGCGCGAGCGCAAGCCGGCCGCCGACTTCCCGGCCAACCTGTTCCCGTGGCGGCGCAGCGATCGCGGATAAGCGCCGGTCAACCTGAGCTCGTAAACCTCACAGCAACCGCCGGCCGATACATTCGGCCGGCGGTTTGTCGTCCCGGACCGTCAAATGGATGTGAAGTTGGCGTGGCATTTGCAGCGCGACCCGAGAAAAACAGCCCGATCACGAGCCTTGTTTTGGCCGCTGTTGCCGCGAACATACCCGCCGCGTTGCGCGACCAATCGATGACATCGCAGACTCCGGAGTGAAATTGCCTATGACCTCTCGCTTGTCCTTTCACACGCTCGCCGTTGGGGCGTGGCTCTTGACCTCGACCGCGTCTGCGCTCGCCGCCCAATGCGGCACGGGCACGTTCGAGTCCTGGCTCGACGATTTCAAGAAAGAGGCCGTGGCAAAGGGCATCTCACAGAACGCGATCCAGGCCGGGCTGAATGGCGTCACGCAGGACAAGGCGATCCTGGCGCGCGATCATTCGCAGCAGGTGTTCAGCCAGACCTTCGAGCAGTTCTCGGGCCGCATGGTGCCGCCGCGGCTCAATCGCGGCTCCGACATGATGAAGCGCTACGGCTCGGTGCTGTCGCGTATCGAGGAAGCCTACGGCGTGCCCGGCGAAATCCTGGTCGCGATCTGGGGCCTGGAAACCGATTTCGGCGTCAACACCGGCAAGTTTCCGACCCTGCGTTCGCTGGCGACACTGGCCTATGATTGCCGCCGCTCCGACATGTTCAAGGCCGAGTTGATGGATGCGTTGCGCATTGTCGAGCGCGGCGATCTCGCACCGCAGGAGATGCGCGGTGCCTGGGCCGGCGAGATCGGCCAGACCCAGTTCATGCCGTCGTCCTACATCAAGTTCGCGGTCGACTTTGACGGCAACGGCAAGCGCGACCTCCTGCACAACGTGCCGGACGTGCTGGCGTCGACGGCGAATTTCCTGAAGAGCTACGGCTGGAAGAAGGGCAAAGGCTGGGAGCCCGGCAGCGAGAATTTCGCGGTCATCCAGCAGTGGAATAAGAGCGAGGTGTACGCCAAGACGATCGGCTACTTCGCCACCCAGCTGGCCAAGGCGCCATAGGGCATCTCGCCATGAGGTGCATCAAGGGGCTGACCGCCCCAGGCGATCGGCCCCGATATCCGTCGTCCAATTTCGGAAGGTAAAGCGCGAGCAACCGCAATGGTTCCGTGGTCGACGGCAAGCCACGCATGAGCAGGTCGTCGGGATTGGAGACCAGCGGCGCCAACGCCTCGCGGGGCAGTTCGTTTGCTGCTGCAAGCTGGGCTCAAGATTCTTGCCATCCGGCCAGCGACTGACGTCGCGCGCGCGATGGGGATGAATATTGCGGTTACGGCGAGTGGTCAGAACGATGCGCAAGTGGTCGAGAGCGTGAGGCCAACCGATTGTTGATGAAAGCGCTGCCTGTATGCGGTGCTAATCTCCGTCAAGCGTGCCAAGGTCTCCGGGATCTCGGCAGCGATGATGCGCACGACAAAGGACTGCTCGCGTGTGATCCGGCCCGTGTCCGGGTCGCGCCACTGGCCAGAAGCACTGAGCAGGGTCAATCCATCTGGAAAGCGCGGTGTCACCTCCCTCAGAAGGAAGTCCGACCACTGGGCGTCCGATACGCGGCCATGTCCGGCGATACGCCGTCCAAACAACAGTTCGGCCTGCATCATCGACTTGCCATTGATCAGCTGGCAGGAAGTTGCTGCGCCTTCGGCTGCGGATGTGTCGCTTCCCGCAACGAGGACAAGCCACGCCGCGGCGTGGATCAGCGTGCGCATGAAGTTCGAACTGTGAGCTTTGCCACTTCGGCCACCGACGTCTTGGGTTTTGCGATCCGGTACACGATCCAGGCAAACAGCAACATTCCGAGGAACACGCCCAGTACGCCGATGATGCCCGTAGCAAGCCTGACGTCGCCGGGCGCGCTATGGACACGCAAAAATAGTGATAAAATCACCCGTTATCCTTCTGCGAGCAGACCAATTTTGCGCTATGGGTTTTAGTGACTTGTCCGCCCACCGGCTTGGACAGGCGCGACAACGCCTTGGATCAAAACGACTTGGCGGGTCGGTATTTCAATCTGGATACGTTCCGGCCAATGGGACGTGCGTTTCACCCCGGACTGCACCTGCCCCCCTGAGGGAACCGTGGATGGAGCATGCGCAGGGCGCTTTGACAGCGCCGGGTCATTGGCTAGAAGCCCTGCGTTGCGTTCGTTTGTTGCCGCCGAACCGGGTCGCCTTGGTGAACCAGACGCGGCAGTCCGGCGACATCTGTTGCGACAGCTTGAGTTTCCCGATGACCTCGACGGCCAACGACGTTGCACTCTCCCGGTTTTCCCTGGAAGATTTTGCCGAGAAGGACCGGATGGCCGCATGGCGTGATCTGTACGGCCGGCTGGTGCTGAAGGCCGACCTCGCGCCACTGCCGGATCATTCCTTGCATGCGGACGTGACCGTGCGGATGCTGCCCGGGCTGTCCATCACGTCGGCCGGCATGTCGGCATTTCGCTACGAGCGGGGTGCCGAGCAGTTGGCGGATGGCAACGACGGGCTTGTCCTGGTGATGGGCTCGCACGATGCCATGATGGTGCAGCGTGGACGCGAGGTCACATGGAGCGCCGGCGACGGGTTGCTGGTCAGCTCGGCGGATCCGGTCGCGATGGTGTGCCCTGCCCCGGCGAAGATTCTGTGCCTTCACGTTCCACGGCCGGCGCTGGCGCCGCTGGTGAGCAGCGTCGATTCCTCCGTGATGCAGCCTATTGCGCGCTCCACCGAAGCGCTGAAATTGTTGGTGAGCTATGTTGGAGCGCTGCAGGAGGATGACGCGCTTGCCACGCCTCAGCTACAGCACCACGTGGCCTCGCATGTGCACGACCTGATCGCTGTGGCGCTCGGCGCAACGAGAGATGCCGCGGCTCTTGCCGATGGGCGGGGCGTCAGCGCAGCGCGGCTGCGTGCCATCAAGGCCGATATCATCGACCATCTCAATCATGGTAATCTCACGGTTGCGGCTGTCGCGCGGCGGAACGGCGTCACCCCGCGCCAAGTGCAACGGATGTTCGAAGGCGACGGGACCACATTTTCACAATTCGTGCTTGGGCGCCGTCTCGCGCGAGCGCATCGATTGCTCGTCAATCCGCGCTACGCCGATCGGCCTGTGAGCGCGGTCGCCTTTGAAGTTGGTTTCGGCGACGTGTCCTATTTCAACCGCACCTTTCGCCGGCAATACGGAGCGCCCCCCTCGGACGTGCGTGAATCGGTGCGAAGAGGGTTGATCGCGAACAGTGGCTCCTGATTCAATCCGGACCGATCGTGCTCCAGCCAAATAAAAAGGGCCGATTGCCCCAGGCAATCGGCCCTTGTCGTCATGATCAAAACTTACTTCGCCATGCTGGCTTCAGCAGCCTTGCCGAGGTGCGCGCCGCATTCGCCCCACTTGTTGTTCAGCATCGCGTCCTGGGCGAGCGAGACTTCCTTCTCCGCCGCGAATTTGACCTCATTGTCAGCCATAGCTTCGACGGCCGCTTCAGTCTTGCCGAAATTGGCGCCGCTGCAGCCGACGCCCATGTGATGGCGATGAGCGGCCTGAGCCGGGGCGACGGCGTAGACGACGGCAGCCATGGTGGTCGCTGCGATCAATGTCTTGATCATGGGATGTTCCATCTTTTGTTCTTGAACAGAATCCTGCGTGATTGCGGAATCTGCGGAATGATTATTCGCTGTTCCCGGCACCGTTCAGAATGAACTTCGCGCGATACGAATGTGATGAGCGCTGCGCGCGGATCGCGCATGCGTTGCATAGTGTCTTGATTACAAGCCGGTAAGGAAGCGGCGCCGCATTAGCGATGCTGGAGGCGTTCACTTCAATCGACGCATTTCCGATAAGCAGCAAGCGGTCCCTGCGACATCCTGCACCCGGCCGAAATCCGCGCGGCGCCGCCGTGCCCCAGTACCTCACGAGTCAATGCGGCCGATTGACGCTACGTCCGTCGAGCGGACACGCCACCATATAATGAACATATAATCACTTCTAATGGCAAGATGTTGCATGCGAATCACGCATGGAACACATCGACGTGATCATCCACTCACAATGCCATTTCAGCTTGATCACGCGGTCTGTAATTACCACATGCCTAACGCGGCAGAGGCCAGTGAAATCCAGCCAACCCACTGATCTTTAGAAGATTTTATCTAGAGCGGCGATGCCGACGAAACGTCCGCCTCCGGCCCCGCCCTCGATGCCACAAACGGTTAACCGGAACTTACCTCCGCCATGCGTTTTGAGCCTAGCTGCATCGCAACATTGGAACTACCGCACTGCACTATATCATCTATATTCACTTCAACGATGAGGCTTTGGAAAAGCTGAATCTGAACTACTAGGAGACTACCATGTTGCTCTCGCTCATCCGCATGATCCAGGCTTTCCGGGATTATCAGCGCAATGTCAGCGAACTGTCCCAGCTCAGCGATCGTGAACTGGCCGATATCGGCCTCGACCGCTCGGACATTCCGCGCGTTGCCGCCGGTACCTACAACGGCTAATCGGCCGCAAGCCATCTGATGAACGGCTAACGCCCGCTTCCACAGCGGGCGTTGTCGTTTGTAGCGCAGTTTCAGATGCATACGGTCACGAAACGCGCTAACGCTGCGCGATGACATCGCATCAATCCTCTTCCCAATCCGTGCACATCGTGGGCGCGGGGCTCGCCGGCTCGGAAGCCGCCTGGCAGGTCGCCAATTCCGGCGTCCGCGCCGTCCTGCACGAAATGCGCCCGCAGCGGATGACCGAGGCGCACCGCACCGACGGCTGCGCCGAACTGGTCTGCTCGAACTCGTTCCGCTCGGACGACGCGGCCAACAACGCAGTCGGGCTGCTGCACGCCGAGATGCGGCGGCTGGGCTCCCTCATCATGCGCTCGGCCGATGCCAATCAGGTGCCCGCCGGCGGCGCGCTCGCCGTCGACCGCGACGGCTTTTCCGCCGCCGTCACCAAGGCGCTCAGCGAGCATCCGCTGATCGAGATCAGCCGCGAGGAAGTCGCAGGCCTGCCGCCGGCGGACTGGAGCAACGTCATCGTCGCGACCGGTCCCCTCACCTCGGCACCGCTCGCCGACGCCATCAGGCAGCTGACCGACGAGAACGCGCTGGCATTCTTCGATGCGATCGCGCCGATCGTGCACAAGGATTCCATCGACATGTCGGTGGCCTGGTTTCAGTCGCGCTACGACAAGGTCGGCCCCGGCGGCACCGGCGCCGACTACATCAACTGCCCGATGACCAGGGAACAGTATGACGCCTTCGTCACGGCGCTGCTCGACGGCGAGAAGGTCGACTTCAAGGATTGGGAGACCAACACGCCCTATTTCGACGGCTGCCTGCCGGTCGAGGTGATGGCCGAGCGCGGTCACGAGACGCTGCGCCACGGACCGATGAAGCCGGTCGGATTGACCAATCCGCACGATCCGACGGTGAAGCCCTATGCGATCGTCCAGCTGCGGCAGGACAACAAGCTCGGCACGCTCTACAACATCGTCGGCTTCCAGACCAAGCTGAAGCACGGCGCGCAGCAGCGCGTGTTCCGCACCATCCCGGGCCTCGAGAACGCGGAGTTCGCCCGCCTCGGCGGCCTGCATCGCAACACCTTCCTGAATTCCCCGAAGCTGCTCGATGGTCAGCTTCGCCTGCGCGCGCAGCCGCGGTTGCGTTTCGCCGGGCAGATGACGGGCTGCGAGGGTTATGTCGAGTCCGCCAGCGTCGGCCTGATCGCCGGCCTGTGCGCCGCCGCCGACATGCGCGGCGCCGCGCTGACGCCACCGCCCGCCACCACCGCGCTCGGTGCGCTGCTCGGCCACATTACCGGCGGCCATATCGAAACCATCGACGCCGGGTCGCGCTCGTTCCAGCCGATGAACATCAATTTCGGTCTATTCCCGCCGCTAGCCAGTGCGCCGACCAAGAAGCCGGACGGCTCGCGGCTGCGCGGCAACGAGAAGACCGTCGCCAAGAAGCAGGCGATCAGCGCGCGGGCGCTCGCCGACCTCGATCACTGGATCGCAGAGCACCTGCGCGTTGCGGCAGCGGCCTGACAGTCATGAGCTTGCCGAAAGACGACGACGCCACCCTGTCGGCGCGATGGAGCCAGGGCGTGCTGCTCAAGCGCGACGTGTTCTCCACCGTCGAGCGCGGCCGTTTCCGCGCCGATGACGGCGAGGTCGAGGGCGTGCTGCGCCGGCTCGATCAGGTGCCGTTCTGGTCGTTCGCCGTGGCGCTGCATCTGTTCTCGCGCGAACGCCGCGCGCTGACCCTGGCGCGCGACCTCGACGTCGGGCCCAAGCTGTTGTGGGCCGGCCGGCGCGCGCTGGTGCGCGGCTTCATCGATGGCGCGGCGCTGCATCTGGCGAAGCCGCATGGCGACGTCGCCTACTTCCGTTCCGCCAAGGCCGCATTGCGCAAGCTGCATCGCGCCGGCATCTGTCACAACGACCTCGCCAAGGAGCAGAACTGGCTGGTCGGCCGCGACGGCCGCGCCTATCTCACCGACTTCCAGCTCGCCGCCTGCTTCAGGACCCGGAGCCGGCTGTTCCGTATCGCGGCCTATGAGGATCTGCGGCACCTCTTGAAGCACAAGCGCAGCTACGCGCCGGAGGCGTTGACGCCGATGGAGCGCAAGGTACTCGCGAAGAAGTCCGCGGTTGCCAGCGTCTGGCTCAAGACCGGCAAGAAGGTCTATCAGGCGATCACGCGCGGCATCTTCAATTTCACCGACCGCGAAGGCGGTGGCCGGCGGCTGGTCAACGATGCCCCGGTGCTGGTCGATTTGATCCGCAGGAATCCTGACGTGCGCGATACCGCGATCGTCGCCTTTGCCGACCGCCGCGTCGGCGTCGGGCTCTACGCCTTCGTCGAGGCGGATCAGTCGGCGCTGGAAAAGACGCTGCGCAGCGAGCTCACCGCAGCCAAGGGCGTCAAGCCGCCCGAGCACATCCAGATCGTGCATGCGCTGCCGCGTGATGCGGCCGGCAAGCCGCGCACCGAAATCCTGCAGCTCGTCGCGATGAATCAGATCGACCTGATCGAGCCGATGATGCGCAGCGACGCCGATCGCGAGTTCCTCAAGGACATCCTCGAGCAACGCAAGAATCTGCGCGACCGCTTCAATTTCGAAGTCGCCGAGATGGATCGGCCCGTCGGCTAATTCGCGCGCATCTTGCCATGCGCGTAGCCCTCGACAAACGCGGCGCGAAGCCCCACTCTTTGCGTGGGCTAGCGCGCTCAAGGGACAAGTTTAATGCCACTCACCCGTGGCCGTATCGGGGGATATGATTCCGAACGCTTGGCGTTCGGTTTCACCATGATGCACGGCGACCAGGAAGTTGAATGCCAGATCAGCGACGCCGCAATGGACGAGCTGGCCGGCACGCGTGGAACTGCGAGCATGGCGCGTCAGGCGCAATTCGTCGCGTTGCGCGACGTGGTCGAACAAATTGCATCCGACATTTATGACAGCGGCCCGATGGTCAGGGGCATAACGGTCCGGATCTTCACCAAGCACATCTCGAAGGAGCCGAGCTAGCGGCCGAACTCTTCGGTGCGCGCGGCTCGCCACAAGATCCACAGCGCGCGCAGGCGCGAGACCGGCTTCGGCAGGAACGGATCGTTATCGGCTCTCCTCGCCCGGCTCAGCTCGCGCCTGACGTGAGCGAGCGGCAGGAAGATCGGCCGCACACCGGATGGCACATCGGCGAGCAGCCCGAATGCGGTCTTGAGATGGCCTTGCGCCTCGTCCGCAAGCTGATCGATCGCAGCGCGCATATTCGGCGTCGGCTTGCCGGTAAACACCTCCTCCTTGCTGCTGCCGTGCTGCTGCAGCAGCTGCAACGGCAGAAACAGCTGCTGCCGCGATGCGTCGCGGCCCAGCGCCGCAATGACGTGCGCCATGCCCTGGGCAAGGCCGGCATGGCGAGCCAGGTGATCGATCGCCTCCGATGGCCGCGCCACCACGCGCGTGGCCTGCGAGAACAGCGCTGACGCCGTGGCATCGAGATAGCCTTCGAGCGCGGCCAGCGACGGCATCGGGTCGTTGTAGAGATCGAACTGATGCTCCTCGACCAGCCGTGAGAACGGCGAGACCGGCAGGCGGTGATTGCGGATCGCGTAGAGCAGCTCGGCCGCGACCGGATTGCCCTCGACGCCGCCGTGCCCGGCGCCTGCCAGCATGTCGGTCCACCATTGCAGCCGCATCTCGCCGGGCAGCGGCTGGCTGACCTGCTCGTGCACGCGCGAGACCTCGATGTTGAAGGCATAGATCGCAAGCAGCGCCCGGCGCTCCGGACCCGGCAGGAACAAGGTCGACGCGTAGCGCACGAAGTCATGGGTCCGCACCAGATCGGCGCAGAAGGCTGCGCCGTCCCTCGGCGCCTCCACCGCGCTCATGGCACCGCAATCAGCGCCGCCGCGACCCGGCGCCGCTCACCCAGCATGATGTTGTAGGTGCGGATCGCAGGGCCCGTCTGCATCGGGTCGAGCACCACGCGGACCACACGCAGGGCCTCGCGCAGGCCCTTTGGCGGCACCCAGACCTCGGTGCCGGTGCCGACGATCAGCGTGTCGATCGCATTGGCTGCCGAGAACACCTTCTGCAGCGAATATTCGTCGATCTCCTGCGGCTTCGTGACCGGCCAGGCCCAGATCGAGTCCGGCAGGCACAACAGCGAGCCTCGGTGCGACATATCGGCAAACGCGAAGCCGCCCTTGCCGTAGGCCTCGATCGGCGCCGACCTCGGAAGATGGGGAGCGTCCGAGGGGTTACTCATGACCGGTTACTTCTTGGCTGCCGCCGTGTCCGGCTTCTTGGCCGGCGCATCCTGCGCCTCACCTCGCGTGGTGTGAACGCCGAGATAGATCAGGATCGGCGCCGCGATGAAGATCGAGGTGTAGGTGCCGACCAGCACCACGCCGAACATCATCACGGCGGTGAAGCTGTGGATCGCCTGGCCGCCGAACAGCAGCAGCGCGAGCAGCGCCAACGTCACCGTGACGTGGGTGATGATCGAACGCGACAGCGTCGAGTTGATCGATTCGTTCAGCAGCTGCGGCATCGGCATCTTCTTGTAGCGCCGCAGCATCTCGCGGATACGGTCGTAGATAACGACGGTATCGTTGAGCGAGTAGCCGAGGATCGTCAGCAGCGCCGCGATGCTGGTGAGGTCGAAGTCGACCTGGGTGATCGACATGAAGCCGATCGTCAGCACGATGTCGTGGACGTTGGCGATCATGGCGCCGAGCGCGAACTGCCACTCGAACCGGAACCAGAGATAGATCAGGATGCCGATAATCGCGAACATCAGGCCGATCATGCCGTAGGCAAGCAGCTCGCCGGAGACGCGCGGGCCCACCACCTCGACGCGGCGGTAATCGACGCTATCGCCGAGCGCGCCGCGCACTTTCGTCACCGCATCCTGCTGTGCCTTGTCGCCGCCCGGCTGCTCGGCGACGCGGATCAGGACTTCGGCCGGACCTCCAAACTGCTGCAACTGCACCTCGCCGAGGCCAAGGCCGTTCAGGGTCGTGCGCATTGCGGCGATGTCGGCCGCGCCGGACTTCGACTGTACCTCGAGCAGCGTGCCGCCCTTGAAGTCGATGCCGAAATTCAGGCCGTGGGTGAAGAACAGCGTGATGGCGAGGATCGAGAGCAGCGCCGAGATCGGGAAGCTGATGCGGCGGAAGCGCGTGAAGTCGAAATGCGTATCATCGGGGACGATGCGCAGCGACGGCAGCAGGCCGAGCGCCGCGACCACGGTCAGCACGGTGATCAGGATGCCAAGGCCAATGAGAACGGTATGGGTCACAATAGGCCTCTCAGATCGGCACGGTTTGCGGCCGCTTCCACCGCACCCATGCCGCGACGATCAGGCGCGTCAGGGTAAAGGCGGTGAACACCGTGGTGATGATGCCGATGCCGAGCGTCACGGCAAAGCCGCGCACCGGCCCGGTGCCGATATAGAACAGCACGGCGGCGGCGATGAAGGTGGTGATGTTGGAGTCGAGGATGGTCGCCAGCGCCCGCTTGAAGCCGGCGTCGATCGCCGAGATCGCGTTGCGGCCGCCGCGCAATTCCTCGCGGATGCGCTCATAGATCAGCACGTTGGAGTCGACCGCGATGCCGACGGTCAGCACGATGCCGGCGATGCCGGGCAGCGTCAGCGTGGCGTTGAGCAGGGATAGCAGCCCGAAGATCATGGCGACGTTGATGGCCACCGCGATGTTGGCGAACACGCCGAACAGGCGGTAGGTCAGCAGCATGAACACGATGACCAGGATCGAGCCGACATAGGCGGCAAGCTCGCCCTTCTCGATCGAGTCCTGCCCGAGGCCGGGACCGACGGTGCGCTCCTCGACCACCGTCAGCGGCGCCGGCAGCGCGCCGGCGCGCATCAGGATCGCCAGATCGTTGGCCGACTGCACGGTGAAGCTGCCGGAGATCTGGCCCTGTCCTCCGGTGATCGGCTCGCGAATCACCGGCGCCGAGATCACCTTGTTGTCGAGCACGATCGCAAACGGCTGGCCGACATTGTCGGCGGTGGCCTGCGCGAATTTGCGCGCTCCAGACGTGTTGAACTTGAAGCTGACGATCGCCTCGCCGGTGCGCTGGTCAAAGCCGGGTTGGGCATCGGAGAGCTCGCCGCCGGACACCAGGACCTGCTTCTTGACGACATACGGAACCGGCGGCGGCGACGCACTCATCAGAAGTTCGGAGTCCGGCGGAAGGCGGCCCTGCTGGGCCTGGTCGGGCGACACCGAGGTGTCGACCATGCGGAATTCCATCTTCGCGGTCTTGCCGAGCAGCTCCTTCAGATGGGTCGGGTCCTGCAGACCCGGCACCTGCACCAGGATGCGGTCGGTGCCCTGGCGCTGGATCACAGGCTCGACGGTGCCGAGCTCGTTGACGCGGCGCTCGACGATCTGGATCGACTGCTCGATGGTCTTGCGCATCCGCTCGATCATCGCGGGCTGCGACACGGTCAGACGGACCAACCCGCCCCCGGCATCGGTCACGTCGACGTCGCGCTGGCCGCTGGAGCCGAGCAAGCCGCCGATCGGCTGCGCGACCTCGCGAAGTTTGGTGATCGCCGCCGGAACATCGCTCTCTTTCGTGATCCGGACCTCAACACCGTCGTTGCGGATCTGCACGCCTCCGTTGAAGAGGATCCTGGCGTCACGCAGCGCCTTCCGAGTGTCGTCGCGAACCTGCTCGAGCTTCTCCTTCTTCACGTAGTTGGAGTCGACCTCGAGCAGCAGATAGGAGCCGCCCTGCAAATCGAGGCCGAGGACGAGGCGCCGCTGCGCCCAGGTCGGCCAGGTCTTCACCTGCGCTTCGGGGAAGAAATTGGGCACGGCGCACAGGCAGACCACCAGCGCTGTCAGGATGATCCCCAGCGCTCGCCACCGCGTGAAATACAACATCGAATTGACCTGTCAGATTCGGCAAAAGGCGTCCGCGGCAATCAGCTCGCGGATGCCTCGTCCTTGGCGTCGCCCTTCGCCGGCTCACCCTTGGTCCGCACGCCCGAAATCATCTGGCGCATCTGCCGCACGCGGACGCCGTCCGAAATCTCGAACTCGATCTGGTCGTCGTCGACCACCTTGGTCACCTTGCCGACGAGGCCGCCCGAGGTCACCACGGTGTCGCCGCGGCGGATGTTCTTCACGAGGTCCGCATGGTCACGCACCTTCTTCTGCTGCGGGCGCAGAATCAGGAAGTACATGATGACGAAGATCAGCGCGAATGGCAGCAGCGACATCAACATGCTGTTGGTGTCACCACTTGCTCCAGCCTGAGCAAACGCAGGAGTAATCAGCATTCGAACGATCCTCGGATAAGACGGGAAAGAACCGGCAGTGCCCTCGACCTTCGGGGCGGTATGGCGGTCCGGACAAATTCGCGCGGACTATAGCGGCCGCGGTCCCAATTGCAACGTTAACGGACCTTCATTTAGGGCGCTTGCGGGACCGCCGCCAGCCCGATAAGGCTGCGCCGACAGGAACTGGACAAATGCCGAAAAAAGCCAAGAAAACCACCAGTAAAACGACCAGCAAAACCGCCCCCAAAGTTGCGGCCAAGGCTGCGGCCAAGCGCGCCGCAAACGCCGCGACAAAACGCCCGGCAACGGCGCTCGACGGCGCGGCCGCCGAGCGGATCGCGAGCGCCCTGGAGGTCATCGCCAGCCGCCTCGCAGCCGCCTCCCCGGCGTCCGATCCGGCTCGCTCGTTCGGCGCAGCGGACGCCTTTGTCTGGCATCCGGACGGCCGCCTTGCCGCGGTGCCGCGCGTCAGCCGCGTCGAGATCGGCCTGCTCAAGGGCGTCGACCGGATGCGCGATATCCTGATGGAGAATACCGAACGCTTCACCAACGGACTGCCCGCCAACAATGCGCTGCTGTGGGGCGCTCGCGGCATGGGCAAGTCGTCGCTGGTCAAGGCCGTGCACGCCAGCATCAATGTCGACCGCAAGCCGGCCGACCGGCTGAAGCTGATCGAGATCCATCGCGAGGACATCGAGAGCCTGCCCGGCCTGATGGAGCTGCTGCGTGGCTCCTCGTTCCGCTTCATCGTGTTCTGCGACGACCTCTCCTTCGACGGCAACGACGCCTCGTACAAATCGCTGAAGGCGGTGCTGGAGGGCGGAATCGAGGGACGCCCCGACAACGTCATCCTCTACGCGACCTCGAATCGGCGGCATCTGCTGGCGCGCGAGATGATCGAGAACGAACGCTCGACCGCGATCAATCCCGGCGAAGCGGTCGAGGAGAAGGTGTCGCTGTCGGATCGCTTCGGCCTCTGGCTTGGTTTCCACCGCTGCAGCCAGGACGAGTACCTCGCGATGGTGAAAGGCTATTGCGACCATTACGGCATCAAGATCGCCGAGGACGAGCTCGAACGCGAAGCGCTCGAATGGTCGACCACCCGCGGCTCGCGCTCGGGCCGCGTCGCCTGGCAGTACACGCAGGAGCTCGCCGGCCGGCTCGGCGTGCGGCTGAGCGGGGCCTAGCGCAAGCGGTACTTGCCGCGGACCGCGGGCCTTCTGAATTCGGCGCGGCATGGGTACACTCGGACCCATGCCGGCTGACCCAAGCATGAACGCGAGACGCTGTGGCGAGTGCACCGCTTGCTGCGATGGCTGGCTGAAGATCCGGATTCGCGACCACGACGTCCGTCCCGGGCAGCCGTGCCCGTTCAGCAGCGCGGGCAAATGCTCGATCTACGCCGAGCGTCCGGTCGATCCCTGCCGGAATTTCGTTTGCGGATGGCTGGCGCCGACGAGCCCTCTGCCCGACTGGATGCGTCCGGACAGATCCGATCTCATTTTCCTTCCCGCAAGCTTCGTCTGGCGGACGATCCCGGTTGACGTCGCCGTCGCCGTCGGCGCCCGCCCGAAGGCAAAGGCGCGGGCCTGGCTCGAAGCCTTCAGCCGTGACATGCGACGGCCGCTGCTGCTGCAGTCGGACGGCGAATGGCACGCCTATGGGCCACCGCAATTCCTGCGCGAGATGGTCGAGCGGATATCAAGCGGCCTCGACCCATTGAGGTAATATAAAACCTCGCACAAGCGTGTCGTCGCTTAGAATTGGCATGCATTATCCCAAATTCGCCGTGTGGTGTTGCGATGCAATCATAACTTGTCAGCAACACTGACACAGTTCGCAAACAGCAGTTACGTCAACAACTTCAGTCCGAAGCAAGTAAGTCAAATTTTATTCCGAAACTCACGATGCGACATATTGATGCACTGCAACAGTACTATAGTACCCTTTATGTCACACAGCGTGTTTATCGCCCTCGACGCACATGACACCCGTGTATCTGGCATTTCGTATACCTTAGCATTTCCACCCGTTTGCAGCCCTCAGCACCCCGCTGAGGCGACCGGCAGATGGGGGAATGAATGAAGAAGAGACTTCTCGCAGGAACAGCATCCGCAGCGATGTGCCTGGCGCTGACGCAAGGCCCGATCCACGCGGCAACGCTCGACGACGTCATGGCGCGTCTGGATGCACTCGAACGCAACAATGCGAAACTCGCCAAGGAGAACGCCCAGCTCAGGGATCGCGTCAATCATATCGCGAGCCACCCAGCCGAGCCCGCTTCGACCGCCTCGCCGCCAAAGGGCAACCCGGTGCAGCACGCCTCTGTCGCGCCCTCCCCGAAGCAGCCGCCCGAGCGTCCCATCGTCAGCATCGGCGGCGCGCCGCTCTACAGCAAGGCGCCGGGAGGCAACGCCTTCGTCGACAACACGACCGTCACGCTCTACGGCCACGTCGATCTGTCGGGTGACGTCTTCAACCCCGGCGTGTTCGATCAAGGCACCAAGACCGGCGTGGCGAGCAACCTCACCTTTTTCGGCATCCACGCGCGCCATGATCTTGAACCGTATGGCTACGCAGGGTGGGCCGCCGTCGCCCAGTTTGAATCCCTGGTCGAAGCCGCCGCAGTTCCGACCGAACGTGCCGCGTTTGGAACGCGCGACAGCTTCATCGGCATGCAAACGCCGTGGGGCACCATCAAGGCCGGCAAATCGGATACGCCCTACAAGAAGTCCACATCGAAGTTCGATCCGTTTTCGGCGACGCTCGGCGACTACAACTCGATCATGGGCAACACCGGCGGCGACCTGCGCGCCGAGTTCGATTGGCGCGCCGCGCACGCGGTCTGGTACGAGTCGCCGGTCTGGAACGGCTTCCAGGCTACCTTGATGGCATCGCCGGGACAGAACACCGCGAAAGACAACAGCGACTTCGCACTCGGCGATTTCAACTGTCCCGGCACGTCCGCGCGCGGCAGCGGCAGCGGCTTCCCGCTGACATCGGCGCCGGAAGGCTGCACCGACGGCTCTTACGGCAATCTCTACAGTGCCTCGCTGACCTACAATCAGGGACCATTCACCGCGATCGCCGCTTACGAGATGCATGAGGGCACCAACCGCACCGGCGACGAGGCCGTCACGCCGCTCAGCAATGGCGGTGTGTTGATCGTGCCGCCGGGAGCCGTCGGCATTGCCAACGAATGGGCCGCGAAGTTCGGCGCCGGCTATCGCTTCGACGACGGCATCGGCAAGCTGCAGCTCTACGGCATCTACGAGGTCATGCGGCGCGAGAACACCGTGGCTGACTTCAACGAGCGCTCGCGCGACGGCTACTTCATAAGTGCCACCCAGAGTATCGGCGCCTGGGATGTCAGCGGGTCATGGGCTCACGCCAACGCCTCACCCGGCTCGCCCGGGACGGGCGTGTTCAACAACTACACCGTCACTCCGGCAGCAGGATCGGCCGACTTTGCCCTCAACACATTGGACAGCAGCGCCGATCAGTATGCAGCGGGCGTCAAGTACCATTTCAGCCCGGTGGTCGCCTGGTATCTCGTCGGCAGTTACCTGCGCAACGGCCCCGGCGCGCATTACTGCCTCGGTGTGAGCGGTCACGGCTATGGTGTGTGTGGACGTGACGCCAACAACAACGTCGTTGCCGGCAACAAGGCCAAAGCAATCACGACCGGCATGACCTTCGACTTCT
>NZ_LFLZ01000056.1 GCF_001189845.1 Bradyrhizobium tropiciagri
CGGGTGATCCAGCACGTCCGGGAGAAGTTCAGCTGCCGTGATTGCGAGAAGATCAGCCAGGCCCCGGTGCCGTTTCATGTGATTGCTTGCGGCTGGGCAGGATCCAGCTTGTTGATTGCGCCATTTGCTGACCGTATGGGGCCCGACACCAAGCCGCGTCGCCACGACGGCGTTGCTCGGCTCACGTTCGCAGGCCAGCACGATCTTTGACCGCAGCGTCAGCGCCGCAGGGAGCGAGCGCGACCGTGTGATGGCCGTGAGCTGCGTGCGTTCGTCGCTGGAAATCGTCAGTGTTGCCTTCGGCCGTCCGGTGCGCATCGGGTATCTCCTTCGATCAGGATACCCGAAACCCCTGCAATAATTATGCTACGAACTTACGGGACGGAACACTAGAGCTAGAGGCCGGCATTCAAGGGTTACCCGAAGACATGAGAAGAAATGAAATGCAAGCAGACCCGTGTCGCGATGTGCCTACCTGGCGGCGTTCTTTGCTGGCCGTTTCAGAAACTCGGCAGGCTCAACGTCGAGCTTGTCGGCAAGGCGACCAATGATTTTGATGCTGACGTAGTACGTGCCCTTTTCCAGCTTACTCAAATAGCTCCGGCTGATCTCGGCCTCGAACGCAAGTTCGTCCTGGGACCATCTCCTCTTATTGCGCAGACGGCGCAAATTAGTGGCAAATGTCTCCCGCAAATCCATGCGGGACAGAAAGCCGTTTGCCCGACATACTGCACCTCGATATACTTCACAAAACGTCGTCTCATGCACATTTTGAACCGGAACTGCGTCCGTCTGCTGCACATGCGCCAAGTCATCCAGCGGAAATGACCTCCCGGACCAGCATTCCACGGCTACGGTAGCCAGAAGAATGGATTGAGAGCATGACCGAATATTGAGACGCGTCTAGCTAACGCCTTTTGGCAGGGCGTTTAAGGAACTCAGCAGGCTCAACGTCGAGCTTGTCGGCAAGGCGACCTATGATTTTGATGCTGACGAAGTGCTCGGCCGTTTCAAGCTCGCTCAAATAGCCCCGGCTTATCTTTGCCTCGAAGGCAAGCTCGTCCTGCGACCATCCCCTCGCATTGCGCAGACGGCGCAAATTGGTGGCGAATGTTTCCCGCAGGTCCATGCGGGAAAGGATGCCGCTTGCTCGATATACTGCACCTCGATATACTTGACAAAATGACGTCTCACGCTCGTTGTGAACCGGAACTGCGTCGCTCTGCTGCGCGCGCATAAGAATCGTCCGGCCCCCACCACTGAACCGTCGCTGATCCTCGTTCGGATAGTTCAGTGCTGTTGCCCCGTGGCGCGCGGCGTCTGGTGACCTGCTGGCGGCTTCTCGAGCCGGAAGCCGCCGACGCCGACTGGAAAGAGGTTGATCGAACCGTGCTGCATATCGATCCAGATCTCGGCCAGTGCGCGCTCACGAACCGTTCGTCATCCATTTGGCGGCCGCAAAATGGATGGCTAACCGGGATTACCGCGGCCTTGTTCGCGGAAGTGCGACCAGACGGCAAATTTTCTCACGTGGAGTTCGAAATCGAGAACAATGTTCTCGCCAGCCGACCAAACCGAGCAACCATCATCGGCCAGCGAGTGGAGGCAACAGGTGCGCCAGCAGCCAAACCACACGCGTCGATTTCTACTTGGGCAACGAGTGAGCAAGGGCTTGCAGGACGCAAATCTGCTCATCGCGCTCCAAGCGATATGGACACGTCAAATCAACACCGGCGAGGTCAGGGCGAGCGAAATCGAGACAAGCGACGGAACGAGGCCCCAGATATCCGATGGCCGCCTTCAATCGATGTTTCTGCGAGGAACATTTTGTAGAGTAGGGCAATCAATCCGGTACCAAGATGCCTCGAAGCGGGCTACCGTCGCTCAGATTTCTATAGAGTTTTTCAGTTTGCTAGGAGTTCCAGGCAGTGTCGGCCGATCATAAGATCGCAGATGTGGCGCCCAGCGCGCCTGAGCTTACGCCATACGATGAGCAGCACGTCGTTACCTACCTGCGCCTTCTCGATGCACAGGCGGATAATGCAGATTGGCGCGAAGTCGCGCGCATTGTGCTTGGTGTTGATCCGGTCCTTGAGCCGGATCGCGCGCGCGGTGCTTTCGACACTCATTTGGCTCGCGCCAAATGGATGGCGCGTCACGGCTATCGTCATCTCCTGCGACGCGGTTGGCCGAAGAGTGAATAGGCGACGCACTTGAAGCGGACGTGATTTCTATCGAGCTCTAATCGCAAAAATTGATCGTTCCATCGTCGGATCAGATCAATATTGAACAATTGCATTAGTACAACCAGAAATCGTCACAATCGTGGGGCTGCAATTTCCTTGCATGAACGTGCGGGGAAGAACAGTACGATGGCAGCCGCTGACTGGAGATCAAAGCAAGCGTATCCTGACGCCAAGACGGTAGAAGCGGAGGACATTGCCTGGGAATGTCTACGTCGCGACGTCGAGTATGAAAGAGATTATGAGGTCCTGACCAGCAGCCAACGATCCGACGCGACGACGGACCGCTTCCGAAGGAAGTGGGGGCTTTCGTTTCGCCCCAGATCCGCGAACGGCGTTCGACAAACAGGCCATTTTCTGGGCGCCCGAGGCGCTGTCGACCGTGCTGCCCGTCCACCCTGTTATCGGTTTGAGGTCGACCAGACGGTACAACTTGGATCTCGGCAAACTAACGGGCAGCGAGCTTCGTCGGGCGCCAGATGGATGGCATGCCATCGTGCCGCTCGGAGGCGCGAAGCACCGCCTTTGGCTGAGAGAACTGCCATCGAGACGCTCAGTGATTGTCATCGATCTCCCGCTCGACCGCGATTTCGACATTCGCTCGCAGGCGGCACAGCGCTTTTGGCGAGCGCTCGAACAGCGCCCGCTCGGGCCGTCCCCACGTGTACTGCCGATTCAGACCAAGCATCGGCTCATCCTTGCTCTGCGTGCCGCAGATGGATGGGTGGAAGGAAACAGCTATCGCGAAATCGCGGCAGGCCTGTTCGGCGCGCGTCGCATTCCCGATCGAGGATGGAAAACAAGCGATGTTCGCAGCCGGATCATTCGCCTGGTCAAGAAGGGGCTGCGTCTCATCCGTGGCGGTTATCGCGCATTGCTCCGTCACAAGCGCAAAGGCAAGTCCGATAAGTCCTAAGCTCTTGGCTGATCGGTTCGTTGCAGCCGCGGCCCCGACAATGCCGCCTCCCAGGTAAGCTCGTGAGGGCATCATTGCGCGCGGTTTCCTTTGGGCATTACTTCGGTTCGATTTTCGCGACCGCGGAAGGGCTATCGAACAATGTAAAGTAAAGAGGCCGGCAGGATTGGACCATTCGCCGCTCGAACGATCAGCTTCGGCCACGTTGAGCTGCGGTGTCCGTGTCTATTCATATGATTTGTGGTATCGCCTGATGCGATGTTAGGCGGCTTCCGCAATTGCTGCCTTTTTACAGAGCCGAGCGACCCAGCGGCAGAAGGCGCGTGCGATTTCGGGATTGTCACTGCGATCGACCGCATAGGCCCGATATTGCATACCGCTTGGCGCGCGGGATCCTGGTATCACGTGCAGTGCTCCCGCGCGCACGAGATCACCGACAATGATTTCAGGCGCAACCAGGAGGCATTTTCCGGTCATGACGGCCGGCAGGGCAAGGTAATTGTGATCGTATCGTGCCCCCGAGCATATATCTCTTGCGGTCAGGTTCATCGCCCTCAGCCACGTGGGCATTATGTCGGGCCGCGATGTGATGTTCAGAAGTGGAATTGAACGCGCAATCGAGAGCGTTTTGCCCGCTACGTGATTTGGAGACCCCACGCATACGAGTGTCTCATTGTGGATTTCCCAATCGTCGGCCGGTTCAATGACCGAAAGATCGCGCGTAATCAAGATGTCGAAATTGTCAGATGATGTCGGTGGAGACAATGAACAGATCACGTCTACGACCACGCCATCCATCTCAGCAGAGAAAGCCTCGAGATTCGGAATCAGAAAGGAGTAAGCAAAGGTAGAAAGCGACGTGCGGACCACAATCCGGTTGGGGTCTGATCGGTGCCGTCGCTGCATTCTCCTGGCGGTGAAGCAGATCGTATCAAGCGGTTCGGCGACAGTGTTGGCGAAAAGTCTTCCGAATTGCGTCAATTCGCTCCGCCGACCCCGCCGTTCCACGAGGTCTGCGCCGAAATAATCCTGGAGCACAGCCAGGTAACGACTGACCGAGCTCTGCGTTATTCCCAATGCGCTGGCTGCACGCGTTACGCTTCCTTCTCGCGCAATGGTTACAAATGCCCGGATTGCATTGAGCGGGACTTCATCGTGTTCGGCGGCCATCTTCTGCTCCGGTCGCATCTCGAAACCATGGATGTTTAATCACATTACTCGATGCGTACAGCCGGATTGCTGCTTATCAAGGTTGTTTCGCGCGCAAAATTGGCTTAATCGGTACATTTCGTACAGTATGACGCCCAACTTCGATTGCTATCAGCGGCTTTGTCCAGAGAAATCGTTATGCGCGTTTTGAGTTTGCTTGGCGCGATCACACTTGTCTCAGTCGGTGGCACGCGACCTAAATAACCAAGCCGCTAACCTGATGGCCTCAGGATAGCGGATCGCGTCCCGTGGCGTGGTGTAGCTGGGTGCGGGTCATCGCATTCGTCGAAATGGGCGGCATCAAATGCGAAAAGCTGTCCAGGTGCCCGTCCCAAATTGAGTGCAGAAGCTGGGACCTGCAAACTCGTGGGGAGCGGCACCGGTTGAAACTGTTCCCACAAGCGAACTACCTTCAATGAATCCATGAAACTGAAAATATATATTCGTTGGATCAGCCTGCATTCTCGAGGAAAGAAAGACATCTCCGCCCAATATACGTCCGAAGACTGGCGAGGATCTAAATCGGCCGTGATGAAGTCCTTCGATTGCGCCGTCGGGTAGCTGTGTTAGTTCGAAGGAATGTAGTGCTTGCACGGACAAAAACCTTAGGTTTGCTTGCCATCTCCCGGATAAATTGACATGAGCCTCCGGGACCCTTTGGCTGTTAGCAACCGGTGATGCCATCCGAAAGGCTTCTGCAATAGCAAGACCTACTGTCTTGGCTTCAGCCGTTGATTGAATGTTAAACGGGTCAATCAACAACGACGAGTCCGTTGCCCAGAAGTCTTGCAACTTCACGCGATGCCTATCAAACGCAAATTGGCAAATGCGTTCTCCCGTTACCTCTATTTCACTGCTCCACGACAGGAAAAGTCTGGGAGCGATCGCTCCATTGTATTTGTCGATCCGGGGGATTATAGGAACATCGTGCAACTGCTCGACGAGTACCTCAAGAATCGAATCATACTTGTCTGTGTCACGTGATCCGTTTGATAGCCAGTCTTCTAGGGCGGTAAGTGCGCCGATAATCGCCTCTTTTCCGACTTTCATTCCTCGGCCGATGGCATGATGAGGGGGCCCGTTTAGCCAAGCCGCGCGGCACAGATCTTCCCGTCCAATGAGAAAACCGGTGGATTGGGGGCCTCGAATGCATTTGCCGCCAGAGTAGATAACGAGGTCGGCGCCCCGTGCGAGCCATACGTCCGGACTTGTAGGAGCCAGGCTCGCCGCGTCGACAATTATGGGAATATTCGGAGCTTGTCCGCGAAGAGACTCCAGTCCGATAAATCCAGTGGCCTCTGCCCTTCCGAGAACGCTTATCATCGCGGGACTATTCGATAGTGCATTTGCTAGCTCGCGCTGGTCTGCAACTTCGACGATCGTTCCTCCCATGTGGCGGATAGCACTATCATATGGAAATCTGTGTGATTTGATGACGATGACGTCGGAGGATAGCCCGCCTGTCTCAGGCAAGCGTAGCATCGCCTCGGGGTCATTTCCTGCAATGCAGGCAGCCGTCGCCAGCGCAAGAGCGGCCGTACTACCTGCAGATACCATCCCCCACTGCGCGCCCGTTAGCTTGGCGATATGGGCACCTGCCCCTTCGGCAAGTTCATCGAGATCAACAAAATGTCGTGAAGCGGCCAACATTGCATCCATGACGTTTGAGCTGGGGTTGCTGCCACCATAGTTCGTCCGAGTGCCTGTACAATTGATGATCGGTTCGACACCGATACGTCTATAGACCCAATCGGTGGAGGTCGCGGTTAGCTTATCATTGCCGAAATTCGTGGGTTCAAGGACACTCAACGCATTCTCCTTCGCTTTCGCTTCGACAAGCCAATCGTCGCCTCCATGCGATCAGGGAAAACAAATTCTACCACGTTAGACAATCGCCAGCCTCGAACAGCGCGGGAAATCGTCTAAACGTCCGATGCTGTCCCTGACGGCTCGTCACCGTGGCGGGTTGCCGCCCTGAAGCATGTGCTGATCGAACAGTGCCATCGCTTGACCAGCCATTTCCCCTCGCGGAGCGCAAAGTGGGGCTGGCGGCGGGGGATATTGCCGTTGCTCACACAAACATGTCGTCGGATCGGAGCGCGTACTCGCTGCAGATTTGAGAGCCTCTTAGCGGTAAGCAGTAAACAGCCGGCTTCAGCGTGGACAGTCAAGAATGCGAACGTCTCAAAATCAGTGAATGGCTGCACCCATGATATGAAGGTGCTCCGAAGTGGCCGGCCGCAACGCGATCTGCTTTGGCATACTTCGCTCCTCCGCTCGCGCAAGCTCGTAGCCAACGAGCAGCCCATCGAGGCCGGCGACCTTCATGTCGGCAACGCTTTTTTCCGATTGAACGCTGCCGCATAGATCAATGCCGCACGCGAGGCAGGTCCCCGACCGAGACCTCACTAAAATTGGCAAGGGACGCCGATCGCCACCAGACGAGCTCATAGAAGGCACCTGGCCTCGATGCGTTTAACCTTGCTGACAAGTTGGCCCGGTGAAGAGTTGTGGGCGCGAGCGTAGCCGACAGGAAAGCCAATCGAAATCATCGAGACCCGGCAATCCTTTAAGACGTCATGCTCGGCGATCGTGCCGCACGCTTCATCGTGCGCGTCCATGAGGAAGGAGAGCTTGCCGATGGAGCAGATCTCGGCGTGCGGCATTTCTGCTGACGAGGAGTTAGCGAAACGATCTTGCCCCTCGGCGAGAACGGACCGCGGTTGATGTCGCCTGCCGAACTCCTTGCAGGTGCGCTTGAGCAGCTTGACATTCATGGACTGAGAGGTCGCATCTGCGATGACCTGGATCAATTACTAACGTTGGTAGTTGACCGAGATGACAACTGCACATCGCCATAAATTGGCACAGAGTTGCCGCAGTCCGCCATATTGGATGTTTGATGGGGGCCGCCAGGAAATGCAAAATTCGACGCGTTTGTTCACCGCAGCGAATTCACGCGTCGAGACCATAGGACGGCCGCTTGCTGCGGCGAGCTCATGGTGTGTTACGGCAGAGCGAGGAACACACTTGAAGCCGACGAGGGTCTTCGCGAGTTGGAAACTTTGATCCGAAGCAGGTGAACGGCAGATGATCTTAAGCGCGCCGTGACCGCGTTCACCCACAGTTTGGACGCGGTTCAAGTTCGTCCTTATTCGGGTCTTGGCCGCGACGCGTCTGCTCGCGATTAGTGGCACAGTATAATCTTCCAACCAAGCAATAGATTGGATGGTGCGCGGTTCTCGCAGAGATCCATCACCAAATCAGAATATCTCATCGCATTATTTGATGTTTGTCACCGGATGATTGTCTTCCGACGATACTGCGTCGGCCGCGCGAATTCGGGAAGAATAGGGTGACAAATGAGAGTCGCAAACATCAGCTGTGACGCACATGGAACGATCAAACGAGCTATACTAACTTCAGCGGCAAGCTTGATCGCGTTAGGAGGGGCACAGGCGGCTGACCTTCCCTTGAAGGCCAAGGCAGTTGAGTACGTGAAAGGTTGCTCGCTGTATGGTGCCGGATTCTACTACATTCCGGGGACCGATACCTGCATTAAACTGGGTGGGTATCTGCGCGCTGAGACAAACCTCTTGCCAGGTCGCGTGAACGGCGTGACCGGCGCCAACAACCGTCTCGGCAACTATTACGCCGCCCGTTCTCGTGAAGGCTTAACATCGATACCCGCACGGCGACTGAGTACGGGGTAGTCCGGACGTATTTCGACGTGCTTCTACAGTGGACTACGGGGGGCTACGCCGCTGCTGGCGTTGGCCTCAACGGCGGCGCCACGACGTACTCCGGTGATCCCGTCGCAGGCGGTTCATTCCTCCTGAACTACGCGTTCATCCAGTTCGCGGGTTTCACCTTCGGTCAGGCGCAGTCGCAATTTAATACGCCTTGGCTCGAGTATCCGGCGAACATCTTCTTCGAGCTGCCGGGCAGCGGCGGCGGGGACGCCGTGAATCAGTTCACGTATACAGCCGACTTCGGTCAGGGCATCACAGCTTCCTTTTCGGCCCAGGATCAGGTCGCCAGATACACCACAAATATCTGGAACGTGAGCGTCGCGACTCCCACAGGTCTAGCGACCGGTGCGTACGGTGCCAGCGACATCGGGGGTGCGCGAGCTCCAGATCTCGTTGCTATGCTTCGTGTTGACCAGGCCTGGGGTCTCTTTCAGAGCTCAGTCGCTGCACATGACAACCATGCCGCGTATTACGGCGCCACCGAGTTGACCGGTCATCCGGATGACAAGTGGGGCTGGGCTGGACAGTTGGCACTGTCGATCAAGAACATCCCGACTGGTCCGGGTGACACGATCAATGTGACTGGGGTGTATGCTCACGGTGCAAGTCGCTATGCCTTCAACAGCTATATGTCGACGACTTACGCGATGTACGGTAGTACGGGCGTGGCGGGGGCTTACCAAAGTCTCGGAATCGGCGGTGTGTCTGACTCCATCTTCGCCGGTGCCGTCCAGGAGCTGACCACGACCTATGGCGTCAACGCTGGGTACAACCACAACTGGGATCCATACTGGACGACTAGTCTGTTTGGAGGGTGGGGTGCTACCCGGTATAACAGCGCAGCCAAGGGCTACATCTGCGGTGCATTCGTCGCAGGCCTGGCGCTTTCGAGCGGGGGGGCCGGTTGCAATCCCGACTTCAACTACGCGGTTGTTGGTACACGCACAATCTGGTCACCGATGAAGAACCTCGCGTTTACGGCCGAGCTGGGTTACACAATGCTCGATCAAAAGTACGCGGGCGGAAGTACTGTGAGGCTACCGCCCCAGTCCGGTATCGCCAAGCCGGGTGCTACGTATGAGCTGAAGGACCAGAGCGCGGTGAGCATCCTCCTGCGCGCGCAGCGAAATTGGTGAGATCCTTTCAATCAAAAGTAAGAGAAAGGATCGCTCGGAAAAAATTGGTAAAGCCGGGGCGGCCCCCCTGAGCAGGTCGCTACCTGTTTTAGATGTCCGAGGAAGGTCTCCGATATGCTCGTCGGAAGCCTTTTGGCTCTAGAGGCTGCGAGCCCACGTGCAGGCACTATCAGCGTGCCGATGGCACGCTCATCTTAGCACTTCCCGCCATGGTCATCTACTGCCGGCTGGAGGACGAGGACCTTCGCGGCGGCGCGCCGAACACCTTCAGCGCAGGAAGCGAGCTTCAGCTGCCTTAATCTCGTCCATCCTCTGAAGCCTGAAAACCTCCTCAACTGGCAGAATGTCCTTGTGCACATTCTGGACGCCGCCGTCGGCGATTATCCGACGGAAGGTCTCCTGCATGGCAGTTGCAGCAGCGCGGACACCGTAGTTGCCGTAGATCATCATGCGAATATTACCGAGTGCCTTGACGCGTTCGGCGTCCAGATCCGGGTAAGCGTTCGGCACGATCACCAATGGCACCAATTTGTTCCAGGCGCGCGAAAAGCTTTCGATCTCCAGGGGATCCTTCTCTTTCGAATGGATCAGGATCATGTCGGCTCCGGCGTCCACGTAGGCGCTCGCCCGATGCAGGGCCTCGGCTTCTCCAAGGCCCGCGATCAGAGCTTCGGTACGAGCGATGACGAGGAAATCCGGATCCTGCCGTGTGGCGACGGCCGCCGCAATCTTGCCCTGGAACTCTTCAATGCGCAGCAATTGCTGGCGTCCGCCGGCAACAAGGCTTGTTACCTTCGGAAAGGTCTTGTCTTCGATGACGACGGCACTGGTACCGGCTCGCTCGTATTCCCTGATCGCATGGATGACATTGATGGCATTCCCATAGCCGGTATCGATATCGGCAACGATCGGCAGCGTCGTGCGTCCGGCGATCGCCCGCAACATGTCGAGATGCTGTGTCATTGAGATCATGCTCATGTCCGCAACGCCGTAAAGTGCCGACAATTCGAACCCGGAGGCCCACAAGCCATCGAAACCGGCTTCTTCCGCGAGGATCGCCGAAAGCGGGCTATGGGCGGCCATGATGTGGACGAGGCCGGTGTCGGCCATGCGGGCGCGGAGCTGTTTGGCAGGGGACATCGGGATATCTTTCAGGTGAGGACCGCGCAGGCGGCGATGATGCGGTCGCAGGCGCGACTGAGGTCCTCGAGCGAGGAGGCATAGGAAATGCGAATATAGGGCGACGCCATGAAGCCGCTGCCGGGCACGACTGCTACGGCAAAATGGTCGAGCAGATACATCGCAAAATCCGTGTCGGTTTCGATGATTGTACCATTCGGCGTGCGCTTGCCGATAACACCTGCACAGGAGGGGAAAGCGTAGAAAGCACCGTCCGGCATCCGGCATGAGAGTCCATCGGCCTGGTTCAGCCTGGCGACAACGAGATCGCGGCGCCGCAGAAAAGCGCTCGCGAATTGCTCGATATGCTTCCTGCCGCCGGCGAGCGCCTCGATAGCGGCATATTGCGATATCGAGCTGGTGTGCGAAGAAGTCTGGCTCTGGATCAAGTTCATGGCCTT
The DNA here is from genome assembly GCF_001189845.1 of Bradyrhizobium tropiciagri. Taxonomy (GTDB): domain Bacteria; phylum Pseudomonadota; class Alphaproteobacteria; order Rhizobiales; family Xanthobacteraceae; genus Bradyrhizobium; species Bradyrhizobium tropiciagri. The sequence continues at coordinate 10,837 of NZ_LFLZ01000056.1, forward strand.
GATCAGCGACAACGGCCCCGCGCCATAGCCGACGCGCCAACCGGTCATTGCGTCGGCTTTGGATACACCGTTGACCGTCAGCGTGCGGTGGTAAAGGTCAGGCTCGATTGCGGCAATCGTGGCGAAGTCGGCGTTGTAGGTGAGTTTTTCATAGATATCGTCGGACAGCACGTAGACATGCGCATGGCGGCGGAGCACCGCGGCGATCGCCAGAAGCTCGCTTCGGCTGTAAACCGCTCCAGTCGGATTGCAGGGCGAATTCAGCATCAGCCACTTGGTGCGAGACGTGACCGCTGCTTCCAACGCCTCCGGGCGCAACTTGAAGCCACGGGATTCATCGCAGGCGACGAGAACCGGCTTGCCGCCGGCGAGCGCCACCATGTCGGGATAGGAGACCCAGCACGGCGTCGGGATTACTACCTCGTCACCTGCGTCGAGGCTGGCGAAGAGCGCGTTGAAGACGACCTGCTTGGCGCCGCAGGCGACAGTGATCTGGTCGATCCCGTAGTCGAGACCGTGATCGCGTTCGAAGCTCTTTCGGATCGCCTCGCGCAGCTGCTTGATTCCGGAGACCGGGGTGTATTTCGTCCGCCCGTCGCGGATTGCCCGGATGCCGGCCTCACAGACAGCGGACGGCGTGTTGAAATCCGGTTCGCCCGCACTGAGCGTGATCACGTCGGCGCCCTGATCGCGCAGCTCAGCGGCTCGCGCGGTCATGGCCTTGGTTTCAGATGGACGGATAGCTCTGAGCCGTTCTGCAATGAGAGACAAAATGGAGCACCTGCGAGGTTCAATGGAAGGTTTGCGAGCGGCTTCTACTCATTCGCAAACGGGCTCTCCAATCGGCTAATCGCATTCTTGTATGACGTATACGACAATTGCGATACTGCTTCCGCCGACTTTGGCCCAGCGCGGTGACCTCCACCGGTCAGACAAGTACGGCCGCCATCGCCTGCGATAGGCTTGTTGTAAGCATCATTAGATAAGCGTCATTAGAATCGTCGGTAGCTGAGCTCGGGACGACTCTGAGATTGTTGCCAACCCGCGTCACGTTCGAGAGCGCCAATCAACGGCGCAACGGCATTCACTAAAGAGCTCTTGTTTCCGAAATCTGTCCCCATGCGGGAAACATGATCGCATATACGCACGTCCCTATCGGATTATTCGATGATGGTCATCCGACTGTAGCAATTCGGCTTTCTAACGTCTTGCGCGTCAGAACACGCCCAAACGGGATATGCGATCCCGGTACCGTGCTCCGAAACGCCTACATGATGATTGGGAAGTGACGGTTATGGCATTCGTATTCATCGACGCTCTCCGAAGAAAGTGCCGCCTGAACTTTGCAAACCGGGCCGACACGGCGGGCTGCGCCGAGTGCGGCCGGCCGAGCAATGCACGCGCCATCCGGTTCAGCGGCGCTTCCGGCGGGAAGCAGAATCCGATCACGCAACGAACATGCCGATGCGGGAGATCGCCCGATGAGTGAGCCCCCTGCTCCTTCCGCCGTCTCCAACAAAGCGTCCCGGATCGCCGGCCTTCGAACATCTTCCGCGATCTTATCAGGGCGCACGCGTACGTTGACAGAAGCGCTGGCAGCTTGGACCCTGGCCGGGCCGGCGGTATTCTTTTTGCTGGTCCTGTTTCTCCTGCCGGTGATTAGCGTATTCGTCATCGCGCTCACGGACTGGCAATTCGGCGCGGGAACGCTTTCCTTCGTCGGGCTTGCCAACTTTCGCGCGATCTTTGCTGACGCTGGCTTCAGAGCCTCGCTCATCGACACTGTGCTGTATGTTCTGATCGTCGTGCCGGCCACCGTCGTACTCGGCCTTCTGATTGCGCTTCTGATCGAATGTGGAAAGTCCTGCCGCTCGTTTTACCGCGCCATCCACTTTCTGCCATTCATGGCGACGCTCACGGCCATGGCCATCGCTTGGGAGGCGTTGCTGCATCCCACGATCGGCCTCGTCAACCAGATTCTCTCCGCCATCGGCCTGCCTACCGCCAACTGGCTGCGCGACGAGTATACGGCTCTGCCGGTGCTGGCTGTCATCGGTGTTTGGCAAAACCTCGGTTATGCCATGGTGTTGTTCCTCGCCGGTCTCAAGAGCATCCCGCAGGATCTCTATGATGCTGCCAATGTAGATGGTGCCGACTTCTGGTTCGACCGGCTGCGCATCGTCACCCTCCCGATGCTCGGGCCCGTCTCCATGTTTGTCGTGATTGTGGTGGCTCTTCGCGCTTTCCAGGCATTCGATACGATCCAGATCTTGACTCGGGGCGGCCCCGGCCATGCTTCCGAAGTGCTGCTCTATACGCTTTATCGTGAGAGCTTCGAGTACTTGCGCGCCGGATATGGTGCCGCCGTTGCCGTCGTGTTTCTCGCCATTGTCATGACGCTCACACTCGTGCAGGTGCGCGTCATGGACAACAAGGTGCACTACCAATGAACCCAACCAGCTCCAGCAATTGCTTGTCGCCAGCGGCCGCGATTCTTCGCCATGCCGTGCTGCTCGTGACCGGCGCGCTCACTCTCGTTCCGTTCGTGTGGATGCTGTCGCTATCGATCAAGGCTCCGGGTGAGATCTTTCGGGCCAGCTTCTCCTTCTGGCCCGCGCAGTTTTACGGTGTCGAGAACTACACGAAGGCACTCACCAAAGCACCGTTGCTGCGCTACATGGGCAACGGCCTGATCGTCTGTGCTCTCGTCCTGGCGCTACAGATCATCGTCTGCGCGCCCTGTGCGTATGCTCTGGCCAAGCTGAGGTTTCACGGCCGCGACCTGCTTTTCGGAATGGTGCTTATCAGCCTGCTCCTGCCGTACCAGGTACTCTCGCTGCCGCTCTTCATCCTGGGTTATCAGATCGGTATCCTCGACACGTATGCGGCGCTTGTCTTTCCATACGTAGTCTCGCCATTCGGCATCTTTCTGTTTCGTCAGTTCTTCAAGACCATTCCCGATGATGTGGTCCATGCTGCTCGTCTCGACGGCCTTTCGGAATTGGCGATCGTCTGGAGGATCATGGTGCCGATGGCGCTTCCGGCCATCATCGCTTTCTCGATCTTTTCCGTAGTCAGCCACTGGAACGACCTCTTCTGGCCGCTGATCGCAGTGCGCTCCGAGAACATGATGCCGCCCCCGCTCGGCATCATGGCCTTCAGGAATGAAGAGGCCGGCAATGACTACGGCCCACTCATGGCCGCGGCAACACTCGTCGTCCTACCCCTCATCATCGCATTTATCGTTGCACAGAAATGGTTCGTCGAGGGACTCACGGGTGGAGCAGTCAAGTGAAGAGGCTCTGAAATTGTCTGGCATGAAAATCTTCAGCAATGGGATCATCCGGCGCAATTTACTGAACGCGTTGCCTGTTGCCCCGCCGTAGACAGGTCCGAAGAGGCGCTGAATGCCACGACGCAGACGGTGCGAGCCCCTGTAGCAGCCAAACTCACGAACTTCGACAAAGGTCCGAAATGCAATTCAAATCCTCGCGGATGCACGAAATCTGTGCCTTGGCCCCAGTTATTCCTGCGCTTGTGGTCGAAGATGTGAGACATGCTCGACCGCTGGCCGAAGCTCTAGTCGCGGGGGGGCTGGTCGCAATCGAAGTAACCCTTCGTACGCCGGCTGCTCTCGACGTCATCCGAGCAATGGTCGACATCCCTGGTTGCTCGATCGGGGCTGGTACATTGGTAACCCCTCGGGATGTACAGTCGGCCAAAGCCGCGGGGGCAGTCTTCGGCGTGTCCCCTGGCGCGACGGACCAGTTGATCGCGGCGTGCGAGGCTGAGCAACTGCCGCTTCTTCCGGGTGCTTCCACGACCAGCGAGGCAATGACGTTGCTGGAGAAGGGCTACGACACGCTGAAATTCTTTCCGGCGGAAGCTTCCGGTGGTGTTGCCGCACTCAGATCAATCAGCGCGGCGCTACCGCGGATATCATTCTGTCCTTCCGGAGGGATCACGCCTGCAAATGCACGGGAGTACTTTTCGGCGGCCCGCGTTGTTTGTGTCGGCGGGAACTGGGTCGCGCCGGCCGACACCATCAAAGCCGAGCATTGGACAGAGATCGAAGCTTTGGCTCGCGAAGCAGTAAAGCTGAACAGCTGACTGCCTCTTTCACCGTGGGCCAGGAACAAGCGCGCGCTGGCCACGGGACATGACGGCGACAAACGTGCCTATCGATCATCATAAGCGAAACATGTCAAACACCAAGCACATCGTCGTCATTGGCGCGGGAATTGTCGGTGCCGTCACCGGGCTCGAACTGGCACGTCGGGGCCACAGGGTTACCATCATCGAGCCCGGCGAACCCGGTGGCGAGCACGCAGCAAGTTACGGCAACGGCGGCTGGCTCAGCCCAAGCTTGGTGGTCCCGCTTTCGCTACCGGGGCTTTGGCGCAAGCTTCCGGGCTATCTCCTCGATCCGGTCGGTCCGCTTACCATCCGCTGGTGTCATCTGCCGCGGCTCGCCCCTTGGCTCATCCGGTTTCTCCTTGCCGGCCTTTCGGCGCGAAGGGTTGAGAAAACCGCCTGGGCGCTTCATCCCCTCGTCGCCGATTGTCATCTGCGCCACGATGAGTTAGCAGCCGAGGCCGGCGTTTCGGACTTAATCGAACGCAAAGGCCAGCTCCAGGTCTATCGCAGCCGTGCCGATTTTGAGGCCGAGGGGATGGGGATGACCTGGCACCTGCGGCGCCTGACAGGCTGCACCTGGACCGAACTCAATGCCGAGCAGATCCGCCTTCGCGAACCGGCACTTGATCCGCGCTATACGTTCGGCGTTGTTCTCGACGGCTACAATTGCGTCAAGCCTGGCCTTTATGTTGCCGCGCTTGTGCGCCGTGCCCGAAGCCTCGGTGTCGAGCTCAAGCAAGCACGGGCGCTCGGGTTCCGCTCGGAGGGCGGTCGCGTCACGGCGGTCGTAACTGATGATGGCGATGTAGTCTGCGATGATGTGGTGATCTCGGCCGGTGTCCACTCCAAGACGCTGGCGGCGGCGGCGGGGGATCGGGTCAGTCTCGAAGCCGAGCGGGGCTACCACGTTGAGATCTCGGACATGGATCCGCTACCACGCAACCGTCTGCTGCTGATGGATGGTCCGATGGCCAACACGCCATCGCGCTTCGGCCTAAGGATTACCGGACACGTCGAATTCTCCCATCTCGATGAGCCCGCCGACTGGCGGCGCGCAGAAGTTCTCAAGCAATTCACCATTGGGGCCTACAGGCTTACTCGCAATCCCGACCGAATCCGTTTCTGGATGGGTGCGCGACCATCAACACCTGACTATCTGCCGGTCATTGGCCGGGCCAGCCGGCTTTCAAACGTAATACATGCGTTCGGTCATGGGCACATTGGAGTCGCATCGTCGCCTAACACCGCTCGCGCGGTCGCTGATATCATCGAAAACCGTCCACCACCTTTCGAACTCGCACCTTATTCGCCGCGACGCTTCTCTCTTCTCGGCCGGTTGCGGCCAATCGCTGCCGGCTAGATCAGCCATAACCGTCCGAAAGCTCGAAGAGAGCAAGACCGATGCCTGTCCGCTTCCTTATCGTCAGCTTCGATGGACTGCGCCCCGACCTCGTCGGTCCCGCGCTGACACCCAACCTCTGCCGATTGAAGGCCGCCGGGGTAACGCTCGCGAACCATCGCACGGTCTATCCGAGCGAGACGCGCTCGGCATTTCCGAGCCTCGTCACCGGCGCAACCACGGATCGACATGGAATGGTGGGCAACAAATACGTCGACCGCTCTATCAATCCGTCGCGTTACATTGACACCTCCGACTCGGTGCTGTTGCGTCAACTCGACCTCGAAAGCGGAGGGCGGCTCTATTCAGCGCCGTCCCTCGGGGAGATCCTGGCGACGGCCGGCCGCAGCCTCGCCGTGCTCGCCACCAACACTCCTGGCACAACCCGGCTCTTCCACCACAAGGCAGAAGACTTTGGCCACGTTCGGTTGTCCGGTCATTTTCGCGAGGCATGCACGCCGGACGATGCGCTAGCTGCCATCGAGGCGCAAATCGGCCCACTGAGCCCGGCGCCGCCAAATACGGAGCCTGATCGGGTCGGACAGGACTGGATTTCCTCCGCCTTCCTCGACGTCGTTTGGCCGCGATACAGGCCTGATGTCACGATCCTTTCCTATGGCGAGCCGGACGTTACCTCGCATTTCCACGGCACAGGCGCGGAGGCGACGCGCTCAATCATTGCCCATTGCGACCGACAGTTTGGCCGCGTACTCGACTGGTGGGAGGCGGAGGGAAGGGGAGAGGGCGTACAGATATTCGCAACCTCTGACCATGGTCACATCACCGGCCATACTCGCGCGTCGGTTGCCGATACCGTACGCATCGCAGGCTTCAGCGCCGGCGTCGCGCCAGCACCGGATGTGGATGTGACGGTCGTGCCCGGTCAAGTCGGCGCCCTCTATCTCGCCGATCCGACTGAGGCGAAGATTGCCCGGTTGGTCGCAGCTATTACATCCGAGGTATGGTGCGGGAATGTATTCACGCGGGCAAAGGACGCGATCAACGGCATCGCCCCTGGGAGCCTCTCGAATCGCCTCGTCTTCGCTGACCATGTTCGTGCGCCGGACATCGCCTTTTCCTTCCGCGCTGACGACACGATCGATCCGTTCGGTCTCGTAGGCTGCACGTTCTACGACAATGATCGCGGACCAGGCCTCGGCCTTCACGGCGGGTTACATCCGAAGGAACTTGCGGTGATCGGAATCGTCGCAGGATCAGCTTTTCCGAACACCGGATCCGCGTCTTCCTTGCCATCGGGAATTTGCGATGTCGCGCCGACGATCCTCCATCTGCTCGGGATTGACGCGCCGACGTCGATTGGTGGGCGGGTACTTGGTGAGATTCTGCAGCCAAAATCGCGCCCAGAAGATATCCGTGGAGAAATCTTTGAAGCGCGACTCGGCAGTTATAAGCAGGTTCTTCGTCGCGTGGTGGTAGGCAACACCAGCTATGTTGAAAGCGGAATGGCCGGAATCTGATTCTGGTCACGACCTGGCAATACCGTCGAGGTCGTGATCTCGATCTGATGGCCGACATCGACAATGATGGTGAGATAAGTATACGAAGGAGGTCTAACGTGTCTGAGCATACATCCGGAATCAAACGGCTTCGTGGAAAGGCAACCGGCAGGAACGCGGGAACGGCGTATGGCAACCTCGTCTGGGTGGCCACTATCCCGGATCGAAAACCCCCGAGCATTTCGGAGCAAGCCGCCGACATCTTCGCAAAGCTTGATCATCTATTGGAAACACTGGGCAGCAACAAGGAACGAATAGTGTCCGCCACGGTCTACCTATCAGATCTTGGCCACAAGACGTCATTTGACGAAGCCTGGTGCACCTGGATCGGCGCCGATTCACGCCATTGGCCCCAGCGGACCTGCGTAGGCGCGCAACTTGTCGGCGATACCCTCGTCGAAATTATGCTGGTGGCAGTGAGGGCCGACTGCAATGCAGTCGATGAGTAAGCAAGCCGGATTGCCTCAGAAAGTTGTGGCGATCGGCGCCGGAATTTGCGGCGCCGCAAAGCCATCGAACTTGCGCAGAACGACGACGATGTAGCGATCTTCGAATATGGCGAACGCGGAGATGATCGGCAGGCAATTTTGCAGCGGATGGTGCCTCAAGCCTTGTCGTTTCCAGGGGCTGGGCCGAGCTTTGAGACTTGTCTCAACTTGCCGTAGGATCAACTCGACTCTCTTATCTTTCTCCTGTCTTCCCCGTCCGTTGCATCGCTTTGGCGCTTCCTTCGTTACGACCGAAGAGACGGTCTCTGACGAGGTCGCGATACGCCGAAGAGCGTTGGTCTGCGGCCAAATTGTTACGGCAATCCATCGGCAAATCACGATGGTCCATCGTATTACTCGATACCCGTCACCGGATTGTTGCGTCCCCACGATATCGCGCTGACGCGTGATCATCTGGGTCGTGCCTGCCTATCGATCCGTCGCCGCAACAAACGAGCTCCGTCCCGGGAAAAGGGGTATGACAATCCCAAATCATAGCTTTGAGTTAAATCGTTGCAGATTTCTGCGGGCTGGATTCACGGCGCGTAGTGTTCGCCCTCGTCGGATTGCCGGTACATTGATCGATGGTCGCGTCGCGCGACAGGATAGAGCACTGACCATTGTTTTGCGCCGTGCGATCACTCCCGCCTCGGTTTGTCGAACGAGATTCTCTTTCGAGGCGGTCGCTTACGAGAATCTGGAGTCCGTCGAATGAGCGGGATTGTCCTCACAAACATCCATAAGTCATTCGGTCCAGCTACTGTGCTCAATGGTGTCTCTCTGTCGATTGCAGATGGCGAATTCCTGACGCTGCTTGGACCTTCAGGTTGCGGGAAGTCAACGTTGTTGCGCATCCTCGCTGGGCTTGAAGTGCAGACCGCAGGTAGCGTTGCGATCAGCGATCGTCTCGTGGACGGATTGCGCCCGAAGCAGCGTGACGTGGCCATGGTGTTCCAGTCCTACGCACTATATCCGCATATGACCGTCGCATCGAACATAGGCTTGCCTTTGCGGATGCGCCGGCTCTCTGCCTTGCAGAGACTTCCCGTTCTCGGCGGTCTCCTCCCAGGATCCGCGGGGATCTCTGCCGAGATCGAGCTAGAAGTCACCCGTACAGCCAAGTCCCTCGGCATCGGCCACTTGTTGTCGCGCAAACCAGGGCAGCTCTCCGGAGGCCAGCGTCAGCGCGTGGCGGTTGGCCGGGCGATGGTGCGGCATCCGACGGTTTTTCTGATGGACGAGCCGTTGTCGAACCTCGACGCCACGCTGCGCGTACAGATGCGCGCCGAGATCAAGGAACTGCACCAGCGGCTCGGGGGCACCTTCGTCTATGTTACCCATGATCAGGCTGAGGCCATGACGCTATCGGATCGGGTGGCGGTGATGCACGATGGCGAGTTGTTGCAGGTTGCTTCGCCGCAGGATATTTACGCCGATCCCGACGACCGACGCGTTGCAGAGTTCATCGGTTCGCCCAAGATCAACATGCTCGACGGCGTCGTGCACGAACGCGGGCTGATCGATGTCGCCGGATCGACGCTGGCTATCGAGGCCGATGCACTGCCCGGCACGCCTCTGACCCTCGGTATTCGCCCGGAGACCTTTCATCTCGCCGACCACAGAGAACAGGGCGCATTGACCGGTTCGGTGCGCATGATCGAGCATATGGGGTCTGATCTCTTCGTCCATCTTGATCTGGCAGGAGTCGAACATCCGCTGATTGCACGGCTATTGGCCGAACGGGCACCTCATATCGCCTCCGGCCAGACCTTACATGTCGGCGTTCGACCGGACCGCGTGCTCCTGTTTACCCGTGACGGGCAGCGTCTGCGCCGGCAAGTGGAATCCGGCCGCGCATCAGTCAGGCCGATCCGGGAGATCGTCCGATGAGCGCGTGCCTGCTCTGTCGGTCGCCTCAATTGATCCCTACGGGACCCGTAGCGCTCGAACGTTCTCATTTCCCGCTGTCTTGCCCGTCCTTTGGCATGTTCCTCAAATCATCGCCTTCAGAAAACTCAAGGCATGTTGTCGAGGGCATAATCAGGTCGCGAGGGAGAAATCGCGATGCCGCGCCTTGCCCCGCACCGTGAGAGCCTGGTGAAGGAGATCGCTCGCCAGGAAACCGCACGATCTGTGAAACTGACGCCGCATCGGTCACAGGCGCCGCGATCAAGTCGAGAGGTAATCAAGCAAATGAAAATCTCAATCGCACCTTGGCTGGTTATGTCCAGCGTGTTCATTTCCAGCCTGGCCGTCGGTCCTGGCCTGACCTCGATCCCGGCTGCAGCGAGGAATCCCAACGTCCTGACGGTCTCGTTTTCGAACAGCGCCTACAAGTCATTTCTTGAAGAGGCCGGTCGGCGTTTCGAGCAGGATCACCCCGGCGTGAGCGTAGTTTACATGGCTCCGGTCGCGACTCATGGCGAACATTTGGCGCGCACGCTTCGACTGAGGGTCACCGGTGAAATCCAGGATGTCTCGCTGCAGAGTTACGATCAAATCGCCATTTTGGTGCGCCGCAACATGGCAGTTCCTTTGAATGGCTTCATTGACGGCGAAAAGGACTGGAATTCCCTGGGACTGACCGCTGCTTCAATGGATGTCGGCAAAATAGCAGACCAAGTGTACGCGCTCCCGTTCGAGAGTGCTACGCCGACCCTCTTCTTTAACAACGATTTGGTGAGGCGCGCGGGCGGAGATCCTGAGCATCTTCCAAATGACTGGGACGGCATTCTCGCTCTTGCAGGCAAGATCCACGGCTTGGGCGACAGGATTATCGGCGGCTTCTTCGATTATAACACCAGCGGCAATTGGACGTTCCAGGCATTGATCACCAGTCAGGGTGGCCGACTGATGAGCCAGGACGACCGCGCGATCAGCTTTGACGGACCAGAAGGTCGCCGTGCACTCGATATAATCCGCCGCTTCGGCCAGACCGGTATGGTCGACATGACCCAGAACCAGGCATTCCAGGCGTTCACAGCCGGTCAAATCGGCATCATCACCCAGGCGAACACTGAACTCGGACCGTTCGAGGAGGGAGCCAAAGGACGTTTCGAAATACAAACCATGCGATGGCCCATACTTTCCGAGAAGGGGCGAATTCCCATTGGCGGACGCGCCATGATGATGCTAACCAGCGATCCGCAAAAGCAGAAGATCGCTTGGGAATACATGAAATTCCTGGTCAGCCCGTCAATGCAGACTTTGTTGGCGAAGATGACCAGCGCTACGCCGGTCAATGTGATCGCCATCCATGACCCAGCTTATCTAGGCGCGTTTTATCGCGAAAAATCAAACCAACGTGCCGCCATCGAAGCGGTACCACTGGTGACCAGCTGGAGCACGTTCCCTGGCGACAACGCGGTGCGGATTGCCGAAGTGCTTCGCAACCATCTTCGCGATGTTGCCATCAGACAAACGGATGTCGACAAAACGCTCACGGCAATGTCGAAGGACGTAAAAGACCTGCTCCCCTGAATTCATGACGCGGAATGTCTGGTGCGGACGGGGTCGCAAGCGGCGTGGATGTCCAGGTTCGCCGCGTTCCCCAAGAAGGCGTGCGCCGCACCGAAGATGTTCTTCGTCTTCGGATTAGACTCATCTCCTGCGCACCGTCATCGCATAATATGGGGCGCGGCATCGAATTATCAGATGTGTGTCATCCGAGTGTAGCGAAGCCCGTTCTTGTAGTCCTCATAGTTCGCAGAGCTACTCCGCGGCCCCGAACGCCCAAGCAGAAAACTCTGCATGTCGTATGCCCGTTTAACAGAGGCTTGGAATAGATGTCGCTAAATCCCCTGACGACGCAAATCGTGGGCAGCTACACAAAACCGCACTGGTTAGCCCGTCATCAGCGAATGCGGGCTTTGGACGGTAGCTGGTGGCGTCCTGAGCGAGATGTGCTGGCGGAGGCCAAGCGTGATGCGGCACTGCTGTCAATATACGAGCAAGAGAAAGCTGGATTGGATTTAATCACCGACGGGGAAGCACAACGTGCTGCTTACGACCGACACTTCCTCACTTCGTTAGGTGGAATCGACACCACAACACCTGTGCTCAAAGCAGCTTCGTCAATTGAAATCTCGTCAAAGCGTTCTGCTTTGCCCGAGATCGAGGAATACCTTTCATATTCCCAGCTCAAGCCTCGGGTAATTTCAGAAATCAAGTGGACTGGTTCAGTCACCGTCGATGAGCTTCATTTTGCGAAACTTCACACCATGCGACCGGTGAAGGTTACGGTCGTGGGGCCATTAACGCTCGCAAATCAAGTAAGCGATCATTTCTATAACGATGAAGAAACGTTGTTGCTTGAGCTTGCGCGAGCTCTCAACCTGGAAATGAAAGCCTTGCAAGCCGCTGGAGCGGACCTCCTTCAAGTAGACGAGCCTCATTTTCATGCTCGCCTGACCACAGCTCGGAAGTATGGAAAGAAAGCTTTGGAGGTGCTCGTTGAAGGGATTTCTGTTCCTGTGACGACGCACGTTTGCTATGGTTATGCGCTAGTCCACCAGGAGAAAACCAAAAGCCCGACTTATCCTGAAGTCCTTGAAATTCTCTCCGAGTGCCCAACCACAGCGATAAGCCTGGAATACGAGCAACCCAAACACGATCCTGCCCTGTTGCGCTATTGCGGCCAAAAGCATGTTGTGCTGGGGCTGCTAGATCTTGCTCGCAAAGACGTTGAAACGCCAGAGCACATCGCCCGTCGGATCAGCGATGCTCTGGAGATTGTTCCTGTTGAACGGCTCCACCCCTCTTCCGACTGTGGTATGTGGTTCCTGCCAAGGGCATTGGCCTTTGGCAAAATTCGCTCCCTGGTTAACGGCACTGAAATCATCAAAGCGAGCTTGTAGGAATCCTGGGACCGATGTGACTCACCCTTTTCGTGGTTCTCCCAACGGCAATACGCTTCAGCCTGCGTGTCATGTCTGCGCCAATATCCGGTAGCGTGCTCTCGGTCAAAGTAGCTACACCCTCCGCGCAGTGATAACTTCAACCTCGAAGAGCATCTCGACGCGCTTGTCACAGCCTTGGTGTTGATCAAAGAGCTCGCTTAGCTCGAATACTATTGCTGTGTTACCTTTCTTGCCAATTGCTCTTTGGACGGTCGTGAAGGAAAGCGCTTGCTGTTTGAACCGTTCCCAATCGTAAATTTCACTAAACAGAAAAGTGTTGCGATGGACATCCTTCATAGCGGCCTGTGCCTGTAAGTCAGCCGCAATGTCGAACTCGAAGTAGCCCCCTTCAGGCTTCGAACTCCAGCGACGGTCATAGCTTGGAAGAGCTGTCTCGATAATTGAAAGGAAACGATCGGCGAAGGAGCTTCCCTCATCATATGGCTGATAATGAATGAACGCGAGCAATCCGTCCTTTTCCAGAACGCGGCGAACCTCTTGGAAAAAGAGAGGACGGTCAAATCGGTGGACGGCACTAGCGGCTGTGATCAGTTGAGCTGAGCCGTTCTCGACAGGAAGGCTCTCGGCGACGCCATCTGCATAAGTGATCGACATTCGAGCAGGTGTCGAAGTCTCGGCGTGCCGTCGCATATCCTCGTTGGGCTCAAGAGCGAGTACCGTGAAGCCAGGGCCAAAAGCAGCTGCCAAGCTTCGGGTAAAATGTCCTGTTCCAGCTCCCACGTCTATAATACGTCCGCTGGCAGAGTCGCCTAACATAATCCGGAGCTGTCTTGCAATGCGTGGCGGGTATTCCGGACGGAATTGATAAAAGTGTCCGAGTCCGTCGAAATCGCGCCAAGCCAATTGCGCTTGAGTGGCGTAATCTGGGTTCATCTCGCTCTCCAGGTATGGATGTGCGGCTATGGATCGAGTTACTGAGAGTTTGATAAAAGACGGGACCGAGATGGGTAGCCGTCGAGCAAGAATATCTCGACGACGATACCTACGATGACACCTGGCGTTCGCATCACTGGGAAAGGCCGCCTGAGCGTCAAATCGGCCGCGAGGTTTAAGCCTGCTCAGTCTCATGCCGCCTAACCGTCATGTCGTGTGCCAAGCGCGAACACGCAATCACCGATCTTTGTTTTGGCCGGAGCGCGCCTGGCGAGAATTGTGCCTCCCTTTTTGAACATGATTGTCTCAGGCGCTCGCCAGGGGACATCGGGAAAGTGAATGCGCCCTGCTATATCTCCTTCCTTTACCACATCACCAAGCGTGGCAAACGCTTCGAAAACGCCGGCTGCCGTCGCATAAAGCAAATCGTGTGCAGGTAGCCTGAGATAGAACTGCGTTGGTGGTGGGCGCTCGCAGTTATTGTCGCCTGCGAGGACACCGACGTGGCGCAACAAGCGGGGAAGACCGCGTTCAGCGGCTCTATAGGCCTCAACCGAAAAAGTCCCTGCGCCGCCTAACTCCGTGGACATGTGGCCCACACCATGCTTACGACACGATCCCAGCAATAGCTGGTCGTCTCCCTTAAGGCCCTCAATCAAAATGCTGTTCGGCATTGCGAAGGCTTGAAGTAATCCGATAGCCGCTCTCCTGAGCGCCGGCTCAGCTGGTGCGACAAGGTGGGCAGTGGGAACGTAGTCCAAAGAATAACCTCCCGAATGGAAGTCAAAACAGTAACGGACCATCGGCAGTAGGACACTATCTATGTAGTGAGCAATCATCTGCGTCGGAGTGCCGTCGGCATATCCAGGGAAGAGACGATTGAGGTTGCCTCCATCAATCGGCGAGACCCTCTGACCAGCCATGACAGCGGGCGCATTGACGCCCGGTAGGATAATGATGCGCCCACGGACCTGTTGAGGAGAGACGGTGCGAAGAAAATTCATCAGCAAAACCTGCCCCTCATATTCGTCGCCGTGATTGCCTGCCACCAGAAGAACGCTTGGACCATCACTGTTCTTGATCACAGTGATGGGCACGGGAATCCATCCGTAGGCAGACTCTGTCGTCGAATGCGGCACGTGGAGATAGCCGTGAGCTATGCCATCAGCCTTCAAGTCAATATCCGTGGTAATTCGACTTTTCTGGCTCATCGATGATTTCTCCAGACTCAATTTCAGGCTCCGCGTTAGGGATCCAGACCGAAGGTGTTGCTAACATCCAGCGGCCGACTCCAAGGCGCGTGCCGGGATCAATGTGGCAGGCGCCTGGCTAACGAGACCTCGGTGACATATGGGATATCCAGCCGCCCCTCCGTGTTGGCGAAGAGGTCGAGAATATCGCACAGTGCCTTCATCACCACGTCTTCACCGCAATTCGCAAGGGCTCTCCTTGTGTGGCTGGTAGAGAGGCTTAAAGACTCGAAGTCTGATTTCGAGAGAGTCCTATTCCACTTCCAGGACGCTTGGCGAACACCCTGGAAGTTGCTGTGTCGCGCAAGATCTGATGCAAATGCCTCCTCCGAAAAGCCGCCAAACCGATCAGGAAACGTGCCCCTGCGGTAGTTTGGTACAAATCTCTCGTGAAACGCTTCATAAGCATCGAGGAATTGACTGTCCCACCAGCGCCGCTTGTTCTGCACTATTGCAATGATGCCGTCCGAAGAGAGTACTCTCGCGACTTCGTCATAGAACGTGGGGAGGTCAAACCAATGTGCTGCTGATGCGGCGGTCACCAGAACAGCCGCGTTATCGCTGACTGGAAGAGCTTCTGAACACCCGGCTACAAATGCAATGTTCGGATGCAATGCAGATGCGCGCACCGCCTGAGACCGCATATCATCGTTAGGTTCGATCCCCAAGATGCGATCGGATCGCTGAAGATCAGCAGCGATCCGGCGGGTAAATATGCCAGTACCGCAACCGACATCAACCACGACTCTGGGTTCCCGTGACGGCGGAAGTGCTTTCAAAATCCAGTTCGCGGCAGCAGTTGGATAGTCCGGTCTCGTGGCTTGATAGTGGGCGGCCGCGCCCGTATAGATCGTCCAACTTACAGACGCATCGCGGCTTCCGGTCGAAACTTGCGTCATCTCTCGAGCCTCGCCGTAGCTATCGACCTAAATCAACCAAAGAACACAGGAAAGCGGAACTATCGCGCAATAATCCGTGTGCCTTTACGAGTTGCAGTGAAACTCGTCGCCACTTCGCCGGAGGCCAAGTTTCCTGATGTAAAGAGCGTGCAGACCCGTTCCGGGAATCTCGAACACATCTCCAACGGATTCGAAGCCGTGATTCTGATAGAACCGGGCGGCAGAAAGTCGGCCATGGCACCAGACGAGGGCACCGTTTCTTTTCTCGACTTCTGCGAGTCCTTGTCCGAGCACCCGCCCACCGACACCGCGGCTCTGCATTTCGGGGGAAGTGGCCATGCCGCGTAGCCGCCAGCTTTCACCCTGTCCGATGAAGGCGTTGTCCGATGACTCGACCAGGAACGAGGCGACCGAAACGAGTTGGCTGGCGTGGAAGGCTCCCATGTGAAAGAAATCGGATGCTGGGCAAAACGAAATGCGCCAGTTCTTTTCTCCGGGCCGGAGTACACGTCGCCTCAGCTCTTCGCCCTCTTCCAACGAGATGAGGCGAACCTCTACGTCCAGAGTGGGTATGGTCCGCAAGAAGTCGGCGTTTGATTGCAATATCATTCTGCCTCCTTTTCCGGGTGGTCACCGGTTCAACTAGGGAAGAGCACGTCGTATTCTCGAAATAGCTTCCCTGAGGACCGAGCGAGAATCGGGGTTCCCGATGCCTATTCTTATTGCTTCTGGGGGCGTCCAGCCGTCACGGGCATAGGAGGCGCTGGCTGTGACCTGAACACCGTTTCTAAGAATTGCTGCGGCGACGCCGTTGCTTGAGACGCCGTTCAACTGTATCCAGACGTGAAGGCAGCCTGGATTGCTGGCGAGCGGTTTCCCACTGAGGCCGTTCACGACCAGATCATGACGCGCTGCGAGTTCGATTTTGAGGGCAGCAATGATTTTCTGGTCCTCACCACTCGAAATCAGTTCGGCCATGAGAGCTGCGCTCACCGGGGTCGCCATCCAATACGTTGCCCGAACGCCGGGCCAGAAGGCTCGCGCGGCGTCAGCTCCATTTGGCGCGACGACGAATGCCAGCTTAAGGCCCGCTGAAAAGCTCTTTGCCGTGCCGAGTAAATACCAGGAAAGCTCTGGTGCGAAAGATGAGATGGGGGGAAGCGATGACGCCGCCAGCAAGCTGTAGATATCATCTTCAATAAGCTGAACCTGGTGCCGGCGTGCGATCGCAGCGATTTCCTTTCTCCGGCCGACAGGATCGTAACTGTCGTCGGGTTCTGAAATGTCGACAGCAGATAAAGCGCGGCAGGCCTGTCTCGCCGACAAGTCTGCTCGAATGCATCGGGATCCAGTCCTTCCCCGTCTATCGCCACGTCAACGACTGGGATGCCATAGCGGGCTGCGAAAGAGCGAACTGGTGGATAGCTCATCTGTTCGACAGCAAGCGGTCGCGGGTCACCGACTATGCTTGGAAGAAGCATGTGAACCGCGGCCTGAGTGCTGTGGGTAATGATTATTCGATCTGGATCTGGGCTATGGCCAAGGCGCCGGGCCACGAAAGCCGCACCTGCCTGTCTGTCCTTTTCGGTGCCCATCCAGCGATGGGTCGCCATCAGGTTGCTCGGCGGAGTCTCGGCGAAAACGCGGTTCAGAGCCTCAGTGACTATCGGATCGAAGACATCGCGAACTGGAGGCGGATGATTCAGCGCGAGCCGAATTGATCCGTCAGGCGCGATCGCCCTATCCGCGATTTTCCCTGAGCCGAAGTGTGAGACCGCTCTCGCATCCATGATTAACTCCTCCGTGGCAACTACTGATGACCATCTTCTCGCTATTCTTACCGCAATGCGGCTGGCTTTGAGAGCAGGGCGAGGGCGATTGAGGCGGCGATGGCGAAAGCTGTGGCGACTGGCACCGCTCTTCCCCGGATTGGTGGAACCTTGATCGCGGTGGTCACGTGAAGAACTGCCATTACGCCGAATGCCACCGCGAGTATGTCGGGAAATATCGTGCCTGGAACCAACGGTCGTATGAGGATCAATATCGCAACTAGCGGCGTGTCATAGGAAACCGGGATTCCCTCGAACCGGACGTCAGCAGTAAGACCAATATTCTCGAAATGGCTGAGCCGGATCGCGCCTGCCAACACAAGAAGATAGCTCGCGACCAGCGATAGCACCGAGTTATGACCGAGGAGAATGATGACCACGGCGGGGAAAACAACACCATGAAGAAAGTCGGCGAAGCCATCAAAGCTCTTTCCAAACTCTGCGACGCCCGGACGACGGAGGTGGTTCGTCTTGCGCGCCACATGTCCGTCCCAATGATCAAGAAACCAAGTCCAGAGCATCGCTGCAACGCCGAGTTCGATGTGACCATTAAGAGCCAGGAACAACCCGGCGACCGCGAACGAATAGGCGGCAGCCGTGATCGCATTTGCATAATCGCGCAGATACCCGATCATTGCGGGGGGCCAGGTGAGAGCGAGGTCGTCCCGGAAACGACGCGGCCCATCGCCAGTGTGAAAATACCCTTCGCAAGCTGCAGATCATCGATGTTGATTCTTGACCGAGTTTTATTGCTGTCATCCGCCTCGCGAACTTCGAATCGGGAGCTCTGAAAGAGCGCGCCGTGCAGGTTCAGGATTCCGTTCGCCTTCATCCGGGCGCCGTGCTGGAGAAGACGGAGGCTTAAGTCACTCTCCCTGGCAAGCATCGCGGCCCGCGTGCTATAAGCCATTCTCAAAATCCCCCTCTATCGAGTTCAGGCTACTGCTCGCCTGGTTTTCAAGCTGTTCAGGGTCTCGACGACGCGTCTCAGTCCCGTCGCCATCAAGTCTGGCGGAGTGCCGAAAGAGAGACGAAGGCCATTCGCGTCGCCAAAGATGCTGCCGGCGACGCATCCCACATCGACTTCCTCTAGGAGCAATCGCGCGATATCGTCGGCGGATCGTACAGGGCTTCCAGCCGGCAGAGCGGAGACGAACTTGGTCAGATCGAGATAGAAGAAGAATGAGCCTTTTGCGCCGGGGGTGGTCACGTTGTCCAAACCAGACAGGATCAGAAGTCCTGTGTTGCGAGCCTGGGACAGGCGCTGATGCATTTCCCGTTCAAAGCTTCCGTCACCGACTTGAAGGTGGTGCAGGATCGCGTGCTGCGCGATCACGTTAGCATTCGAGGTCGTATGGCTCTGTAGCTTCTTGGCGGCGGAAATAATCTCCGGAGGAGCCGCGAAATACCCCAGACGCCAACCGGTGATCGCGAGCGCCTTGGAGAACGCGTTAACCAGGATCGTCCTGGAACGTGCGCCCGGATGCGCCGTTACAATCGATTCGTGGCGCGCCGCGGCGAATACAAAACTCGAGTAGCATTCATCGGAAACGATCCAGAGTTGATACTCGATTGCTAGATCGCCGATCCCTTGGAGGATCGTTCGATCGTAGACTGCGCCGGTAGGATTGTTCGGCGAGTTGATTATAATCGCTTTTGTATGCTGTGTGATAGCTGCCCGAATTGCGACGATATCGGGAATGTATGCCGGCGGGCGCGCATCAATGAACACGGGCGTCGCGCCGGCGAGAAGAACCTGCGACGGAAACGTCGGCCAGCAGGGGCGAATGATAAGGACCTCATCACCCGGATTGAGTACGGCCAAGGCAGCATCGAGGAGTCCTTGCTTTGCGCCAGCAGTGATAACGATGTCATCTGTGTTCCAGAGGCCCCCCGTTTCCGCCGACAGTTTTTCGGCGATGGCTGCGCGAAGCGCGGGCAGGCCAACTGAATCGGTATAGCGGTTCGTCCCGGCATTGATGGCGGCAATGGCTCCTTCGCGTACCGATAATGGAGGAGCGATGACGACTTCGCCGGCTGCCAGATCAATAATCCGCCGGTCTTTGGCGGCAGCGACCTTGACTGCCTCACGGGCGGCCGCAGTGCCCGAAGCTGACAGAAAAGAAATCCGCTGTGCTAACATGTGCGTTCCTCGTGCGCTGACTGTCGAGTGTGTGATGCGATCATCATGGCTGATTGCAGCGCGATCTGCTTCGGCCCGTCAATCTGGGCCAACTTGTCGTAGGCGATTAGGCAGGAGAGTCCATCGAGATCGGTTTCCCCTTCCTGAAACGCGAGGAATGTTATTATCGGTTGAATGCGGTCGTCTTCGAGACCGTAGGAGAGCTGGACCTTTGTTGCCCGTAGCCGGACGGAGAATTCATCCATACCTGCGAGATGCTGACGTTCGCGAACAGACGGGTCAATCCTGGGGAACTGGATATCGTTCGGCGCGAGGCTGGCGAGGCTAAGCTCACGGAGTTTGCGTGCGAGGCGGCACGTTTGTTCAGGCATTCGTCGCCGTCGAGGATCGTAGGCAGTGCGGTCGAAATCGCGTTCAGCCTGACCGCTCCACGAATGCCCCCCATGGAGAGTCGTTGGCATCGTGGTTGCCAATAGTGCAGGCTCTCGACGAGCCGGATCTCTTATGACTTGTGATGCATGCGCGCCTGAAGATCGCGCCGAAGAGGCATCATGCGCCTCGATGGCGAATGAGAGAGCGCGATTGGAGCATGTCGAAGCGCGCAGCTTTTCCGCAGGCGACGAGTAAGCGCTTCGATCGGCGCTGATCTTGTATGCCAAAGTCCTGCTGATGACGTCTGAGCCGCAATCCATCGTCAATACTTCGCAGCATCCGTCATCCGAATCAACGGCCAGCGCTGGTAGTTGACTGCGCGCGAACGCTCGTATGTCGATCGAGGATGTGATATGCGACAGCAGCCGCTAGATAGAATGGCAAGGTGTTCGATTTGCTGTAAGCAGACTGCAGCGAGATTAGCGTATTTGCCGCATCAATATACCTCTTGTTGGTCGTGACTCTATCAGACGTGCTTCGCCATCGTCGCTTTGTGCCCTTCGCTTATCGGTGGCGGTGAAAGACCGTCTGGCGTCCTGAGCCGCGAAGGCGCTTCGATCAAGAAACAATCCGGACATCGACCGCTGACCAAGCACGTGGGAGCCAACGTCTTAATTGTACGTCCAAAATATCGTTTCAGGTGCCGCTGAGACGAGAGATCTGAACTCGAGGTTGACGTGGCACGGTTCGTGGATGCTAATCTGCAATCTTGCTCAGGAGGGGACCTTCGATATCGTTTGCCGTTCAGCGATTGATAGTAGCTAACAGGCTACCGTCGTTTGAGTTGTCTTGAGCGAGCCCATTGCTGGCGTCAATTCCGCTCTGGGTGCTCAGCTTCCAACGTGCTTATCGGTCAGACAAATCGACGAACCAAGCAGGATAAGCGCAACACCAAACCACATGAGCGTCGTAGGACGCTCGGCAAAGCACACCCAACCAACTGTCAAACTTGCGGGCAGACGAATGAAGTCGAATGGAGCGCCGCCCACTAGGCGTGCCAGAGTGTAACCTCTTGTTAGCGCTACCTGCGCCAGCATCCCCAACATCCCGATGAGGAACAGCAGAGGCCAGACGTCCAGGGTTGGCCAAACCCAACTGGGGATGGCCAATGGCAGGCTGATCGCAGAGCTCCACAACATAAAGCTCAACGCTATCCGCTCAGGTGAATCGGCGCCGGAAACGCGCCTTAGCATCATCACGCTCAAGCTGCCCAGCGCCGCGCCTACCAGGCCCACAACAATCCAGATGATGCTCGTATTGATGCCGCTCGGTTGGACTATGGCAAGCATGCCCAGGACGCCAAAGATCAGCCCGGTGATTGGCGTGAGGCGTTGCCGTTCCTTCAAAACGAAGGCGGATAACAGAAATGACCAGATAGGGCCGGTATAGAAGATTGCGGAAACGATCGCCAATGGAAGCTGTGATACGCAAAGAACGAAAGTCACAAAGCTTGAATATCCGCAAAACGATCTGAGAAAGTGCTCTTTGGTCATGAGGAGCCGAAGATCGAGTGTTTCGCTTCTCGGCAGAACAACTATGAAAAAGGGGATGGATAGCAAGCTGCGCAGAGCGGACACTTCCAAAGGGGGGATTACGCACGTGACGATCCTAATGATCGAAGCCATTACAACCATCAACAGGCTAGAAGTAACAATGTAGGCGATTCCTTTAAGTTCAGTATTGCGGATCATTTGCAGAACATGTTGGCTGGAAGAGCGGGGCGCAGCTCGTGCGAAGCCCGGCCGATGATAAAGTCTGCAATATATGGGCAATTGACATCGTATAGACTGCCCAAGGGTTGCGCGCTCAGACCGGATCTCCATGCAAAATGGAAACCAGATGCAGCAGGTGTCGGCGAGGCACAGGTTCTGCCGATCTCCCTCGCTGGGACACGGCTCGCGGTGCGTTCGCGCCTTGCCGCGCTAAGGGGGTTGGGCGGAATGCGAGCAAGCAATGCCAGATTGGCGAAGCAAGGCGAGTGGCAGAGACCGCAAGAGCCAGAAGTTCCTGTTGGAGCCGCCAACACGATCGGAGCCACAGGTGTGTGCGGTGTGCATGATCGAATATATTGAACGCATAGAGTGTCATGAGTCACAGCGAGTAGGAAGCAGCGGATGTTGACCGGCTCACAGATCCTCTGTGAGGTCAGGCTGAAGGCGCTCGATCTATGAAAATGCCTTCAGCGATACGCAGATCTTCGGTGCTGTCGATTTCGTACCACTTAAGATCGTCACATCGCGCAGCTGCGAGTTGTAGACCACGCCTTTCCACGAGATAGGCAAGAACCTCCTCCGTGTAGGCCCGGGTAGCTCCAGACCCGACAATATCGTTAAGCGCTGGAACGATCGTTTCTCTCAGGGTCGGCGCCGAGAACCGAAGCAAGTTCATGGTCTTGAAAAGTTGCGGGCCGTCCGCGATGAGGTCCGCCGCGGTCTGCCCGGTGCGGAAACCTGAGATGAAGCCGCTGTCTGACAACAGAACTGCCGACCCTTGCATCAACTCGCCGAAGGGAGCCACTGCGGCAACGTCGGTCGCTTCTCCGATCAGAAGGTAGCGCAATGCATTCTCCTCGAAGAAGACGTCCCCCTCGAGAAGGAAGCAGTCTCCGCGAAGAAGCTCGTCACGCGCAAGCCACAGGGAATAGGCGCTGCCAGTGCGGTCGAAGACGGGCGACTCCACATATCTAATTTCGAGCTCGCCAAAGCGGTTGCCGCAGACATATTGGATGGCGTCCTTCCGATAGCCGACGACGATGGTTACCTCTTCTACGCCGACGGATTCCAGATTGCGCAGGGCGTTGTGTAGGATCGAGGTGCCGTTTACCTCGACGAGCGGCTTTGGTCGCAGATCGGTTAGTGGTCGCAAGCGGGAGCCGACGCCGGCGGCAAGAATGACGGCCTTTTCAGGAGCGGTGCTCACCATTCAATTCTCCTTTATCGTTGCGGGCGCCGCGTCAATACGAGTTTGGCACGTCGATGAGAGAGCTATGCGGTGCGCCAGGCGCCTGGGCCCAACTCCCCGTGTGTTGATTGTGTTTGCTGTGGTGGCGCGCGTGTAGTAAATCGCCATGTCATTCAGGGAGGTCGTTCATCTTATAGGAGGCCCGTTTGTTTGGCGGAACGATCCTTGAGACCGTGAGGCTATTGAAAGAACGGGGCGCCTTAATGCACGGCGGAGCGTCGGGACGAGCGGTCCGCCCTGCGACGTGACTTCAGTTGAAAGGCGCCTTGAGCAGCTTGCGCTCGATCGGAAGGTTGGCGGATTCACGACAGCGGTCCTTCAAAATCGATGCTGCTTTGATCATGACAATCCGGGCGTCGTCGCTCGGGCAGATATCGCGCTTCCGCACGAGCAAGTTCGTCGTAATTTAGCAGCGCGAATAACTCGTCGAGCGCCGCAATCGTGGGCTCAATGCTGGCGGTATTCTCCTCAGACTTGATGCGACTGCACACCCGCTGCATTGCAGCCATCGCAGCCCGCATGGACTGATTGGCCCAGATCACTGTGGCAATGTGAGCCTTGCGATATGCCGAGACCGGGGTTCGATAGTACTTCGTTGGCACGATCACGACCGGTAGCCTGTTTTGCCAGGCACGCGTGAACGCGAAGATCTCGTCGGCGGCGCTTCTTCGCGAGTGAATGAGGATCGCGTCAGATCCCGCGTCCGCGTACGCGTGGGCGCGGGAGATTGCTTCGTCGATTTCATGTCCGGCGATTAACGATTCGATACGGGCCACAAGGATCAGATCGTCCGCGACTGTATCCTTCACGGCGCGCAGGCGGCCGGAGAACTCCTCGATGTCGGCGAGGGGGTGCCGATCGCCAACGAACGAGTTCGTCTTCGGAAAGCAGCTGTCTTCCAGCGCGACGCCGGCCGCACCAGACTGGCGGAGTTTTCGGGCCAGCAGACGAGCGTTATTGAAGTTCCCGAAGCCACCGTCCCCGTCGACGAGGACCGGCAGCTGGCTCGAGTCCACGATCCGTCCGACGACGTCGACAAGTTGGCTCCACGATGCCTCATTGGCGTCGCGATAACCCAGAGAGGAGGCAATCGACAGGCCCGATGCCCAAAGGCCCTCGAAACCTGCGCGCGCGGCGATCGCGGCGGAGATACCATCATGCGCTTCCATCAGGAACGAGAGTTCGCTGCTGCAGCAAACCTGGGAGCGCATTCGTTCGGCAGGTGAGGAATTGCCAACATGGATACGGCGGTTGGCGGGATCAGAAGGCGATTGGACTTGCATGCCGAATTCCTGTGCGCTTGACCGGCCGACGTTCATCAACGGAAGGTGACATGTGGCTGTCATCTGGAGCAATGACGAGCACTGGTAGTTGACTGGACCCCGAGTTTGTGCGGCAGAATGCAAGCGCCTCAGCTGTAATCGCCGCCTGGGATGCGCTCGATGGACTCGCTCGTGAACTCAGGCGGAAGCTGGCCAACGAACAGGTCACTCTGGATGTTTTGAGCCGGGAGCTACAATCATATTACGAACGCGCCACCGGTGCGTTTGCCGCGGCAAGCGAACGTGCGAAGCCATGCAAGCCGCTGAACAGCGGCTGGACAGCATCGACGGAACCCGCCTCCGTGGCTGAGGCTGCTCAACCGGATCACCGTATGTCGTGCGCTCCCCATGGCGGGGACGACTTTATAGAACGCTTGCTCAATTTGCTGCCGCAAAGGAGCGGGGCGCACCTTTCGCGCGCCGCGGACGGTCGGATTGAGGCTGGCTGATCGAGGGTACCGCGGCCCGTCATTGTCCGGGATATCGCTTCGTTATGAGCGTCGTCTCCTTACCACGTGTCCTCCCTGATCGGGTGACCGTGCCAACTCGCCAGGAAGCGGCGAAGCTATCAGATTGGCTCAGTGGCATGCCAGGAAAACGAAAGGCGGCAGCATCGGATGCGGATGAAATGCTTTCCATCGAAAAAGTTGATCATTTTATCGGGTAAGTGCATGAAGTGTTGAGCAGCCGCATACGTGCAACCACAAATGGCCACAACCATCCCGTTTCCTCGCGTGTGCGTTGAGAACACGTGCGGGGAAAATGGTGAGATGTCAGGTGCTGACTGGAGATCAGAGAGCGCATATCAGGATGTCAGGAAAGCAGAAGCCGCGGACATGGCCTGGGAATGGCTGCGCCGCGATCGGGAGTATCAAAAGGACTTCAGCGCATTGATCAAACGCGGACGATCCGGATCTGCAGATCACTTCCGACGAAAGTGGGGACTGACGTTTCGCAGCTGATCCGAGAAAGCCGTTCGACGAACAGGCTGTTTTCTGGGCGCCTGAGGCGCTGTCGACCGTGCTGACTATCCGCACGTCGGTCCGCCCGGCTGCGTCCGATCGATACAGGCTTGATTTCACTGAACTGGCTGGCAGCGAGGTTCGGCAAGCCGCCGATGGCTGGTATGCCATTGTGCCGCTCGGAGGAGCGAAACACCGGCTCTGGCTGAATGAACTTCCGCGGCGCGGATCGCTGATTGGCATCGACTTGCCGCTCGACCGCAGCTTCGAGCTTCGTTTGCTGGCTGCATATCGATTTTGGCTGGCGCTCGAACAGCGCCCTGTTGGACCGCCACCTCTTGCCCAATCGATCGGCACCCGCAACCGGCACATCTTCGCCCTGCGTGCACTCGACGGGTGGCTCGAAGGCAACAGCTACCGCAACATCGCCGAAGGCTGTTCGGCAAGACCCGCATACCCGATCGAGGCTGGAAAACACACGACCTGCGCAGCCGGACCATTCGCCTTGTCCGGATGGGGCTGCGCCTGATGCGAGGCGGTTATCGTGACTTGCTCCGTTACAAACGCAAGGACAGGGACGACACTTCATGACTTCGCTGCGTGGCCCGCTCGTGGCCCGCTCCATGTGGCGGGCTCCCGACTTGCTATGCAGGATGCCGCGGTGTCCTCCCTGCGAAGACAACGATCCGGGATCACCGTCGGATCTTGTGCGGGCCAGCAAACAGCCTCATCCAATGCGCACGCGCGGCCCTGGACGTGAATACGTCCCCGCTGCGGCGATTGGCTCGCGACTGGTCAGCTTCCCGAAAGCTGGACCTGCCGCCCTGGCGTCGTGGGGATATCTCTCGGGGCTGATCTGCGACTGAATCAAACGCAAACATCGTCAAACGGAGTTTCGAGATGGTTCGAATTCATGATGCGCTCGACACGGACGCGTTGGCTCACGGCAGTACATCAGGCGCTGCCCAGCAAGATGAAACCATAAACCAGCACGCTTTTGACCAGCAGCTGGACGAGATACCGCAGGACGCGGATCAACCAGGCGGTGCAGGTTCTGCCCATTCTATTGCTTCGGACGAGGTGGCAGATGTGGTCAACCAGCAACCTGATCCGAAGCTTGTCGTCATTTCGAACCGCATTGCACCCTTCGACCCCAATAAACCCCAGACCGGTGGCCTCGCCGCGGCCCTCGAGCCGGTGGTAGAACGTTGCGGTGCGGTTTGGGTGGGGTCTTCGGAGGAATGCGGCGACGGGACCGAGCGGCCCCTGCGACTGGAGCCCACCGGCACAGGCTATGTCTCCCGGCTCGATCTGCCGGCCGCTGACCATCCTGGCGACTATCGGGAATTTTCGAATTCGACGCTGTGGCCGGCATTGCACTCCCTGCCGGACCGGATGTCGGTCTCGGAAGACGATTATGACAGCTATCAGAGAACCAACGGCTTTATTGCGCGTGCCGTCTTCGACGCACGGGATCGGGACGCATTCTGGGTGCATGACTATCATTTGCTCCCGCTCGGAGCCCAACTGAATGAGCTCGGCATCGAGCGGCCGACCGGCTTTTTCCTTCACACGCCGTGGCCCGCGCCCGACATGATAGCGCGGGTAGCCAACCATCGCGAGCTGATTAAATCGATGCTGGAATACGATCTGCTGGGCTTTCAGACGAATCGGGACTTGAACAATTTCGTGGCCTGCCTGCAAACCCATTTTGGATTGGAGAGCAGGGATGGTGTCGTGACCACGGCGCGAGGTCGGACGCGACTTCAAAAATTTCCGATAGGGATCGATCCGAGGCAGTTAGCAGACTATCTCGCTGCAGATCTCTCTCCTGCAGAGCAAGAGAAAGTCTCGTCAATATTGCAAAGCTTCGAGGGATCCAAGCTTGCGATCGGCGTCGACCGGCTTGATTACACCAAGGGTATCGACAAGCGGGTCGAAGCGTTCAATCAGCTTCTAAGGACGGGACCCCACAGCATCTCGCTGTTGCAGATCGCACCGTCCTCACGCGCCGATGTCGAGCAGTATCAGAAGTATAAAGAAGACGTGGAGAGCGCGATCAACCGGGTCAATGCCGAGCATGGCACAGACAGGTGGAGGCCAGTCCACTACAACAACGATTCGTTCAGCCAGGCGGCACTCGCGCGGCTTTACCGCGCCGCCCATGTTGGCGTCGTGACCCCGTTGCGCGACGGCATGAATCTCGTGGCGAAAGAATATGTTGCGGCACAAGACCCAAAGGATCCCGGCGTGCTGGTGCTATCCAAGTTTGCGGGCGCAGCTGAAGACTTCAACGAGAACGAAGCACTTCTGGTGGATCCGAACCACCCTGAAGAGATCGCAGCCGCTATCTCGAAGGCGACGCACATGCCGCTTGAAGAGCGTGTCGCCCGCTGGCGCTCGATGATGGACAAGATTGAATCCTATACCATCCACGACTGGGCGGCGGACTACGTTAGCGAACTGGACAAAAGCCGTGTCACTGTTCCGGCTGGTCAGTTCCACCATCTCGGTCTTGGCTGGACCAACGAAGCTCAAATGCCACTGTACCAGAATCATGCCACGGCTTTGACTGCTTTCAACGAGGTCGCCCCCGGGGACGCCGCCTTGAAGGAGGCGGCTTATGCAGACGTTAAGTCAAGCTTTGAGGCGTTGGCGGCTCTACTGATGCATACGCAGGACAGACTCTGGATCCTGCCGGAACCGGTCAGCTTGACCTAGTTCTGGTCGCCTAACAGTCCGGTGCCGAGGAGGGACCCACGGGGCGAACAGCACATGGCGGATTGCGCTGCTGGTGCAGGCGAGAGGCACAATACAGGACTGGCGGCTGGCGCGGTGCCTTTGGGCCGCGCTGGCCCGCATGATGAACGGAACGCCTCAGCGGATCCTTGCAGTCACGAAACGGAGATCGCCATGCGCACTGCCCTCAGCTTGATCGCGATCTGGCTGTTGATCAACGTACTGCTCTATGTCGTGCTGACGCGCGTCGACAAGTCTGCCCGATGAAATAGCTCGGAAGATTATACCTCGCATTTGGAGGTAAGCGTTCCGACGGCGGGCGGCGAGCGGTCCTCTGTTCCGGTACTTGGCCGCAAAAGATCAGACGGTGCTGTCTGACACTCGGTCCTGCCGACATCGCCCTGTCTGCTTGGCAACCAATGTCGACAAGCGGACATCGTGGTGCACCCTAAGCGGCGGAAACTTGCGGCGCTTTGGTCGGCATGCGGCTTGCAGTGGACGGTCCGCGAGATAGCGCGAGCCGAGCCATGTCATGCGTTGCGTACTTTCTGCAGCTTCTGCTTGACGCCAGGCCCGTGTGGCCGCACGACCTCAGCCGGAGCAAGTCCATGAACACGTCAGTCCTCTCCGCAGCGCTGCTTTCGATTGCCTGCTTCACCTCCGCTGCGCTTTCACAGGAGCGTTCACTTTCAGAGGAGCGAAAGGCTGCGGCGGCCACTGAGGATCCATTCCTCTGGCTCGAGGAGATCGAAGGACAGGGCGCATTGGCATGGGCCCGCGCCGAGAATGAGAAGACACTCGGCGTGCTCCAATCAGATCCTCGCTATCACCGTTTCTACGAACAGGCGCTCTCAATCTTGCAGGCCAAGGATCGAATTCCATACGTCTCCCTGGGACGTCGCGGGTTGGAGAATTTTTGGAAAGATGAGGATCATGTGCGCGGCATCTGGCGGCGCACCACGCTTGAAAGCTATCGTCGCCAGGACCCACGGTGGGAAACCATCCTCGACGTGGACGCCTTGGCGGTTGCCGAGAACAAGAACTGGATCTTTCAAGGCGCCAGCTGCCTTCCGCCTGAAGAGCGCCTCTGCCTGATCAGCCTTTCCGACGGCGGCAAGGATGCCGCATCCATGCGCGAGTTCGACCGCGAGGCAAAGAGCTTCGTTGTGAACGGCTTTTATCTTCCAGAGGGCAAACAAAGAGTCAGCTGGGTCGATCGTGACACGCTCCTTGTTGCAGGCGACTGGGGCGAGGGCTCTTTGACGCAGGCCGGCTACCCCTTTGTGGTCAAGGAGCTCAAACGCGGTCAGCCGCTCAGCGAGGCGCGCGAGGTCTTTCGCGGCGAGCCGAACGATGTTCGGGCGGTGCCCCTGGTGCTTCGAGACAATGAAGGTCATGTTTATGCGACCGGGGTCATCCGAGCGATCGGGTTTTTCGAGCATGAGTACGTGCTCTTCCGCCCCGATGGGCTCGTCAAACTCAATCTGCCGAAGAAAGCGGAGATCGTAGGCCTCGTGAGTCATCGCCTGCTTGTGAAGCTTGACGAGGAGTGGACGCCATCAGGTGATCTCAACTTCACTGCCGGCTCGCTGATTTCGTATGACTTGACCGAATGGAAACAGGATCCGCTGCGCGCCAAAGCCTCGCTTGTCTTCGAGCCTGGGCCTCGTCAGGCCATGAGCGGGCTAAGCTTCACAAAGAATCTCTTGATCCTGACGATCCTGGATAACGTTCAAAGCAAAGCATTCGTGTACAAGTACAATCAGGGAGCTTGGTCGGCGACACCGATCTCACTGCCGGAACATACCAATGTCGGCGTGACAGCCGCTTCCGACGAGGCGGACCAGGCCATGTTCGCCGTCTCAAGCTATCTCAGGCCAACGTCGCTCTGGTATTTTGATGCCGAAACTCAAAAACTCGAGGAATTGAAGACGACACCGACTGCCTTCGATGCCGCCGAGCATGTCGTAGAGCAGTTCGAAGCGATTTCGCGTGATGGCACGGCAATTCCGTATTCTCTGGTGCGGCCGAAAAACGCGAGATTTGACGGCGCCATTCCGACCCTTCTTTATGGCTATGGCGGGTTCCAGGCTTCGCTTCTGCCCTCATATCTGGGCCCTGTGGGGCGGCTCTGGCTCGAACAGGGCAATGCCTATGTCGTTGCAAATCTGCGCGGGGGCGGCGAGTTTGGCCCGCAATGGCATCAAGCAGCCCAGCGGGCGGCGAAGCAGACGACGTGGGATGATTTCATCGCCGTTGCCGAGGACCTGATCCGCCGCAAGATCACAAGTCCGCGCCGGCTCGGCGTCATTGGCGGCAGCCAGGGCGGGCTACTCGTTGGCACCGCAATCACCCAACGTCCCGAGCTCTTCAACGCGGCGATCATTCAGGTGCCGCTGTTCGATATGCTTCGGTACACCAAATTGGGCGCCGGCGCCTCCTGGATCGGCGAATACGGCGATCCCGATTTCCCGAGCAGCGCGCGTGGATCGAAGGCTACTCGCCCTATCAGAAACTGGTGCCGGGCAAGCCATACCCCGCGCCTTTAATTCTGACCTCCACCAAGGACGATCGTGTGCATCCCGCGCACGGCCGCAAGGCTGCAGCAAGGCTCGCCGCCTTGGGCCAGCCTTACTTCTATTACGAGAACATCGATGGGGGGCACAGCGCGGCGGCCAACCTCATTGAAACGGCGCGTCGACTAGCCCTTGAATACACCTATGCATCGAGGCGGCTTTGTTCTGAATAAAATCGCTGCACGGGCTGATGAACCGGGCTCCACCATTCATGATCTCGACGTCACCACGTCCGTCAGCTGAATCATCGAGGCGAGATGCCAGGCGATGAACAGAACCAGGCAATCGACGGACAAGATGCCACAGATTTCAAGGGGAACTGGACGAATTCCCACAACGCTGGAGGTGCTCGAACGCAAGCCCGCAATTTCCAGTTCGTCATGCAATATGGCTGGCCAGGCGCCTGCCCATGAAGGGTCGGCGTTTTGCTGAGCCAAATTGACCCATGAGTTGGCGTTCTAAATCTCAAGCCCGGTTTTGGCTTTGCTTGAGAGATCGCGCAGCGATGAACCCTGCACCGACTATGGAATCTAACTGTGCCTCAGGGGCACCGGATCTGAAGGGGTATGTGCCCAGATCGACGGCTGGTTGAGCGGCTGGGCAGGGAGCCAGGTCGTTTTGAGTTCGCCGTGACAGGGCCAATACCTAGGAGGTCTCGTTTGTGGCCATTTCCGGCGGTGAACGACGGCGGTCGTCGATGCCTGAGAAAATCGGCCCGCAGTGCAGGGCTCCACAACAGCTGTGCCAGTGGGAGGCAGGAAAGAAAAATGCGCAAGCTACCGATCCTGAAAAGCCTCCATCTGTTTGAGGCTGTCAGCGAGTTTCCAAGCTTCTCACGGGCAGCCGAGCGACTGAATATGACGACCGGCGCGGTAAGCTACCAGATGCGCCTGCTTGAGAATTGGTTCGGCAGGAAACTATTCGTGCGCCATAGTTCGGGCGTGCGGCTGACATCCGACGGCGAACAGCTCAAGCGCAGCTGCGCGAGCGCGTTCACCATGCTCGAGAAGGGATGCTACGAGCTACGAAGGCGCCATGCAGCGCCCTCCGTCGTGGTCGGGTGCTCGACCACGTTTCTGTCGCACGGCCTGTTGCCCCGTATCGGTCGATTCCGCAAACTCTATCCGGACATTGACCTTGTCTTTGAAACCGAAGCCGATCTTGGCGCGCTCGCTGTTGGTGCGTTGGACGTATTGTTTGTCGCCGGTCCGCTGAAGCGGCCGCTTCCCGTCCGCGAGGTGCATGCTTCAAATGAGATGATTGGCCCGGTCTGTGCGCCAGCTGTGCTCGAGGCCATCAAAAGCCCGGAAGATATTCTGTCGCTCTCTCTGTTGCACGAGGCCGACAGGCTGGACGCCTGGAGCGAATGGGCCAGCGCAGCTGCAATATGCTTGCAAGGATCGCGCAAGGTCGTGTTTGACACATTTTCCTTGGCTTTGGAGGCGGCAAAAAGTGGGCTGGGAGCCGCCATATCCTCGCAGATTCTGGTCAGAAGCAACCTTGAGAAAGGAGAGCTGGTGGCTCCATTCGGCTTCGTGCCGGTCAATCGCTCAATCTACATGTTTGTCAACGGGCAAGCCCGCAATACTGCGCCTGTCAAACAGTTTGAGAGCTGGGCGCTGTCAGAACTACTGGGGCGGGATCATCAGCCATTGGCTTTTGAAGCTCCAACCCGGCAGATCAAGCAAGCCGCTCAATCGAAGCTTCCCGATCGGCCCCTGCTGGCGTCAAGTCGTTGATGACCATCATGGAGCTACCAGCTGCGGACTGTTCGACGGTAAGACGCAGGAAATCCGTGGCGCGCAGCCAGAAGATCAAGGATTGCAAACACATCGTCGACATAGGCGAGCCCATTCGCGTACTTCGCATGCTCTGGTAAAGGGCCTTCCTTTTCCAAAATCAGAACCGGCGCGGACTGGTGATCCTGCCCAAGCCTCTCGATGAGCGCGGCTCGTGGCCTCGCCCAGGAAATCCGACGAACGTCGAGCCTCGCAGCGTGGCTTGGAAACGCCGATAGCAACCCGTCCAACAGCAAGCATTGCCAGCAATAGAATTGCCGTCCCGGCAAGGCCGGATCCGAAAAAGGGCGTTCTAAAAGGAGCAGCTGATCCCATGGCATGGTGTGGACCCCTGATCTAGCGATCGGCAGGACGTGATGTTTGAGAATCCCTTGATCTGACCACCGCGAAGGTCGCAACGGCGAAGGCAACAAATGCGCTCGCCGCACATAGGAGAACGATCGTTCCGAGACCAAGCCGATCACCTAGAAGCGATAAGGCAATGCCATTTCCCGCAACGCCGCTATAGGTGCAACATTGAAATAGCCCGGAGAGGCGACCGGCACGGTCCGGAGCCACTGAAGACACCATGTGCGCGTGAGCGGCAGCCGCAAATATCTGGCCGAAGCCAAGCATCGCGCTGCTGGACGCGATCACCAAAGCCAGGCCGGCATCGAGTGACATCATTGCAAGGCATGCCGCAAGCAGCATCGCGGCTCCGGCAATCGTTGGCAAAGCGCCTAGCAGGTCGTAGATCGGCTTGACGGCCAGCGCGCCCAGCAACGCCAATACGCCATTAGCCATGACGATCGTCAGTAGTACGCTTTTGTCGAGAACCCCGTCAGCTGTGGCATGTATCGCAGGATAGACGTTGATGATGCCGGCGCCGAGATTGAGCAGAAAAACAGCCAAGAATGCGGGATAGAGGGGTGCCAAGTCCAGGATGGTTCCGGAAGGCCGCGCCTCAAGCACGGCTGGCGTCCTTCTGAACTGCTGTTTGATGCCAAGGAGCACAATCAAGGACAGCATGATCGCCGATATATTGAAGGCCAAAACGCCAGGCAAGTGCAATTGATCGGACAGCATGGCACCTGCAAACATTCCCAAGAGATAGGTCAGCCAGTCGATATTGGCGATATTGCGCAGCACCGAGATCATGCCGTCTTCCGATGTAATACGACGAAAGAAAGCAACCTCCGCAGACAAATAGACCGGCTGGACCAAGCTCAGAACGGCCATTGCGGCGTAGCTCAGAAACGAATCGGCTCCGTCGCTGCCGAAGATGGCGAGCAGCGCGCAGATGCGAACGGCATTGACGATCATCATGGCTGAGATCGGATCGCCCCTGTCGACCAACGGCGACAGGAAGAGGCTGCCAAGCATGATCGGCGCAAAAGTGACCGCGATGCCGAGACCCGCGGCGCTCATGCCGGATTGCAAAAGGCCGATCAGGATGCCGATACGGAACGCCCAGCCGCCGATCTGGATGATCAAATGCGAGAGATAGATGAACTGCCGTGTGCTCGATCCGCTCATTGTTGACTTAGCTCATCGAGGATATCGGATCGCTTGACGCGAAGGGACAGGTAGTGGCACTGGCTTCGGGATGCGACATCGGTGCGATGAGCCCGCAAGCCAACGATGAACGACTCTGGCAATAGACGGCTTGGCAAAGGGCATGTTATTACCTATCTACCTCCCTGTACCTCCTGTGGCGTTCGGTCACTCGCGATAAGACCAGCCAAGGCGCGTCGCTTGCCGGTCAGTCTGTGTTGCAGTGGCTGCCGCGAGAGCATTCGCTAGACCGAGCCGAAGCTCTGAGATGCAGCCATCATTTCCTGAGCGATCCTGTCTCACGCTGCTCGAATGGCAAGAGTGCCATCAGCCGCAAGTTCACACAGGCTTCGCGGAAGATGCAGAAGCTCGGTCCCGCCGCGAGGCAAGGTCAGCCTGCAGGCTTTTCTCGATGTGCTCACGGGTGAGGAGGTAGTCTGGATCTCCCCCGATCTCGACAGCGACCGTCGCATGGTTCAATGAAATATCCGGCCGGCCCTCGTTGAAGTACTCGATGGCGAGATTGTTGTGGGTGAGCGCATGCCGAGGGTTGAGTTCAAGGGCTCGAACATAGTGTGCGATGCTCTCATGCGCCTTGCCAAGCTCGGAATAGGCGAGGCCGAGATTGCTCTGTAGGTCGGGGTTTTTGGGACTGATCTCGGCCGCCGCCAGATAGGACTCCAGAGCAGCTTTAGGCCTGTCCTGCCGCATCAAGATGTTGCCCTTCTCGAAATGAGCTCGCCATTCGTTTGGCTTGATGACAAGTGTCCTGTCGAGATCGGCCAGCGCGCCAACGGCATCCTCCATTCTGCTGCGAAGTGCGGCCCTGTTCAGGTGAGCCTCATAATAGGGTGGGCAAAGTTCAATGGCGCGCGCATAGGCCTCCAGAGCCTCGGCTTCCCTTCCAGCCACTTTCGAAAGCAGGTTCCCCAGGTCGTTGTGATACTCTCCATAGTAGGGATCATACGCAATGGCCTCACGCAACTGCTTCTCGGCC
The DNA here is from genome assembly GCF_001189845.1 of Bradyrhizobium tropiciagri. Classification (GTDB taxonomy): domain Bacteria; phylum Pseudomonadota; class Alphaproteobacteria; order Rhizobiales; family Xanthobacteraceae; genus Bradyrhizobium; species Bradyrhizobium tropiciagri. The sequence goes on from NZ_LFLZ01000056.1 coordinate 45,612, forward strand.
CGAGGAAGTTCGTCGATGAGTTCGTAGACCTGGCTGGTATTGTAGATCAAAATCGATTGGTGAAGTTTGAAGCGCTCGTCGCCATACGCCTTGAGCATCTTGCCAAGGCCTTCGGCGCAAAGCGCGAGGGCTTCGTCGTACTTCTGCTGTTTGGCCTTGATGTAAGCATAGGCGTTCTCTGCAAACACCTTGATGTAATCATACTTGTCGTGCCCCCTGAAATCCCGCTCGATGGTCTCCAGGTTCCTTAACGCGTACTCTTCGGCCAGCGTGAGATTGACCGGCTGCTGGTAGCGTCCATACGTCATTGATTGGGCATACAGGACCGTTGGCGTGTATCGGCTCTTTGGGAACGTTTTGTAGAATTCGTCCAAATAGGGAACCGACACCCGCCCGCAGCCGAGTGAGTACAGCACAAAAGCCGCGTTGATGAAGGCGGCATTCACGCTGGCATCCCCTGAGCCGTAGGTGCGAAGCGCAGGGTCGGCGAAAATTTCCCCGAAGTAGCCGAACCAGAGATCGTACAGGCCAATGCTCTGGAGGATCTGACTTGGTTCTGCAAGCAGCTCTAGACGCTTGTACTTGTCCCGTACCGATAGCGCATGAAGCATCACGAGAGGCGCCTTGCCTGCCAGATAGCGCTCCAGGCACGCGTCGTGCAGCTGCTCGTGCAGATGATCTGCGGTCGCCGGCTCGAAGGTTGCATAGTTTCGCTGCGCGATCAGATCGGGCGTGGTGCAATCGGATTCAATGTAAGATTTGAGAAGGCTATGCCGTTCCCCGGTGTTGAGGCTGGCCAGATAGAGATCCACGGTCGCGGTCGGGTCGAGATAGCCGACGACTGGTAATCCTGCCGCTGCGCATTTGCTCAAAGCCTCTGCAATCAACGGGTTGCCGCCACTTGCCTCATAGATCTGCCGGTGCTTCTCCGCGGGAAGATCCGGATCAAAGGTTGGCCCCAGCTCTTGCGAGCTATATCTGCCGAAATGAACCTCGCTGGCGTCGGGGAAATAGAGGCGTTGTTCATAATCGATCAGAACGAACCGAAACAGCCGCGCATCGTCGTCCAGCCTGACGAGCAGCTTAATCAGGTTCTTGGCCGAACCGGACAGGGCCGCCGCCCGATCGATGACGATGATGTGACGCTCGTTGAGCTGTCGGGCGCAGTTGATCAGGAATTCGGCTAGTCCGACCAGGAGCTTGTTTTGATATTCATGATGATAGAACCTGGTACGCTCCTCCTTGCTCGAGGTATTCGTGAGATCCTTCGGCACGGTAAAGGCGTCGCTGTTTAGGAGGGGGAATAGCCGCTTCAAGGATTGTTGTGCCGCCTCAAGCAGCTTGGGCCTGTTTTCTTTGGCCCACCTTAGTTCGGTGTCAATGAGCGCTTGTAGGCCGGCAAGATAGCCGCCGGTCCGCCAGTCGCCGTCAGTGATAGAGAAATTTGAATTGGAGCTTGTGAGTGCCGATTTGATCGTCGGCAGCGGCGCCATGCCCGCTTCCGCCTTCAAAATCGTGATCGCACTGAGCTCGACGGATGCTGATATGGCTGAAACCACGCGCTGTTGGATCAGATCAACCATTTTACTCTCCCGAACTGTCGCAAAAGAGGGTGGCCGAAACGACCACCCTCCGATGCCGCGATGCTCTCATCAGGTAGATGCATCCAAGGCACCTTCCGCACCAACCTAGAGCGTACCCGTGTACGGAGTGGTGGTGCGGATCGTGGTCTTGATCTCAGCGATCTTCTTTTTCATCACGTGTTCCTTTCCTTCTCTCGCACGCCAGACCCAAGCGAAAGCGCGGCCAGCCGTGCCGGACAAGAATAGTAAAGTTCTGCACCAATCCGCAGCGAGATTCCTTGGCAGTCGCTGTCAAAAAGATTGAACGCGCGGCTCGGATTGACTGCCTATTCCGTTTGCGATGCGTTCAGTTAGCAATCTCAATCCGGGCTGCCTTGGGCCGGCTGGTGGCCGGATGAGCCTCGTCGCAAGGAGTGTCACGAGGATAGGCACCTTGTGCAGCTCCGCTGCTGCACGTGAATCTCCTGGTGTGGCTGGCGGATGATAGCCTCGCGGTCCCCACACAGGACGTGAACTGGTGCATGTATCCGTTGTGAGACTGCCAGAAACGCTCAGCATGTTGCTTTGACCTGGGCTCTCATCGGGTACCTGGCGCCCCAAGCTCCCTTCGCAGATGGAGCAGCTGGTGCCAACCCAAGAGGGAAGGCTTCCGGTGAGACAATGGCGCGGCTCAAGTATGACAGTCTGGGGACATAGCTTGGTCAGAACCGGTCGGAATATGGATCTAAAATTTGAGCCGCCCTACCAGAAGTCAGAGTTTCAGCGCTGGCCTGCCTACCAATAAGGTGCGAGAGCGCTCCGATAACCGATTTGAGCTTGAGGAACTTGACTGATCGCATGGCACGCTCGCGTGATGCGATCAGTCGTCTCTGCCTTGAGCACGTGTCCAGCTGCGTACCTTTGGTGCCATCGATCGCCCAGGATTTGTACCCATTCGCAAATGACGAGCGACATCGATGGCTAAGCAGATACCCGCACTGACCGGTATCCGGTTTGTCGCGGCGGCAGCGGTCGCATTGTCTCACGGCGGCAACGTGTTCTTGCAGGGACCGAGCCTCGGACTCGATATCAGCGTCGGGACACTCGGCCTGCTCGGAATGACGGTCTTCTTCACGCTGAGTGGCTTTGTCATTCAATATAACTATGGCAGCTCGATTGTGAGCAGCCCGCGGAAAGCGATCCCGGACTTTCTCGTGGCGCGCATAGCGCGAATCTATCCTCTGTTTGTTGTTCTCTTTCTCGTCGAATTGCTGACTGGACCGTTTGTCTGGCCGTGGCTTCTCGGAACTGAGGCGCCGGCCGAAGGATTCTCAGCGCATCTTGTCCCGTTTCAACTCGGGCTGGTTCAAACCTGGTTTTTCGCAAATATCGCCGGTGTAGCTCCCGTCTGGCAGTACGAGGAGGTCGGCATCGTCTCCTGGTCGGTGAGCACCGAGTGGTTTTTCTATCTCGTTTTTCCGCTCGTTTGCCCTCTGCTTGCGCGGATCAGAACTGTGCCCGCCGCGGTTGTTTGCGCCGTCGGAGCCGTCGCAATCGAGCTTGGCATCGACCTTGCGGTGCTCATGCTGCAGGGCCGCATCAACCTGTTTGCGCTTCATGCCTATGGCACCGAGGCGGCTCTGCCGAACTGGAAGAACACGCTGATCCTCTGGATCATCTACTTTTCGCCGTTTTGCAGGGTGTGGGAGTTCGTTCTCGGCTGTTGCCTGGCACGGCTCCATGAAGTGTGGTCGGCGCGAGATTTCAGGCCGTCTCGTGCTCTGCTCGACATCGCGGCACTTGTTGGCGTCGGCGCGATTAGCTGGGTGTTCTGGTTTACCGCCCACAAGCCACCATTTGGGGCTTCCATGAGCCTGTTCGATATTACACGCAACAATATCGCTCTGGCGGCGCCGGTTGCGCTCATCCTTGTCGCGGCGGCTCAGCCCGCCAGCACTGCAGGACGGCTGTTGTCAGCAAGGTGGCTTGTCTTTCTGGGCGAGGCCAGCTTTGCCCTTTATCTTATACACATCATCATCTTCCGGCGTTTTCCGGTGGTGCGTTGGGAAACGTCGATCCAACTCCTTGGACATCTCGGTGCGTTCGCTCTCGCTTTCGCCTTGGCGACTTGCGCCGCGATCCTGTTGCATTTCGGCTTCGAGGTGCCGGCCCGCAGGCGAATTCGCGGTGCCTATCAGGCGGCCTCGGCGGAACAGCGCAGGCTCCTGGTGCGATTGGCAACTGTCGGCTTTGCCGCACTTGTTGGTGCGGCGGCCGCGTATGCACTGCGGGGTGCGGCCGGGAATGTCATCACGCAATCGGGTATTTCGGTTGTTTCTGGCACGTATGGCGGCAATTGCCGCTGGATGTCAGCGCGCGGCAACACCACGGATGCGCTTGCAGAAGCGTGTAATGGTAAGAGCGAGTGTACGTTTCGTACAGATATGACACGGATTGCTGATCCTGCTCCGGGTTGCCCAAAGGAGTTTGCCGTCGCCTGGTTCTGCAAGGGAGACCGCAGCATTCGCGCAAGCTCGGCTCCGGATGCAACGTCGTCGGCTCTGCAACTATCCTGTAACAAGGTGGCGCGCGATGATTGAGCCGCGGGCTGAACGCCCATCCGGATCTCGCCCCTGAAACGAAGATCTGCGACGTCAGGGTCTTGCTGCCGGCCGTCGCACAAAAGAGTCAGCACTTTGGTCATCGGGCAAAAAGTTGAGGGCGTGGCTGCCGCGGCGGACGAGCGTCGTTTTGCCGCCCATCTTGATGGCTGCGAGACTCTTCGCTAGATCACGAAGGTTCACTGATGGAGATGCCGCCGTGGCAATGGGTATTGTGAAGTGGTTCAATTCCAGCAAAGGTTATGGCTTCATTCGGCCGGAGGATGGAAGTGCCGATGTCTTCGTGCACATCAGTGCCGTGGAAAAGGCCGGTTACACCACCCTCGAAGAGGGGGCTCGGGTCAGTTACGAGCTCAAGGCTGGACGCTCGGGCAAGACGTCAGCCGAGGATCTTCGGGTTGGCTGATTGACGTGCACCTCCGGGCTGCCTCCTGCAACCTATGATCTCGCACCTGTCCGGCGATGCCTTGTATCTGGTGCGCCGGGCGGTCCTTTACGACCGTCGCTTCCGACTGAGGCTTTGCCGCAAGCCCCATGGCACTCTTCAATCAAGGCATCGCTCGCCGATGGCACGGCAAGTTCCGCATTTTGCCCTTGATGCAGTGCGGACCTGACACGATAACCCCGGAGCCATGAAGGGTCCGATCCGTACGCTCTTGCCAAGCGGGCAGGAGGTGTACGCCGCCCATGTCCCACAGCAACTTGCTGCACGCGTCGCTCACGGCTCAAAGCTTGTGCTGTCGCTTCTGAAGGAACTTACCGAGGCGAGTTCGTCCATTATGGACGATACGAGGCTGCGGCGCTGACATCCGTTCCCGCGCGAGGACCGTTCGCGCATGAGCCGGCGAACGATTTTAGGACGCGGCGCGCCGGGTTAGCCAAAATAGTTGAGGTTAACGGCGCCATGTTGTTGACGATGCAGCCTAAGCCTTGATCCATTGCGGGGAGCTGCAGCACACAGCCCATCGGAGACACGGCAAGTGTCCTTCCAGCTGACCGTCCTGAAAGTGCTGGCCGGTCAATCCACCGGGCGGGCTTCCGTTGCCGAAGTCCGACGGGCCGTGGAGATCCTGATGAACAGCGGCCGCGACTGGACCGATCGCATGAAGCGGTTGGCCGAACAGGCGCCGGATCTGAATATCTTTTCGGCGAAGTTTGTCATTCGCGATGCGCTCGGATGGGAAATCACGCAAGAGGGGCGGAAATTCCTCTCTGCGCTCGAAAAAGCGGTCGCCGATCAAAGAGAGCGGCCCCAATCAACCATCGATCCCTCGTCCAACGAACTCCATGCGCATGCGGTGGATGCCGCTAAGACACATACTGCTCCCTGCGATCGTCGTCGCAGGTCGCGGCGGCGCCGCAGGAAGGCCCGGTCTGATCGGCGTACAGCATGAAGTGGCTTGACGCCAAGTATCACCCGTTCCCTACCCAAGATGGGTGCGGCATTTGACCCGTAGTGCTGAGGAGATGCGACAAACAAGTTTGAGGCGGCGTAACATGCGGGTACGTGATGGGCGAGCGGAAGCGAAGGCGAGAAGCGGTTTTAAACGGCCCCTGTCCGTGCGGTTCGCAGAAGACCGCCCGCCATTGCTGCTTTCAAGTGCAAGCGCCACGTCTTCTCCTCGCGCCATGAGCCAACGCCGCAAAGCCCTTGAATTCCTGGCCCCACCGGACGCACCCAGGGAAGGCGGCGCCGTTCGTCCCACGAGCCGCGCCGAGATGACGAAGCTCGGCTGGGAGTCCTATCGTCGCTCTGACTGAGGGCCTCCATCGGAGTGCGCTTCAGACCGCGTCGACGGCCTTCCGGAGCCCTGCGGATCCGAGCGCGTTCAAGATCTCGCTGGCTACTGTCCAGCGGGGGCCTTGGTGCCTGCCCGTGAAGCCACGCGCAGCGCCAAAATCTATTGGGACGGCGGTAGCTGCCTTCTGATGGTAAATCGTCTACGACGATTCCGCCCTTGCGACTTGAAGGCGAGGAGCGAAGGCGCTATGTTAAACAAAATCGAACTTTGTTATACAAGGTCAACCAATGCCGAAATTCAGCACAAAGAAACCCGCGTCCCGCGGCAAGCGTTCCACACTCGGCCACAAGGCCAAGACCGGTAAGCTCGGGGTTGGTGCGGCCTCGCGCGTTACCGCCATCATGAGCGCGGCAGAGCATTCGGGGCTGCTCGGAGAGAAGAGGGCGCGGATCGCTGGGCGGACCAGCCGGGAGCTGATCCAGCGAGCGAAACAGCAGACCGGTATCGCCGCGGACACGGATCTCATCGAATTTGCGCTCGCGAGCCTCGCGCTCGACGACAATTTCAGCGAGACGTTCCGGAAGACGATGGGTTCGGTCGACCCCAACCTCAAGCTCGGCTTCTGACGTGGCGGAATTCGATTTCGCAGCGGCGCTTCGTTGGGCGCGGTTTGATCCTGGCGCGACATTGGCGAGGCGGGCCGATCACGAACTTCCGTTCCTTGGTGATAGGCCCGAGGCGGGTCAGGAGCTTCTGCTCGACACCTGCGTCTACATCGATGGACTTCAGGGGCGCGCACCAAGCATCGTCGCGGACCTATTGGACCTTCGGCACGCCAACCACTCGACTGTCGCCATCCAGGAGTTGATGCACACAGTCGGGGTGCTAGATCCCAAACATCCTGGGACGCGCGCGGCTATCGAGCAGATCGGCGCCTCAATCTCGAGCATGCCGTCTCACCGAATTTTTGCTCCGGATGTGGAGATTGTTGGCCGCGCCGCGCTCCTCTCGGGCATGCTTTGCCGGCTGCAGGGCTATCAGAAGGACGACAAGTTGCGTGCGCTTCAGGACAGCGTTCTATTCCTGCAAGCCCAAAAAGCCGGGTTCACTGTTCTCACCGCCAATGTCGCGGATTTCGATTACCTGCTGCAACTGATACCCCTAGGTCGCGTGTTGTTCTATCGGAGGTGAGTTCGCGACTTTGCCGACCAGAAAGGCACACGTAACCTTTCAGTTCTTGTGCAACTAGCAGCCAATAAGAGTACATCAATCAATGTCGGCATTAGTTCTTGGCAGCAAGTGGACCCCCATATGCAGATCCATACTGTAGTCGGCGATGCGGGCTTGATTAATCGCGGCGAAGGGACCGCGGCATCGGCAAACGACCTCGGCGCATCGAACCTGACGGCTGTTTCCTCAATACGAGAGAGGGCCCGCCCGAGTTTACCAGCACGGGCGCCGGACGGACGCGCACACGGGCAAAACGCGAAGACAGCTGTTCTGCCGTGCCCTCACGGCACGTGATCTTGTGCCAAGCATGCGCTGGCAGACCGATCGCAAGCTTCGTGACCGAAATCGGTCGGTGTTTGCTATCACGCCGTGGCAGTTTTGGAGATCGTCCGTTCCCCGACCACTTCATCGGCGGCCGCGGTCCGGTTCTGAGCGCCCATACCGAGGTTTGTGGCAAGATGCCGGCCACATAGCTCAGGCCCAGTTCGGTATACTCCCAGCAGAGCGGTATCGGGCCGTAGCCGGCGTCCATCGGGACCACGCCGCGCGGCAAGCCCACCGCACAGGCCCAGCGCAAATGATCGAGTGCAATTGCCGGCTTCGTCTTGAAGGTGATGTCCTTGGGAACTCCGGTTTTGCGCCGACGTACACGGTCCGTCGCCCATTCCCTTGGTAGATAGAGCCGATAGGCCACCGGCAAGCCGCATGATGGTTCGCGAGCGAAAGCGTCACAGCAACCTGACAATTGTCTTGCTTGCCCAACTGACCGCAATTGCCGTGCAACGCCGACCGAATGCCGCCCCTTCTTAGGAAAGCCCGTATCATCGATGATCCAAGCTTCGATCTCTCCGTGACGTTCGATGCCCGGTAGCGCTAACTCACGGATCTTGCCCAACACTTGCTGATCCGACCAGTCGCCTTGACCGACAAGATGTAACAAGGCCTGATGTTGTGCCGCTGTCCGCTCAGGAGCCGTAATCGCCGCCATCGGCTCGACCCTCTTGCGATCGCATGGCATCATCAGCCCGGTGCGGTAATCGCGAAGCGGTTTGGCTCGTCCCACATGTCCGATCACGCTCGCAAGGCCCTCAATATATGCCGAAAACCGCGACGCCACGTCCCCCGATTTTGTCAGACCCATCTCAGCCTCCCCACGCTGAAAAGTGGAATCTTCTCAAATATATGATTCCTGTCGACAACCGCCGCGACACTCTGACTCAGTAAGACTAGGCCTACTGCGTCACTTTCGGGGGAAGCAAATTACGTGGAGCAAAGACGCAATGTTCTGGAATATTTTTCGGCGAGGCACCCAGATTGGGGCGCCATGAATGGACAGCAGGTTCACTAGTCCCGCAAGCTACGATGGTTTGCGAGAGCCTCCTGATTGATTTGGATGCCCGACAAGGAGCGGGGTGGCACTCCGAGCACGAGCTGGGAGAGATAAGGAATGTCACGCACGGCCCACCGAACCGTTAGCGCGACGGCAACAATCATTGTCCCGAGAAATGCAGCCGCGGCCGACCTCATCGTGGCGTCCCAAGATTCTCCATACTGTATCGAATCCATGAGACGGAATACCGTACCTTGGATCAAGTACAGCACCAGCGTGCTGGGTCCCAGTTTCGCGGCGATAAAGCGGACCACCCGATTTGAACGACCAATATTCCAGGATCGAAGCAGGACCTCAGTCATTACCGCTGAGACAGCTGCGGAGCCAAGAAACATCAGAAGCACATTTTTTGCCGACTGCAAATCCTGGATCAAAGCGAGATTGTTGTAGACGTAAGTGTCCTTGCCCCAGATCGCAAAGCACATCATAGCCGCAATTGTGACAGACATAACCAAGAACGGCCTGTGAGAGCGCATCATGCTCGTCCACCGTTCTCTCGACATTGCAAATGAGAATCCCAGGCAGAAAAACGGGTAGGTATACTTTATGAGAGGGAATATGGAAAAGGTCAGAGGTGCAAGGACCACCAGAATGACCGATACGAACAAGGCCCATGGCGACGAATGATTGAAGATCGAAATAGTTTTAGCGAGAAGAAAACAAATGAACGCGGCCCAGACGAACCAGTATGTGCCGGCGAAATCATTCAGGAACTGCAAAACGTTGTCTGGTGCGCTCGCCAGTCGGGGAAACATGGTCAACTTTAATGTCGCCAGGAGAGAGAACCAAAACAGCATAGGCACCAGGAGCTGCATCGCACGATCGCCCATGGCTTGCATGAAGGACTTTTCCAGCAGCGCTCGGCAGGAAAGATAACCGCTTATTCCCATAAAGAGGGGCATGTGGAACATGTAGATCCATTTGAAAATTGCCGAATCCCAAAACCCTTCATTTCGATAGAGGATATATTGGATCAGGTGACCGACGATCACTAAAATGATGAGCACTCCTTTGGTAAAGTCCAAAGCGAGATCGCGATCGTGCGCTGTCTCAGGCATAATCTTTGCTGTTACATGATGTATCAACATCTCGGCACACTTTTCCGATCAGCCGAATCCATAGCTCGCCACAAATCCTGTCCGACGACGGCGGAGACAGTTGCCACGGAGAGTCTGCGCTCCAATAGCTGACTTTGCGATAAATACCGAAAGGAAAAGGGAGAAACGAGCTATATGATGGTTTATCGATTTCTTTCCCACCAACCTTGCTTCAATCGCTTCCCAGATCCTGCGGGCACTTCGCAGCATGCACCGAGCGGAAGAGGTGTTTGCAAGGCATCGCAAGGAGACTTTCCATAGCGCAGGGCATGAACCGCATCCGTCATTTCGGCACTGCGCAGCTCCGTGCGGGCGAGTGACTAAGTTTTACCCTGCAGATACCTGATCTAGTGATTGCTTCCGTGGATGCCAGCTGTCGAGCTCGCTTGGCTGGGGATAACGTGGTGAATGATGGGCGAGCGTTGACCGGACGCTTCTGATTCGCGCCTGCCGGTGGAACCTCCAAATTATTGCGATCCAACGGGCAAAAACTCAGCCGTGTTGGCTGGGTTTGCGGCGATGGCGAGGGTACCCACCGAATCCGCTATTGGCCTTCGCCACAATGCGCGTTGCCGGGCGAAGAAGTTGCCGGGCGAAGAAAGTGCGGCATGCGATTGCTGATCACATTTGACCATGCGAACCAGCCAGTGGCCTGCCGCAAACTAAATGTCGGGCGCAGCTAAAACCATCCACCATGCCTCAATCTCATCTCGTCAGCCCGATCTGTCGCCAATTGTCCAACGCGTTCGGTTAAGCCGATATCGTTTCGCAACCAGGACCGTGAGGGAAATCGCTCGAATCTGCGACGCCCGGGCAAGGTCGAGCGGCGCAGCCAGATGGCGATCATCCGGCCGAGCCGGCTGCCGTTTCGTGTGCGCCGCCTATCCACGCAAACGCCGTTCCTCGCGGCTGACAAACCGTCCCGGGATGCTTTGTCGTCTCCGGGGAGAATGCCTTCTCGTTGCCTAAAACCCCCTTCAGTCATCAATGAGCCTTATGCGTTGATCTCGCTATGCGGAGCGAGCTGGATCGGAAACAATCAACCTAACGAATGTCTGGTGCCCATTCGTGCAATGAGCGGCCTAGCGTGGGTTAAATCCTGCATCGAGGTGCGGTTCTTCGGCGGATCTTTCATGAAGACCCGACTCAGTATCAATCCTCGTCCAATGGCGACGGGCGCCCTGAAGAGAGGTTCCATCGCTGCCCTTGAACGCCACGTCCAGCCGGCCGACGTTGCAGCAAGGTGATGCCCACCCTTGGCACCGCCGTTGGGCGCACGCGAGCATGGCTTCCAACATGGCGGCCTGACGCTCCAGCGCAACACGCTCCTGGGGCTTGAGGGGCGGCGTCGGACGCCTCGCTGGAGCGGTACTACGGATCCTGAACGGCTGATCACTGACAAATGTTTCAGGCGGGCAGCGACCCAAACAGCGCCGACGATGGCAGCCCACTTTCATCCATGTCGGAGGCGTAAGCGATAGGTCCGCGTGCGCCTGTCGACAACGACGAAGGACAACGTCAACCTGAAGCCGCTATGGATTGGGCTGACTGCGTGCGCCGAAATCCAAGTAAGTCTGGAAGCCGACAAAGCCAACAAAAACATGTTGCGAATTGTTGACCATTGGCTGGCGCGAAGAATGCAGACCCCCGCCTGCCTTGAGGGCTTGGCTACCGTCGCAAGTTGAAGCCGGCTTGACCACGCAGCCAAATCCTTTGCGCTCGCTAGCCGGCTGAAACAGCCGCACATTTGTCTCTTATCTGAGGGCGGCCGTGGCATGGGGTTTGCTCAGTTAACTGAGAGGCTGCGGTGCTGTATTCGCGCCGCGAGACACAGCGAAGGAAGGAAACAACTTGCCAAATCTGCGACCGGAGCCGCTTTGTCTGGCCGGCAACATCACCAGCGGCATTCTCGACCATACCAACGCAGGCGGCAGAACCGCGAAGAAGGATGAAAATCAAGGTGGTACGTGCACGCCTTCGGCTCGGCTGCGGAATACCCTCACGCCGATATTTTTTTCCAGACGCCGGGAGAGCTCGGTAGGCCTTTTGGGTGCAGCCGATGCTTCGACAGTGCGCGGAAGCCGCGCTTGCAGGTCAAAAACAACGACCTTCAGCTGCCGCAACAATGAATTCAACGTGTATCCGGCAATCGAACGCTATGATTGTGCGTAGCCTGCACGACATTGAAGCGACCGATCACTTCGTCGATTGGGGCAATGGTACGAGCCACCGCCTTCTGACGGATAAGGACGGCATGGGTTTTAGCGTCTGCCACACTGTGGTCCGCGCTAACACCGTTTCGCTTCTGCAATACCGCAATCACCTCGAAGCCTGCTACTGCATCGCCGGAGAGGGCGAAGTCGAGGACATGGACGGCAATGTCTTCTCCATTCGTAAGGGCGACATGTATGTGCTTGACAAGCATGACAAGCATCTTCTGCGCGGGGGACGGGACAAGGACCTGATCCTCGTCAGCATCTTCAACCCGCCGCTTAACGGAACCGAGCGCCACAAGCTCAACGACCCGGCAGGCTCGACATATTGAGCAAGGCGAAGATCGACTGCATGGCGCAGCATTTGCAAACTTATGGCGTGAGGGCCGATGCGGGGCAGCCGTTCGGCTGCATCGATATCCTGTCGACCGACGAGCGCTCCTATCTACTGGAGGAGTTGAATCGGACGGCGGCGCCTTATCCGTCGGAGCTGTGCATCCATGAGCTGTTCGAGGCGCAGGTGCAGAAGGCGCCGGAGGCGGTGGCGGTGGTCCATGAGAAGGAGAGATTGAGCTATGGCGAACTCAATGCGCAGGCCAACCGGCTGGCGCATCATCTGATCGAGCTCGGGGTCAAGCCGGACCAGCCGGTGGCGATCTGCCTTAAACGCAGCCTGGCGATGGTGGTTGGTGTCTTGGCGATCCTGAAGGCGGGCGGCGCCTATCTGCCGCTGGATCCAGCCTATCCACCGGCGCGGCTGCGGCAGATTGTCGGCGATGCAGAACCGCAGCTGCTGCTTTGCGATACCGCCGGTCGAACCGCATTGGGCGGCGAGGCGCTCGCGGATGTCAGCGTGGTCGATCTGGATACTGGCAGCTGGGCCTGGTGCGAGCGGCCGCCTTCGGATCCCGACCCGCGCACGCTTGGTCTCACATCGCGCCATCTCGTCTATGTGATCTACACCTCAGGCTCAACCGGAACGCCCAAAGGCGTTGAAATGTCCCACGGCTCGCTTGTGAATTCGCTGGCGGGGATTGGCACCTCAAAACTGCGTACACTTCAGTTCGCGACTCTGAACTTCGATGTGTCCTGCCAGGAATTGTTCATTTGTTGGAAGGACGGCGGAGTACTTGTGCTCCTGCGGGAAGAGACCCGGAGGCGCTTCGCCGACCTGCTGGAGTTTGTGGAGCGGGAGGCGATCGAGCGGCTTTTCCTCCCATTCGTGGCATTGAATCATCTTGCAGAAGTCTGGAGCACGCAGCGCGTGCAGCTGCCCTCTTTAAGAGAGCTTTATACAGCCGGCGAACGATTGCAGGCCACCCCACTGCTCAGGGCGTTCTTCGAGGCACACCCGAACGCGAGATTGATCAATCAATATGGGTCCACAGAAATCAGCGTCATTTCCGAGCACCACCTTGCAGCTGATCCGTCATGTTGGCCCGAGATGCCTCACATCGGTCGCCCGATCGCCAACACGCGGGTCTACCTGCTGGATGGTCATGGCACGCCCGTGCCGTTCGGCGCAGTGGGCGAGCTTTACATCGGCGGGGCAGGGGTTGCGCGCGGGTATTTGAACCGCCCTGAACTGACAGCCGAGCGGTTCATCGCCAGTCCCTTTGTCGAAGGCGACCGGCTGTACCGGACCGGTGACCTCGGGCGTTATCTGCCGGACGGCAATATTGAGTTTTTGGGCCGCAACGACGACCAGGTGAAGATCCGCGGCTACCGCATCGAGCCGGGCGAGATCGTAGCAAAGCTGTGCGAGCACGCCTTTGTGCGCGAGGCGGTGGTGGTGGCACGCCAGAGCCGCGCCGGCGACAAGCATCTGATCGCCTATGTGGTCTGCGCGTCCGAGGCCGGCTCGGACGGGGGCGATGGAGGCGGGCTTGCCGGCACCTTGCGCGCGCATTTGAGTAGCCGGCTGCCGGACTACATGGTGCCGGCGGCGTTCGTGCCGATCGCAGCGCTGCCGCTGACGCCGAACGGCAAGCTCGATCGGAACGCGCTGCCGGCGCCGGCCGACGAGGCCTATGCGCTGGCGGCCTATGAGGCGCCGCAGGGCGCGGTCGAGACCGCGCTGGCGCGGATCTGGGCCGAGCTTCTCGGTGTCGAGCGCATCAGCCGCCACGACCACTTCTTCGAACTGGGCGGCCACTCGCTCCTGGCCGTGCAGGTGTCGAGCCGGCTGTCACAGGCTGTCGGGATCGAACTGCCGCTGTCGACGCTGTTCGCAAGGCCGGTGCTGACTGACCTGGCGGCAAGCATCGTCGAGCTGTTGAGCCGCTCCGGTCCGCAACAACTGCCGTCGATTGCGGTCGTGTCGCGGCATGAGCCGCTGGTGCTGTCGTTTGCGCAGCAGCGGCTATGGTTTTTGGCGCAGCTGAACGTAGGCAGCACGAACTATCACATTCCGCTGGCCCTGCGACTGCGCGGGGCGCTCGACGGCCGCGCCTGGCAGCGCAGCCTTGACCGTCTGTTTGCGCGTCATGAGGCGCTGCGCAGCGTCTTTGTCGCGACGCAAGGCAAGCCCCGCGTTGAGGTCCTGCCGCCGGATGCGGGATTGCCGATAGTCGACCACGATCTGCGCGAGAGATCGGATGCGGAAGCGGCACTTTTGGATCTGTGCCAAGAAGAGGCGCGCACGCCGTTCGATCTTGCGCGCGGTCCGCTGATCCGCGGGCATCTGGTGCGGATGTCAAATGATGAGCACGTCTTCCTGCTGACCCAGCATCACATCGTCTCGGACGGCTGGTCGATGGGCGTGCTGCTGCGTGAACTCAGCCAGCTTTACCGGGCATTCGAGGCTGGTCAGGACGATCCTTTGCCGGCGCTGGCGATCCAGTATCCGGATTACGCCGCCTGGCAACGCCAATGGCTGTCGGGGGAACGGCTGCAGAAGCAGGCGCAGTATTGGCGCAGCGCCCTGGCAGGCACCACCCGTCTTGTCTTGCCGACCGACCGTGCGCGGCCGGCCCAGCAGTCGTTTGCCGCGGCCACGGTCCCGATCGTCATCGATGCGGATCTGACGGGGGAGCTGAAGCGGCTGAGCCTGCAGCATGGCACGACGTTGTTCATGACGGTGCTGACAGCCTGGGCGGCGGTGCTGTCGCGTCTGTCGGGGCAGGACGACCTTGTGATCGGCGTGCCGAGT
>NZ_LFLZ01000057.1 GCF_001189845.1 Bradyrhizobium tropiciagri
ACGGCGGCAACGGCGGCTTCGGCGGTGGTGGCGGCGTCAGCGCTCTCGGCGGCTTCGGGCGGTGACGGCACAGCGGGTGGCGGTGGCGGCCTTGGCGCCGGCGGCACGGTCTTCGTCCAGCAAGGCGGCTCGCTGACCATCAAGGGCGGCTCGCTGTCGAATGATTCCGGCTTCAACGCCGTCAAGGGCGGCACCAATGGCGGCGGCCAGGCCAGCGGCTCCGCGTACGGCTCCGGCATTTTCATCCAGGGCAACAACAATCTCAGCTTCGCACCCGGCAGCGGCCGGACGCTGACCATCGCCAACGACATCGCCGACCAGAGCGGCAATGGCGGCACGGCCGCCAACGCGGGTGTCGGCGGCCTTGTCATCAGCGGCGGCGGCACCGTCACCCTCGGCGGCACCAACACCTACACCGGCAACACCACGGTCAGTGGCGCCGGCACACGGGTGTCGATCTCCGCCAACGTCAATCTCGGTGCGGTCACCAATGTGCTGAAGCTCGGCGACGGCACCTGCATCAGCTTCACTGACGGCTTCACGCAGACCCGCAGCATCACTGTTGCGGGCGATCCGGTCTTCAATGTCGCCGCCGGCGAGACAGTGACCCAGAGCGGCGTCATCTCCGATGGCGCGACGCCGGGCGATGTCGAGGTGACCGGCGGCGGCCGGCTGGTGCTGTCGGCGCACAACACCTATTCAGGCGGCACCGTCATCAAGGGCTCCATCCTCGAGCTGGCGGCGAACGGCGCGGCGGGCACCGGCGCGATCGCCTTCACGGACGGCTCTACCGAGAAGCTCGTGCTCGATGCCGCGGCATTCTCCGGCACCTCGTTCGGCACGGCGATCACCGGCTTTGCCGGCGGCGATACCATCGACTTCGGCAATCTCGCCTATGACGCAACGGCGACGCTGTCCTATTCGAATGGCGTGTTGCTGGTGAAGGGCAGCGGCGGCACGACGCTCGCATCGCTGAACCTGAGCTTTGGCACCGGCGCCTCGCTCGGCTCGCTGATGCTGGCGTCCGACGGCTCGGCATCGCCGCATCTCGAGCTCAGGTCGCAGGCGAGCATCGCCTCGGTCACGGCCGACACCACCGGTCACCTCACGACGCTGAACGCCGGCAAGGTCGTCACGATATCAGTCGATTTCAGCAACATTGTAAGCGTGACCGGCGCACCGCAGTTGCTGCTCAACGACGGCAAGGCCGCGACCTATCTCAGCGGCAGCGGCTCGCACACGCTGGTGTTCAGTTACACGGTGCAGGATGGCGACAGCACGTCCGACCTGCAAGTGCAGAGCCTTGCGCTCAATGGCGGCACGATCAAGGATCCCGGCGGCCAGGACGCCGACGTGACCCATGCGGCGGCCGATCTGCATCTGGTGATCGACGCGATCGCGCCGACCGTATCGGTCGCTGCAAGCTCGACCTCGCTGCTGGCCGGACAAACCTCGACCGTCACCTTCACCTTCTCCGAGGCAGTCACGGGTTTCGCACTTGCGGATACGACCGTGAGCGGCGGCACGCTGAGCAACCTTGTCCATGTCGGCGTTAACGCCGCGCACCAGGATATTTACACCGCGACGTTCACACCCGATGTGACCAACGCCGAAGCGGGCTCGGTGCAGGTCAACGCATCCAGCTATACCGACAGCGCCGGAAACGCCGGCGCGGCAAGCAATACCATCAGCTTCAGCGGCGATACCAAGGCACCGACGGTGTCGGTTTCGGCCGATCACAGCGCGCTGACTGCCGGCGATACGGCTGTCGTCACCTTTACCTTCTCCGAGGCCGTCACCGGATTCGGGCTCGGTGATGTCACCGTCCAGGGCGGGACGCTTGGAAGCCTGATCCATGTCGGCGTCGATGGCTCCGGCCATGACGTCTACACCGCGACCTTCACGCCTGGGGTATCCAACACTGAAACGGGTTCGGTGCAGGTCAACGCATCGAGCTATACTGACGTCGCCGGCAATTCCGGTTCGTCGAGCAACACGATCAGCTTCACGGGCGACACCAAGGCACCGACGGTTTCGGTTTCGGCTGATCATACCGCGCTGCTCGCCGGTCAGACCGCGGTCGTGACTTTCACCTTCTCCGAGGCCGTCTCGGGCTTCGCGCTCAATGATGTCAGCGTCAGCGGCGGCACGCTGGGCAGCCTCGTCCATGTCGGCATCAACGGCTCCGGCCAGGATATCTACACCGCAACCTTCACGCCTGATGTCACCAACGCCGAGGCCGGCTCGGTCCAGGTCAACGCATCCAGCTACAGCGATACGGCCGGCAATGCCGGCGCGGTCAGCAACACCATCAGTTTCACCGGCGACACCCGGGCACCGACGGTGTCGGTCACGCTCAACCCGGACACGGTGTTGGCCGGCGACGTCTCGGTCGCGACCTTCACCTTCTCGGAGGCCGTTTCGGGCTTCAGCCTTGCCGGCACCACCGTCCATGGCGGCGTGTTGAGCAATCTCGTGCATGTCGGACTCAACAACTCCGGGCATGATGTCTACACCGCGACCTTCACGCCAGATGTCAGCGACACCGAGACCGGCTCGGTGAAGGTCAATGCATCGAGCTATACCGACGTGTCCGGCAATGCCGGCGCGGCGAGCAACATCGCAACGATCGGCGGCGATACGCTGGCGCCGACGGTGTCGATCGCGGCGGATCGCACCGCGCTGCTGGCGGGGCAGACCGCGCTGCTCACGTTCACCTTCTCCGAACAGATTGCGAGCTTCGCGCTCGGTGACGTCACCGTGCATGGCGGCGCGCTGGGCAGTCTGGTCCATGTCGGCGTCAACGGATCGGGTCAGGATGTCTACACTGCAATTTTCACGCCGGATGCAAGCAACGCCGAGGCCGGCTCGGTGCAGGTCACCGCGTCCGGTTACACCGACGTGGCCGGCAACGCCGGTGTCGCAAGCAACACCATCAATTTCACCGGCGATACCAGGGCGCCGACGGTGTCGATCGCCGCGAGCCCGAGCACGCTGCTTTCAGGCCAGAACTCGGTCGTCAGCTTCACCTTCTCCGAACATGTCGCGGGCTTCACGCTCGGCGATACCGTCGTCGCCGGCGGTGTGCTGAGCAATCTGGTCCATGTCGGGCTCAACGGCTTGGGCGAGGACATCTACACCGCGACCTTCGCGCCCGACATCAACGATGCGCTGGCGGGCTCGATCCGGGTCACGGCCTCGAGCTATACCGACGATGCCGGCAATGCCGGCGCGGCTGGCAACGCCGCCACGATCGGTGGCGACACCCGTTCGCCGACGGTGTCGGTTGTGGCCGATCATACCGTGCTGCACGCGGGCGACACCGCGCTGATGACGTTCACCTTCTCCGAGGCGGTTGCGGGCTTCGGGCTCGACGATATCGCCGTGCATGGCGGCCTGCTCGGCAGTCTCGTCCATGTCGGCGTCAACGGCGCCGGCCATGATATCTACACCGCGGTCTTCACGGCCGACGTCACCGACCATCTGTCGGCCAACCTGTCCGTCACCGCGTCTGGTTACACCGACATTGCCGGCAATGTCGGTGCTGCAAGCAACGCGGTCGATTTCAGCGGCGACACCAAGCCACCATCGGCGCCGACGCTGGCACTGCACCAGGACACCGGCTTCTCGGGTGCCGACCACATCACCAGCAATCCGCTGATCGACTACACGAGGTCGGATCCGGCCGATACGTTGCGCTTCAAGGCCGATGGTGCATCGAGCTTCTCGACGGTGGCGCCGGTCTTCACCACCGACGGCGTGCACACCGTGACGGTGCAGGAGGTCGATGCCGCCGGCAATGTCAGCGCGTCGTCGAGCCTGACCTTTACCCTCGACACCACTGCGCCCCATCTCACCGGAATCACCGCAACGCCTTCCGGCGGCGTTGCGGCGACGGGCTCGCTGGTGCAACTCACCGTCGGCTTCAACGAGGCGGTTCGCGTCATCAGCGGCACACCGGTCCTGACGCTGAACGATGGCGGCAAGGCAATTTACGACGCCGCGGCAACGGCGTTGCTCGGCGATCCCTCGAAGCTGGTGTTCGATCACATCGTGTCATCGACGGACCGCGCCGCCTCGCTGGCGGTGACCGGCTTCGTCGCGAATGGCGGAGGTGTCGTCGACCTCGCCGGCAATGCGGCGTCGCTGTCGGCCGTGTCCGCCGCCTTCGATGCGCTGCACATCAACGAGACCGTCGTGCCGGCCTACACGCTCGGGCCGATCACACGCCCCGAACTGCATCTGGATCTGGGCGGTCACGTCATCATGGACTCCGTGGCGTCGGCGTTCGCCGGGCAATACGGCATGCAGTATTTGTTCCTCGGCCTGCCGGCGGGAACGCCCTATCAGACCGTTCCCGACTTTCATCTCTGATCGCATCGCGGTTGCGAGCGATTGCCGGCGCGGCGCGTCATTCCGCTCAACGGAAAACAGAATGCGGCCGCTGCAGCTTGCTGCAGTGCAGGCCATGCGGCATGATCCGGCCCTCGAAACGGACCCAATGAAATGGGGGCCGTACTTCAAGGGAGGATTTGAATGAGACGGGTTTTGGCCGGCGTGTTGGCCTGTGTGTTTGCGATCTCGGCGAATGCGTCGCTGGCGCAGGACAAGCCTCCGCTGAAGCTCGGCGGCATCCTCGATATGTCGAGCCTTTATGCCGACATCACCGGCACCGGCAGCGAAACCGCGGCCAAGATGGCGGCGGAGGATTTCGGCGGCACGGTGCTCGGTCGCAAGATCGAGATCGTGGTCGGCGACCATCTCAACAAGGCCGACCTTTCCGCCAACATCGCCCGCGACATGATCGACAATCAGGGCGTCGAGATGATCTTCGACGTCGCGGCGTCGGCAACGGCGCTCGCCGCGGCCGAGATCGCCAAGGCGCGCGGCAAGATCATCATGTTCAACGGCCCGGGCTCTATCCGCCTCTCCAACGAGCCTGCGGCCCCTATACCGTGCACTACGTGTTCGACACCTTCGCGCAGGCCAATGTGACCGGCCTTGCTGCGGTGAAGTCCGGCCTCGACACCTGGTTTTTCCTGACCGCGGATTATGCGTTCGGCCAGGACCTGGAGAAGGACACCAGCAATGTCGTGGTGAAGTCGGGCGGCAAGGTGCTCGGCAGCGTGCGGCATCCGATCAATACCTCGGATTTCTCGTCCTTCCTGCTGCAGGCGCAGGCCTCGAAGGCCAAGGTGATCGGGCTTGCCAATGCCGGCGGCGACACCATCAACGCGATCAAGCAGGGCGCCGAGTTCGGCATCACCAAGGGCGGCCAGAAGATTTCGCCGCTGCTCGCTTTCGTCACCGACATCGACAGCGTCGGGCTCGAGACCGCGCAGGGCTTGCTGCTCGCGGAAGCGTTCTATTGGGACCTCAATGACGATACCCGCGCGTTCTCAAAACGCTTCATGGAGCGCACCAAGCGGGTGCCGACCTCGGCGCAGGCCGGCGTCTACTCCTCGGTGACGCATTATCTGCAGGCGGTGAAGGCCGCCGGCACCACGGACGCCGCCGCCGTCATGAAGGTGATGAAGGAGACCCCGATCAACGACATGTTCGCCAAGAACGGCCGGATTCGCGAGGACGGCCGCATGGTGCACGACATGTATCTGTTCGAGGTCAAGAAGCCCTCGGAGTCGAAAGGCCGCTGGGACGACTACAAGCTGCTCGCGACCGTGCCGGGCGACCAGGCCTTCCAGCCGCTGTCGGAGTCGCGCTGCCCGCTGGTGAAGAAGTGACAATATTCAGCCGTCATTGCGAGGAGCGATAGCGACGAAGCAATCCATCTCCGCCCGGATTGCGACATGGATTGCTTCGCTTCGCTCGCAATGACGGCGTCAAGTTCAGGCTAACCAACAACGAAAGGCAAAACGCCATGAGCGACAATCAGATGGTTCTCCAATCCCTCGACAAGGGCCTGCTCACCATCACCATGAACCGCCCGGATCGGCGCAATGCGCTCAATCCCGACATGACGCGCGGCCTCGTCGAGGCGGCGCGGCGGGCGCAGGACGATACCGAGGTGCGGGCGGTGCTGATCCGGGGAGCCGGCGGCACCTTCTGCGTCGGCGGTGACGTCAAGTCGATGGCCGAAGGCCGCGCGCCGCTGCCGTTCGAGGCCAAGATGGCCAATCTGCGCCGTGGCATGGAGGTCTCGCGCATCCTGCACACGATGCCGAAGCCCGTGGTGGCGCAGCTCGACGGCGCGGCGGCCGGCGCAGGTCTCTCGATCGCGCTGTCCTGCGATCTCCGCGTCGCCGGCGCCTCCTGCAAGATTACGACCGCCTTCGCCAAGGTCGGCTTCTCCGGCGATTACGGCGGAACGTATTTTCTGACCAAGATGCTCGGGAGTGCGAAAGCGCGCGAGCTCTATATGATGTCGCCGGTGCTGTCGGCGCAGGAGGCCTACAACCTCGGCATGGTCTCCAAGGTGGTGCCCGATGCCGATGTCGAGGCTGAGACGCTGGAGCTGGCGCGCTCGCTGGCGCAGGGGCCGTCGGTGGCGCTCGGCTACATCAAGCGCAACATCAACAATGCCGAGACGATGACGCTCGAAGCCTGCTTCGACGGCGAGGCGATCCACCACACCCGTGCCGGCGAGACCACCGACCACAAGGAAGCGGCCAAGGCGTTCGTCGAGAAGCGCAAGCCCACCTTCCAGGGGCAGTAAGCCGTGACCAATCACATGGCCGAGTACATGCGGCTGCGCCAGATCTGCCTGGTGGCGCCGCAGCTCAAGCCTGTGATCGCTGATATCTCCGCGATCATGGGCCTCGATGTCTGCTACCGCGACGGCAACGTCGCCAAATACGGCCTGGTGAACGCGCTGCTGCCGGTCGATACCATCCTGCTGGAAGTGGTTGCACCGTTCCAGCCGGGACCGGGCACCGCCGCCGGCCGTTTCATCGAGAAGACCGGCGGCCGCGGCGGCTACATGGCGATCTTCTGCTGCGAGGATCCCGACGCGCGCGGCGCCAAGGCCAATGCGATGGGCGTGCGGACCGCGAACGTGATCACGCACGCGCCCTATCACGGCGTGCAACTGCACCCGCGCGACTGCCGCGCCGCCTTCATCGAGTTCAACCACACCGACGGCAGCGACGACATCCTGGGACCATATCCGCCGGCCGGCCCGGACTGGCAGAAGTCGATCCGCAAGGACACGACCCTGGCGCTGACCGAGGTCGAGATGCAGAGCCCCGAGCCCGAGGCGCTGGCGGCGCATTGGGGAAAGATCGTCGGCGTGCCCGCCGACGGCACCGTGATGAAGCTGCCTAACAGCACCTTCCGCTTCGTCAAGGGCAGTAGCGAGATCATGAGCGGTTTGACGTTCAAGGTTGCCGACAAGGCCAAGGTGCTGGAGGCTGCAACGGCCAGAGGCTGCGCGGTTGAAGGTGATGTGTTCCAGCTTTGCGGCGTGACGTTCAGGCTGGTGGCGTAATCTTGTAGCCGGATGGAGCGCAGCGAAATCCGGGACCCCACTCCACGCGGATGGACTGTTCCCGGATTGCGCTTCGCTCCATCCGGGCGACGCGCCCCGTCATCCTGAGGTGCGAGCCCTCGCGAGCTCGAAGGATGAATCGGCCACAGTCGGGCCGTTCATCCTTCGAGGCGCGCTCCGCTCGCACCTCAGGATGACGGGGAGAGTGGTTGAGCCCACGGAGGCGATTCAATATCGTAGCTCCTAACAACAATAATGGAACGCCTCATGCCGCATCCGCTCGATTCCTTCTTCGCCCCAAACAGCATCGCGCTGATCGGCGCCTCGCGCGATCATGAGAAGATTCCCGGGCGGCTGCTCGCGATGCTGCGCAAGAACGGTTTTCCGGGCGCGCTGTATCCGATCAATCCGAACTATGATGAGATCGACGGCTTGAAATGCTTCAAGTCGATCGCCGAGATCGGCGCGCCGGTCGATCTTGCCGTCATCGTCATTCCCGCGCGCGCGGTGCTGCCGGCGCTGGAGCAGTGCGCGGCCGCCGGCGTCAGGAACGCGGTCATCATCTCCTCGGGCTTTGCCGAGGAGGGTGGCGATAGCGCAGCGATGCAGGATGCGATCGTGGCGCTGGCGAAGCGGACCGGCATGCGGATCAGTGGCCCGAACGCCGAAGGCTTTTACAGCCAGGTGCAGAAGGTTGCCGCGACCTTCAGCCCGACCGTCGACGTCAAGCCGGACGTGCCCGATCTGATCGCGAGCAAGCGGCGGATCGGCATCGTTGCGCAGAGCGGCGGCATCGGCTTTGCGATCTATCATCGCGCCAAGGCGCTCGGCGTCGCGCTCAGTTATGTCGTCAGCGCTGGCAATGAGAGCGATCTCGGCGCTGGCGAATTCCTCGACTACATGGTGCAGGATCCCTCGACCGACGTGATCCTGCTGTTCATTGAAGGCATTCGCGACGTCGACAAATTCCTGGCGGCGGCGAAGCGCGCGGCGGAGCTCAGGAAGCCCGTCATCGTCACCAAGGTCGGCCGCTCCGGCGCCGGCGAACGCGCGGCAGCCTCGCACACCGCGAGCATGGCGGGCTGGTCGGCAGCCTATGACGCGGTGTTCGCGAAATACGGCTTCATCGTCTCCAACGATCTCGACGAGGCGGTGACGATCGCCGCCGTGCTGACCACCAATCCGTTGCCGAAGGGAGATCGGGTCGCGGTGCTGACGGTGTCCGGCGGCGCCGGCATCTGGGGTGCCGACACGGTGTCGATGCAGGGCCTGCGCGTGCCAGAGCTTTCGGCCACAATCCAGAGCCAGATCAAGCAATGGATGCCGTCCTATGGCGCGGCGGGCAATCCCGTCGACGTCACCGCGCAGGGCGTCTCCTCCGGCGGCCTGCAAAAGAGCATCGAGCTGTTCGACGCGTCAGATGAAGTGGACGCGACGCTGGTCGTGCTGTCGCTGTCGAGCGAGACGCGGATGCCGTTCAAGGAGGCCGAGCTGAAGCCGGTGATCTCGGCGCAGCACAAGCCGGTGGTGTTCTACTCTTACACGCTGCCGTCGCAATTCGCGCGGCAGGAACTGGCGAAGTCGGGCGTCGTGGTGCTCTCGGGGCTCACCCATGTCGGCGTCGCGATGCGGCGGCTGGCGGATTATGCCGCCTTCAAGCCCGCGCCGGAGATGGAGGCGGCGCCGCCGGCACACGATCTCTCCGCGCATCTGAAGGCGAAGACGCTCTCCGAACATGACAGCAAGTCGCTGCTGCGCGCCGCCGGCATCGCACTGCCCGACGAGGTGCTGGTGAGCGATCGCGACGGGCTCGATGCCGCGATCGAACGCGCGGGATTTCCGCTTGCCATGAAGATCCAGTCGCCGGCGATCGCACACAAGAGCGAGGTCGGCGGCGTCCGCGTCAACATCGCGGCCAAGGGCGCCGCGTTCACGGCCTATCGCGACATGCTGGAGACCGTGCAGAAGGCGCGGCCGGACGCTGCGATCCAGGGCGTGCTGGTCGGGCCGATGGCAAAGCGGGGCGTCGAGATCATCGTCGGCACGATGACGGACAAGACCTTCGGACCGCTGGTGATGGTGGGGCTCGGCGGCATCACGACCGAGCTGTTCAAGGACGTGGTCTATCGTCCGGCGCCGGTGAGCGCGGGGGAGGCGACCGCGATGCTGGAGACGCTGAAGGCCGCGCCCCTGCTGCACGGGTTCCGCGGCGCGCCGAACGCGGACGTTGCAGCGTTGGCGCGGCTGATCTCGCAGATTTCAGTGCTGGCGGCGCAGCACGCGAACGAAATCGCCGAGATCGAGGTCAATCCGGTGCTGGTGCACCCGGAGGGGCAGGGCGTCACGATCGTCGACGCGCTGGTGGTGCCGAGGAGTTAGCGAACTTTCTCCCCACGTCGTCCCCGCGAAGGCCGGGACCCATACGCCGCGGCCCGCGGAAGGGGCACAAGGGGAGACGGCTTCTCTTACAACTCAGTTCAGTGGTTATGGGTCCCTGCTTTCGCAGGGACGACCATGTTGAGAGAGCGGCGCGTGAAACTCACCGCCCCTTGAAGTTCGCGACGCGGCGCTCGGCGGTGGCCTTGACGCCTTCCTTGAAGTCTTCGGTCGCGCGCAGCTTGGTCTGCTCCTCCAACTCGTGATTGGTCGCAGCCAGCACGCGGTCGGCGAGGCCGGCGCGCATGGTGGCGCGGGTCGAGACCAGGCCG
Organism: Bradyrhizobium tropiciagri; assembly: GCF_001189845.1. Lineage (GTDB taxonomy): Bacteria > Pseudomonadota > Alphaproteobacteria > Rhizobiales > Xanthobacteraceae > Bradyrhizobium > Bradyrhizobium tropiciagri. Next base: position 10,153 of record NZ_LFLZ01000057.1, read on the forward strand.
AGCGGCGAGCATTCGGCGATCTCCTGCGCGAGCTTCATCGCCTCGGCACGAACCTGGTCCTGCGGCACCAGCACGTTGGCAAGGCCCCAGCGATAGGCCTCTTCGCCGGTGACGCGGCGGCTGGTGTAGAACATCAGCTCGGCATTGTTCTTGCCGATCAGCTCCGGCAGCGTCGTGGTCAGGCCAAAGCCCGGATGGAAGCCGAGCTTGGTGAAGTTCGCCGCGAAGCGTGCTTCGGGGCAGGCGACGCGGAAGTCCGCGGAGACGGCAAGCCCGAGGCCGCCGCCGATCGCGGCGCCATGGATCGCCGCGACGATCGGCTTCTTGTTGCGGAAGATGCGCACCGCCTGAACGTAGAGATGGTTGATCGGCAGGTTCGAGGCCGGATCGCTCTTGGCGCGCTCCTCCTGCTCCTGGCGGGCCGGGTCGCCGAAATTGGCGCCGGCGCAGAACGCCTTGCCCTGGGCTGCGAGCACCGAGGCGCGGATCTCGATGTTGTTGTCGAATTCCTCCAGCGCGTCGGCGATCTGGTTGATCAGCGCGACGTCGAAGAAGTTCAGCGGCGGCTTGCGGATTTCGATCAGGCCGACATGGCCGTGGGTCTCGACGCCGATATCAGTGTACTTGGTCATGTGTCTTGTCTCCGGTAAGGCTGCAATCTCTCGGCGCAAAAGATGTCACCTCTCCCGAGGGGAGAGGTCGATTTGCGCCAGCAAATCGGGTGAGGGGTTGTACTCTCTCGATGGACCGTGATCCCTCACCCGGCGCTGCGCGCCGACCTCTCCCGATGGGAGAGGTGCAGGAGCTTGCGGTGAGAGCATCGATCCCATTGGTCGTTAGCGCAAACCGAGCCCGCGGGCGATGATGCCACGCAGCACCTCGGTGGTGCCGCCCTGGATCGTCAGCTTGGGTGCGGTCTTGATGGCGAAATCGAGTTGCTTTTCCAGTGTCTCGCGGTTGGTCGCGGTCTCCTCGACGAACGCCGCGAGATCGCGCACGCGGTGCGGCAGCTGCTGCTCCCACACCGTGCCGATGTCCTTGACGATGGAAGCTTCCACCACCGGCTCCTTGCCGGCCTGCAGCATGCCCGCAACCGACACCGACATGCGGCGCATGGTGTGGACCTGCGCCACCAGACGGCCGATGCCCTCGGCGCTGCGGGTATCCGGGTTCTTGCCGACCGCACGCACCAGCTCGGTGAGCACGTAATAGGTTTCGAGGAAGCGCTCGGGACCGGACCGTTCATAGGCAAGCTCGGACGTCGCCTGCTTCCAGGCGCCGTCGACTTCGCCCAGCACGTGATCGTCGGGCACGAAGTAATCGGTGAACACCACTTCGTTGAACTCGAACTGGCCGGTGATCTGGCCGATCGGATTCACCTGGATGCCCGGCTGCTTCATCTTGACCAGGAACTGGGTCAGGCCGTGGCGGCGGTTCTCCTTGGTCGGCGGCGAGGTGCGGAAGATCGCGATCATGTAGTCGGCGATGTGCGCCGACGAGGTCCAGATCTTGGTGCCGTTGATCAGATAGCCGCCGTCGGTCTTGGTGGCGCGGGTCTTCGCCGCGAACAGATCGGAGCCGGAATTCGGCTCGCTCATGCCGATCGCGAAGCACACCTCGCCGCGACAGATCCGCGGCAGGATGTCCATCTTGATGTGCTCGGGCGCGTATTTCAGCAGTACCGGCCCGCTCTGGCGGTCGGCGACGAAGAAGCGCCGGGTCGGCGCGTTCGCCACCCGCATCTCCTCGGTCACGACATAGCGTTCGAGGAACGAGCGCTCCTGGCCGCCATATTTCTTCGGCCAGGTCATGCCGAGCCAACCCTTGGCGCCGACGCGGCGGGAGAATTCCGGCGCGTCATTGTCCTCGCGGTTCGGCGCGTGCGGATCGAAGGTGCCGGCGGCGATTTCCTCGGCGAGGAAGGCGCGCACCTCCTTGCGGAGCTGTTCGCATTTTTCCGGCAGGCGGATCGGATCGAAACGAAGGGCTGCAGTCATGATGTTTCTGTCCTGATCTCAGCGCGAAGCCACCAGCGGCCACAATTCATCGGCGCCACGATCGGCGACGAGCTTGCCGAGCTCGACTGCCCAATAGCTCTCCGAGCCGAAATCGTCGCGCCAGGCCAGCGCCCGCAGCGAATAGCGGTGCAGGATGTGCTCGATGGTGAAACCGATCGCGCCGTGCACCTGGTGGGCGATGCTGCTGCCTTTCTCGGCGGCTTCCGAACAGCGGATCTTTGCGGAGGCGGCTTCGAGGAATACCGCGTCATTGTTGAGCGACTTGGCGTTGACGATGGTGTCGGCCGCCGAGGTCGCGGCGGCCAGCGCCGCGGCGTTTTCGCCGGCGAGGCGGGCGAGGTTGTGCTGCACCGCCTGGAATTTGGAGATCTTCTTCTCGAAGGCGACGCGCTCATTGGAATAGCGCACGGAGATGTCGAGCATCGCCTCCAGCGCGCCGGCGATCTGCAGGCTGCGCACCACGCCGCCCATCAGCATCAGCGTGGTCTGGTCAAAACCCTTGGGCGCCGGCTTGGTCGCGACCGGCTGCACCTTGTCGAGCGTGACGGTGTCGTTGTGATCGCCGCCAAGGCCGGTGCTGGATTCGATCCGGCACTTCGCGGCATCGATCGGCGCGATCGAGATGCCGTCCTTGCCATCAGCAAGCACCGCGAAATGTTTCGCGTCCTTGGCAAACGGCACGCCGCGGGCGCGGCCGGAGAGCGAGCCGTCGGCATTCAACGTGATGCGGTCCTTCGGGCTTGCCGGCAGCACCGTCATCTCACCTTCGGGAGATGCGATCCTGGCTTGCGTCAGCAGCCAGCCGGCCAGCATTGTTTCGGCCAGCGGAACAGCGATCGCATGGCGGCCTGCGACGTTGAGGACGCTAAAACCTTCCGCGAGGCTGGCGCCGGAACCGCCGAGATCGTCGGGCACCCAGGACAGCGGCAGGCCGGCTTCGGTCAGCGCCTGCCACAGCGGCGCCTTCCAGGCGCCCTGCTTGTCGTGATTGATGGTCTGGGCATCCGCGAGATCGGCGAAAATCTTTTCCGCGGTCTCGGCGACGATGTTTTCACTCTCCGCCACAGCGTTCCTCGTGTTGATTGGCTTGGGTCCGGCCGTCAGGCAGGCCTGCTTGCGGTGTTGTCTTGCGCTCAATGATGCGGAAAAGCCATAGCCGTGACAAGCGTTGCCCGCAGGGCCACTTGCGCGGACGGCATGAAGCCGGCGCGGCGCATGAATTCCGCCGAGTGAACTTTCGAGCACCTCGCTTTGTATGCCACCCGCCGCAACAGATTGGCTGGCGGCAACGGCTGAGTCCGCCAGATGAAACTGGGTCATGGTCCGCATGGGGCGGCAGGTTCATGGCGCTCGGCGGCCCGGCGAGGCCAGTCGGCACAGAGGCATATGAGTTTCCATCAACCCATGTTTAGCTTCAGGCTGAAATAAGAGGTGCCGTGATGAAGATGCATATGTTGTCGGGTGGACGGCTGCGGATGTCCAAGCGGACCTATCTGCCTGATGCGCCGCGCGGCGAGACGATCGAGCTTCCGGTGTCCTGCGTGCTGCTGCGGCACCCGCAGGGCAATGTGCTGTTCGACACCGGATGCCATCCCGATGTCGCGACCGATCCTGAAGGGCGGCTCGGCACGCTTGCCAAGTTCATGCAGCCAATCATGCCGGCGGACGACCATGTGTTGACGAGCCTGAAGGCGGTCGGTCTTGGCCCCGACGATATCGACGTGGTGATCTGCTCCCATCTGCATACCGATCATTGCGGCTGCAACGCCTTCTTCAAAAAGGCGACGGTCTTCGTCCACGCGCTCGAGCTCGAGGCCGCCAATGCGTCCAACGCGCGCGATCGCGGATACATCAAGGCGGATTGGGATCATCCGCTGAAGATGGAGATCTTCGATCGACAGATGGATGTGTTCGGCGATGGCAAGCTGACGCTGATTCCCTTGCCGGGACATTCGAAGGGAACGACCGGCGCGCTGGTCAAGCTGGACCAGAGCGGCGAATTCCTGCTTGCCGCCGACGCGCTGAGCGTGCGCGCCAATCTCGATCAGCGAGTTTCACCGCGGAACAGCCTCGATGTCGATCAATTCCTGAAATCGCTCGACGAGATTGCCAGGCTCGAGGCGTCAGGTGTCAAGATCATTTGCGGCCATGACGATGCGCAATGGGCTGGCCTGCAGAAGGGCCCGCACGCCTATTTGTAATGGACCGGCGCGGTTTGCAGGTGTACTTCCGCGCGATATGGTACGCCACCGCCGGAGATCATCTGGCTCGCAACAACAAGGAAAATGCAGATGTCCAAGGATGGTTTGTGCGCGATCGTGACCGGATCGGCATCGGGCCTCGGCGCCGCTACCGCGCAAATCCTCGCCACGCAGGGCGCGCGCCTCATCATCAACTATTCCAACAGCAAGGCGGAAGCCGAAGCGACCGCGGAAGCCTGCCGCAAGCAGGGCGCCGAGGTGCTGGTGGTGCAGGGCGACGTCTCGCGCGATGAGGATTGCAAGAAGATCGCGGCCGCCGCGCAGGGCTGGGGCCGCCTCGACGTGCTCGTCAACAATGCCGGCACCACCAAGCACGTGCCGCATCACGATCTCGACGGCCTGACCGCGGAGGACTTCCAGCGCATCTATGCGGTCAACACCATCGGCCCGTTCCAGATGGTCCGCGCCGCGCGCGCTTTGCTCGAAGCCGGCGCGAAGGCCTCGGGCCGTCCCTCGGCGGTGGTCAACGTTTCATCCGTCGCCGGCATCTCCGGTGGCGGATCGTCGGTGGCCTACGCCGCGAGCAAGGGCGCGCTCAACACCATGACGCAGTCGCTGGCGCGCGCGCTGGCGCCCTTGATCCGCGTCAACACCGTGTGTCCGGGGTATATCGATACGCCCTGGTTCACCAAGGGCCGCGGCGAGGAGCAGGCGAAGCAGGTGCGCGATACTGTGATCGCGCGCGTGCCGCTGAAGGTTGCGTCAACGGCCGAGGATATCGCCAATCTGGTCTGCTTCCTGGCGAGCCCGGCGTCGAGCAACATGACCGGCGAATTCGTCCGCATGGACGCCGGCATGCATCTCATTCAGTGAAACCCGTTCTTCATTCGCGCCGCGACGCGGATGAAAACCGGTTCGGAAAAGACAATGCCCGGGTCATGCCCGGGCATTGCGCTATCGAAACGCTCTGGCGCTCGTTTCTACTTGTTTCCCAGATCCGGGATCACGCGCGCCGCGACCAGCCGGTTCCAGATGAACAGCACCACCAGCGCGCCGATCGTCGCGGTGATGAAGCCCGCACCCTGTTCGGGGCCGTAATGGCCGATCGCCTGACCGATGAAGGTCGCGAGAAATGCGCCGGCGATGCCGAGCACGGTGGTGAGAATGAAGCCGCTCGGATTATTCGGTCCCGGTGACAGGAACCGCGCGATGATCCCCGCGACAAAGCCGACGATGATGACCCAGATGATGCCGCTCATGACTGTCGTCCTCCTCAGATGGAATCAACGCTGCCGCTAAAGCCTGCCGTGCAGCTCGTCGCCGCTCGGCAGCCGTCCGTCCGGCGTCAGATGGTTGATCGCGTCGGGCAGATATTGGCTCAAGCCCTGCAGCAATTGGTCGCGCGACATGCCGCTCTGCGACGCCAGCGAGTCGATCTGGTCGGCGCCGAGCGCGTTGGCGAGGTCGCCGGGCGAGATCTGCTTGTTGGGACCATTGCTGACCCAGGAATTCGCCGTGTCGCCATGGCCCTTCTGCTGCAACTGGTTGAGCAGATCGCCGAGGCCGCCGCTGAGCACGGTGCCGGCTGCGCCGCCGGCGAGAAGGCCGCCAAGGCCGCCCCTGAGCAGATCACCCAGCCCGCCGCCACCAGCGCCGCCGGGCAGACCAGCGGTGACATTGCCGGGGAGTTGTGGCGCCTGCGCCGGAGTCGGCTGAGGAGCGCTTGCGCCCGGCTGGCCGCCGGAGAAATGCTTGACCGCCTTCCAGGCGAGCAGCGCCAGGATGGCCATGGTCATCGGCGACATTCCGCCGCTGCTCGAACTGTCGGATGGTGTGCTTGGTGCGCTTGGACCGCGGGGGCCGTTCTGCATGCCGTTGAGTACGTCGAGTAAACCCATGATCGTCTCCTGCCGCAACCGTGCCCCGAGCGCGAAACATAGCTGTGGCCCATGACGGTTACAAGGCGGGCCACCCGGCGGCGGCGCATCGAAATAGGCAGGCAACCCCAGGTCTGCTATCGAGACCTGATGAACGGACGTTTAGCCAGATGAATGCGGACCGGCCGATCGGGATTGCGGGCGCCGGAAGCATCGGTTGCTTCGTCGGCGGCATGCTGGCTGCGTCCGGCCGCCGCGTCGCATTGCTGGCGCGGCCGCGGCTGATCCAGGAGATCGCGGGCCACGGCTTGCGGGTGAGCAGTTTCGACGGCTCGGAGCGGATGGTGCCGGCCGACCGGCTCATTCTGTCCGACGATCCGTCGATCCTGCGCGACGCCCAGACCGTGCTGGTGACGGTGAAGAGCGCCGACACCGGCGAGATCGCCGAATTGATCGCACGCCACGCACTCACTGACGCCGCGGTGATCAGCCTGCAGAATGGCGTCGGCAATGTGCCGCTGCTGCGCGATCGCTTGCCGGGCCGCAACGTGCTCGGCGGCATGGTGCCGTTCAACGTGGTCGCGCTCGGCGACGGCCGCTTCCATCGCTCGACCTCGGGCGACATCGTGATCGCGCAGGATGATGCCGGCACCGCGGCACGGCTTTCGGTGCCCGGTCTTGCGATCAAGGCTACCGCCGATATCGACGGCGTGCAGTGGGGCAAGCTGATCGTCAATCTCAACAACGCGCTCAATGCGCTGTCCAACATTCCGCTGCGACAGCAGCTCGCGCAGCGCGGCTGGCGGCAACTGTTCGCCGACCAGATGGCGGAGGGTTTGGCCGCGGTTCGCGCCGAGGGCATCGCGCCAGTGTCGCCGACGCCGCTGCCGTCGAGCTGGATGCCGCATCTGCTGCGGCTGCCTGATGCGCTGTTCGGCATGCTGCTTGGCCGCACCATGAAGATCGATCCGGAAGCGCGCTCCTCGATGTGGGAGGATCTGCAGCGTCGCCGCCGCACCGAGATCGACTATCTGCAGGGCGTGATCACCGCGATCGCGGATCGCCGCGGGCTCGAGGCTCCGCTGTCGCGCCGCATCATCGCGCTGATCCGGAAGGCCGAGGCCGACGGCAAGGGCTCGCCGGGGCTGACGCCGGAACAGATCCGCGCGGCGGCGTCGTGAGCGCCGATGATTGTCTGCCATAACGTTCGCACAACCGGGCAGGTGACATCATGAAACGATCCTGCGTCATGCTGCTCGCGCTTGTTGCGCTCGCTGCCGGCCCGGCGCGGGCCGCGCCGCCGACCGTGGTGCCCTCGCCTGGCTATGATGCGCGTCTGCAGGAGCAGCGCGCGGCGGCTGCGGCCGCGAGCCGGCCGGCCATGCCCGCGCACAAACCGGTCAGGCACCGACACCACAAGCGCGGTCACACGCGCTGATCCATGAGAGAGAATGATTGAGATGAAGCCGCTTGTTCTCGCGCTTACCTTTCTGCTTGGCTCGGTTGCGACGGCAAGCGCCGCCGACTATGCCGGCTCGATCAGTGCCTACCGGCGCGCCAACCGCATGCCCGCGGTGAAGCTCGACGCGAAGCTGAATGCGACGGCGCTGAAGCAGGCGCAGGCGATGTCGACGACGGGATCGGTCAGCCATTCCGCCGGCGGCAGCTTCTTCACGCGCATCGCACCTCTGAAGAAGCAGCGGGCCGCGGAAAATATCGGCGCCGGCTTCATCGCCTTCGCCGAGATGCTCAAGCAATGGGAGAACTCGGCGGGGCACCGAGAGAACCTGCTGATGCCGGGCGCCAAGCGCGTCGGCGTGGCCTACGTCGACAATCCGAAGTCGCCGTACCGCAGGTTCTGGGCGATGGTGATTACGGACTGACTAGAGCATGATCCGGAAAAGTGCGAAGCGGTTTTCCGAAAAGATCATGCGCAAACAAAAGGCTAAAGCGCGATGACGATTCAACCCAATCTCATCGCGCTTTAGCGTCAGTTGCGCTTCGCAACCTTGGTCGGCGGCGGCGATGCCGGCGTGAACAATTTCTTCAGACCGTCCAATCCTTCGGAGAGCCGCGGCCATTCGCAGGAGAACGAGCCCTTCACGCAGCTTCCGGCCTGTGGCCGCACCTTAGGAAGAGGCACGGCGGCGGCGACCCGTGGCTTCGCCGGCCGTGCGACCGGGGCGGGTACTTTTGCCGACTCGCTGTGCACGGGCTCATTGTGCAGCGAGGCCTGCTGGATCTGCGGCGGCCGCTCCTGCTTTTCCTGCCGCTCGAGCTGCTTGGCGTTGAACGCCGCGACGATGCTGGAGCGGCGCTCCTTCTCGAGATAGCCGGTATATTCCTGGTCGATCTTCTTCTGCTCGTCCGGCGTCGGATTGGGACCGGCGATGTCGAAGCTGCGGTCCTGCATGAAGTCGTAATAGGTGTAGCCGCCGCCGGGCTTGCGGCGTCCGGCAAACTTGGCGTTGCAGTCGGCGAGTTGCGCGGTCTTGTCTTCCTTGGTCTTCGCCTTCTCGGCGAGGTCGGCGCAATCCTCGAAATCCTTCGGGGCGCTGCGCCACCATTGCGCATGCGCGCGCATCGGCGCCAGCGCGAACGCAGCGACAAAAACGGCAACAGCCAACGTCGATGATCGTGACGGCATCACGGACATTGCAAGCAAACCCGAACGACACAGAATGAGCAGATTGTCGCCATTTTAGTGACGCTTGTCACCCGGGAACCCGACGATTTTCCTCACCCTGTGGACTGCCGCCGATACCGCTGTGTCCGGTGGAACCCAGCCCTGCGGTATTGGAATATCTCCAGAATTTTCAGCGAAGGCGACCGGAACCTCAGAACAATTCGTCTCGAATTGCTCACTTCACCCGGTGCAGCAATGCCACCAGTTCCGCCTGCCGATGCGTGCCGGTTTTCTGGAAGATCGTCTTGAGTTGGTTGCGCGCGGTGGCAAGGGCAATGCCGGCCTCCTGTGCCGCCGCTTCGACTGAATCGCCGCGCGCAAGCCGCGTGGCGAGGCGTGCCTGCGCCGGCGTCAATTCGAAGGTCGCCGCCAGCAGCGCAGAATCGAATGCGGCGCTGCCTTCGAGATCGCGGATCAACAGGATCGCGCGCGCGCCCAGGAACGGTGAGCGCGCGGCGGGAGGCACCGGCTGCAGCTGGATCAAGATCGGCCGCTTGTCGATCCGGCGCACCACGATCGGCGACGACGGGAGCGGCTGCAGGTCCGAATTGTGAGCCAGCTGATCGATCAGCCTGGTCAGGTCGGCATTGGCCTGCCGGTCGAGCAGGGTGAGCCGATTGTTGCGGATCGCGAGGTCGCGGCCGAGGCAGGCTTCCGCTTGGCCATTCATGCCGATGACGGCGCCGAAGCGGCCGACGGCGATCGCCGCGACCTGGATTAGGTCGAGCGCACTGGTGATGCCCGAGATCGCCGAGCGGCCGACGACGGTGGACAGCGTCGCGGCTTCGGTCAGCCGCGCCGACACGCGCGAGAGTGCCTTGACCTCGTCGGCGTCGAACATGCCTTCCTTTGGCGAGCGCTGAATGGTCAACGCCCACAGGGCGGAGCCGGCGTGAAATCCGATCCCGGCAAACCATTTCAGTCCGAACTCGCCGAGCGTGGCGTAGAGCGGATCGCGCAGCATGTCCGCCTCGGAGGCGAACAGGTCCGCGTCGGTGATGACCTCGGTACCGGCGAGCAGCAGCGGCACACCGCGCGACGCGCGAATGTCGGTGAGGTGAAGATTGTGCGGGAAGTAGATCTTGCTGAAATAGTCGGTGATCGATTGTGTGCGTGGAATGTCTTCAGTGCGGACATCGCTCTGGAGCAAGGCAGCCCCGGTCGCGCCGACGGCCGCGCAGACCTCGTCCATGAAGGACGGCCAGGTCGCGGGATCGAGTACCACGTCGCCAAGGCGCGCGGTCACGTCGTCCAGCCGGTGCACGTCGACCAAAGGCTTAAGCTCCGCCTGATGCAGTTTTTCGTTGTTTCACAAGGCGAAACAGGAAAAGCCTGGTTGCGCCCGGTACCGGGCATAAGACAACCCCGGCCGCCGGTCATGCAAGTAAAATCAGCGGCGCGGCCTCGGGCCAGGCCGGAAACCCCAGCGAAACATAGTCGAAAATCGGCGAGCGGTGCGGACCCACCGCTACCGCAAGCGCAGGTCGGTCAATGCGACGCGGCAGAAGCTGGCGGCGATCGCGACGACGTCCTCGACGGTTTGCGGATATTGCTTCGAGACCCAGCGCAGCGCGATCGAGATGACCGCGCCGACCATGCCGGTCGAGAGCAGCGTCGCCGCCGCGCCCCTGTCGCCATGTTTCGCATCGAGCACCGGCGGCACCAGGATGTCGCTGAAGACGCGCCCGGCGTCGAGCTTGACGGCATCGACCGCCGGGCTGATGCCGGAGATTTCCAGCAGGAAGACCCGCGCAGGCTTCGGATGCTCCTTTAGCCGGGTAAAATACAGCGTCAGCGCGGCGTGCAGTCTTGCTTCGGCATCGTCGCCGGCGGCCGCGGCGGCAGCCGTCATTTCCTCGTGCAGATGGCCGACGACATGGTTGTAGGCGGCGATCAGCAGCGCTTCGCTGTTGGCGAACGACTCGTAGAAGTAGCGCTCGGTGAGCTCGGCGGCCTCGCAGATCGCCTTCACCGTCGCGCTGCGATAGCCGACCTCGCCATAGACCTCGATCGCGGCGTCGATCAGCTTCAGCCGCCGCTCGGTGCGGCGCTCCTCGGCGTCCATACCGCCATAGAGGCGGGCTTTCCGGCTGCTTGCCATGAAAAGTCTATTGACACGAGCCATTGTCAGATGTCAAGTTATCTGACAATAAGGATTGTCAATTCTGCCGCGGGAGGGTCAGGGCGTGTCCACTCATTTCGACGTGTTGATCGTGGGTGCCGGCTTGTCAGGCATCGGCGCCGGCTATCATTTGCAGACCAACTGTCCGGACCGCAGCTACGCCATTCTCGAAGGCCGCGATTGCATTGGCGGGACCTGGGACCTGTTCCGCTATCCCGGTATCCGCTCCGACTCCGACATGTACACGCTCGGCTATTCGTTCCGGCCGTGGACCGCGCCGAAGGCGATCGCCGACGGGCCGTCGATCCTGAACTATGTGCGTGAGACCGCGCGCGCCTATGGCATCGACAAGAAGATCCGCTTCAACCACCGCGTCGTGCGCGCCGACTGGTCGTCGGCCGACTCGCAATGGACGGTCGAAGTCGAGCGCGGGCCGGAGCAGACGATCGAGCGCCTGACCTGCAACTTCCTGTTCATGTGCAGCGGCTACTACAAATATGAGCACGGCTACACGCCGGACTTCCCGGGCATCGCTGATTTCGCCGGCCGCGTCGTCCATCCGCAGAAATGGACCGACGACATCGATTATGCCGGTAAGAAGGTGGTGGTGATCGGCAGCGGCGCGACCGCGGTGACCCTGGTGCCGGAAATGGCCAAGACTGCGGCTCATGTCACGATGCTGCAGCGTTCACCGACCTATGTCGTGGCGCGGCCAGACGAGGACAAGGTCGCCAACTGGTTGCGGGCGCGGCTGCCGGCGAAACTCGCCTACGGCCTCACGCGCTGGAAGAACGTGCTGCTCGGCATGTACTTCTACCGGCTCTGCAAGCGCGATCCGGAGCGCGTGAAGAAGCTGATCCTCGGCGGCGTGCGCCAGGCGCTCGGCCCCGATTACGACGTCGCCACGCATTTTACCCCGAGCTACAATCCGTGGGACCAAAGGCTTTGCCTGGTGCCGAACGGAGATCTGTTTCAATCGCTGCGCAGCGGCGGATCGTCCGTCGTCACCGACCAGATCGAGACTTTCACGCCCGGCGGTATCAAGCTCAAGAGCGGCAATGTGCTCGACGCAGATGTCGTGGTGACCGCGACCGGCCTCGATCTGCAGGTGCTCGGCGGGCTCGAGATCAAGGTCGACGGTGCGCCGGTCGACCTGTCGAAGACCATGAACTACAAGGGGCTGATGTATTCGGGCGTACCGAACCTCGCCGCCGCCTTCGGCTACACCAACGCGTCCTGGACGCTGAAATGCGACCTGACCTGCGAATATGTTTGCCGCATGCTCAACCACATGAAGGCGAACGGCTACGCGCAGGTGACGCCGCGGCGGAACGATCCTGATGTGACCGAACTGCCCTGGGTGGATTTCTCCTCGGGCTATATCCAGCGCGCCGCCGCCCGGTTCCCCAAGCAGGGCTCGCGCCGGCCGTGGCGGCTCTACCAGAACTATGCGCTCGACATCATGACGCTGCGCTTCGGCTCGCTGAAGGATGAGGCGATCGAGTTTCTGCCGGCGCGCCGGACCAGCGCGGCGGATGCTGCCGCGAATCCGGCGCGGCAGGTCGCATAACGCGCGACGCCGCGAACGCAACTTCGCGCGCGCCCGGACTGGCGCGGGCTGGCGATCATTCGGCTCCTCTGCTATGGGAGGGCTGCGCCCGCATGCTTGAGCCGCGGGCGGTGCGGTCCCGTAGCTCAGCCGGATAGAGCGACGGTTTCCTAAACCGTAGGTCGGAAGTTCGAGTCTTCCCGGGATCGCCATTTTCCGCCTGGTTGCGCGCAGCGACGCCATCGGCGACCGCCTCCACCCCTCATCGAAGCCGCAAACGGCCTTCTGCGCTGCCTTTCGGCGCGGTGCGGCGGGCGTTTGCCGCTAAATTCACCCCAAATTAGGGAACGCTCCGGACAATGGGGAGGGGGCCACCGGAAGTCCGCGCGCATGCGAGCTAGCGTTCCAGAACGGGTTGAAGAGGGCGGCAGCGACGCCCTCCGCGATCCGCTGCGTTCAAGCGGCCGGCCGCTCGTTGTCGATGTCGACGAGGTGATGGTAACGGGAAGCACCGTCCCGGCGGGGATCGCTTCCGAATTGAGCCGTCGCGTTCTCGCGGTCACCACGGCGATGGCCACCGCGTTCGGACCGGAAGCGCGCTCGACACACGTTGTCGATCGGTCGGGTTTCGATCCATCCCGCGCTCAGTTCGACCGTGACGCGGTGACCTTCCTCTTGCAGGTGCTCGGCGAAGGCCGCCCGGTCTACCTCTGTTCGGAAAGCTATTCCGAGCCGTTCGTCAGCGCTGTTGCCCAGCATCTCGGCGTCTTCACCGCCTGGGCTGCCGCACCGGCCGGCCGGTCGTCGACGGCGCGGAGCGAAGACTTGCCGCCCGTGCTGCGCCAGGGCTTTGACTATATCGGCGGCGCAACGATCGCCTTGCCGGACTTCGCATCGCGCGTGGCGCGCCCCGGTCGATCCGAACCGGCTGCGCCCGCGCCGGCCGGTGTGCACAGCTGGCTGAAGCTGCTCCGGGTGCATCAATACGCGAAGAACGCCCTCGTGCTGGTGCCGCTGCTGACCGCGCATAAATTTACGCTGGGATCGGCGGCGACGTCGCTGCTTGCGGCGATCGCATTCTCGCTCTGTGCGTCGGGCGCCTACATCCTGAACGACATTCTCGACATCAGGGCCGACCGCGCGCATCCGGCCAAGCGCAACCGTCCGATCGCAAGCGGTGCGATCCCGGCGTCGCAGGCTGCCGGCGCGATGGCCCTGGCGCTTGCAGCCGCATTCGCGATCGCCTTGTGCATATCGGCCACATTCGGCGGTGTCCTGCTCGGCTATCTCGCGCTGACCACGTCCTATTCGCTGCGGCTCAAACGCATCGCGATCGTCGACGTCGTCGTGCTGGCGACGCTTTACACCGTCCGCGTGATCGGCGGCGCGGTCGCGATCAATGTGCCGATGTCGGAATGGCTGCTCGCGTTCTCGCTGTTCATCTTCATGTCGCTGGCGCTGGTGAAGCGCCACATCGAGCTCGCCAGCCAGCCGGACGGCGCCGTGCTGGCGGCGCGCGGCTACCAGGTCGACGACAAATCGATGATTGCGATCCTCGCCGCGGCATCTGGCTTCAATGCCGTCGTGATCTTCACGCTCTACATCTCGTCCGATTCGGTTCGCGCGCTCTACAGCCATCCGCAACTGCTTTGGGCCTGCTGTCCGATCCTGATGTACTGGATCGGCCGCGTGATGCTGTTCGCACAGCGCGGATTGATCGACGACGATCCGGTGATGTTCGCGCTCCGGGATCGCGCCAGCTGGGTCGGGCTTGGCGCGATCGGCGTCATCATGCTCGCCGCCATCTAGCGATGCCGGCGGCTGCATTGCCAGGACGTGCGACGGCGAGCTCCAATCCGGGCGCGATTGGCCTGTCCGGCTGGGGCAACTATCCGAGGGTGTCGACCGAACTGCTGGCGCCGCGGACGCCCGCGGGCGCACGGGAGCATCTGATCGGGCGCTCCGGCGTCGTCGCGCGCGGCGCGGGCCGCGCCTATGGCGATGCGGCGATCGGCACGCACTCGACGATTTCGACGCGCTGCCTGAACCGGATGCGGAGCTTCGATGCCGCAACCGGCCAGTTGACGGTCGAAGCCGGCGTGACCATTGCCGATATCCTTGCCGCGTTCGAGCCACGCGGCTTCTTCCTGAAGGTCGTGCCCGGCACCAAATTCGTGACCGTCGGCGGCGCGATCGCGGCCGACGTGCATGGCAAGAACCACCATCGCGACGGCGGCTTCGGCACGATCGTCGAGTCTTTCCGCCTCGCGCTGCCGGGCGGCGAGATCGTGTCGTGCTCGCGCTCGGAGAACGCTGCACTGTTCATGGCGACGCTCGGAGGCATGGGCCTGACCGGCATGATCCTCGAGGCGACGTTGCGGCTGCTTCCGATCGAGACGGCCTGGCTGCGGCAGGACACCCGCGTCGCCGGCAATCTCGAGGCGGCGATCGATCAACTGGAAGGCGGCGCATCGGCCACCTATTCGGTGGCCTGGATCGACTGCCTTGCGCGCGGCGCGGCGCTCGGACGCTCGCTGGTCTATCTCGCCGAGCACGCCACGCGCCGTGACCAGGAGTTGCTGGGGCCCGAGCTCGCGCCGTTCCCCAGCCCTCGCATGTCGCGGCTATCGGTGCCGGAGCTGTTTCCCGGTTGGCTGCTCAACCGCGTATCGATGCGGGCGTCAACGAGCTGTACTTCCGCCGCGGCGCTGCGCAGCAAGGCAGGCAGCGGCTCGTGCATTGGGATCCCTATTTCTTCCCGCTCGACGCGATCGCCGACTGGAACAGGATCTACGGCCGCCGCGGCTTCGTGCAGTATCAATGCGTGATCCCGCAAGCGCGCGCACGTCGCGTGCTTGCCGAAATCCTGGATCGGGTCTCGCGGCGCGGCGATGCGTCGTTCCTCGCCGTGCTCAAGCAGCTCGGCGATGGCGGTGGACCGATGTCGTTTCCGCTGCGCGGCTACACATTGACGATGGACTTTCCGGTCAGCGACACGCTGTTCGCGTTTCTTGATGAGCTTGATGCGTTGGTGGTCGATGCCGGCGGCCGGCTCTACCTCGCCAAGGACGCGCGGCAATCCCGCGCGACATTCGAATCCGGATATCCTGGCCTTGCGGCCTTGCGGGACATCCGCCAGCAGACCGGGGCGAACACCCGCCTTGTCTCCCATCTTTCAGCACGGCTTGGAATTTGATGACCGGCACAAAATCAATTCTGGTGATCGGCGGCAGCTCGGATATCGGGCATGCGACGGCGCTGCGCTATGCAAAGGAGGGCTGGCGCGTGACGCTCGCTGCCCGCGACCGCGAGGCCGCGCAGCGCAATGCGGATGATGTCAGGACGCGCAGCAGCGTCGAAACGACGGTTCAATCGCTCGACGTGTTGGAGACCGCGCAGCTGGCCGGCTTCGTCGCCGGCCTGTCCGTGCTCCCCGACACCGTGGTGTGCGTCGTCGGAGAACTCGGCGACCAGTTGCGGGCGCAGACCGATCCCGAGCTTGCGACGACGATCATGCGCACCAATTTCGAGGCGCCCAGCCTGTTGCTCGAACTGTTCGCGCAAGCCTTCGAGGCGCGCGGCTCGGGAACCATCATCGGGGTCAGCTCGGTCGCCGGCGATCGCGGGCGGGCGTCGAACTACTATTACGGCGCGGCCAAAGCGGCTTCTCGCAATTCCTGTCCGGGCTGCGCAACCGCCTGGCACTCGCGGGTAAGGTCCGCGTCGTCACCGTAAAGCCCGGCTTCGTGCGCACCAGGATGACCGCGCATATGAAGCTGCCGGCGCCCCTGACGGTCGATCCGGACCGCGTCGCCGAGGATATCTACCTCGCCGATGTGGCGAGACCGCGCGACGTGATCTATGTGGCCCGGCGGTTCCGGCTGGTGATGGCGATCATCTGCGCGCTGCCGGAGACGATCTTCAAGCGGATGCGCATCTGACGGTCGATCCGCTGACTGCTTCCGTCCCTGAACTGCGCAGCAGCACAATGCCGACGATGAGCGCGATCAGCGGAATGATCGCAAAGCCGCCGATCGAGAACGTGCTGAGCGCCTGTTCGCCGTTGTGGGAAGACGCCATCTGCGTCGCTTGCAGGTAACCGAACGCGCCGATCGGAATCGGCAAGGCGTAGATGATCCCTCGTTCCCACTGGCGCGCGCTCGCCAGCAGCGCCGGCAGCAGCAGCGCGAGGCCGACGCTGAAGATCAGGAAGTCGTAGTCGTAGGCGTAGGGGCTGATGCAGACCGACACGATCGCGACGAGGCCGAGGCGCTCGCGTGCCGGCATCGGCCGGTAGGCTGCAATGAGGACCATGGCGAGCGCCAGCACCGCGACGACGCCCTGGGCGACAAACGCAGCCGACGCGGACAACCCCGCGGTCCGCAACGCGGCATAGATCGAGATCATGCGATGCATCGGGTAATTGCCGTGCTCCAGGAACGCCGACGAATCGCGCACGCTCTGCAGGAACGCGCTCCAGATATCGACGCCGAAGACCGCGGTGCAGATCGCCGAGCTGATCAGCACGACGGCAGCAGCCGTCATCACCACGATCCAGGACCGCCGCAGCACGGCATAGACCGCGAACGCGACGGCGAGGTGCGGCTTGATGATCATCAGCCCGAGCGCGGCCCCGGCGAGCGCTGGCCGCTTCTCGAAGAACAGGCAGACCGTTCCGATCAGCCCGGCCGTCAGCAGACCGTTCTGTCCGCAGGCCAGCGTGGTCCCGATCGTCGGAAAGAAGATCATGAGCACGAGTACGAAGTTATCGCCTGCGAGACGGCGCAGCGTAGCGAGGTAAAGCGTCAGCGTTGAGCCAGCGAACAGCAGATAGGCAATCCCGACCGGGATCAGCGCGAACGGCGCCAGCAGCAGGCTGAACTGCGGCGGATAGGTCCATGGCATGAAGCCATCGCGTCCGCCCGACACCTCTCTTTGGATGACGATGAGCCTGGCGAATTGATAGGCCTGATCCACCGTGCCCAGCCACACCAGTTTTGCGGTGATGTAGAAGGCGGTAAAGTCGATGAGCTCGCGGCCCTGCCCAAGTCCCACTTGAGCGAACCACACGGCCTTGACGACGATGGCGACGGCCAGCAGCGCGAGGATTCCGCTGATGTAAGCGGTTCGCTTCGAGGTGGTCGACCGAATTGCTTCAAGGGTAGTCACGAACATTAAGCTGGGCCCTGTTTTCGGTAATTCAGGCTAGGTCGAATAGGTTAAGCAGTCGAAAAATCCGGGCCGGAGAAGGTGGTCTGAAGCGTGTCGCCTGACGGCCGCGGGAACCGACGGTATATTGGTGCCCGACCGCGACTTTCGCTGGACGCTCCGTCGGCGCCGGTGATAACGGCTGGGAAGAACCATCTTTCGACGGATCGCATGCCGAAACCTCCACCTCCTTCCGCCAATCGCGGGCCTGGCCCATCCCCGCTCCTGCAACGCGCCGTGGTCGCATTGCAGATGGGACAGATCGTCGAAGCCGAACGGCTGGCGGCCGAGGTCTTGAAGGCAAACCGGACCGATGTCGGCGCGGCCTCGATCCTGGCGCGGGCGCTGATGATCCAGAACCGCAACGAGGAGGCGATCGCACCGCTCGAGCGCGCCGTGCGCCGTGTGGAGGATCCCGGCCTCGAGACCTTGCTCGGCGCGGCGCTCGGCGGCGCCGGTCGTCGCAGCGAAGCGATCGATGTGCTGCGCCGGACCACCGCGCGGCGGCCACCATACCTGCCGGCATTTCAGGCGCTCGCAGGGCAATTGCACGCGGACGGCCGCATCGACGAGGCGGTTGCCGTCCTCGAGAGCGCGCTTGCGCTCACCCCCGGGAGCGTCGAGTTTCAACTCCTGCTCGCGCAGCTGCTGCCCCAGCGCAACGAGCGCGGCCGGGCGCGCGAGATGCTGGAGAGACTGCGCGTTGCGGCGCCGGGACATCCCGATGTTCTGGCCGCGCTCGCGCGCGTGCTGCTGCTCGAGGGTGAATACGCGGCCGCGGCGGAGCTCTACCGCCAGGTGCTGGCGCAGCGCCCCGACGATCCCCTGACGCGGACCAGCTTCTCCGCCGCCCTTCTGGAGATGGGCGATCGCGCCGGCGGCGAAGCCAATCTGCGTCTGGCGCTGCGCGGCCGGCCGCAAATGATCGGCCGCACCACTTCAGCGCTTACCATGGCATCGCATGGCCGCTTCTTCTTCCGTCCCAGCGGGTTTGCGAAGTTTCTGAGCTAGGCGATTCTGCCGCTAGCGCACAGAATCGTAGGATGGGTGGAGCGAAGCGATACCCATCAGCCGTGCCGCGTGGTGAGACGATGGGTTTCGCTGCGCTCTACCCATCCTACGCGACTGGCGCGGTTTCGAGTGACGTGGACTGCCGCGCCACATATTCGGTGTCGTCCCAGCGAAAGCCCTAGTGCATGCACACATCTTCTGGAGTCTTCTCAAGGACTTGGCTGAAGAACGCAGAGAAATGACGACGTTTAGCTAAGCTGCGCTCGCGAACTTTGGTCATCGCCCCACATCCAAGTCCTTGATTAAGAGTCGGTTTTTCGATCGGAAAAGATGTGTGCATGCCCTAGAGCGAAAGCCGGGACCCATAACCACCGATGCGAATAGTCGCATGATGGCGGAGCGACGAGTCCCATCAACAACATCTGCTGCGGCGTATGGGTCCCGGCTTTCGCCGGGACGACGCGTGGAGAGGGTCTTGTCCCGCTCTAACGCCTGTCATCGCCGCGCAGCAATCGCGCGCCCGGCCTACGACCGAAACTGGCGGCGATAGAGTCCGGGCTCGCGGGACATCCTGTTGGACAGTTCCTGCGCGCGCGATGTTTCATCCGGCGTCATCGCCGCGGTCTGCGCGACCCAGTTTTCGCGCTTCACCGGGAAGCATTGCGCAACCGGAGTGCCCTTGGGCAAGACGCCGTTGAAATTGGTGTCGTGCCAGCGTGCCGGGAAATGAACCCAGCCGTCGCGGAACAGGTCGCAATCGACGAGGCCGGTCAGCGTGGTGAACGGCAGGTCGAACCGATTGACCGGATGCGTGAAGAACAGCGAGTAGCCCGCCGGCGCCTCGATGGTCCACAGATTGACGAACTTGATGACGAAGCGATCCGGCTCGAACAGCGGCGAGCCGGCCACCTGGCTTTCGTCGTGGAATCCGACCGGCGAGCGCGGGAATTCGAGCGCGCCCCCCGCCGGAAGGTCGTTGTCCCACGTCATCTCGCCATTCTCGACCTTGAGATCGCAGACCAGCGGCAGCAGGAAACCTGACGTCATCGCATCGACGAACGGCGGGCAGCGCTTGACGGTATCCTCCTCGCGATTGCTCATCGCATTGAAGGCCTGTGTCGGCATCGCCTTGAGCCATCCGGGAAGACCCATCGACGCCGGCACCGGCTCCGGAATCTTGCCCTCGAGCTCCGCCGGGCAGCGGAATCTGATGGTGATCGCTTCGTTGTTGTTGGACACGGTTTTGGTCCTTGGTTCGTTCAATGTCGGCAGCGCCATCGCGCCAGTCGGTGCTGATCTAGCACGCGATAACGGGGCGGAGAAAGCAACCGCGCCCGTCGCGCAGCGCCCCGCGGTCTGGAGCTATAAGTTGTTGTTATCATGACGGATAAGGCAAGTCCTCGATTCCCGGTGCGGCGCGCATTCCGATCCGGCTTTTCCGCGTCTTTCCGTTCGTCAGTGTGCAAGACTTTGCCGATAGGCATTGGCTTTCGATCTCTGTCCGGCGCATCATGGCTGGCGTCGCTGACGACGGGATTTTCAGCAGGTAACGGAGGGACCAATGG
The DNA here is from genome assembly GCF_001189845.1 of Bradyrhizobium tropiciagri. Taxonomy (GTDB): domain Bacteria; phylum Pseudomonadota; class Alphaproteobacteria; order Rhizobiales; family Xanthobacteraceae; genus Bradyrhizobium; species Bradyrhizobium tropiciagri. The sequence continues at coordinate 30,390 of NZ_LFLZ01000057.1, forward strand.
CCGAAACGAAGGTTGAGACCGCCAGCACTGCAGGCGCCGCGCCACCCTCCAGCGACAGCGGCGGCGTGAGCGAGCTCGCGATCGCAACCGTCCGCACCGTGCCGATCGAAAAGGCACAATCCCGTAGCGAGCACGATCTGCTCGGCGAGGACGATGTGCCGGCCAATGCGCTGTGGGGCATCCACACCAAACGCGCGGTAATGAACTTTCCGATCACCGGCGTGCCGGTCGGCCATTTTCCGGAATTCGTCCGCGCGCTGGCGCTGGTGAAGCAAGCCGCCGCGCGTGCCAACAAGCGCCTGGGCTATCTCTCGCCGGAAAAGGCCGATGCGATCGACAAGGCCTGCACCCAGGTCGCAACCGACAAGGTCTATGCCGAGTCCTTTGTCGTCGACGCGATCCAGGGCGGCGCCGGCACCTCGACCAACATGAATGCCAACGAGGTGATCGCCAACGTCGCGCTCAAGCTGATGGGCAAGAAGCCCGGCGACTATCACACGCTGCATCCGAACGACGACGTCAACATGGCGCAGTCGACCAACGACGCCTATCCGACCGCGCTGCGGCTCGCGGTGATCTTCGCCACCCAGCCGCTGGTGCGGGCGCTGGATGACCTCGCCTATGCCTTCAAGGGCAAGGCGGTGGAATTCGCCGACGTCCTCAAGATGGGCCGCACCCAGCTCCAGGATGCGGTGCCGATGACGCTCGGCCAGGAATTCGACGCCTTCCACGCCACCGTGAAGGAAGACGTCGCGCGGCTGAACGAGATCTCCAGCCTGTTCCGCGAGGTCAATCTCGGCGCCACCGCGATCGGCACCGGCATCAATGCCGATCCGCGCTATGCCGCGCTTGCGGTCGAGGAGCTGTCGCGGCTCTCCGGCCAGCCGATGGTGCTGGCCTCGAACCTGATCGAGGCGACCTCGGACCTCGGCGCCTTCGTGCTGTTCTCCGGCGTGCTGAAGCGCGTCGCGGTGAAGGTATCGAAGATCTGCAACGACCTGCGGCTGCTGTCGTCGGGGCCGCGTACCGGCATCGGCGAGATCAGGCTGCCAGCGGTGCAGGCCGGCTCGTCGATCATGCCCGGCAAGGTCAATCCGGTGATTCCGGAAGTCGTCAACCAGGTCGCTTTCCTCGTCATCGGGCACGATCTCACGGTGACGATGTGTGCCGAAGGCGGTCAGCTCCAGCTCAATGCGTTCGAGCCGACCATCGGCTATTGCGTGCTGAGCTCGCTGCGCATGCTGACGGCGGCGATCGACACCCTGACCAAGCGCTGCGTCGACGGCATCGAGGCCGATCGCGAGCGCTGCCGCAGCCTGGTGCAGGGCTCGATCGGCCTGATCACGGCGCTGGCGCCGGCGCTCGGCTACGAGGCAAGCTCGCGTGTGGCGCGCCGCGCGCTGAAGGAGAACCGCTCGGTCGCCGACATCGTGCTGGAGGAAAAGCTGCTGACCGATGAGCAGCTCAACCAGCTGCTCGAGCTCGAAGCCATGACCCGTCCGGCGCGGCGGCAGCCGGTGCCGAAGTTGAAGAATAGTTGAGAGCAGGCGTTACGGAGCGCGAGCCGGACACACCCACCCGCCGCTCGTCGTGTTCGGGCGTCTACGCCCTTAATGTCGCCTGCGGAAAAGACGTGGATGGCCGGGCAAGCCCGGCCATGACGGCAGGTGTGTCGACCGGCGACGGCTACAGCGTCTTGATGAACTCGATCAGCGCGCGGCGCTCGTCTTCCTTCAGCTCCGCCCCGATCACGCCGAGGCGCTTCTCGTTCGAGAATTCGTGGCCGGAATTGCTGTTGCCGCGCTTGGTGGTGTCGAGCAGGAAGGCGTTCTTGACCTTGTCCTTCCAGGCATAGCCGAGATCCTTGGGATCATACTCACGGCTGCCGAGATAGAAGGTCGAGGGACGGTCCTTCACCGGCGACAGCAGCGCGTAGATGGTCGGCACCGAGCCGTTGTGCAGGTAGGGCGGGGTCGCCCAGATGCCGTTGAGCGGCCGGACCTTGTAGGCGAGCGGCGCCTGGATCTCGTTCGGCCGGTAGCCGTTGATGCGCTTGCGATCCTCTGGCGGGGTCTTGTTCTGGTCGTACCAGTAGTCGACGGTCTTCTCGACCAGTTCGCCGAGCGCCGGTCCGAAGCCGCCGTCCTTGATGTTCAGATTGGCCGGCGTCTCGACGGTGCGGCTCGCAAGGCCTTCGGCCTGCGCGCTGTCGGTACCGATATGGCTGATCGGGATCATCTCGACGTCGAGCAGCGGCTGGCCGGCGTCGTTCTTGATCCAGCGCTTCTTGTCCTTGAACAGCGCAAAGGCTTCGCTTGCGGGCAGCGCCTTGCTGTCGATCGCGGGGCCATGGCAGCCCTGGCAGTGCGTCTTGTAGAGTTCGCCGCCCTTCTTCGCGAGATCCATGTTGATCTGCGGCAGGATGTTCTCCGGCCATTTCGGCGATGCCAGGCCGCCAAAGCCCTTGTCCTCGCTGGGCGGCTCGCCGGCGATCATCCGCTCCATCTCATGCAGTATGTCGATCCGCGCGCTCGATTTGAACAGTCCCCTGGATTCATCGAGCAGATTGAGCTCGGCGCTGACGCCGAGCGCCTCGCCGGCATTGCGCACCATCGGCTGCATGATCGAGCCGTCATACTGCACCCAGCTGAACCACGGCGCGTTCCAGATCCGCGGGAAATGCACCGGCGCCGAATGCGAGGCGTAGTTGTTGGGATTGTTCAGGTCGATCGAGAACACCTGGTTGCCGATCCGGTTGAGCGCATCGAGCCGCGCATAGCCTTCCTCGACACTGTTGGCGGCGACCTTGCCCTCCAGTGCATTGATGTTGGCGTATTGCTTCAGCACGAGATCGAGCTGGCCGCGCAGCGCCATGCGCTCATCGAGGCTGGCCTCCTTGCCGAGGATCGCCTCGGCAAAGCGCGAGAAGCGGCCGGGCCAGAACCGGGTCAGCAGCAGCGAGACGCCGACGCTCTTCTGGAATTCGAACAGATTGGTGTTGGCCGGTCCGCCGTCGATCACGATCTCGGTGCCGCGATAGCTGAAGCTGCCGGTGTGGCAGGCGGAGCAGGTCAGGCCGACCCCGTGCATGTCCTCCTTCGTGTGCGGGTTGCGCCACGGCGCGCCGTTGGCATCGGCCATCGGGCTGCTCGGCGCGAAGCCGATCGGCAGCGGATCGGGGCTGCCTGGGATCACGGTGTCGGGAATAAAGCCGAAGCGGCCGAGATAATTGGTCTCGCTGAGCTTCGGCGCCGCCGTGAACAGCGGCCACACCGTCGGTTGCTCCAGCGCCATGAACCATTCAACGGGAATGCCGAAGGTCCGCGTGCCTTGGTCGGCGTGATAGAACCAGCGCAGCCGTTCGGCGCTGACATTCTGATCCAGCCATACGGTCTTTGCCGGCGGCTGGTAATCGACGACCTTGACGCGGAAGCCGCTCGTCACCGTCTCAATATCGTCCTTGAAGTAGAGGACGCCGGCGACAATCAACAGTCCGATGAAAAAGATCGTCTTGCGAGGCATGCCCCGTCCCCCGATTCGCGGTACCCGCGCGTCATATTGTCGAGATGTTAAAAATCGCCGAAATAGGTTCGCGTTAAGCGTGTGTCGTGTCGTGCACTATCCTATAGCGGCGCCGCTTGGTCTACCAACCGAAATGTTGCAAAGGAAATGTTGCAAAGGAAATTTTGATTGGCTGTGAGCCAGTTCACTTGCGGCGTGCTCTCCTCGGCGGCATTTGCGCGCATCGGCCGCGGCGGCTAGAACTGGCGGACCAACAATTCTTCGAGATGTCATCTTGAACGCGTCAGGCGCACAACCGCTCACGATCACGGTCTCGGACGACAGCGCGGTGTCCGCGCTCCTGCTGCGCCCGGAAACGGCGCGTGCGGCCTATGTGTTCGCCCATAGCGCCGGTGCCGGCATGACGCATCCCTCGATGGCCGTGATCTCAGAGGGGTTGGCGGCGCGCGGCATCGCGACGCTGCGCTATCAGTTTCCCTACATGGAGAAGGGCAGCAAGCGGCCCGATCCGCCCGCTGTCGCGCAGGCGACGGTGCGTGCCGCGGTTCGGGAAGCCGCGCGCCGTTGCGGCGACCTGCCGCTGTTCGCCGGCGGCAAGTCGTTCGGCGGACGCATGACGTCGCAGGCGCAGGCCAAGGCGCCGCTCGAAGGCGTGCGCGGGCTGGTGTTCCTCGGCTTTCCGCTGCACCCCGCCGGCAAGCCGTCGCGCGAGCGGGCCAAGCACCTCGCCGAGGTCAAGGTGCCGATGCTGTTCCTGCAGGGCACGCGCGACGCGCTGGCCGAGCTCGAGCTGCTCGAGCCTGTCGTGAAGGAGTTGGGTAGCCGGGCGACACTGCATCTCGTGCAGGAGGCCGACCATTCCTTCCATGTCCTCAAGCGCTCCGGCCGCGACGACCGCGAGGTGATGGCCGAGGTGCTCGATGCGTTCGCGGCGTGGGTGGTGGAGCATTCGTAGAATTCTGTAGCCCGGATGGAGCCAACGGGTCGCGCGAACGCGCGCCCGACGACGGGCCCCGCGTAATCCGGGTTGTCTTTCCATTTGCGAAACCGTCCCGGATTGCGCTTCGCTCCATCCGGGCTACGTTCGATCAAGTAGGCGCGCCGCCATAGATGCGGTCGCGCAGGCGGCGCATGCCGGACAGCCATCGCTCGCGATTGGTGGCCTTGCGCTGCATGTATTCCTGCACCTGGGGATGCGAGAGGATCAAAAAGCGCTCCTCCGCCATCGCCTCGATCACCATCCGCGCCACCTCGCCCGGCTGCAGCACGCCGTCGACGCGTGCCGCGCTCGGGCCCGGCGTCGTCATGCCGGTCTGCACCGATTGCGGGCAGAGTACGGAGACGCGGATGCCGCGATCGCCATACTGGATGGCGAGATGCTCGGCGAGCGCGACCGCCGCATTCTTGGTCACGCCGTAGGGCATCGAGTTCAGCGAGGCCAGCAGCCCCGCGGCCGATGCCGTGTTGATGAGATAGCCGGAACCCCGCGCGAGCATGCCGGGCACCAGCGCGCGCGCCGCGAACACGTGGCTCATCACATGCACCCGCCAGCTCACATCCCAGTCGGCATCGGACGCGGTTTCCTGTCCCTTGCGCGACAGGCCCGCATTGGAGAAAAAAAAACGTCGACCGGGCCGTATTTGTCCTCGGCCGCGGCGATCAGCGCCTTGATGTCCTCCTCGAGCCCGACATCGGCGGTGACCGCGAGGGCGTCGATATCGCCGGCGACGCTGGCGAGCCGGTCGCGCGAGGTCTTGAGATCGGCGACCACGACGCCGCGCGCGCCGGCCTCCGCATAGGCCCGCGCCACCGCTTCGCCGATCCCGCTGGCGCCGCCGGTGACGACGCAGACCTTGTCCTTGATGTGCATGGTTCGATATCCCGGCTTGTTATCGTGGTGGACCGGATTGTCAGCCCTGATACAGGCCGTTGTCACGCGCCTTCTGGATCGCGAGCGCAGCCATCAAATCGAGCATCGGGGTCGGAATGTCGGCCGCGCGGGCGAATGCCGCGGGTGCGCGCACCAGCACGTCGATCTCCATGGCACGGCCGAGCTCGTAGTCCTGCAGGATCGACGGCTTGTGGTCCGGCGCGGGCCCCGAGCGGGTGACGCGCTTGACGTCTGGAATGTAGCGTGTCGCAACCGCATTGGCCTCGTCGAGCAGACGCGGGATCACGTCCTGCATGTCGGAATCGTCGCGGACGCCGCGTGCGGTCAGCCCGGTCAGCAGGCAGAGCACCGACATCGACATGTTGGTGAGCAGCTTCGACCAGATCGTTTCGCGGATCTCCCTGACCTCGGGCGACTCGATCGCGGCGTCGTTGAGCGCGGCGCGCAGGCCTGCGATGCGTTCGCTCCGGCGATCGTCACATTCGCCGATCAGCAGGCGGTTGCGCTCCGGCGACAGGTTGTCTACCACGCCAGGCGCGATCACCTCGTTGGAGGAGAAGATCACGCCGCCGATGATCCGCTCCTTCGGGATGGCGCTGCGCAAGCGCCCGCCGGGATCGAGGAAGCCGAGATCGGGGATCGCCGGATGCTGCGGCGGCAGGCCGAGACCGTACCACCAGGGAATGCCGTTCTGCGCGAACACGATCGCCGTATCAGGCTGAAGCAACGGCGCGAGCCCGGCTGCGAGCGCACTGACGCCGGTCGCCTTCAGCGTGCTGATCACGACGTCCTGCGGCCCCAGCTCGGCAGGATCGGCCGACGCTTTCACCTTTGCGGTGGCGCTGGTCTCGCCGACCTTCAGCGTCAGCCCGGCGGTCCTGACCGCGTCGAGATGCGGGCCGCGCATCACGCAGGACACATCGTGGCCGGCGCGTGCCAGCCGGACCGCGAAGTGGCTGCCGACGGCGCCCGCGCCGAAAATGCAAATACGCATCAGTGGAACCAGTCCTTGCAACGTGCCGCGTCAGTTTCCACAAGCGCGGGGCATCGCGCAACCCGTCATGCGCGGGGCGCGGTCGCGCCCGCTCGAAAGTGATGGATCACGGCAGCGCGCCTCGCCATAGTGGCTGGTAACAGCAATGCCGAGCGAGGGAGAACATTCATGTCGGCGAGCCCAGTCCTGTGGAGCCTCGATGCGCGCGGGGTCGCGACCGTCACGCTGAACAGGCCCGAGGTCAACAATGCCTATGACGGCGCGCTGATTGCGGGCGTGCTGGCCGCGATCGACGACCTCTCGACCAAGCCGGTCCGTGTCGTCGTGCTGAATGGCAACGGCAAGCATTTCCAGGCCGGCGCCGATTTGAAATGGATCAACGGCGTGCGGCCGAAATCGCCGGAGGAGAACGAAGCGGCGTCGCGCGCCACCTTCGAGGCGGTGCAGCGCCTCAACACGCTGCCGGTGCCGACCGTGGCGCTGGTGCAGGGCGGCTGCTTCGGCGGCGGCACCGGCGTGATTGCGGCCTGCGATATCGTGATCGCGGCCGATAATGCGCTGTTCTCGATCACCGAAGTGCGCTGGGGCCTGACCGCGGCGATCATCATCCCACAGCTCTGCGACGCCATCGGCGTCCGCCAGGTGCGGCGCTACGCCCTGACCGGCGAACGCTTCGGCGCCGAGGACGCGCGCCGCATCGGCCTCGTCCATGAGGTGGTGCCGCTGGTCGACCTGGAAAGCGCCGGCGCCAAGGTCGTGGAGCAGCTGCTCGGCAACGCGCCGGATGCAATGGCCGAGACCAAGAAGCTCGCGATGGAAAGCTCGTTCGGCGGCATGGCCGTCGACGATGCGGCCTACAAGCGCCTCGTCCATCTGCATTCCGTCAAGCGGCAGACCGCGGAAGCTGCCGAAGGGCTGGCGTCCTTTGCCGAGAAGCGCGCCGGACGCTGGGGCGGCGGCGCGTAAGCTCAACAGCCGTTGCAGATGCCGCGCATGCTCCGATAGACCTCCTCGTCGTCGCGGCGCATCTGTTGCAGCGAATCGAACGTCTTCGATTCGCTCGACTGCGTCACCGGCAGCTCCGGCTTGCGCTTGGCCGCAAGCTCCTGCTCCTGCCGATGGTAGCAGGCCTCGCGCTCGGCCTTGGCCTCGATGAAGCGGCAGGTCTCGATCGCCACCGCTGGTGTCGCGGCGATGATGAGACCAAGCGACATTGACATCATGAGTTTCAAACGGGCGATCCTTTCGCGTCCTTGTCTCAGGTCCGCATGCCAGCGGCAAGGCCGGTGTCGCATCACAACGGCTGCGCCAGCGACTTTTTCAACGTCTTCAGCAGCGCCTGCACCGCGGCGGCGTCGATGCGGCGCTCGGGAACGGCGGCCTTCACCCACAGTTCCGGGATCGGATAGTCCGCGAGCACGGGTTGCAACGCGCCGTCGCGCAGCGCGTCGGCGACCAGATAATGCGAGAGCAGCGCGATGCCGTTGCCGGCGATCGCGCTTTGCGTCAGCACGCGGCCCTCGTTGGAAGAGAGAATCGGGCGCACCTGGATATTGATGCGGCCGCGCGGTCCCTCGAACGGCCATTCCGGTCCGGTCGGCAGGAAGCTGAGGCAGCGATGATCGACCAGGTCGCGCGGATGCTTCGGCGTGCCGTGCTTCTTCAGATACGCCGGCGAGGCACAGACGAGGCGCGGTAGCCGGCACAGCGGCTCGTCGACGACGCCGCCGAAAGAGTGCGGGAAGGCGCCGATCGCGATATCGAAGCCTTCGGTCACCGGATCGACCGGACGGTCGATCATCACGATCTCGAGCTTCACGCTCCGGTTCTGCCGCTGGAAGATCGTGAAGGCATCGGCGAGCCGCGCCACCGTCAGCGAGGTCGGCGCCTTGACGCGCAGATGATCGGATAGGTCGCGCTGCTTCTCGCCCATCCGCGACAGGAGATCGCCGACATCGGCGACCACGCCGCGCGCGCGGTGCACATATTGCTGCCCGGCCTCGGTCAGCCGCAACTGGCGAGTGGAACGGTGAAACAGCGCGGTGCCGATCCGCTCCTCGAGCTGGGTGACGCGCTTGGCGACGACCGACGTCGCGACGTTGAGCTTGCGCGCAGCAGCCGAGAAACCGCCGGCATCGGCGGTGGCGAGGAAGGCTTCGAGGTTGACCAGCGTATCCATCTGCCTTCCCTTGCTCAGCTTTCGCCTTTCTCGATTCGCGAAAGCTGATCACATAATTTGGTGGATTGTACTGCGATCCGCATCAATTCATAGTTGGCCCAATCAAACTTTGTTCAGGGCGGAAATGATGCGAGCGAGCACGATCGAAGAACCTGCGCGGCAGGTCCCGGTCTATGGCGAATATGACGTGGTGGTGCTCGGCGGCGGTCCGGCCGGCATTGCGGCAGCGGTCGGTGCGGCACGTGCCGGGCGGCGGACGCTGCTGATCGAGCGTTACGGATTTCTCGGCGGCATGGGCACCGCGGCGGGCGTCACGAATTTCTGCGGACTGCACGCCAACATCTTCGGCGAGATGCACCGCGTGGTGCAAGGCATCGCCTCCGACCTCTTGGTGCGGATCGACCGGCTCGGCGGCTTGAACGCGCCGCATCTGATCCTCGGCAAGATCCTGGCGCAGGCCTACGACACCGCGGCCTACAAGATCGCGGCGGACGATCTCCTGGCGCATCACAAGGTCGACATCCTGTTCCACGCGCTCGGTGCCGGCGTCGTGATGGACGGCGCGCAGATCCGCGCGCTGATGGTGGAAACCAAGGCCGGCCGGCAGGCGGTGCGCGGTGGCATCTTCATCGACTGCTCCGGTGACGGCGACCTCGCGGTGTGGGCCGGCGCGCCCCATGAGGTCGGCGATAATGCCGGCGGCATGCTCTACCCCTCGATGATGTTCCGCCTCAACGGCATCGATCCCGCGAAGGCCGGCGATGCGTGGCGGACGATCCCGGAGCGGATGGTGCAGGCCGAGGCGGCCGGTACGTGCAAATTCCCGCGCAAGTCGGCGATCGTGCGGCCGCAGAAGTCGCAGATCGAATGGCGGGTGAATTTCACCCAGGTGACGCGTAGCGACGGCGGCGCCATTTCCGGGATTGATCCCGATGACATGACGCGCGGCGAGATCGAGGGCCGTCGCCAGGCGGTCGAAGCGTTCAAGTTCCTGCGCACGGTGCCGGGCTTCGAGAATTCCTACATCGTCGATTTGCCGCCGCAGCTCGGCATCCGCGAGACGCGGCGCGTGATCGGGGGCTACATGCTGTCCGGCGAGGACGTGCTGGGCTGCGCCTCGTTCGAGGATTCGATCGGCGTCAACGGCTGGCCGATGGAAAAGCACGTGCCGGGCGATGTGACCTTCGAGTTTCCGCCGATCCCGGAGAGCCGCGGCTACAATGAATTGCCGTATCGCATGCTGGTGCCCGAGGGCGTCGACAATCTCTTGGTCGCCGGCCGCTGCGCCTCGATGACCCATGAAGGGCAATCGGCAGCGCGTGTCTCCGGTGCCTGTTTCGTGATGGGCGAGGCGGCGGGAACCGCGGCTGCGCTGGCACTTTCGGGCAACACGATTCCGCGCGACATTTCCGTCGAAAAGTTGCAACAACGGCTCGCGGCGCAGGGCGCGTTCATCGGGCGCGACCAGGCCGTGCCTGAAGGATTATAGGTGGAGACGGCAATGAAGGGTTGGGCGCGGCTCGCACTCGCGGGTCTCTTGGTGTGGGCCGCGAGCGGCATCGCGCGGGCCGATGATCTCCTGAAGGCGAAGATCGGTGTCTTGCGGCTGTCGTCCTCGGCGCCGGTATTCATCGCGCAGGACAAGGGCTATTTCCGCGACGCCGGGCTCGACGTCGAGCTGAAGTTCTTCGACGCGGCGCAGCCGATCGCAGTCGCGACCACCTCGGGCGACGTCGATTTCGGCATCACCGCCTTCACCGCAGGCCTCTACAATCTCGCCGGCAAGGGCACGCTGAAGGTGATCGGCGGCATGAGTCGCGAGAAGGCCGGCTACCCCTTGATCGGCTATTTCGCCAGCAACAATGCCTATGCCGCCGGGCTGAAGACGCCGAAGGATCTCGCCGGCAAGCGCGTCGCGGTGACCCAGGTCGGCTCCAGCTTCCATTATTCGCTCGGCCTGCTTGCCGACAAATACGGCTTCAAGCTGTCGGACGTGAAGATCGTGCCTCTGCAGTCGCTGTCGAATGCGGCCGCGGCGCTAAAGGGCGAAACCGTCGACGCGGCGCTGCTGCCGGTCTCGACCGCGCGCACGCTGATGGATTCCAACGGCGCGAAATTTTTGGGCTGGGTCGGCGACGAGACGCCGTGGCAGCTCGGCGCCGTCTTCGCCTCGCCGAAGACGCTGACCAACGCACCGCTGGTGACCAGGCTGCTCACCGCGCTCACCCGCGCCGACCGCGAATATCACGACGTGGTCCTCAGCGCGATCAAGGACGGCGTGGTGCCGATCAACGAGAGAACAAAGCCGCTGCTCGAGATCATCGCCAAATATACCAACCTGCCGGTCGAGCACGTGGTCGGCAATTGCGCCTATGTCGATCCGGATGGAAAACTCGACGTCAAGAACGTCGACAACCAGATCAAGTGGCTGCAGGAGCAGGGCTTCGTCGACAAGGGTTTTGACGCGAATGCGATCATCGCCAAGGACTATGTGAAGGCGGATTGATGATGAGCCGCGCGCGACACCCTATCTCCGTCACCCTGAGGAGCGCGCACTTGCGCGCGTCTCGAAGGGTCGACGGCCGCGATGCATCTGGGCCGTGCATCCTTCGAGACGCGCTTCGCGCTCCTCAGGATGACGGTCTGACAGCGGAGAGTGGGGCGCCATGGACCTGATCGCCGACCATATCAGCCATCGCTTCGGCGCGCTCGACGTGCTCGACGATGTCTCCTTCACGGTCCGCGCCGGTGAGGTCGTTGCGATCGTCGGTCCGTCCGGCTGCGGCAAGAGCACGCTGCTGTCGATCCTCGGCGGCCTGCTGCGGCCGAGCCGAGGCGCAGCCGAACTGCGCGGCGCACCGCCGGCCGGCAGCCTCAATCCGCTGACCTTCGTGTTCCAGGATTTTGCCCTGCTGCCGTGGAATACGGTCGAGGAGAACGTCGCCTTTCCGCTGCTGCACACGTCCTTAAGCGCCGGCGAACGCCGTGCCGTGATCGACGATGCGCTGCGCCGCACGGGCTTAACGGATTTCCGCGCCGCTTACCCGAAGCAGCTCTCCGGCGGCATGCGTCAGCGCGTCGGCATTGCGCGCGCGCTTGCGGTTCGTCCGGCGATCCTGCTGATGGACGAGCCGCTATCGGCGCTGGATTCGCAGACCCGCGAGCTGCTGATGGAGGATTTCGTCGGCCTGCTGGCCGACGGCACGATGGGTGCGGTCTATGTCACGCATAACCTTGAAGAAGCCGTGCGGCTCGCCGACCGCGTCGTGGTGCTGTCGCGCCGCCCCGGCCGCATCAGGGAAATCGTGACCATTCCGATGACGCGCGCCGAGCGTGGCACGGCGGATGCCCGCGGGCCGATGGCCGCACTGCAAGGTGAGCTGTGGTCGCTGATCCGGAAGGAAGCGATCGATGCCGAGCGCGAGGTCCAGCATGCTTGATCGGGCCCCGCCAGAGACGAGAGATCAATCGGCGGAAGCGACGCGGCCGGTCGCGTTTCGCGGCGCCGGCTTCACATCAGGCGGCAGCCGCTACGCCGGCTGGATCGCACTCGCGCTGGTCATCGCGATCTGGCAGCTCGCCGGCAGCGCAGGCTGGGTCAATCCGCTGTTCCTGCCGGCACCGTCGGCGATCGCGGTCGCGATCACCAAGCTCGCGACGTCGGGTGCCCTGTGGCAACACCTCTCGTGGTCGATCATGCGGATCGGCACCGGCTGGATCATCGGCACGGCCGCCGGTGTCATCGTCGGCTTCGCGATCGGGCTGTCGACCATGGCACGCGGCGTCGGCATCACCTTTATCTCGGCGCTGTTCCCGATCCCGAAGATCGCGCTGCTGCCACTTTTGATCCTCTGGCTCGGGATCGGCGAGGAACCGAAGATCGCGACCATTGCGCTCGGGGTGTTCTTCTCGACCGCGATCTCGGTCTATAGCGGCGTCGATGCGGTGCCGCGTAACCTGATCCGGATGGCGCAAAGCTTCAACGTGCCGTTCCACGCCATCGTGCGACGGGTGATCTGGCCGGGCGCGCTGCCCTCGATCCTCGCCGGCTTCCGCATCACCGCATCCGTCGCGCTGCTGCTCGTCGTCAGCGCCGAGATGATCGGCGCGCAATACGGCATCGGCGCCTTCGTGCTGCAGGCCGGCAATCTGATGCAGACCGATCAACTGCTCGCGGGCGTCGTGATCCTGTCGCTGTTCGGGCTTGCGGTCGGCAAGCTGATCAATCTGCTGGAGACGCGGTTGTTGCACTGGCGGTGAGAGGCGCTCTGCCGTCATTGCGAGGAGCGAAGCGACGAAGCAATCCATCCATCCGTTATGCCGAACGATGGATTGCTTCGCTCCGCTCGCAATGACGACGGCAGGCGCGCCTGCGCTTTGCTGCACCTTACGCGTTCCCGCGATCCTCGCGGAACAGATCCAGCTTCTGCTGCACCGGACGGTCCGAGAACGAGAACAGCACGGAGTCGGCGTCGGCCTCGTGGGTGACCCAGTGCCAGCTCGGCACCACGAACAAATCGCGCGGTCCCCATTCGAAGGTCTGGTCGCCGACACTTGTGCGGCCCTTGCCCTCGATCGCGGCGAACACGGTGGCATCGGTCGAGCGATAGCGTGCGGTCTTAAAACCCTTCGGCAGCAGCTGGATGAAGGTGCCGATGGTCGGCATCGCGAAATCGCCGGTCTCGGGGTTGGAGAATTTCAGCTTGAGGCCGTGGCAGGCGTCCCACTCGTCGCTGGCTCTGGCCTTCTCCAGCGCCTCGCGGGTGTATTCATAGGGATAGTTGAAGATCGGCGAGGTCTTCGAGGTTCGCTTCTGGTCGATCGGCAGCAGATTATGGCCGTAGCGCGCGAAGCTGGCGCCGGTCGGCTTGGAGATCGACTGCTGGTCTTCCTTGGCGCCTTCGGCAAACGAGCAGTCGAAGAACTGCACCATCGGGATGTCGAGCCCGTCGAGCCAGAACATCGGCTCATTGGTTTCGTTGGAATGGTCATGCCAGGTCATCGACGGCGTGATGACGAAATCGCCCGGCGACATCGCGGTGCGCTCGCCGTCAACCGCGGTGAAAGCGCCCTTGCCCTCGAGCACGAAGCGCAGCGCCGACTGGGCGTGGCGATGGGCGGGGGCGATGTCGCCCGGCACCACCATCTGCACGCCGGCAAAGAGGGAGGTCGTGATCTTGGACTGGCCGCGCAGCCCGGGATTTTCCAGCACCAGCACGCGGCGCTCGGCTTCCTTGGCCGTGATCAGCTTTCCGGCCTCGTTCATGTAGTCGCGGATCTGGTCGAACTTCCACAGGTGAGGGCGGCAGGCGCTCTTCGGCTCCGGCGTGATCAGATCGTTCATCACGTTCCATAGCGCCGAGAGGTTTTGGCCGTCGATCTTCTTGTAGAACGCCTCGCGCTCCGGGGTCTTCTGCACGGCTTCCATGGCAAGCCTCCCATCGTTCTTGTTTGGTGCAATTTAATTGACAGTATACTTACAATACGGCTAGCGTCAATCTAACGAAATGCAAGGGAGGTTCCGATGAAGCTGCATGGCTATTTCCGGAGCAGCGCGTCCTACCGGGTTCGGATCGCCCTCAATCTGAAGGGGCTGACTCCAGAGCACCTGCCGCATCATCTGCGCAAGGGCGAGCAATGCGCGCCCGCTTATCTCGCGATCAATCCTCAGGGGCTGGTGCCGACATTGGAGAACGACGCCGGCGCGATCCTCACCCAGTCGCTCGCGATCATCGAATGGCTCGACGAGACCAATCCCAATCCGCCGCTGCTGCCGAAGGATCCGCTGCGGCGCGCCAAGGTGCGGGCGTTCGCGCAAGCAATCGCCTGCGACACCCACCCGGTACAGAATCTGAAAGTGCTGGCGCGGCTGCGCAAGCTCGGCCTGCCGGAAGAGCAGGTGACGGAGTGGGCGGCCTGGGCCAATCGCGAGGGCCTTTCGGCCTGCGAAACCCTGATCACGGAGGAGGCCGGGCCGTTCTGCTTCGGCGATACGCCGACGCTCGCCGATCTCTGCCTGGTGCCGCAGCTCGCCAATGCGCGGCGCTTCGGCGTCGACGTGTCGGCCTATCCGCGCCTGCTCAAGGCAGAGGCCGCGGCAAAGCAGGTCAAGGCGTTCGCCGACGCCGCCCCGGACAAGCAGCCCGATGCCGAATAGCAAGCCCACGCCCGTCACCATGGACGCGGTCTACACCGCGCCCGGCTATCTGTTCCGGCGGATGCAGCAGATCGCGGTCGCGCTGTTCATCGAGGAGTGCAAGGCGTTCGATCTGACACCGGTGCAGTACGCCGCGCTGGTTACGATCTCGACCCATCCCGGGATCGACGCCACAAGGCTTTCGGCGGTGATCGCGTTCGACCGCTCCACGCTCGGCAATGTGATCGAGCGGCTGCAGGCCAAGGACTACATCGTGCGCAAGCCGGCGCCCGAGGACAAGCGCGTCAAGCTGCTCTTTCTCACCAAGGCCGGCGCTGGCGTGCTCAACGAGATCATGCCCTCGGTCGACAAGGCGCAGGCGCGGATGCTGCAGCCGCTGAAGCCGGCCGACCGCAAGACGCTTCTCTCGCTCTTGACCCAACTTGTCGACCTCAACAACGAGGCCTCGCGGGTGCCGCTGCGCGCCGAGGACGCGCTCGAACATCTGGGGAGGTCGGGCTGATGGCGGACAGCAAGCCGGTCCTGATCGCGGGTGGCGGCATCGGCGGCCTCGCCGTGGCGCTGGGGCTCGCCCAGAAGGGCATCCGCTCAATCCTGCTGGAGAAGGCCGCGGCGCTCGGCGAGATCGGCGCCGGCATCCAGCTCGGGCCGAACGCATTCCACGCCTTCGACTATCTCGGCGTCGGCGAGGCCGCGCGCAACATGGCCGTCTATATCGATCAGCTGCGGCTGATGGATGCGCTGACCGCCGATGAGATCACCCACATCGATCTCGGCGAGACGTTTCGCGCGCGATTCGGCAACCCCTATGCCGTGGTGCATCGCGGCGACCTGCATGGCGTGTTCCTGCGCGCCTGCCAGGATCATGACCTGATCGAGCTGCGCGTGTCCAGCGAAGTGACGGGCTACGAGCAGGATGGCTCGTCAGTGACCGCAAAGCTTGCCGGTGGTGAGCGCATCGCCGGGCGGCTGCTGATCGGCGCCGACGGGTTGTGGTCGAACATCCGCAAGCAGGTGACGGCGGACGGCCCGCCGCGCGTCTCCGGCCACACCACCTATCGCTCGGTGATCCCGACCGAGCAGATGCCGGAGGATCTGCGCTGGAACGCGGCGACGCTGTGGGCCGGCCCGAAATGCCACATCGTGCATTACCCGCTGTCGGGCTGGAAGGTGTTCAACCTCGTCGTCACCTATCACAATGATGCGCCTGAGCCGGTCGCCGGCAAGCCGGTCTCCGAGCAAGAGGTGATGAAGGGCTTCACCCACGTCCATGAGCGAGCGCAGAACATCATCCGCCACGGCACCAACTGGAAGCTCTGGGTGCTGTGCGACCGCGATCCTACCGAGCGCTGGATCGACGGCCGCGTGGTGCTGCTCGGCGACGCCGCGCATCCGATGCTGCAATATTTTGCGCAAGGTGCCTGCCAGGCGATGGAGGATGCGGTCTGCCTGTCGCACATGCTGGCCAGTCACGAGGATCATGCGGTTGCGCTGGACGCCTATCGCGCGCAACGCTTTCCGCGCACTGCCCGCGTGCAGCTGATGTCACGCGCGATCGGCGAGCACGTCTATCATCCCGCCGGCGACCACGCCCGCATCCGCAACGCAATCATGAGCGCGAAATCGCAAGGCCAGTGGCGCGACGATATCGCGTGGCTGTATGGCGGGACGGGGCTGAAGGCCTGATCCCGTCGTGTGAATGGATGCAGAGATAGCACCCGTGCGGCACCCCTCTCCCTAACCCTCCCCCGCAAGGGGGGAGGGAACCCGTCCGCCGGTGCCTTCCTTACGCGACTGGGTGAGGTGAGCACGCTAGTCGGGCTCCCTCCCCCCTTGTGGGGGAGGGTGGGGAGAGGGATGGCCCCGGGCGAGACGGTTGAGACTTCGGCCCGAAAGCAGTTCGTGCCGCGCCGCCGCTACATCCGCATCACCGCCTGCCGGTCGATCTTTCCCGTTCCCGTCTTCGGCAGCTCGTCGATGAACTTCACCTCGCGCGGATATTTGTACGGCAAGAGCTTCGTCTTGACGTAGTCCTGCAACCGCCGCGTTGCTTCGGCCGTGTCGAAGCCACTTTTGTTCATCACCACCACGGCGCGCAGCGTCATGCGGCGGTCGGGCAATTCGGCGGCGTAGACCGCGCATTCGCGGACGTCGGGGTGATCGGCGAGGCAGAGCTCGACCTCGAGCGGATAGACCCATTGGCCGGAGATCTTGATCAGGTCGTCGGCGCGGCCGCGGAAGAAGTGGAAGCCGTCGCTGTCGCGCATGAAGCGGTCGCCGGTGTAGATCCAGCCGTCCTCGCGCACGGTCTCGGCGGTCTTGTCCGGCCGGTTCCAGTACAGCGGGGTCGCGGAATCGCCGCGCACCCACAAAATGCCTTCCTCATTGTCGCCGACCTCGCGGCCGTCGCTGTCGCGCAGCATGATCTCGTAGCCGGGCACGCGCAGGCCCGCGGCGCCGAGCTTCTTCTGCTCCGCGCGGTTGCTGAGATAGACGTGCAGCACCTCGGTCGAGCCAAGCCCTTCGATGATCTCGAGCCCGGTGAGCCGCTTCCAGCCGTTGAACACATCGGCCGACAGCACTTCGGCGGCGGAGACCGCCATCCGCAGCGAGGAGAAGTCGGCAGCGTCCGCGCCTTCGGCCTTGGTCAGGGTGATGTAGAGTGTCGGCAGCCCGAAGAACACGGTCGGCCGGTACTGCCCGATCGCCGCGAAGATCGCGGCGGGCTTCGGCTGGCCCGGCAGCAGCAGCGTCGCGGCGCCGACCGAGAAGGGAAACATGATCGAATTGCCGAAGCCGTAGGCGAAGAAGATCTTCGGCACCGAGAAGCAGATGTCGCCGGGCTTGAGCTTCAGCACGCTGCGGGCAAAGGCGCGCTCGCTATAGGCCATGTCGTGCTGCAGATGCACGATGCCCTTGGGGCGGCCGGTCGAGCCCGACGAGTACATCCAGAACGCCATCTCGTTGCGATGGGTATCGGCCGCGTCGAGCTCGCTCGGAAATCCCTGCAGCCAATCGCCGGCGTTGCGTGTCTCGGCGACCGCATGGTCGCCTGCGGGGCCGTTGACCACGACCAGCGTGCGCAGCGGCGTGTCCTTGCAGGCTTCGGCGTTGAAGCGCGAACAGAACTCCGCATCGGTGACGGCAACCTGCGCGCCCGCATCGGACAGATAGAACTGCAACAGCTCCGGCGTCGTCAGCGTGTTGATGAGCAGTGGCACGAAGCCGGCGCGGACCGCACCGAAGAATGCCGCCGGATAGGCCGGCGTGTCGTCGAGGAACAGCAGCACGCGGTCGCCGCGCTTAAGTCCCAGCGACTGGAAGGCGTGGCCCCAGCGTGCAGCGTCAGCGCACAGCTCGCGATAGGTCCGCGTGCCGGCCGGGCCGGTCAGCGCCAGGCGTTCGGCATTGCCGTTGCCGAGATTGTCGAACAGGATCCGGCTCGCATTGTAGCGCTCGGGGATCGTAAAGCCGATCTCGCGCGCGCCGGGATTATCAGGCGGAACCTGGTCGGCGATCCCAGTCATGAGCGTCCCTTTGCGGCTTCGTAACGGGCCATGAAGGCGGGCGACATCGCGCGCAGCCGCGCGTCGTCGATCCGGCCGGAGCGGGTGATGTAGCTGTAGGCGAAATCCATCAGGTCGCGCTTCATGTGCGCGGGGAAATGCTCGTACCAGTCGGCACTGGTCCGCGCCGCGGTGACGAGCTTCTTCACGATCGGCTTGCGCTCGGCCTCATAGCGGGCCAGTGCGGCGGCAATGCCGTTCTCGGTCTCCAGCGCCTTGGTCAGCGCGATCGCATCCTCGATCGCCAGCCGCGTGCCCGAGCCGATCGAGAAATGCGCCGAATGCAGCGCGTCGCCGATCAGCACCATGTTGCCGTGTGACCAGCGCTCGTTCCAGATCCATGGGAAATTGCGCCACACCGATTTGTTCGAGATCAGCCGGTGGCCGTCCAGCGTCGCGGCGAACACGTCCTCGCAGATCGCCTGCGACTCTTCGATGCTCTTGTCGGCGAAGCCGTAAGCCGTCCAGGTCGCCGCGTCGCACTCGACCAGGAAGGTGCTCATGTCCTTCGCATAGCGGTAGTGATGGGCGTTGAAGCTGCCGCGGTCGGTCGCCACGAAGGTCTGCGACAGCGTCGCAAAGGGCTTGGTGGTGCCGTACCAGGCGAATTTGTTGGTCGACTGCGAGACCGACGCGCCGAACGCGGCCTCATGACCGCGGCGGACCATCGAGTTCAGTCCGTCGGCGGCGACGATCAGGTCGTAGCCGCGGAGCTCATCGACCGATTGCACCACGGTGTCGAAGCGCGGCGTGATGCCTGTGCTGCGCACGCGCTCCTGCAGGATGGTCAGCAGCGCCAGCCGGCCGATCGAGGAGAAGCCGACGCCGTCGATCTCGACGCTCTCGCCGCGCAGATTGAGGGTGATGTTCTTCCAGCTCTCCATCCGCGGCGTGATGGCGTCGACCGTCTCGGGGTCGTCGGCGCGCAGGAAGTCCAGCGCCTGCTCGGAGAACACCACGCCGAAGCCCCAGGTGGCGCCGGCGGCGTTCTGCTCGAACAGATCGATCTCGGCGTCGGGATGACGCTTCTTCCACAGATAGGCGAAATAGAGCCCGCCGGGCCCTCCGCCAATCACGGCGATCCGCAACGTCTGCCTCCCAGATTGACAGTGTACTTACAATTTGGGTTCAGACTAATCGCCCTCTGGCGGGAACGCCAGAGGGAAAATGCGCGCGGTGGCCAAAGCGCGATGGGCTAAACCCTCATCGCGCGCTAGATTCCTGTTCAGCATGATCTTTTCGGAAAACCGCTTCGCACTTTTCCGGATCATGCTGATCCGCGTGGAGCGAAAAGTTCAGTAGCAGCGGCGGACCTTGACGCCGCCGACCCATACCCAGCGGCAGCCGGCAACGACGGGCTTGCGGACGACGACCGCGCCGCGATGGCCGGCGCATCCGGCGCGATACGGGCCGCGCCCGCACACCACCGCGTTGGCATCGGAGGAGTCGAAGGTCATGGTCGCGGCAAAGGACAGCAGGGCCGCAGCGATCAGCAATAATGAGCGCATGATATTCCCTCTCCCGGAGTGAGGTATGGTTGGCCTTTGGGTGACAACAAGGTGCTGCGGCTTCGTGCCCGGCGCTCGCCGGGCACATGTCGCCTCCGCCTGGTGCGGTTATTTCCTTTCGGCTTCGGCCAGCACCTTCTTGCAGGCGGGTGTCAGCTTGTCGCTTTCCTTGGCGAGACAGGCGATGATGCGCCCGCCGCCGGGCGTCACGCTCTTGCAGAACTTCTGATAGTCACCCATGCAGGCGTCGCGTTGCGCCGTGGCGAGTTCCTGGGCGTAGACGGCGGATGTGACGCACAGCAAGGCGGCGGTCAGGACAATACGCAGCATTGATCGCTCCCTTTCGGTCAGTCGCATGACAACAGGATTACCGGGCCGCGAACGGCGCCAGCACCTCGCGGCACGCCGGCGAGAGCGAGCCGGCATTGGTCGCGAGACATTGCACGATCCGTCCGCCGCCGGGCTGGACACCGCCGCAAACCGAGCGGACGTCGGCGCCGCAGGCCGAGCGCAGCACGAACAGCTCTTCGCGCGGCCGCAGCGGTCGCAGCATGATCACTGCCGGCGCGGCCGTCGGTGCTGCGGCCGTCGCCGCGCCTTCGGCCGGCGCGGCGCCGCCGCCGGCAGCGGCTACGGCTTTGCCGCAGGCCGGCGACAGTTTCGCCTTGTTCTTTTCGAGGCACTGCAGCGCCGGCGCGCCGCCGGTCGGCACGCCCGCGCAGACCTTGGGATAATCGGAGCGGCATGCGCTGCGGATCGCCGAGATCTGCGCGCTGGACGGCGCCCCGGCCGCCTTCGGCGCCGCGGCCTCCGCAGCCGGCTTGGCGGTCGCCGCCGCAGGGGACGCTTCAGTCTTCGCAGCATCGGTCTTGGCTGCCGCGGGCGCTGCGGCCGGCGCTTCCACGGCCTTCACGGCGCTGGCGCAGCCGGGGCCGAGGCTTGCCATGTTCTTCTGCAAGCATTGCAGCGACGCTTCGCCGCCGGGCGGAACGCTCGAGCAATGCGCGATGTAGTCGTTGCGGCATTGCGATTTGATGGCGTCGCGCTGCGCCTCGGTCGGCGCCTGCGACAAGGCTGGCGCGGTACTCACGAATGCCGCAAGCGCGAGCCATGCGGAAAGCTTCGTCGCACGTGTCAACGCATTGATCATTTGAATAAATCCTCTCGTTGCGCCGGAAGCCGCCGGCTCAACTGAACTGCGCTCTAAAATGTCTTGCTGTAACAACCTTCGCGAGCGGCATCATTTTCGCTTTCGAGTTCCGCTGCAAGCGGATTGTTGCTATGGAAGAAGCAGGTCGATTTTTTTGCCGCCTACCACGTTTGAGTTAAGTCATTTGAACTGAGGCTCGGAAATGAGGCACGCGCGCGCGTCGGCACATTTCGATCGGAGCAATTTTTTGCGGCTGCGAAATGCGCCGCTGACGCGCACCATCTGCGTCGTATCGGCCTTCGTCAGTTTAAGTGCCTGCGAGCAAAACAGTTTTGTTGCGCCGCCACCACCGAAGGTCGAGGTCGCGCCGCCGGTGCAGCGCGCCATCACGCGCTATCTGGACGCCACCGGAAACACCGCACCGATCAAGACCGTCGATCTGGTCGCGCGCGTGCAGGGGTTCCTGCAGTCGATCGACTATCAGGATGGCTCCTTCGTGAAGCAGGGGACCACTCTGTTCACGATCGAGCCGGAGACCTACAAGCTGAAGCTGGAGCAGGCGCAGGCCGCAGAGGTCGGCGCGCAGGCGACGGTGAAGCAGGCCGAGTCCGATTTCAAGCGGCAGCAGGATCTGGTGCAGCGCCAGGCGGTCTCGCAGGCAACGCTGGAAACCTCGACATCGACGCGGGACAACGCCCAGGCCAATCTGCAGCAGGCCCAGGTCAACACCAAGATCGCGGCGGTCAATTACGGCTACACCAACGTGGCCGCACCGTTCGATGGCATCGTCAGCACCCATCTTGTCTCGATCGGTGAACTGGTCGGCGTGGCTTCGCCCACCCAGCTTGCCACCATCGTGCAACTCGACCCGATCTACGTGAACTTCAACGTCAACGAACAGGACGTGCAGCGGGTGCGGGACGAGGCGCGTCGCCGTGGCATGACCGCGAACGACCTCAAGTCGTTGCCGGTCGAGGTCGGCCTGCAGACCGAGACCGGCTATCCGCACAAAGGCAATCTCGATTATGCGTCTCCGACGCTCAACCAGTCGACCGGAACACTGGCGGTTCGTGGCTTGATACCCAATCCCGATCGCGTCCTGTTGCCCGGCTTCTACGTTCGCGTTCGCGTGCCCTTCACCAAGCAGGACAACGCGCTGCTGGTGCCAGACGTTGCGATCGGCAGCGACCAGAGCGGCCGCTACGTGCTGGTCGTCAATGCCGACAATGTGGTCGAGCAACGCAAGGTGACGACCGGCGCACTCGATGAGGGCCTGCGCGTCATCGAGAGTGGGCTGAAGGCCGACGATCGCATCGTGACCGCCGGGCTGCTGCGCGCGATCCCAGGCCAGAAGGTCGATCCGCAGATGCAGAAGGGCGACGCGACGCCGGCACCGGCCAAGTGAGGAGCGCGCCATGATCTCGAAATTCTTCATCGAGCGGCCGGTCCTTTCCAACGTCATCGCGATCCTGATGATCCTGATCGGCGGCGTCGCGCTGTTCAATCTCGCGGTCGCGCAGTATCCCGACGTGGTGCCGCCGACTGTGCAGGTGACGACGCGCTATCCCGGCGCATCGGCAAAAACCGTGATCGACACTGTGGCGCTGCCGATCGAGCAGCAGGTCAATGGCGTCGAGGACATGCTTTACATGCAGTCCTATAGCGGCGCCGACGGCACCTACACGCTGACGGTGACCTTCAAGATCGGCACCGACCTCAACTTCGCGCAGGTGCTGGTGCAGAACCGCGTCTCCTCGGCGCTGTCGCAGCTGCCGACCGCGGTGCAGAACCAGGGCGTCACGGTGCAGAAGCGGTCGACCTCGATCCTGCTGTTCGTGACGCTGACGTCGCCGAACAAGACCTACGACAGCCTGTTCCTGTCGAACTATGCCACCATCAACATCCGCGACGAGCTGTCCCGCCTGCCGGGCGTCGGCAACGTCACCGTGTTCGGCGCCGGGCAATATTCGATGCGGGTGTGGCTCGATCCGAACAAGCTGCAGGCGCGCGGGCTGATGCCGCAGGACGTCATCCAGGCGATCCAGCAGCAGAGCCAGCAGGTCACCGCCGGCCAGGTCGGCGCGCCGCCGGCGCCGCAGGGGCAGGCGTTCCAGTACACGCTTAACGTCAACGGTCGGCTCGATGACGCGAGCCAGTTCGAGAACATCATCGTCAAGACCGGCAATGTCGGCGACGTCATCCGGGTCCGCGATCTCGGCTGGGTCGAGCTCGGCGCGCAGACCTACAGCCAGGTGTTCTCGCTCAACCAGAAACCGGCCACCGGCATCGGCGTGTTCCTGTCGCCGGGCGCCAACGCGCTGCAGGTCGAGAAGGAAGTGCAGAAAAAAGTGGCGCAGCTCGCCAAGCAGTTCCCGCAGGACATCAAATACGACACGCCGTTCGACACCACCAAATTCGTCCAGGCCTCGATCGACGAGGTTTACCGGACGCTGATCGAGGCCGGCCTCCTGGTGCTGGTTGTGATCCTGGTGTTCCTGCAGGACTGGCGGGCGATGCTGGTGCCGGCGACCACCGTGCCGGTCACCATCATCGGTGCGTTCGCGGCGATGGCCGCGCTCGGCTTCACCATCAACCTGTCGACGCTGTTTGCGATCGTGCTGGCGATCGGCATCGTGGTCGACGACGCCATCGTGGTGGTCGAAGGCGCCGCGCACAATATCGAGCGCGGCATGTCCGGCCATGACGCCGCGATCAAGGCGATGGACGAATTGTTCGCGCCGATCGTCGGCATCACCCTGGTGCTGATCTCGGTGTTCCTGCCGGCGGCCTTCCTGCCGGGGCTGACGGGCCGGATGTACGCGCAATTCGCCCTGGTGATCGCGGCGACCGCGCTGCTCAGCGCCGTCAATGCCGCGACCCTGAAGCCGACGCAGTGCGCGCTATGGCTGCGCCGGCCGGTGCCGCCGGAGCAGCGCAATTTCTTCTACCGCGGCTTCAACGCGGTCTATGACCGCGTCGAGCGCGGCTATACGCGGGTGATCGGCGGCATTGCCGGCCACGCCAAGACCTCGGTCCTCATTGCGCTGATCCTGATCGGAATCGCCGTCTACGGGCTGTCGCGGGTGCCGACCGGATTCATCCCGATCGAGGACCAGGGCTACCTCCTGGCCGCGGTGCAGCTGCCCGACGGCGCTGCGATCGATCGCACCCAGCGGGTGCTCGACCAGGTCACCGAGATCGCCCGCAAGACGCCGGGGGTCGAGCAGGTAGTCAGCATCGCCGGCATCTCCGCGCTTGACAACTCGTCGAGCCTTGCCAATGCCGGCGTCGCCTATGTGATCCTGAAGGACTGGGGCTCGCGCGGCCCCGGCGAGGACCTGCGCTCGCTGGTCTACGGCCTCAACGACAAGCTCGCGGTGATCCCGGAGGCGCGCATCCTGGTGATCCCGCCGCCGCCGATCCAGGGCATCGGCAATGCCGCCGGCTTTGCCATGCAGGTGCAGCTGCGCGACGGCAACGCCGACTACGGCAAGCTGCAGGCGGTCACCGGCGCCGTCGTCAGCAACGCGCAGACGCAAAGCGCGCTGCAGCGGGTGCAGTCGTCGTTCCGCTCGATGGTGCCGCAGTTCGACGTCCAGGTCGACCGCGTCAAGACCGAGACCCTGCACGTCACCACCGACCAGATCTTCTCGACGCTGTCGTCCTATCTCGGCGCGAGCTACGTCAACCAGTTCACCAAGTTCGGCCGCACCTTCCAGGTCTACACCCAGGCCGATGCGCAATACCGGCTGACGCTGCGCGACATCCAGAACATGATGGTGCGCAACAGCAACGGCGACATGGTCCCGCTCGGCACGGTGGCGAACATCACGCCGTCGGTCGGCCCGTCGCTTATCAGCCTCTACAATCTCTATCCGTCGGCCACCATCATCGGCCTGCCGTCGCAGGGCTACAGCTCCGGCCAGTCGATGACGCTGATGGAGGAGATCGCCGCGAAGACGCTGCCGCCGGGGACCGGCTATGAGTGGACGGCGATGTCGTACCAGGAGAAGGAGGTCGGCAGCCAGATCTACTTCGTGTTCGCGCTGGCGCTGCTCCTGGTCTACCTCGTGCTCGCCGGACAATATGAAAGCTGGTACGCGCCGATCTCGGTGATCCTGGCGGTGCCGCTGTCGCTGCTCGGGCCGATGCTGGTGCTGACCTCGCTCCGGATCGAGAACAACCTCTACACCCAGATCGGCACCATCCTCTTGATCGCGCTGTCGGCCAAGAACGCGATCCTGATCGTCGAGGTCGCACTCGAGCATCACATCCGCGACGGCAAGCCGGTGCTGGAGTCGGCGATCGACGCCGCCCGCGCCCGGTTCCGGCCGATCCTGATGACGTCGTTCGCCTTCATCCTCGGCGTGCTGCCGCTGGTGATCGCGACCGGCGCCGGCGCCAATGCCCGCAAGTCGATCGGCATCACGGTGTTCTCCGGCATGATCGCCTCGACCTGCCTCGCGGTGTTGTTCGTGCCGGCGTTCTTCGTCGTGGTGCAGAACTTCGAGAACTGGCGCAAGGCGAAGAAGGGCAAGGCGGCCGGGCCGCAAGCCGCAGCGGAAGCGCCGGGCACGGCGCATTAGCCCCGCGCCCCCAATCCATCCCCGTCACCCCCGCGCAAAGGCTTCGCCTTTGTCGCTGGAGGAGGCCGCAGAGCGGCCGTCTCGAAGGGTCGACGGCCACCAGCCGGGCCGTCCATCCTTCGAGGCTCGCTTCGCTCGCACCTCAGGATGACGGAGATATGTCGCGTTGCTCCATCCACGTCATTGCGAGCGAAGCGAAGCAATCCATCGCGCCGCAAGCGGAAAGATGGATTGCTTCGTCGCCATCGCTCCTCGCAATGACGGCGGTGAAAGGTCCGCGGCCGCCAAAGGGTTTGAGAACTATCCCGTTACACCTTCACCATGCGCTTGCCGCGGTTCTCGCCGGCGAGGAGCCCGATCAGCGCCTGCGGCGTGTTCTCGATGCCGTCGATGACGTCTTCCTGAACCTTGAGCTTGCCTGAGGCGACCCAGGACTGCAGGTCGGCGAGCGCGGCGTCGCGCTGATCCATGTAGTCCATCACGATGAAGCCCTGCATGACGAGCCGCTTCACCACGATCAGGCCGGGCACGCCGCGCGGGCCGTGCGCGGAGGGGACGCCGTCATATTGCGAGATCGCGCCGCAGCAGGCGATCCGGCCGCGGTTGTTCATCTGGGAGAGGCAGGCCTCCAGGATGTCGCCGCCGACATTGTCGAAATAGACGTCGATGCCCTTCGGCGCCGCTGATCGCAGCGCCTTGTAGGTGGCGCCGTCCTTGTAGTCGACGGCGGCGTCGAAGCCGAGCTCCGACGTCAGCCAGTGGCACTTGTCCTTGCCGCCGGCGATACCGACCACCCGGCAGCCCTTGATCCTGGCGATCTGGCCGACGATCGAGCCGACCGATCCGGCGGCCGCCGACACCACCACGGTCTCACCCTCCTTGGGTTTGCCGACATGGAGCAGGCCGAAATAGGCGGTCAGGCCGGCGACGCCATAGACGCTGAGCAGATGCGTCATCGGCTCGAGCTTCGGCATCTTCGCCAGGTGCTTGGCCGGTACGGCGGCGTAATCCTGCCAGCCGGTGTCGCCGAACACGATATCGCCCGGCTTCAGGCCGGGGTCATTCGACGACACCACTTCGGCGATGCTGCCGCCGGCCATCACGGTGTTGGCTTCGACCGCAGCGCGGTAGGTGGCGCCGTGCATCCAGGCGCGGTTGGCAGCGTCGAGCGAGATGTAGCGCGTCCGCACCAGCGCCTCGCCGTCCTTCGGCACGGGGACCGTGCCCTTGGTCAGACGAAAATGCTCCGGGCCAAGCTTGCCGGTCGGCTTTTCAACAAGCAGGATCTGGCGATTGACGGTGTCGTTCATTGTGGTGTCTCCCCCTCGCGTTGGTCGTTTCGCATGCAGTTTGACTGCGACGCGCGCAGCTCAGTGCACAGATTGTGCGCTGCATGAACGCTAGTCCCAGCGCTGGCATTCCACAACGGGAACAGATCGGCAAAGTCCCGCTGGGCGCGAAGCGTGTTGCGTAGCTGCGTAAATCTGCCACACTTGCCCGTCGCCGGGAACTTACGGGGGTGAGAGAATGTCGAACAGGTTTACGCAGTACATCCTGATTGCGATGGTCCTTGGCATCGCAATGGGGACCATTGTCTTCAACTACTTTCCTGACAGCCGCGCCGAGATCGCCGCAGACGTCAACCTGATCGCGATGCTGTTCCTGCGCCTGATCAAGATGATCATCGCGCCCCTCGTGTTTGCGACCCTGGTCGGCGGCATCGCCCATATGGGCAGCGGTGCCAAGCTCGGGCGCATCTTCGCCAAGACCATGGGCTGGTTCGTCTCCGCCTCCTTCATTTCGCTGCTGCTCGGCCTCGTGATGGTCAACCTGTTGCAGCCCGGCGCCAATTTCCCCGGCACGCTGCCCGACAAGGCCCAGTCCACCGGCCTGCCGGTCTCGGCCTTCTCGATCGAGAAATTCCTGACCCATCTGATCCCGACCTCGATCGCGGATGCGATGGCGCAGAACGAGATCCTGCAGATCGTGGTGTTCGCGGTATTTTTCGCGGTTGCGCTCGGCGCCATGCCTGAACGGGCCAAGCCGATCATGAGCCTGATCGACGACCTCGCGCACATCATGCTCAAGGTCACCGGCTATGTGATGCTGTTCGCGCCGCTCGCGGTGTGGGCCGCGATCATGGCGACCGTCTCGAAGAACGGCCTCGGCGTGCTCTGGAAGCTGATCGTCTTCATGGGCGGCTTCTATCTGTCGCTGCTGATCCTGTGGGGCATCCTGGTCGCGGTCGGCTTCGTCGTGATCGGGCCGCGCTACAGCCATCTGCTGCGGTTGATCCGCGAGCCCCTGATGATCGCGTTCTCGACCGCCTCCTCGGAGGCGGCCTACCCGAAGACGCTGGAGGGGCTGAACCGGTTCGGCGCCTCCTCGCGGATCTCGGCCTTCGTGCTGCCGCTCGGCTATTCCTTCAACCTCGACGGCACGATGATGTACTGCACCTTCGCGAGCATCTTCATCGCGCAGACCTACCACATCGAAATGTCGCTCGGCACGCAGCTGGCGATGCTGGCAACGCTGATGATCACCTCGAAGGGCGTTGCCGGTGTGCCGCGCGCGTCGCTGGTGGTGATCGCCTCGACGCTGTCGCAGTTCGGCATCCCCGAGGCCGGGTTGCTGATGATCATGGGCATCGACACCTTCCTCGACATGGGCCGCAGCGCCACCAACGTGATCGGCAACTCGCTGGCCACCGCCGTGGTCGCGAAGTGGGAGGGCGAGCTGAAGGCCGAGCACGAGCTCGGGCCCGACGATGCGGTGCCCTCCGATGCCGTCGCCGGTGACGCTGTGCCTGCACATTGACGGGAGGGACGCATGCATCGCGCCCGCTGGAGGCCGATCCTGGCTGAAGGGTTGGTGCTGGCAGCATGTCTGCTGGCAGCACCGGCCTTTGGGCAGACGGCCGGCGGCGAGGGGCTCAGCCCCACGCTCGCCAACATCAAGGCCACGCATTCCGTGCGGATCGGCTATCGCGAGAGTTCGCCGCCGTTCTCGTTCCTCGACCACTCCAACCGGCCGATCGGCTACAGCCTCGAGCTGTGCGATGCGATCGTCGACGAGATCGGGGCCGAGGTCGACGACGCCAACCTCAAGATCGACTACGTCAAGGTGACCTCCGACGACCGCATTCCGGCGGTCGTCGACAAGAAGATCGATCTCGAATGCGGATCGACCACGGCGAACTCGGAGCGCGGCAAGCTGGTCGCGTTCTCGCCGCTGATGTTCGTGGCCGGCACCAAGCTGATGGTGCCGAAGGCTTCCAGCGTCAACCAGGTGATCGACCTGAAGGGCAAGACCGTGGTGGTCACCAAGGGCACCACCAACGAGCAGGCGATGCACAATGTCGACGCCAAGCAACAGCTCGGCCTCAACATCGTCACCGCCCCTGATCACGAGCAGTCCTACCAGATGCTGGTGGACGGCAAGGCGGATGCGTTCGCGACCGACGACATCCTGCTCTACGGCCTGATCGCGCGGCACAAGTCGCAGGACAAATTCCGCGTCACCGGCGATTATCTGTCCTACGATCCCTACGGCATCATGTACCGCAAGGGCGAGCCGCAAATGAAGGACGTGGTCGAGCGCGCGTTCCGCAAGCTCGCCTCGAACCGCGACATCGTCCCGCTCTACAACAAATGGTTCGTCGCCCGCCTGCCGACCGGCGAGAAGCTCAACGTCGCGCTGTCACCGCAGCTCGAAGAAGCCTTCAAGGCGCTCGACGATTCGGCTGGTGGTGCGAACTAGAGCGCGATGAATTAGATCGGTTTGGCTGCGTGCTCGCTTTACCTCTCCCCATTGGGGAGAGGTCGATTTGCGAAGCAAATCGGGTGAGGGGGCCGCAGCTCTAACGAGGGACCGTAACCCCTCACCCGGCGCGACGCGCCGACCTCTCCCAAGGAG
>NZ_LFLZ01000058.1 GCF_001189845.1 Bradyrhizobium tropiciagri
AGCAGCCGCGTTGACCACGACCGAGAACGTAGGTGCCGGGCTGACCGGGCTGAGCCTAGCCTCGGGTGACAACAACGCGATCGACAATGCCGACACGTTCACGGTGAACCTGAGCGTGGCCAACGGCACGCTGGTGGTGGGCGGCGCCCATACCGGGCTGACCGGCAGCTTCGGCGGCGCGACCATCAGCTTCTCGGGCTCGCTGGCAAACGTCCAGGCGGCGCTGGCCAACAACAACATTACCTACTCGCCGAACCACAATTTTGCGGGCGCCGACACGCTGCATTTCACGGCGACCTCAACCGAGGCGGCTGCGGTCGGCGGCAACACCAGCGCGGCGACGACGGACCATACTGCGGCCATTACAGTGACCGGTCAGGCACCAAGTGGGATAGGATTTGCACTACCCACAAGCTTTGCCAACATTGATAGCGGCGGCAAATTGAATGGAATAAACCTCGGTACATTCACCGAAACAGGAGGAATAGCAGGCGATACGTTTACCTACTCAGGATCAGCAAGCGGCGGCGGAGGCACTCTCTCGGTCTCGTCCGCTGGTGTACTCAGCGCTAGCAACGTGACCGGATCAACCAGTGGGATAGTAATCACGCTCAATGTCACCGCGACTGATACGACGAACAGCTCTCAGACCACGGTTTCCTATCACATCGTGGTAGGCACTGATGGCAGCGACACTATCACTCTCGGCGCGAGCAGCACGCCGGCCATCGTCTATGGTCTGCAACTTGGCAGCAAGGGGACGGATGCTATCAACGCAAGCGCTGTTACGGGTCCCGTGTACATCGTGGATGGCGGGAATAGCCTGGGATCAGGAGCTGGAAACGGGACTGGTAACGCCGCTACTGCGACACTCACCGGCGGCTCCGGCAGTGATTTCATTTACGCAGCTACGGGGAACATTTCGAACGCCATAACTGGAGGTTCAGGAGCAGACACCTTAACTGGAGGCGGCAACACCAATACTTACATCATCAACAACGGGCAGTCTTTGGGCACTATTGGAGGGGCGGGAGATAACGGAACAGTTTCCGGTTATGATGTCATCACTAACTTCTCAACGAGCAACGACACTCTAACGCTGGTGGGTTCGGTCGCTGCGGTTGCGAATACGAGCGGTTTCAACGGCCTTGACTCGACGCTTACCATCGGGGGCAATACGGTTAAGTCGGATGCCATTTCGAACGGTATTATTACTTTCGACGTACTGGATCAGACTTTCAATTCGGCCCACACGGTAAGTCTCACGTCGACTGCTGACGTCGCGGCTGTGGTTCAATATTTGGAGAATAACAACATCGGCGCTGCGAAAGCCGTGGGTTTCACCGCGACCATAGGCGGAACGGCGCATACATACGTCTATGAACAAGTTGGGTCGTCGCCAAATAGTGCCAACGACATCTTAGTCGATTTGCAGGGAGTAACGCTAACCTCTGGAGGGACCAGTCTAACGACATTAATTTCAAATAACCACGTCAACCCAGCAGGCCTAGCCGGAAGCCCAATTAATTTGGCGCTGACCAATCTTTCGGCGGCCCCAAGCGACACGATTACCTTGAGCATTTCTGGCGCTGCTTCGGATTGGAGCCTAAGCAGCGGGACGCAGAACGCCGACGGTAGCTGGACCGTGCAAACGAATGATCCGGCGTCTCTCGAAATGATGCCGCCGTCTAATTTCGTTGGTGCAGCATTGCTGAACGTGATCGAAAGCTGGACCAATCTCGACGGAAGCTCCAGCACCAAGGCAATTGCGGACAACGTCGAATCGTACGCGCCTGGCTCACCGATCTTTGCGTGGTCTGGCGATGACAATCTGACTGGTTCGAGCAGTCACGACACTTTCGTGTTCTCGCAGCCGATCGGCAACGATGTTGTGCATAACTTCGAAGTATCCTCTGACGTGATCGACCTGATCAGCTACGGCTGGCAGAGCTTCGCGGACGTTCAGGCCCACACCACTGATGACGCCAGTGGCAATGCTGTGATCACGCTTGCCGATGGCCAGACAGTCACGCTCGATGGCGTGCATGCGGCGGACCTGACCGCAACGAACTTCGAGTTCGACGTGACGCCGACGGTCGAGAATCCGGGTGCAATTACCATCGGCGATGGCGCGATGCTGCCGTTGTCCGGCATCATCCACAACACCGGCACAATCGAGCTTCACGGCTCCGGCGACGACACGCTGCTGCAGCTGATCCAGACGGGCATCACGCTCAACGGCGGCGGTCAGGTAGTCCTGTCTGACGATGACCACAACGTCATTGCCGGCACGGCCTCGAACGTCACGTTCGACAACGTCGACAATGTCATCTCGGGTGCGGGTCAGATCGGACAGGGCAGGCTGACGCTGAGCAACGAAGGCATCATCGATGGCACGGGTACCCACGCCCTGGTGATCGATACCGGCGCCAACGTGATTACCAACGCCGGCACGCTAGAGGCGACCGGTACGGGTGGGCTGGTGCTCGCCAGTGCAGTGGCCAACAGCGGCCTGATCTGGGCCAATGGCAGCACGGTCACAGCGGAGGGCGAGGTTACCGGGAGCGGCAATGCGCTGATCAGCGGGGCCGGCACGATCGAGTTCGGGTCAGCCTCGGCGGCAGGCGTCACCTTCGACACGACCGCCGCCGGCCATTTGATCCTGGATGATGCGTTCCACTTCTCCGGCACAGTAGCCGGCCTCGATGGCAATGACGACATCGACATCAAGGGCATCAGCTTCGGCGCTGGCACCACGGTTAGCTTTACCGAGAACCAGGCGGGGACCGGCGGCGCTCTAACGGTGGCGGATGGCGCTCATACGGCCAACATCGTCCTGCTCGGTCAATACGATCCGAATGGCTTTGCTGAGAAGGCCGACGCAACGAACGGCACGGTGATCACGTATGACCCGCACCACATCGCCTGAACGGTGTGAACGCGTTCGCTCGTGGGCCAGAGCTGTCTGGAGGGAAGCCGCCCCGTAAGTTTACCCTCCTGCGGGATTTGCGCCGGCGGCGGCTATCAACGCGGCCGTTGGCCATGCTAAATGGGGGGATTGGATGATTGATTTATTTGAATCCGTCGACTGCTGCCCAGGGGCAGCCAGCGATCATGTTTAGAAGGTGGCTCCGGCCAATTTCCGCGTGAGTATTCCCCGTAAAAAAGCGGACGAATTCCGGCAGTCGCTGCAAGCCTGCCACGGCTATTTCGTCACTGCGGCCGTGTTCAGCCTGGCCATTAATCTGCTCTATTTGGCCGGTCCGCTGTACATGCTGCAGGTCTATGACCGCGTGATCTCGAGCGCCAGTGAGATCACCCTGCTCATGCTGACGCTTGCGCTGTTGCTGGCGTTCATGGCGCTCGCAGGCCTCGATGCGGTGCGCGCACGCGTCCTGGCGCGCACCAGCATCCGCCTCGATCGGAGGATCGCGCCACGGGTGATGACGGCCATCATCGACCATTCGGCAAAAATCGGCGGTGCGCGCAGCCAGCTGTTGCGCGATTTTGACACTTTCCGCCAGTTCATCACCGGATCCGGAATTCATGCGATCTTCGATCTGCCGTGGGCACCGATCTACATCGCGGTGATTTTCGCTCTGCACCCGCTCCTGGGGGCATTTGCGCTGGGATGCTCGATCATTCTGGTGCTGATGGCCTTTCTCAATGAGTGGATTGTCAAACCTCCGCTCTCCGAATCCGGCGAGGCGGCAAATCGAAATTACGGTTTCACCGAGATGAGCCTGCGCAACACAGAAGTGGTGCGCGCAATGGGGATGACCGCAGGCCTTTTGAAGCGCTGGAGCAGGGACCGCGACCGGATGATCGAGCGCCAGGTCGCCGCGAGCGATCGCGCGGCGACGATGCAGAGCATGATTCGGTTCCTGCGGCTTTCGATGCAGTCCTTGATTCTCGGTGTTGGCGCCTATCTCGTGATCGAGCGGCTCACCACCGCCGGTGCGATGTTCGCCGCCAGCATTCTGCTTGGCCGTGCGTTGCAACCGATCGAGCAGATCGTCGGATCATGGCGCAGCCTCGTCTCGGCCCGGGGGGCATTCTTGCGGGTGCGGGAGCTGTTGGCCGCGAATCCGCAGCGCCAATCAGAACTGACGCTGCCGCGACCGGAAGGCCACCTGTCTGTCGAAGCGCTGTCCTTTGCCGCGCCTGGCACATCGAAGCCTATTCTACGGGGAGTTACCTTCCAGATTGCCGCGGGTGAAGTCCTTGGGATTATCGGCCCCTCGGGCGCTGGGAAATCCACGCTGGCGCGCCATATCGTTGGCGTTCAGGCCCCGTCGGCGGGGGCCGTTCGCCTCGACGGATCCGACGTTTCGACCTGGATCAGGTCGTCGCTCGGCCAGCATCTTGGCTACCTTCCGCAAGATATCGAGCTGTTTGCCGACAGCATCGCGGCCAATATCTGCCGGTTCGATCGGAAAGCGGACGGGGAGATTATTGCGGCGGCGAAGATGGCTGGTGTGCATGACATGATCCTGCGGCTGCCCGACGGTTATGACACTCAGGTCGGGGAGGGTGGCGCGGTCCTGTCCGGAGGCATTCGCCAGCGTATCGCCCTTGCTCGTGCGGCTTACGGCAACCCGAGCCTCGTTGTGCTCGATGAGCCAAGTTCGAACCTCGATTCGGAAGGCGACGCCGCGCTTGCAGAGTGCATCACGGAGCTCAAAAAGCGTGGAACGACGGTAGTCATTATTTCGCATCGACCCGCAACGATCGGAGTGGTCGACAAAGTCCTGGTGTTGCGTGAGGGCGTCGTCGAGATGTTTGGTGCACGCCATGAAGTCCTGTCGCGTCTAACACGTCCCGTGCCGGTACCGGCCGTTCGAGGGGCGACAGGCTAGGAGACGTCATGTCATTGCTTGATCTTCCAGACCTGTCGATCCGTGCCGGCGCGGTTCCACAGCGTACAGAAGCCGCCAACAAGGATGGAACGCCAAGCGATTCCATTCGCAACATTGCTTTGGCTGGCTGGCTGATCATCGCGGTTTTCTTTTTCGGCCTCGGCACCTGGGCGGTCACCGCGCCGCTCAATGGGGCGGTGGTTGCCAATGCGGTCGTGAAGGTCGATGGCAACCGCAAGAGCCTCCAGCACCTCGATGGCGGTATCGTCAAGGCATTGCACGTCAGGGAAGGCGACAGGGTGCTCGCAGGCGATTTGCTGATCGTCCTCGACGAGACCCAGGCTCGCGCGGAGCATGAGGTGCTGACGCAGCAATATGCCGTGCTACGCGCTACCGAAGTCCGGCTGCTGACCGAGCTTGACCACGGCTCCCAACTTGTCATGCCGCCGGATCTGAAGGCGCGCTCTGACGATCCCTATTTCAAGAGCGTCTGGAACGGGCAGCTCAGTCAGTTTGACACCCGTCGGGCATCGCTCGAAGGGCAAAGAAGCGTCGTCCGCGAAAAGATCAATCAGCTGGGGTCCCAGATCGTTGGCGCGGAAGCGCAGGTAAAATCGTTCACCGATCAGATCGACTCAGTGCGCAAGGAGGCCAAAGACATTGCACCGCTCGTCGATCGGGGATTGATCGCCCGTCCGCGCATCCTACAGCTCGAGCGGACCGCGTACGGCCTCGAAGGCCAGATCGCCGATGCAAACGCCAACATCGCGAAGGCGCGCCAGGCGATTGCGGAGCAGGAGCAGCAGATCGCCCAATTCGACAATGACCGGATGACCGACGTCACAAAGGACTTGCGCGACACGCAAGCCAAGCTCCTGGAGGTCATCCCAAAGGCGATGAATGCCAAGGCTGTGCTGAGCCGGATGGAAATTCGCGCTCCCTATACCGGACGCGTGGTCGGACTCAATGTGTTCTCCGTCGGCGGGGTGATCCAGCGCGGCGATAAAATCCTGGACATCGTCCCCGATGAGGATTCGTTGACAATCGAGGCGCAGGTGGCGGTCGAAGATATCAGCGACGTGCATCCGAATACGCGCGCCGAAGTCCACCTAACGGCCTACAAACAGCGCATCGTTCCCATCATTCATGGCGACGTCATTCTGGTCTCCGCGGACCGCTTGACGGATCCCAAAACCAACAACCCGTACTATACGGCGTTCGTTCGGATCGACCAGACCGAACTGGCTGGCATGCCCAACATCCACCTTTATCCGGGAATGCCGGCAACGGTAATGATCCCAACGGTCCAGCGAACCGCGTTTGATTACATCGTGGGGCCGCTCGTGATGTCGTTCAATCACGCGTTCCGGCAGAAGTGAATCATGGACCGATTCCGTTGAGGCCGGTCTGGTTCGCTGGCGACCAATTGTTTTGAAGTCGCTGTTGCACCCGCGTCACCAATAAGGCTGCTGTGCAGGTCTATGCTGCTCCCTGCAACAGGGCGCTCTCATGTATGACGTATACTTGGGCGGGAAAAACGATCTGCTGGTGATCCGGCATGGACTTCCCATCCCTTCGAAGTTAGGCGGAAACTGGCGCAAAAAGAAGCGCACCGTGCGATCGGTGAGCGAAGGAATTCGGGAGGACGTCGAAAAGCGTGGCTACCACTGGCGCAAGCTGGCCAGTCGGGTTCGATGAGACAGCTACGTTGAGGAGCGCGTTCTGCTCTACGCTCGCCTTAAGACTCTGGTTACCGTTTTCGGCCAGCATTCGCTATTGTAGGTAGGTCGCGATCAGCGACAGCGAAGGTTCGATACGGTGTGAAACTCTGACAGCCCGGTTGGCGGTCTCTTTCGTAGGGGAGGCCCATTATGATCAAGGGCTTCGCGGTAGCCGCATTGGTGGTGCTGGGAGCATCGCAAGTAGATCAGTGTCTCACGCATGGTCGGTACACCGACGCGACGCTGGCTATGCTGAGGCAGATCAGGCACTCATTTCGCATTTGAAACGCACGCCGCGCCAACACACGCACCAGCTCCAGCCTGTCCGCGCCAGGGTTGGAGGATTCGGAGCAATCTAGATTAGGCCGGGGCGGGCCATCATCCGGCGCCGCTCAGGCGAGTAGGCCCGGCCTCGCACGGACGCAACGCGTCCAAGCGGGAGCATGCGCTTGTTAGATACTAACCGGTGACGTCGGAACGATTCAATCTCAGGGAAAGCAGGCCGTCGCCGAGAGCGGAATCACCAATGTCCTGGAGCCCACATTCATTGAATAGTTGACCGACGCGCTGACGGAATTGCCGCATGCAGCAGCGGTATAGGTGAAGGTGGGTGATACATCTGGGCCGAAATACCGGCTCTTGGTGTAGGCAATCGTTGTCGCGGCATCCGAGCAGACGGTGGTTTTGACTGATGCACACCTGGCGCCGTCTTCTACGGCAAAGTGGAGGCTGCCAATCAGAAAGAGGCCGACGCACAGCGTGATGGTGCCGACAAGGAGCGCGATCAGAATGGGCGCAATAAGAGCGAATTCGACCGCTGTCGTTCCTCCTTGATCGAGCCGCAAAGTTTTCAAGGGCTTTCGCACGGTTAGCCTAATCTGATCATTGCCGTTCCGGTGAGGGGAGTCGGAAGACCGCTGGCGATACTGAGGCCCGGGAATAATGGTGTGTAGGTAAACGTTGTTTGCACAACGATGTAATCACCAGGCTGCAAGGTTGGCATGCCGGTGGCAGAGCAATCAGCAGGCTTTGACGTGACGTCGCTGACGTACTGCAGCGCGTTCGACGAATTGATGCAGTAATACCCCTCCGACGGCGACCCCGAGATCATCGAGACGCGCGTCCCCAGGGACGTGCTCTGCAGGGCATTCTGCATGGCCGTTGATAGCCCGGGACAATTCGTCGTTGCCGGCAGATGGGATGGGTCGCAGCTCTTCCAGGCGGCTTGGCCGGCCGCCTGGGTGGCGTTCTCTACCTGCATTCGCTGGTAGATGTAGAACGATACGTCGGTGACGTTCGCCAGCGCGAGCGCGAGGATGATCACGAAAAGACCGAATTCGACCGCGGCGACGCCGCGCTGGTCGGCGGCGATTGCCTTCGTCCGATGAGCGAAACCCAACGCAGCTTTGCGGGACGAATTCAGCCAGCTCGGGAGCCCAGGTTTCATAAGACCAACGTCGCTCTGCCAGGTATCGTCGTCGAGGGCATCGATAATCCCGCGGGGATACATTCGCCATTCGGCAGGATCATCCCTGTCCCGTTCACGGTGATGTCCTTGACGACCATCGCAAAGCAGGATTTTCCGAACCCGGCCTTGTTCACGGCGCCGCTCAACGTGACGCTCGAATTCGGCAGATAGACGAGGCCGGTGATGTCCCATGCAGGGCTATTGCCGGCTGCCGAAATATCCACGCCGCTGGTCAGCTTCGGATCCTGATAGATGGCGACGCCCGACCAGGTTCCGGATGTCGGTGCGGCGATGTCGAGCGTGCCTCCCCCGGTGGGACCATGGGTGTACGAACCCGAATTATCGCCGGAGAAGATCACCGTGAGTCCGGTACCCTTGGTCGTCGTAAACGCGTAGCCGTTGGTGTCCAATTGACCGTTCTCGATGACCAGCACCGCCCCCGCCGGGGCGTCGATGGAGACGTTTCCAGTCAGTTGGAGGTCACCACAGACCACGAATGTACCGCCGAGCGATTGGGATCCGGACCATTGGTTGCTGGCCGGTAACGCCGGATCTTTCTTTTTGGTTGGCTCCTGCGGATAGGAGCTGCAGGGATCGGGTGGAATTTTGCTGGCGAGGGCGGCATAGCTATCGGAGACCGCGGGCACATTCGAATACTGCGTCACCCCGCAGCCGTTATTGGTGTTGTGTGCCGCGCCGATCGGTGCCCCAAGATTGCCGCCGTTGCATGTCGACCCCGTATTCGACATCGCGTTGCAGGCCATGCCGGCCTTCGGTGCGCCGTTGGACCGGATCCCTTGAGATCCAAGCGCCAGCAAGCAAAAGTCCGTCGGCGTGCTCGGCCGTTTTGCAACCGATGCGGCGCCGATCTGCTTTGCTGGGCCACCATTTAATGTTGCGTCACCCCTGTATCCGACAACCTGCGACAAATACAGCGGCACATACCCCGAAATGGTCGCGCTATAGCAGGTGTTGCCGCCGCCCGGACATGCTGCCGAGTTGGAAACGGTGACGCTGATGTTGCCGACACCATCTACAAATCCATATCGCGACGCGACCGCCTTGGCCTCGACATCGTAGTTTGAGCCGTTGTTGGTCGCAGCGGCGAGGGCGGCCGCATCGGCCGCGTTTTGCATGCCGCGCGTCCTCATGGACCAGTTCGAAACCTCAAAGCCGATACCTAGGGCTCCGATCCGAGGAACGAGCAGGACACCCATGATCACGTTGATGGCGCCGCGCTGATCCGAGCGCAGGCGGCAGATATGAAAAAACATCGAACAAACGGCCACGACCATCCTCATTGATCATTCACGAGGACCGGAAAGCACAAAACAATGCTTCACCCGTGACACAAATCCATTAAAAGAATGCCTATTTTTCCCGGAATAAGCGATGCAACGGCTCTTCAATTGCACTCAGAAATCTGAGGCGAATTCAGGTTTGTTTGCTAATATCTTCCTCAATTCCGTGGGAACTACGATCCCCGCGGACGTGGTGGAAAGCTAAGGGTTGACGGAAGTGTCGTAGGCCGCGGAAAGGCGGCCGCTCTCAGGCGATTCAAACCAGCTAGCTAGACCCCGTAGTCTTACGGATCAAGGTCAACTCTCGTGCCGCATCCGGCTGGCCTGTTGCTGGGGCCCGCTCGCCAGGCCATCGAGCAGGAGGCGGAGCCAGCGTCCGAGCTGGCAACGGGGGCAACCTGAACGGCGCGCTCGGAATGTCGCAGCGGTGTTCTGGATCAGATCGCGCGGGCGGTGGCGAGCGCGGCCTGCGCCATCAAGGCGACCGATCTTGTGCGGCCGCTGCTGCCGTTTCCTGAACTGCTCGATCGGAAGAATGCCCTGCGCAAGGCGTTGGCAGGGCAGGTTCAGGCAAGGACACCCTGCGCGAGCGAAACGTGCAGATTCAGAAGCTTCATTTCCGGCTCATCGACGAAGAGCGCAGCAGGCTACCAGCGGCGCCGGCCGACGCGAGCAAGCCGCCGGCGGCGGTCACGCAATGGCGACAATCCAACCCGGAGGGTTGTGGCCGGCTCGGAGGCGACGCTGCGACGTGCTTTTGAGGCGGTGCGAAGCCAGGTTGAAAAACGCATGTCATGCGTCGTTGCTGCTGTCATTGCGAGTCCATCAGCCTCCGAGTTACCTCGTGGATCATCGTGACCCGCAAAGACCGTCGCGTTGGAACATGACACCAGCGGTGATGCAGCAGTTAGCAACCGAAGAACCGATCGCGGACGTTGCTCGATGCCGGTGACCACTTGTAGACCACGGCGAGCTGGGCGCGAGAGACATTATATTGGCCCATGGCGCGCCACCAGGCCATCGCTCGAAGTAGCGTCCACTGCGGATTGGTGAGGGAGGCATCACCGCTCACCGCCGGTGACGGGGAACGCGCGAGCGGTGCGGGCACGCGCGAGGTCTGCGCCTTGGAGGTAGGCCGCGGCGGCGGGGAGCGACCCTGCGCTGCTGCAAGCGGTTATTCATGGAGCCGCCCGGCCTGTGCCGGCAATTGCGCCGGGCTGCCTTATCTCGCCAGCACGGATTTCACGCCGCGCCTCGCTAGCGTTCAGAGAGTATCGCATCGGGATCGGACTTTTGGAGCAATCAGAAGTTGCAGGAACCGGGTTCGTAGCCACGACCAGCCGATGGCGCAACAGGAAAACGTTCCAGTGCACAGGCTCTGTTGCACTCTGGCGATGCAGCCGATGGCAAGCTACGGTCCCCAGCGCTGGAGACCGGGCATTGCAATCATCTAGCGCACCATCGTCCACCGCCGGAACCCGCATGCCTGCGTGGCGCGATCTCGGGCTAAAGGTTCGGTCGCACGGCGGCCGCTGGCCAATCGCGATGGCTTGCTTCATCGGGCTCATGTTCGGCGCCTATATGGCAGTTGCCGATGCATCGCTGTTTCGATCGGTGGTCCCGGCCGGCCAAGCTGAGCTGGTCGCCAGCCTATCGACGATCGAACGGATCGGCTTCTTCGCGTGGCGCGCAGTTGTCGACGAAGTGATCTACCGCTTCATCCTGATGTCAGCCGTGGTCTGGCTGCTGGCCGCGATCGCCGGACGGCCGCAGCCGTGGTGCTACTGGGCTGCGATCGTTATCTGCGCGCTGGTGTTCTATCCGGCGGCACACCTTGGATATCTCGCTACGCTCGATCGGGCGCCGCTGATCTGGCTCCGGGAGGTCTCGCTGCATGGCGCCGCGCTATGGCTGTGGGGTTATCTCTACTGGCGCCACGGCCTTGTGGCATCGATCGTCGGACACATCAGCGCGCACTTCTCGCTGCAACCGCTGCTCAGCCTGTTCTTCAGCTGACGGGTTCCAGCGCAGATCCATCCGCTCGCCGCGGTCGAATCGGCGGTACTTCTCCGCGGTCCAAGCCTTGTGATGGTGCCAAGCCGCGAAGTCGGCCTCGGTGCGGGATTTAAGGAAGGCATCCCACTCGGCACCGAACGCCGCGCGCTGAACCGCGGGTGCATTCACCCGGTCGGCTGCCCGGGGTAGAAGCCGCCAGTGCCACATCTCGGTATTGCCCGGCGCGCCGACAGCGCGCGCGATCGAGCCGGCAGGGATGTCGCCGTACCAGACCTGCCCGCAGTCCTGGCGGTCGGGGTCGAGTCGACGGGTGAGATCGGTCATGACGGCATGCTCGCGGCGTCCTGGGGGTTTTGCAAATGGCGCGTATGCGGCCGGAAACAGGCGGATGAAAACCGCTGCTCATTGCAAAACTGAATAAGAGATTTCAAGTAGATATCCCAAAATTCATTAGGCTCTTGCAGGCGCATCACAAAGATCTCCGACCAAGTCCACAGACCAGATTTTCCTGTGCGTTCAGCGAGCCAGCGTTCGAACAACGACAAGATCCATCGTCCCCCGCTAATGCAATGCGACAGATCGATCCTTTGCCTGCTGGATGCCGCCGGCAAGCGCCTTTGCATATAGCTCGCGCGCCTTCGTCACATCGCCGCGTGTTCCGTAGGTCTTCCACGTGGAAAGAACGAGGGGATCATATGTCTCCGCGAGCATGAAGCTCGCCTGCGCGCTACCCGTCTCAAGAGCGTGTTCGAGCACGATCCGCGCTGCACTGATATCCCCTTGGCCGAGCAGGGCGCTGGCGCGCGCCAGCAACCTGGCCGCCTCCGGACCGCCTTGCGCCTCAGCGACCGCTGGCTGCTCTGTCGCAGCCGCTTCCGGCGCCCCGACCCGGTCGCGCTCCTTCTCTAGAGACTGTCGCAGCTCTGCCGTCGTACTCTTGGCGGCCTTCTTCACCTGCATCGCTTCGTCACCGGCCTTGCTAGACAGCGCCACCTCGAGGTCCCGCCGTGCCCTCGCAAGCTCGCCAGTCAGCGCCTCGGCCCTGTCGTGCTCCGTCTTCAAAGACTGTCGCAGCTCCGCCATCGCGCTGTCCGCGACCTGATTGAGCTGCGTCGCCTGATCGCGCGCCTTGTTCGCCTGCACTACCTGCATCTCAATGATCTGCTGCGCCTTCGCCAGTTCACTTGCTAGAGCCTCTGCGCGGCGCCGCTCCTTTTCAGAAGATTGTTGCGCTTCCGGCTGCATTGCCCCCACACCTTGCTTGCCCTGCGCAGCATCCTGCGGTGCCTGTGAGATCGCCCGGTCGGCTTGCTGATGAAGGGCCGGATCCCGCGCCGATGAATCGGCCTTTTGCTGGTCTTGGCTTGGGACCTGGGTCTCTTGCTTGACGGCCGCCACATCTGCTGTGCCGGGCCTGACGTTTTGCTGCTCACCAATGTATCGCGTCACGTAGGCGACGACCTCGGCGTGGAAATACCAGCCGATGAGCGGCGCCCCGACCATCACTGCGGCAATCGAGGAGATGGCAAACCAGCGCCGCGCGGTCGGTCCGCGCTTCTGTTTGCTCTGCGCGGCCTGCGCTTCGACCCCGACGCCAGCGACAGGGTCCGCGTTCGTAACCAGACGAGTTAATTCCCTCACCCTCGCGCGTTCGGCCAGGCCCGAGGGGAAACAAAAGGAGCGGGGCCCTGGCGACGCCGGGGGGGCGATCGATCCGGTTTCCTTTGGCGGAATGAATTCATCTTGCAGAATAAATTCATCACCTTCCTCTGGAAGATGCATTATTTGCCAATGCGTCGGCGTGATCTCGCTTGGCTCGCCATTTTTCCGAACCCACCCGCGCCCCTCAGCCGACCACTGAGCAGATTCGAAGCTTCCGCTTACGTCATCCTCAAGAATGACGAATGTCCCATCCTTTGGAGCGGTGTCGATCGCGCGGCGCATGTAAAAGACGCCTATTCGAAGCGGTTACACGATTTTTTAGAAGGACTTAGCCAATGCGCGGATTCTACTCCACCCCAAGAAAGGCCTCAAGAAATAGTCATTTGGGTCTTTGGCGGTAGTCCGACCGCAGCACGGCGGGCGGCGCCTACTAGGCTGTGCCGCCGCGGCCGCAGGGCGAACTCGTCCGCCACAGCGGCGGCTTTCAGGCGGCTGAAGGAGTCAAATCCGTATTTTTGGGATCAATGCTAACTCCCGTGCGAAAGCAGATCACCGCTTATGCGGGCGGACGCCCTGTGACTGCGTCAGAGCTCTTTCAGCCTCCGTTATCGCCGCGTCAGTTGAGCGGAGTCAGCGGTTGTCACCGCTGGCGCTCGTGCAGACCAGCCAGGTTAACGCCTGTGCAATTTGGCGATCCGAATACCAGCATAGCGCCGGCTCCGAGCTCTCGAACAATCGGGTGAGGTGAGCCACCGCAAGCGCCGGTCAGAAGTCCCACCAATCGCGCTCGTGGTCAAAAAACCAGGCGGCCCGTTGGATCCGCACTTCGTGGGCAGGGCAGGTTCAGGCAAGGTGCGTGTACGTCGGTAACCGCGCGCATTTGTCCTATCATACCGTTTCGAACGAAGCCCGCTGAAATGTCGTTGAAATCCCTCAATTCGAGGGGACGCTGGCGTTGCTGTGCCGTGGCGCCTTTGATTGTGGAAGTAGAGCTTGAGTTTGATCAACAACCATACGCTCAAAAGCGCGCTTTAGCAGCGCTCTGTCGCACGCTTGTACCGGGCTGTTGGCCTCTTCTTTTCAAGTCGCGCGTGCGATTTGGGTAGAAGTCAAAACTTCTTCTCTAGCAAACCTGCGCTTTGCGTAGTCAATGAGCGGGGCTTCGATCGCGCGCCAGCTTGTTTCGGCCAGAATGCAGGCGATCGGAAGTGCGACGAGGCCCGAATAAATGCCGAAGCCGGAATCAAAGATGGCGTTGAGTACCACCAGATGGAAGAGGTAAAGCGCATAGCAGCGGCGGCCCATCCAGATCAGCGGACGAAGCATCACGCGTTGTTGCGCTACAGCTCCCGACCACACCGTAACGCAGCACATCAATGCTACGCATGAGAGGGGAAAGGGGGCGCCCGCTAAGAAATAGGCGAAGTCGCAAATTGCCGTCAGGCAAGCGAGGACGGCCCATGTTGCGGGAGAGCGG
This sequence comes from Bradyrhizobium tropiciagri, assembly GCF_001189845.1. Classification (GTDB taxonomy): domain Bacteria; phylum Pseudomonadota; class Alphaproteobacteria; order Rhizobiales; family Xanthobacteraceae; genus Bradyrhizobium; species Bradyrhizobium tropiciagri. The sequence continues at coordinate 14,505 of NZ_LFLZ01000058.1, forward strand.
CAATAGCCGCGCATCAAGCAGGCAATCAGAACGCCGCCGAGCAGTTCATCCAAACGACCGGGCAGTAGATACTCCCAGGATTGGTCGTGCAAATAGGTGGCAAACAACCAGCGCCAGACCGGTGCGAGCAGTATGCAGCTCCAAAGGGCTCTGATCAGCCATTGGCGCGACAGCCAGAAAATAAGTACTGGAAGGAACAGGTAGAATTGCTCTTCGATGGCGAGGGACCAGGTGACGAATGCTGGTTCCTGCAGGGGATAGCCAAACTGCAACCATGGCACCGCCTGAGCGAAGAACAGATAGTACCCCCAATGATCTGGCGGAGAGATAGCCAAGAGCAGCCAGTAGAGCGGTAGAATGCGGAATGCGCGCCGGCCATAGAAGGACGAGAAATAGCGGGGCTGCTTGCGACTATCGAGAAGAATTCCACCGATCAGGAAGCCACTCAAGACGAAGAATAGATCGACGCCCAAGACGCCATAGCGGAATATGGCATTGATGAACCCAAAATAGTGGCAGGAGATCACCATTGCGATGGCCAGACCTCGGAGCGCATCAAGCGGCTCGGAGCGGTCGGGCTGAAGCGAGCTCCTCATGACAATTGGCCTGGGCCCAAAAATGAAATGTCAAAAATTTATCACGAGGTTTTCTGGTACAGCAACAATGTTGGTGTCCGTTGGTTACCGGGTGGGCAGAGAAACTCTTGCTGTGGTGCAAGCGACGGTAATCGACGGTCTGCCGCTTTCCGGTTCTGTATCGGATTGTGGACAATGTTCGGGGTGGAATCTTCGCCCAGACGGAGCCGCCACCGTATTCACACGGGGCGCCCAATTGAAATCTAGTGAAATGCAAAAATCCCTGCAATTTAAGCAGTTTTGGCGACCTACTGCCTGAACATCGTGCCGTTGAGGGTGTGGGCGGCCACACCAGGTAGGGTTAATAAACGATTACCAATCGACAGAATTCTCGCGAAAGATTATACGTAATTCTCAGTTGGCACTGGATTTGCCCGCCAACGGTTTTGAGTAAATTCATCGTAAAAAGGGATATTTTCCTATGCTGAAGCTTTACATCCAGACCACCGAAGCTTTCAAGCGTCTCGCTTCGGACAAGGACGGCGTTGTGTCGTTCGAATACGTGATCGTTGCCGCTTGCATCGTCGCCGCGGTTGCTGCCGCGTTTGGCACCACGACCTCCAGCGGTATCGGCGCTGCACTGACCACCGCGATCGGCAAGATCACGACGGCGCTCGGCAACGCTGTCCCGGCTGCTTGATAGGGGCGCGGACAGGTTCTTCTGAACCTCTCGTAACTCTTGCCGTTGGCAGTTTCTCTGCCAACGGTGGAGCACGACTTTCGCAATATTCATTGTCAGAAGAGGGCTTGCTACCATGCGTAAGTATTACTTCGAAGCGAAAGAAGTCCTGGCGCGTTTGCGCACCGACGAAGTCGGCGTGGTGTCGTTCGAGTACGTGATCGTTGCCGCTTGCATCGTTGCTGCCGTGGCTGCTGCGTTCGGAACCACGACTTCCAGTGGCATCGGCGCGGCGCTGAGTACAGCGATTAACAATATCACTACCGCGGTTAGTGCTGCGGCTGCCTAAGTACATAATATCGCGCTTTGGAGGGGGTATTATTTTCGCCCCCGCCATTTTCTGAGGCATATATTTTATGAATTGGATTGCGACCACGACCTCGTGTCTGGAAATCGCATTGTTGTTCTATGTCGCAACGATCGATATCGCGACACGGTTGATCCGAAACGAAATTTGCCTAGCGCTGGCGTTCCTTGGGATCGTCGGTCAATTGGCCGGTCCGATGCAGATCGGGCAGTCGCTGGTCGTTGCTGCAATCCTGTTTCTGATGCTTTTCGTGATGTACCAGCGCGGAATGATCGGCGGCGGCGACGTCAAGCTGCTGGTTGCCTTGGCGATCGGTCTCCCGCTCGCCGGCGTGATTGAGTTGCTGACCGTAACTGCATTGGCCGGTGGCGCTCTGGCCGCAGTGCATTTGATGATGCGCCGTCTGCCATATCCGAGGCTGGCGCCCGCCGGATCCTCGCTTGCGCGAAGGGTCTACGCGGTCGAGCGATGGCGTCATTTGCGACATGCACCGCTGCCCTACGGGGTCGCCATCGCATGCGGCGGTATCTGGACCATTTTGAGCAAAGGATTTTGACATGTCGTCCGCTTTGCGCGTCTCGATCATCATGGTGCTGTTGCTAGCGGCTACAGCGCTCGGGTTGATTGCCTACAATGTGAACCGACCGAAGGACCCGGCTGTCGCGGAGGCGGTCGCGGAAAAGCAGACTCCCGCGCCTGCTGCGACCGTCGCCTACTTTGTTGCGACCCGTCCGCTGTCGAAAGGAACGCTGGCTCGGGACGAGGATTTCTCCGTGCGCCAGGCGGCGCCGAACCGTGTCCCGGCAGGCGCGATCCTCGAAACGCCTGACAGCAAGGCCGGGCTTCCCGGTTCTCTGGTTCGCAAGTTCGTCGACGCCGGCAGCGCCATCACCCTGGATGACATCCTGCGTCCGAAGGATCGGGGCTTCCTCGCCAGCGTTCTGGCGCCGGACAGCCGCGCGATCAGCATCAAGGTCGACGAGGAGACCGGCGTCTCGGGTCTGATCAGGCCGGGCGACAATGTCGATGTGGTGTTGACCCAGGTCTTCGAGAAGGCGGACCCGGTGAAGCGCGCCGTCAGCGAAACCGTTCTGTCCAATGTGCGCGTCATCGCGATCGATCAGGAGATCGCACAGGGCGGGCGCCCCGTCAGCAACGCCGTCGTAGGCAAGACCGCGCAAACCGTATCGCTGGAGCTCAAGCCGGACCAGGTCAAGAAGGTCGCCGTCGCAAAGCAGCTTGGAACGCTGTCGCTCGTCGTCCGCGCTGCGGCCGAGCAGTGGGACAAGGCCGACACGGGTGCGACATCGAGCTGCGATGTCTCGCCCGAGCTGGCGCGCCAGAGTGCCGTTGCCGGCCAGAGCACCACGGTGGCGATCTATAACGCCAGCGGCATGAAGCAATACTCGGTCAGGAAGCAGGATGCGGACGACGACTACCGTGCAGGCTGCGACGGGCCATCCCCGCTCGAGGCTCAGACGACGGCGGCGGCCAGTGACACCGGCAAAGGGGCGGAGAAGCGGTGATGAGTGTGAACATGGCAGTGGTTGATCCCCCCGAAGAGACGACGACGTCCCTCGTCACGCGTAACCGCATCGTCTGCTTCGTGAACGACGAGCTGAGCGCTGCGGCCCTGCGCAAGGGTCTCGACGGCAGCAATCTGGTGATCCGGCGCGGCACTATCCGTCATGCGACGCGCATGCTCGAAACCGACACCGATTTGTACGCGCTGGTGACCGATATCAGCGGTCTGGATGATCCCTTCACCGAACTGGAACGCCTCGCCAGCGTTTGTCCGCCCGACGTGAAAGTGGCCCTGATCGGCGAGAACAGGGAGATTACCTTCTACCGCGAGCTGATGGAGATCGGCCTTACCGAATATCTTCCAACGCCGATCACCCGGGACATGGTGCTCGACCAGCTGCGCCCCAAGCTGCTTGGCGACGCTGCGCCCGCCCAAAGTGATCGCGATCGGGGTGGGCATGTGGTCTCGATCTGCGGTGCGCAGGGCGGCGCTGGAGCAACCAGCATTGCGATCAACCTCGCGCTGCAACTGGCAGAGACCACCAAGGCCAAGGTGGCGCTGCTCGACCTGCATCTGCAGAATGGCGAAACCGCGGTGATGCTGGGTGTCCGTCCGGGACCTGGCCTTCGCATTGCCCTTGAAAATCCGATGCGGGCCGACACGCTGTTTCTGGAGCGGACGGCAATCGAGGTGAACGATCGGGTTTGCCTGATTTCCGGTGACGAAGATCTCGATGCCAAGCTCGACATCACCGAGGCGGGCGTGCGGCACGTGCTGGGCCTGCTCCGGCAGCGCTTCAACTACGTCGTCGTCGATGTGCCGGTGCCGTTCCCGGCATCGATCTATCCGGTCATCAAGATGTCCCGTCACGTGCTGGTGCTGCTGGAAGCGAGGTGACGGGCCTGCGCAATGCACATGCGCTGCGCAACGCCGTCACCAACATCGCCGGCAAGGATCGGGTCTTCACCCTGCTAAATCGCGCTGATCGCGCCGGCGGCCTGCCCAGGGCGACGATCGTCAAGGCGCTTGGTACAGAGCCGGACATGATCATCCCCGATCTCGGCAAGGGAATGACCCAGGCGGTCAATCTCGGCATTCCGGCGCTGAAGCACGTATCCAAACTGCGGCGCCACCTCGCCCCGATTGTACGGGAGATCACCGGCGTCGGCTCCATGAAAAGGTCTGGGTGGAAGAGGTGGCTCGGGCTATGAAAAAGTTCGGCAGGCGCGCAGACGATATGCCAGTACGGATGCCTGGAGCGGTGCTGGTCGCGCCACCAGCGGCACCGAGCGTGCAGCCGGTCCCGCCGCCTTTGCCGCCGACGGAACCGAGCATCGCGCCCCCGGCATCCGGCCTGTTTGCATCGGCGCCGAAGCGTGAGGAGCCTTCGCACCATCCGGTGATGCCGGCGTCGCTGCGCGAACGGGTGATCGAACAGATCGAGCCGTCGGTGGCCACGACCGTGTCCCGCGACGTCCTGCGCCGGCAGATCGAGGAAATCATCCACGGCATCGCCAATCAGGAGCGGCTGGAGCTGTCGGGCCGCGAGCAGCTCTTCCTGGCGGAGGAAATCGCCGACGACATGACCGGCTACGGGCCGCTTCGTCCGCTGCTGCTCGACGAGACGATCAACGACATCATGATCAACGGGCCGAGCAACGTCTATGTCGAGCGGGCCGGCAAGCTCGAGCGGGTCGCGGTCCGGTTCCGCGACAACGACCATATTGCCGCGGTCGCGCAGAAAATCGCCTCGCAGGTCGGCCGCCGCGTCGACGAGTCCAGCCCGATGGTGGACTGCCGTCTGCCGGACGGCAGCCGCGTCAACATCATTCTGCCGCCGCTCTCGATCCATAGCCCCTGCATCTCGATCCGAAAATTCCCGAGCCGGCGTTTCAATATCGCCGGGATGATCGAGAACGGAACGATGAACGCGGCGCTTGGGCAGTTGCTGGAGATCGCCTCCCGCTGCCGGCTCAACGTTCTGGTCTCCGGCGGCACCGGTTCGGGCAAGACGACGCTGCTGAACGCCTTGAGCCAGTTCATCGACCACAGCGAGCGCATCGTCACGATCGAGGACGCAGCCGAGCTGCAACTCCAGCAGCCGCACGTGATCAGCCTGGAGACGCGGCCGCCGAGCCTCGAGGGAACCGGGCAGGTCACCCAGCGCGATCTGCTGTGGAATGCGCTGCGCATGCGTCCGGACCGCATCGTCGTCGGCGAGGTGCGCGGCGCCGAAGCGTTCGACATGCTCCAGGCGATGAACACCGGCCATGATGGATCGGTCTCGACCGTGCACGCCAACAGCACTCGCGATGCGCTGACCCGCGTGGAAAACATGGTGCAGATGGGGCAGGTCAACCTGCCTTCGCGCGCGATCCGCGCGCAGATCGTCGCCGCGCTCGATCTCATCGTGCAGGTCGAACGCATGCGGGACGGCCAGCGCCGCATCGTGCAGGTCAGCGAGGTGATCGGCCTCGAGGGCGAAGTGATTACCACCAACGACATCGCGTTCTTCGAGTACAAGGACGAGGACATTCACGGGCGGATATCGGGCACCTACAGATCCACCAATGCAGTCCCGAAATTCAAGAGCCGCCTCGTCTATTACGGGCTTGATCGAGCCTGGGCCGAGGCAATGAGGCAGATCTGATGTCGATCCCCCTGGTCATCGTTCTGGTGCTTCTGCTGTGCGCGACGATCAATACGTTGTGGCTCGACGGGCGAGAGCGGCGTATGGACCGCCAACTCGAGATTGCTCTGCCGACGGCTGAGGCGGCAACCCTGGTGTCCATCCGTCGCGCGGCCAAGGCTTCGCGTTGGCGCATGCTGCATCGCTTTTTCAATTATCGCCCTGAGATGGTGTATCCGGTGCGCCCGGTCTATGTGCTGCTTGCGGGGGCATTGGCGGCGGCGGGAGTCCTCTATCTCAATGAGATTCTGAAGTTCTCCGGCCTCAAGGCGGGTATTGCGGCTGCGATCGTCGCCGTCCTGGTCGTGCGCGGTCTGTTCGGGTGGCAGCAACGGCGCTTTGCAAATCAACTCTTCCAGCAACTTCCCGACGCGATCCAGCTGGTGACCAGTACCGTCCGATCGGGGTTGCCCGTAAACGAAGCATTCCGCACCATCGCCCGCGAGATGCCGCAACCGACATCCGGAGAGTTTGCCATCGTCTGCAGTGAATTGAATCTGGGCAGGTCGCCCGAGGAAGCCGTGGAAGAGGTCTATCGGCGAACGCAAGTGCCGGAATATGCGATGTTTGCGGTCACGCTTGCGGTGCAATTGAAGACCGGCGGCAGCCTTGCGGAAACGCTGCAGACGCTGGGCGAGACCGTCAGCCAGCGGGTCGCGCTGGCGGCCCGTGCGAAGGCGCTGGCCGGGGAGGTCATCTTCTCCTCGCGCGCGCTCACGTTCGCGCCGCTGATCATCGGCGGGCTGCTTTACTGGATCAATCCGCAGTCGATCGATCTGCTGTTGTTCGATTCTGAAGGGAACGTGCTGCTCGCGTATGCGGCGTGTTCGGTCCTGATGGGACATTTCGTGATCCGCTGGATGGTCAGAAGGGAAACGTCGCTATGACGGCCGGTCTTGGTTTGGCGGCTGTCGCGGTCGCGGTCGCGGCTGTGACCTTCCTGTTGATCATTCGCGAGGTACATCTTCGCGCCCTGGACACGCGTGTGTCGAACGCGGTGCTGGGCATTCCCGACCGCTCGGCCTCGTCGAAGGACCTGATCGGCTGGCTTTCAACCGTTGGTATGCGCTACAGGCGCTTTTACGGTCGGGAGAACCTGGACCAGTTGCGGGTGGTGCTGCAATCGGCGGGTTTCAATCACTATCGAACGCTGCCGATCTGGATCGGCTTCAAGATGGTCAGCTCGGTTGTGCTTCCGATCGCAGCATTCTCCTTCGCGCAGATTATCGGAAGCCCGTTCAGCGACGTGATGATCTACACGTTCCTCGGCCTGGCGATCGGGATCGTGGGCCCCCGCCTGATTTTGCTGTTTCTGAAGCGGCGCTTCGATTCGGCGATTCGGCTGGGCACGCCCGATACCATCGACCTGCTTGTCGTCTGCAGTGAAGCGGGCATGGGCCTGGAGAGCGCGCTTGAACGCGTGGCGGAGGAGATGCGGGAGACCAATCCTGCCATCGCGCAGGTGTTGCACGGTCTTCTTGATGATCTCCGGATCTTGCCGAACCGCGCCGATGCATTCGAGAAGCTTGCCACCACGTCGGAGGGGCTCCGTCGTTTCGGCACTATGGTCAGCCAAAGCCTGCAATACGGCACGCCATTGAGTCAGGCTCTGCGCAGCATCGCGACGGACTTGCGCCGGGAGCGCATCACGAAGCTGGAAGAGAGGGCGCACAAATTGGGCGCCAAGCTTACCCTCCCGATGGTGCTGTTCCTGCTCCCGGCGATGTTCATCATTTTGGGCGCAAGCCCGTTCCTTCACCTCACACGTACATTCACCAACATGGGTCACTGAGCCGTGAGTGCAAGTACAATGTCACTGCCGACAAGCCTCGCTTACGATCGCGTAACGCGAGTGCTAGGCAGCGCGTGGTTTCTTCTTCTGGGACTTACCGTTGCGCTCAAGCTCGGGACATCCTCTGGCGAGCCCTGGCCGTCCCTCGTGTCGAGCCTTTGTATCGCGGTGTTTTACCTGATGCTGGCGCTGCTGGTCCTGACCCGGGCACCCGCCAAGGCGCAAGCGGAAGGTCTGCTGCCGAGGATAGCGGCATTCGTCGGCACCTATTGGCCGTGGACGATCACGTTCTTCGCCAAGACCGAAGATGCATTGCCAAACCTGGTGTCGACGGTTTGCGTGCTGACCGGGATGATCATGATCCTCGTCACCATCCGACATCTGGGACGGTCGTTCAGTCTGGTGCCGCAGGCCCGTTCGGTGGTGCAGACCGGTCCTTACAGGTGGGTCAAGCATCCTCTGTATCTGTCGGAGGAGATCGTGTTCCTCGGTGTCGTGCTGCAGCATCTGAGCGTTGTAACCGTGGCCTTGCTGATCCTGCACATCGGCATCCAGGTCTGCCGGATTCTCTACGAGGAGGACGTGCTTCGGCGCAATCTTCCGGAATATTCCAGCTACGAAGCGTCGCGCTGGAGATTGATTCCCTACGTTTGGTGAGTGGCCATGCCTTGCCGGGAAAGTTGCGAGAGTCTCAAGCGTTTGCTGATCGCGGATCAGCGCGGCGCCGCCGCCTTGGAAATGCCCATCGTCTACCTTTTCCTGCTCCTGGCTATTCTTCTTCCGCTTGCTGATCTTGCGATTGCCGGCTTCCAGTACATATCGGCATTTGCGGCGTTGCGCGGGTTCGGGCAGGCCATCCTGTATTCCCCCCCGCCCGACGTCACCAACTCGAGCACCTGGGCGAATGCCGCGATCGCCAAGGCCGATAGCCGCTATCCGATCTCAAGCATTCAGCTCATTTGTGGCGACAGCAATGCTGCCTGCGGGTCAGGAAATTCCGATCCTAACCTGGCGAAATGGTACGTGTACTCGACAACGATCACGCTGGCGCCGATGGTGCTGACATCGGTGCTGTGCACGAGTGGCAGTACCAACCCCTGTACGTTCACGCTGACTTACTCCGAGCGGTTTCAATAGGATGTGCCATGCGTAACATGCTCAATTGCCGTCGAGGCTCAGTCGCATTCGCAACCACGATTGCCTTGGTGCCGTTGATCGGTGTGATGGCGCTCGGCGGGGAGGCCGGAACGTGGTACGTGACCCAGCAGCGCGCCCAGGGGACGGCTGATGCGGCTGCCTATTCGGGCGCCTTGCGGCTGGCGTGCGACGCTTCTCCAACGGCCGGTACAAGCTGCAACAACACGCAGGCCTACGATTATCGCGGCAAGCAGGTCGCAGCGCAGAACGCGTTCTGCAATGCGTCCGGCGATCCGACCTATCCAGGCTCCACATGTGTGAGCAGAAGCGGCATCACGCAGACGGTCCAGGTCGCATCGCTGGCTTCATGGAACGGGACTGCGGGAACGTACGTCCAGGCCACCATCAGCCAGCAGCAGCCGGCCTATCTGGCCCGCGTCCTTGGCATGACGACGATCAACGTGGCCGCGACGGCGATCGCCCAAGTTGATACGGGACTAGCTCAACCTCCATGTGTGTTGGCCGTGACGGGCTCGGTGACCTTTCAAGGCAGCGCAACCGTGTCGTCGCCAACCTGCGGCATTTCGTCGAACAGCAACGCGTCGAACGCGATCGGGTTCATCGGCAATTCTGGCATCTCGGTAAATGCGCCGAGCTATACGGTCGGCGGCTGTTCGCAGACGGGCGGAAGCCAGTGCACGGGCGTAAAAACTTATCAGCAACCGATCCCGGATCCCCTGAGTGCGGTGAACACTGCGATATCGGCGCTGAAAACGGCGGACTTTCCGAACAAGCAGTGCAAAACACAGCCGACTTCGTATGAGACGGTCAAGACAGGTTCCTGCTACAATGGCAGCGTGACGTTGAGCGGCAACGTGACCTTGAGCGGCACCTACTATTTCAACGGCGATGTCACGATCAGTGGTGCCTCGACAACCGTGACTGGAACTGCCACCCTGATCATTTTCGGAAACGGAACGCTGACGATCAACGGTGGTCCGACCATCCAGCTCACGGCGATGGCCGCTCCCTCGGGCCCGTCGACCCTTTCGTCAGTCCTAAGCAAGATGGCCAAGCTTCTCATCTACGATGGGGAGAATCCGAAGAACAACCAGGATGTGAGTATCGGCGGTAGTTCGACCAGCTACTTCAACGGTATTGTCTATGTACCAAACGCTAAACTCACCTATTCCGGAAATAGCAGCTCGTCTGCCCCGGCAGCCGGTTGTTACGAGGTTATTGCATATGCGGTGAAATTTCAGGGCAACACGAAGCTGGACAACTCTCAATGTCCAAACTCTACGACCAGTCCGGGTGCCGGAGCAGAGCCGAATGTTCAAACCGTACATTTGGTGCAGTGATGAGGAGGCTCGACCAGCGGGGAGTCGCGTCTATCGAGTTTTGCCTCGTTGCCGTGCCCCTGTTCACGCTGATCTTCGCCATCTTTGATTTCGGACGTTATGCGATCACGATGCAGTCGTTGCGCGCGCTTGCCGATGCCGGCGCCCGGGCGAACATCATCCAGTGCTACTCGCCGGCTGTGATCAAGGGCAATTCACCGTCCACTTGTACCACTGACTATCTCTCGGCCACGCAGAAGCAGGCGATTGCTCCCTTCCTCTATAACTCCAGCCTCGGTCTCACGCCGACAGTGACCACGACTGCGGGAACCAATGTGCTTACCGTGACGGCAAAACTGTCAGGCTTCACGATGCTGATGCCGTTCTGGAGCACGACGACGTTCAACTCGCCGAGCGCGACTACCACGATTCCGTTCTGAGACCCGAATCGTAGGGCCTGATCGGGGTGGGTTGCCGGGGCAGGGCAGCCGCCCGATCGGCGGTTGCCCGTTGGATTGGCGGGCGACTAGCCCAAGCAGGCTACGGAAGTGGTGCGCACTGGCAACATCGGGGAGTTTTCTCGGGCATTGCGGCCGCCCGGCAGGGCTCTTTCCTTGCAATCAGGGTACGCGGCGGGGGATGATCCCCAAGCCGCCATTTGCGGCTTGGTGCCGGGCAGGCCGGTTTGCGATCCAGCGTGAGCGTGTCAGGGAATGGGAATGGGAATTCGCAAGTAACTATTTGTAATCGGACAGGTTGTAAGTTCTACGGCGTGGTGCACGAGGGAGACTAGTCAGGACGCCGGGGAGCCGTAAATTTACGGATGGCTGCGACAGCAGTGGCGAAGGGGTTTCGAATGAGTGGCGGTCGCGTGTGGGGTAGCGCGGGACGTAATGTTCTCACCTTGGGCGTAGCGGCCCTCGGTAGCGCGCTTGCCGTTTTTAGCGCGGCTGGCCAGGCGGCGGCCGCGGATCGGCGGGCTGCTCCGTCGCCCAGCGGCGTGTTCGTCAGCGAGATGAGCGACGTCCAGCGCGTCAGGGTCACCGTCAACAAGTCGCGCACCTTCAGGGTCGACACGGCGTTTTCGACGATTGTCGCGGGCTCGCCCGATATCGCCGACGTGAAGTCGCTGAGCGACCATCTCATCTACGTCCAGGGCAAGAAGACCGGCACCACCAACGTCATTCTGTTCGACAGCTCGATGAAGCAGATCGGCATTCTCGACGTCGAGGTGACGTTCGATATCGGCAATCTGCAACAGAACATCCATGCTGGCACGGGCACGCGCGGCATCCGCGTCTCCGCATCCGAAGGCCAGGTGGTGCTGAGCGGAGTGGCGGCCGATGCGGTCGCCGCGGAAAAGGCGCTGACGATTGCCAAAGGCAGCATTCCCGAGGGCGGCGTGGTCGTCAACGCGATGAGCGTTGCGGCGCCGCAGCAAGTGATGCTCGAGGTGCGCTTCCTCGAGGTCAACCGCCAGGCAGGGCGTGACCTCGGCGTGAACCTGATGGCGGCCAACGCCAACGGCACCAACATTGCCAATTCGGGGCTGGGCGGCGTCGTAGCCGCGGGCCGAACTCCCATTGGCGGTATCAATACCAACACCAGCGCCTTGGGTGCCGGAGGCAGTCCCGTCGGGGCCCCTCCCACCGGCAGCCTTCCTGTGCTTGGAACGCTGGGCACGCTTGTCGGTTCTGCCGGCGGCGTATCTCCACCCCCTTTCGGTAGCCTGCTGACCAGCATCTTGAGGACCAGCAACGGCAGTTCAGTGGATCTGCTGATTACTGCACTGGAAACCAAAGGACTGGCCCGCCGGCTTGCGGAGCCGAATCTGACCACGCTTTCCGGCGATGCCGCCCGTTTCCTGGCCGGCGGCGAATTCCCGGTGCCGATCCCGACCCAGTCTGCGGCCGGCTTCCCGACCGTGTCGATCGACTACAAGAAGTTCGGTGTCGAACTGGCCTTCGTGCCCACCGTGCTCTCGCGCGGAGTGATCAACCTCCGCGTCGAGCCCTCGGTCAGCGAGCTCGATTTCTCCAACGCGGTGACGATCCAGGGCACAACGGTACCGTCTTTGACCCGCCGCGATGCTCGCACCACGGTCGAGCTGCGCGACGGCCAGAGCTTTGCCATTGCGGGCCTCTTGCAGACCCGCAACCGGCAGGACGTTTCGCAGCTGCCGTGGATCGGCTCGGTGCCCGTGCTCGGAAGCTTGTTCGGCAGCAAGTCGTACCAGCAGGAGGAAACCGACCTCGTCATCATCGTGACGCCGCGCCTCGTTGCTCCGGCCGCACCCGGCCAGCAACTGGCATCGCCGCTCGACTCCCGCCTGCCGGCCAACGACGTCGATTTTTTCCTCAACGGCCAGATGGAAGTCCGCAAGCGCTACGACGACTACGTCAATTCCGGTGGCGACGTGAAGGGGCCCTATGGCCACATCATCGCGCCCAGTGCGGTCGTCCGCGCTCCGCCACCGGCTGCCGCTGTGGAGCAGCCGGTCGTGAAAACTTTGAACTAGAGGAGGCGATAGATGACCATCAGATATCTGGCTGTTCTCGCTCCCTTGCTGCTCGGCGGCTGCTACGGCGTCTACGGGCATGACGAGATGGACCGCTACGTGCAGCGTTCCGACACCATCACGATGAGCGCCGGCAACGCCAAAGAGGTCAACGCCGCCACCCACACGATCCATCCGTGGCCGGCCTATGTCGGCGATCGCAGGATCGCGTATGACGCACGGCGGGTGACCGAGAGCGTCAAGCGCTACGGCACCACGTCGCGGCCGGTCGATCAGCTGCCCGACTTCGGCGATCCGACCAAGGCGATGGGCCAGGCGCCGCCCGTCACCACAATTCAGAATGTCAACACAACCGGATTGGGAGCGGGGACCGGAGGCTCGGTGGCCGTTGGCGTTGGGGGCAAGTAGCCGTGAGCTGACGGGCCTCAGCCTCCTGGCATCAGTCGTTGGGATGTCGATCTCGCGATTCCTTGCGGTGCAGGCCAGATGCGGGGGCAGGGACTCGGAAGGAGAGATGCGACGTTGGTTCCTGGCGCTGACCCCCGGTGTTTCGGTCGTGCCGTCTGTTTTTCGTAGGTAGTTTTGCGATGATGCTTCGAATAGTGCAGGGAATGCGCTGGGACTGGGGAACGGGACGAGGGTTGTATCGTCTCGCGCCGGCGTTGATCTGTTGCTGCTTGGCGACGAGCCTTGGAGCCTGCGACTACACGACGCGGGAGGCCGCGATCGTTGCTCCCGTGGATCCGCCGGGCGGCGACCCCGTGCAGGAGCCGACCGACGTCAAATACTATCCTTCCGACGAGCCGGTCCGGATGGGCTTGGAGCAATACAACCGCGGCAACTACGGAATCGCGCAGCGCTATTTCAAGGACGCCGTCGAGAAATCGCCCAAGGACCTGACGGCCTGGGTCGGGCTCGCGGCGAGCTATGACAAGATTCGTCGTTTCGATCTTGCCGATCAAGCCTATGCGCAGGCGATCCGGCTTGGCGGTGAGTCCGTGCAAATTCTCAACGATCAGGGATATTCTCTCATGCTGCGCGGCAACCTGAGCGGCGCGCGGCGCAAGTTCGAGAAGGCGTATGCGCTCGATCCGGGCAACCCGGTCATCGCCAACAACCTCGAGCTTCTCAACGGCAGCCGGAAGTTCATCGAGCGGCCGCCGAACAATCAGCCGTAGGGATGATGGCCTCGCGGGATGGCGGAAGCATCGGTGCGCTGGGCGCGGCCGCGTTGGCTAGTCCTCGTGAGTTGGCCTTTGGTCCACGGCCTCAAGGACCCCGTATGATTGATCTAGGCCGCCTCCGGTCGGATTGAGGCGTGCGCATTCCTGCATTCCGCGGAAATCGACCGCGATAGTGCGCGTCCGGTTCAGGCGAAGTCGGTTCAGCTTGCGCCCGAGATGATGACGAAGGTTGTTGAGCACAGGCACGGGGCAATCGGCTACTGCGCAGGCGACGTAGCAAAGGTTGTTGGCGCCAACTGCGCCACGACAAACGTCAAGCTGAGCCTGGGAAATAAACCACAACACCTTGACCATATCTGCGTTGCCGCATGACCGCGTTCGGCTTGCCCGATCCGAAGTTCAGGATCGCGTTCCTGGACACAAAGACCCGAGGACCAGGCTGAAGTGCACCAAGAGATCCTTAAGCCGATTCTTTCTTGGACACTCGATGCCGCAGATGTCGGAATGGCCAGATCACACTATTGATGATGTCGACTCGTTCAGCGGGCACAAGTCCCGTTGTAGGGTACTCGTCCGGTTTCGGCACGCACGCGGTGCCAAACAGAATGTCCCAGAACGGAAGAAAGGCGGCAAAGTTTTTGTCTCGATGCTCGAACTGAACGGAATGATGGATGCGATGCCATTGCGGGTTGTTGATCCACGTCACATACCGACCGAGCGGGATGCGCACGTTCAGGTGAGCGCAAGCATCGGGAAGAAAAAAGATGAATCCCGTGGCGATCGCCATATCCGGTGGGATTCGAAACAGGATCGCCATAATAGGGAGAAAGGCGTCAGCCAGCACTCGCTCGAGCCAATAGTGCCGGGCACCGGTAATGAACGTCACGGCGTTTGCGCTGTGGTGGAACGAGTGCATCGACCAAAGAAACGGGATGGCATGCTGGAGACGATGGAACGTGTATTTGTAGAGATCGAGCGCCACCACGACGAATGCGAGAGAGGCGTACCACCAGTAGCCTTCGGTCGGTAAGTGAATCCAGCCGACCCCGGTAATGCTCGCTATCTTGCCTGCGACAATTGCTGCGAGCGGACCGAGCGAGATTGACAATCCGAGGTTGGCAATAACCGCAAGCCAATCATCTTGAAATTCGGAGGTGGGGACGTCCGCGATAGGCCACTTTTTCTCAACAAGGCGACTGCCGTAGATGGCTCCCAGCATCAGCGCCAAGTAAAAAGCTGCATGTGCAATTTCACTCGACATAGGAAATGACTCGCCGATGCAGTCTTTGGTCGGTAGGCAGCCCTTCGGCGTCGCCAGCGAAAATCAATTGCCAATAAAAGTCCGAGACAAAAGATAGAAAGCATCCGTCGTCTGAATGCTGAAAAACTCATACTTCCTTATACGTCAATCGAGCGCAAGTCGTGATTTTTGCGGGCTTCCGTCGCGGTTGGTTCCGGCTCGGCCTGAGGAAGGGTAGCGCGCGCCGCGCAGTTTCCTTAGGGAACGGTTAAATCACCCCGCTTTAACCATGTTTATTCACTGCTGTTCGTGCGGACGAGCCAGCGGGAAGACCAGCTTCGGATTAATCGAAATGCGCTGGCTTTGCATCGAACAACGTTGTTCCAGCAGTACGTGGTTGCATTACGGAAGCTCTGTGCCGCAAGGCGGGGGCGGCCACTCGTTTGCTCTGGCCTAATTGCTCGCTCGAGCCGGCCGTTCACACAGCAAAATGGCTGCGCACGGAGCAGAAGAGGACGATAACGTCTCGGCTGGCCCGCTCAGGTCGCGCGAACGATCGGGAGGCCGCCTGAATACGCTTTCGAAAACCGCCTCTTTGCGTAGCGGATCAGCGGAGCTTCGATCAAGCGCCAGCTTATTTCTGCAAGGATGCACACTATCGGAAGTGCGATGAGGCCAGAAAGGGGGCGGCCGAGACCAAAGAACACGTCATAAAACGACCATGTGAAACAAATAGAGCGAATAGCATCGGCGTCCCGGCCAGATGAACGGACGGAGTAGCTCTGGCCGCTCGATATTGACGCCCAGCCAAACAATGATGCAGCACGCGAATGCCGTCACCGAAAGAAAGGCGAAAGGTTTAACCGTTGCAGCATACCCGACGTCGCAAAGTGGTGGCACACAGGCCAGCACTGCCCACGCGATAACGGAGCCGCAGTAGCCGCGCGCGGAACAGGCTAGTAGCACGCCGCCGAACAATTCATCCAAACGTCCTGGAAGCAAAAACTGCCACGATTGATCGGGCAAATAGGCGTGGAACAGCCAGCGCCAGACCGGCGCGAGTAGCACGGCGCCCCAAAGGACCCGGATGAGCCATTGGCGTGGCAGGAAGAAGATCAGGATCGGCAGGACCAGGTAAAACTGCTCTTCGATCGCCAGCGTCCAGGTGACGAATGTCAGGTCGGATACAGGAAAGCCGAACTGCAGCCACGGCACGATTTGCGCGAAAAACAAATAGTAGCCCCGATGATCCGGCGGCACGAGCGCTAGCAGCAGCCAGTACAGTGGCAGGATCCGGAACGCCCGCCGGCCGTAGAAGGACGCGAAGTAGCCGGGCTGTTGGCGGCTATCGAGCAAAATGCCGCCAATCAGAAAGCCGCTGAGAACAAAGAACAGGTCCACGCCCAGCATGCCATACTTGAACCCAAAGTAGTGGCGGGCGATCACCAGCGAAATGGCGAGGCCTCTGAGCGCATCAAGCGGCTCGGAGCGCGTCGACGAATCTGGACGCACATTGCTCATAGCAATCGGCCCGAGCCATACAATGTGAGATAATCTACCACGATATCATGGAATCTGAGTGCGAGGATAGGACGTGTGGCCCGTTAGTCGCAGCGCAAGAACCGCGGCTGGCACGGTCGCGAGTCCAAAGGCGACATCCATCAGGTAGTGACCGCCGGCAGTTAGCGCCGAGATGATCATCAGGACATTCAGAGGAAGATAAACGGGAAAGAGGACCGTTCCTCTGCTTGAGAGGATCAAGATCAAGGCAAGTGCGGCGTGGAACGAGGGAAACTGTATGATGCCTGTGGCTTTGTCCAGATCGATGACATGCATCGATCCGGAACGGATGGCATAGAAGTCGGGCAGGTAGTAGGCGCTCGTCAGATGTGCCACACCGTAATGCGCCCAGGCACCTTCTGCAGGGAGTACCATCGATATCGGGATTACGATGAGCAGAGTTACGGCGAACAGCCAACTGAACGTCCTAGCCTGCAACAGCCTTTTGGTCGAGCATAGCACAATAAGCAGGATGAAAACCTGAGTGATCATGGTGTCGTAAATCAGGTCGAGCGTCCAGCCGACCGTCGGGTGCTCGATCTTCAACCATGCAAATAGCGCTAACCAATTGAACGAGACAGCGGCATCCATGGCTGCCAGCGTATTGTCGACCAAGGCAAAGCGTCGAGCGGCAGCAAGGTAGCTCAGAACGATGGCAACGTTAGTGAATGCAACCAGTTGCGCGCATGTCAGGGCAACTGATGCAAAGAGTGGGTTCTTCCTTACCCTCGTGTAAAACAAGTTGAGGCCAACCAGCACGAGGAAGCCGAAGATGATCGGGAAGCCGAGCGAGACCTTCATGTTCGACAGATAGAGGCCTAACGCAGCGACCGCTGTCATCGCTCCGATGATTAGCCAAAAGTGCGTCGCTTCGGCGGATTCTTGGCCATGAGTTCGCACCAAACTCGGCGCTTTGCGCTCAACACATTCAGAATAACTCATTGAAATAAGCCTGCCTGAAATGGCATTAGCCTACCATCATTGCCCATGATCTCTCAATACCGCTTTCCTCGACAATGGTGCGAACGTTAACGGGCTTCGGCCGGATCGACGCGCGCACCTATCTCTCGATCTTTCATCTCGTAGGGGTATTCTTTCCTGAACTGCTCTCCCATGCAGGCGAGACGGTCGGCGCTGGGCGGTCGGCCAATCCGCACGACAAGGAATAGCGCTAACCGACAAGTTTCCGCGGCAAAATCCGATTTCGAGTTAGCTCCGACAAATCCGGAGCAAATGGACCCATTGCGCAAAAGAGCTCGCTCGTCGCAGCAATTGCGAGTCCACTGGCACTCCGGGCAACTACGGACAATCCGTTTCCGCCTTCCCTGAGGCTGCAGTTATCCTTAGAGTTTGCCTCGAATCTCAGACCTAGGGAGAACACATGGCGGCCCTCGACTTGCCTCCGGTTGCCGTGCGTACCGGCCTGTCGGCAAGAACGAGGTTCCTCTGTGTTCTCTTCTTCTTTTCCGGCTTTCCGGCGTTGATTTATCAGCTGACCTGGCAGAGGGCGCTGTTCCGGGTCTTCGGTGTAAACTCAGAATCCATCACTATCGTGGTTTCCGCGTTTATGCTCGGCCTTGGGCTGGGCAGTCTTGCAGGCGGTTGGATTTCGAAGCGCCGCAACATCAGTCTGTTGCCGCTACTGGCGACGATCGAGATCGTTACGGCGATGTTCGGGATTGTCTCGCTCAGCACATTCGAACAGGTTGGTGCGTTTGTCGTCGATTGGCCGCTGCCGGCGGTCGCCGCCGTCAACCTGTTATTGGTGCTTATTCCGACCCTGTTGATGGGGGCTACGCTGCCGATTTTAGTCTCGCACCTGGTGCGTTCTTCAGGGGAAGTAGGTAGCGCTGTCGGCCTGCTATACTATGTCAACACGATGGGAGCGGGAGCGGCCTGCGTGTTGTGCTGTGTCTTGCTGTTTCCGTTCTTCGGCATGGACCGCGCCGTGCTGACCGCAGTCGCCGTTAATGTTGTCGTCGCACTGTGCGCTATCATCATCCACGTATTCCATGACGATCAGGCATCATCGCGAGACGCCGCGACTATTCGGCCCGCGTCCAAGTCTGCCACCCACTTGCCGGTAACCATCCTGCTCTCCGCGCTCGGTGGCTTTATTTCCCTGTCTTATGAAATCTACCTATTCCGGATCATCTCTTACGCATCGGGATCGAGTGCAACCACCTTTGCGATGACGCTCGCCTGCTTTCTCTTCGGGATCGCCGCAGGAGCACGCAATGCCGGACAGCGTTGCGAGGACGGCTCGCCATTGAACGTCATCCGTAAGGCGGCCGATGAAATCGTCGTCGCCAATATAGTTGGGCTGATCTTTTTGCCCATCATGGCACATTCGGCGTTTGGCCGCGGAACGATCGGGATCGCATTGCTTCTGGTCTATCTGATCGCCCGCCAGTGGGGTTCACTCCTGCCGTATCTTGCCCAAATCGGAATCTCACCCGACGAGCGCGCGGGGATGAGGACGTCGCTGTTATACTTTGCCAATATTCTGGGATCGGCGACGGGTGCGATCCTCACTGGATTTGTACTGACGGATTATCTGACCTCCGTGCAATTGGCTGTCGCGCTAGTTCTCGCGGGTACAGTCTGTGTTTTGATCCTTTTGGCTCAATCGGAGGGACTGCGCAGCGAACGCCGAAAACGTTTGCTGAGGGCAGTCGCCGTGCTGGCGCTGGCCTGCGTCGTCATCCCCGCGACGTCGCACCGCGTGTTTGAAAACCTACTTGCCAAGGACCAAACCGACTACGATTTCACCGACATCGTCGAGAACCGCAGCGGCATTATCACCGTCGACAAGGATGGCAACGTATTCGGAAATGGCATGTATGACGGCCGTTTCAACACTCGCCTCGCCGGGGATCCGAACGGCATTGTCCGTCCCTACGCGCTGAGCCTGTTTCGTGACGCGTCTCGCGACGTCCTGATGATCGGCCTCTCGTCGGGCTCCTGGGCGCAAGTAATCGCGAATAACCCCTCCGTGCGCTCGCTCACGATTGTAGAGATCAATCCCGGCTATTTAAGTCTTATCAAGCGGCGAGCGGAAGTGGCATCGGTGTTACAAAATTCTAAAGTCAAGATCATCGCCGACGACGGCCGGCGCTGGCTAAGCCATCATCCAGATCAACGCTTTGACGCGATCGTCTCCAACACGACCTGGAATTTTCGCGCCAACACAACCAATCTACTTTCGACGGAATTTCTTGAGCTTGCGAAGCGTCATCTCAATTCCCGCGGTATCCTGTTTTACAACACGACTGACTCCGACCGGGTCCAGCGGACAGCTTGCCTCGCCTTTCTCCATGGTGCGCGTTTCACCAATCATATGGTTGTCTCGGATGCGCCGATTGATTGGAATTTTGAGCGCTGGCGCCAGACGCTGGCGTCCTACGTTATTGACGGTGAACGACAGTTCAGGCCTGAAAGCGCTGAGGATCGTGTGCTTCTCAATGCTGTCACATCACGGGACTTTGCACGAGAGGCTATCGAGGAATGCCCGCAACTTCTCGCTCGAACGGAAGGTAAGAGGCCCATTACCGACGACAACATGGGAACGGAGTGGCGCTATCCCATCGGCCTTGATTGAGGATGTCGGGCTGGTGAGCTGACTCACACTCTTGAAGCATGCGCCGCCGGGCCCGGATCGGACTGGTTCTTCTGTTGCGGCGATGCCGTGCATTTCCAACGGCGGACCTTGCTGATTCAAATATCGTACGTGGCAGAACTCATGCCAAACGGCTGCTGTTGTTTGGTTCTCACAAAGTTGAGAAGAGCCACGACGAGGCTGACTGCGCCAGCTCCCTTGATGTGTTGCTGCGGAAGAAGTGTCCTATCACTCCCCGCGCCTGGACGTAGACGTCCGTGTTATTGGACCGCTGATTGATACCGTACAACGCCAGATGCGTCTCGATCTCGGTCGTAGCAACGGGGGCGAGCCGCCAAGCCAGCGCGTTCTGACGTGTGTAATAGTCGGCCTCGGAACTCGGGCGCTATCCCGACCATGGTCGATACTGCGTAAGGCGGCCTCAATCGCCTTTTGCCGACAGATCGCAAGCAGACGATGGCGCAGCAGGCAGCAGCGCTGGATCTCCTACGAAAGCTCGGCGATGCCGATCGCGAGCAGCCATTCGATGGTAGACCGCGGCGCCAAATCGGCGAAGATCGCCTAGCGTAGCGCGTGGCAGGTCAAGCCGTTCACCGGGGAGCAGCAGGGGCGGCGTTGCCAACACCACAAACTCACCGGAAGCATTGGCGTTGTTGCGGTTAGCTCATGTGCGATCTGGAATTGCCCGTTCAGGGTGCGGAAACCTCCGATGCCAGGCGCGGGGCTGCAGCGTTGACGACGGCGGTGCCAAGCTGGCTGTAGATCGGACCTGCTGACCACAAGTCGTGCGCCGCCTGCAACGGCTCGATCTGAAGGTTCACCCACCAGGCCCTTTCATTGCCGTGCCTATACAGCTCCTGGTGATGGGCGCTACACAATGGGACAGTGAACTCGTCGCTTACCTTGCGGCCGAGAGCCTTGGGTTGAGCGAACTTCAAATGGTGGGCATCGCATGGACTTTGCTGGCAGACGACCAAACAAGCCGCTCATCGTCTCCAACGAGGGCTCATCCCTGCCAGGTGAACCTGTTTCGCCGCACCGCGGCGCCGAACGCGCTAGGCTAGATAGCGATGCTTCTTGATCTCCCTGATGAACATGAGGCGTCTGGCCTGCGCGGCATTGAGCAGGCCCTCGAACAAGACGAAGACCTCGCGCGCCTGGACGTAGACGTCGGTGTTGATGGAATGCTGATCGAAACCGTACGACGCAAGACGCTCCTCGATTTGGGTCGTAGCAACAGGGTCGAGCCGCCAACTCAGCGCGTTTTGACGTGTGTAGTAGTCGGCCTCGTCCTCGACCTCAGGCGCGATCCCGGCCATATCGATGCGGCGTAAGGCGGCCTCAATCGCCTGTTGCCGATAGGTCGCAAGCAGCCGATGGCGCAGGAGGCGGTAGCGCTGGATCTCCCAGGACAGTTCGGCGACGTCGATCGCGAGCAACCATTCGATGGCAGACTGTGGCGCCAAATCAGCGAAGATCGCCTGGCGTAGCGCGTGATAGTGGTCGAGGCGTTCGCCGGGAAGCAACAGGGGTGGCGGCGCCAGTACTTCAAACTCGACCGGCAGCGTTGTTGCGGTCAGCCCGCGCGCGGTTTGGAAGGGACCGTTCATCGTGGGGGAGCCTCCGCCCCTAAGCGAGTGGGAGCGGCCGGGCTCGCGACGGTGAGCGGGCTGTGGACCGGGCTCGCCGTCCACAAGTCAAGCGCCACCCGCGACGGCTCGATCTGCAGATTCGCCCACCAGGCCCTTTCATTGCCATGTCGATGCAGCTCGTGGTGATGGGCGCGGCACAGCGGGACGGTGTATTCGTCGCTGACCTTACGGCTGAGAGCTCTTGGTTGGGCGAACTTCAAATGGTGCGCGTCGCATGGGCTTTGCTGGCAAACGAGGCAAGGCTGCTCCCGGACAAAGAGCAGGTGGCCCTTGCTGCGCTTGCGGGGAAGCTCTTTGGGGTGGGCCAGCGCGGCCTCGGGCGCAGCTGGTAGCGGGGCGACCCGCAGCGCGGACTCGGTGCCCGAAGGACCCTCCGGGAGCGGCTCCGGCGGCAGACTTGGGTCTTGTTCTAAGGCGGCCGCCTGTTCGACCATGGTGGCTCGGCCGGCCTCCTGAAGCCTGACCAGATAGGCGGCCTCGACGAGCTTGGCGTCCGGCTCCAAAAGGGTGTTTTTGAGCGGGAGGCTAGCCTTGGCCCAGACGAGGAGGTCATCGCCTGGAGGCAGGACCGCGAGCTGGCTCAACAGCCGCTCCCGGAGCTCGGCAGACTGTGGGGGGCCAAGCACCGGCGCGCGGTTGAGAACGCCCTTGGCGGGCTTGGCCCTCGCGCCAGGGAGCGCTTGCGGCGCCGCGGCCGGCGGGCTGGCCACTGCGTCAGGCGCGTCGAGATCGTCCTCGCCGGCAATCCCGACCAACGCAAATAGGGCGTAGCGGCGGGCGTAGGTCAGCGCAGCGCCCATGCGGTGCGGCGCCTCGGTGTCCTTGGCGGCGCAGACCGGAAGGTCGGAGGAGATCCATTCCCCGGAGGAATGGGCGATCAGGGTGGTCAGATGAATCTGCCCGCTGGCGGCCTCCAGGCGGGTGGTCTGGACGGTGGCGATTTCCTGCTGGCTCAAGCTTTTGCGAACGATGTCGAGGCCAGAGGCAAGGGAGGCGTAGCGGAAGGTCCGATCATCCTCCCTGGGGAAGGGCGAGCGGATGGTGGCGGTGAGCGTCTTTTCGGGGTTGACGAGGTCGGCCTGAGCCCGCGCCAGGGCGGCGGCGATGGCCCCGATGCTCTCACTGGACTGCAGCATCGGCATTCCCCACCTCGACGGCATCGAAGCTGACGGCGCCGGATTTGGACCGCTTGGCGCGCACGCCGTGGCCGGTCGCCTCCTTGGCGTCCTCCGGGACGAGCGCCTTCAGCTCCGCTTTCGCCACTTCGTGGTCGCCATGGGCGGCCCGGGTGCGCAGATAGGTGGTGGCCAGCTCGGCCCAGAGATTGGATCCGCTCATGTCGACGACCTTGACCGCCTCCAGCCGCGGCCGTGGCGCCTCGATGTTGAACGGGACTGGTGGATCGCCGGTCTTCACGCAGCGCCAGAACTTCCTCTCGGCGGTCAGCAGAAGGTGCTGGTAGAGCGGATCGGCATGGATGTTGATTTCGACCCATTTGCCGCCGCCGGTGATGATCGAGAGCACGGCCGAGCGTGCAGCCACAACCCACATGCTGTGCTGCAGCTGCGCCATGTGCTTTTCGGCAGCGCCCTCCTCGGTGAAGGCCCAAGGCAGCATGAATTTGGCTTCGAACACCGCGCCGGTCTGTTCGACGATGCCGTCCAGCGTTGCTGCCATCCATGTATGGACGGGGTGACGGACACGCTTCTGGACGTCTTTCACGGTCTGGCTGTTGTTACGCTGGTACCAGGCCCGATTGAGCTCCTCAGTGGCGGTGCCGAGCTGGACGACCAAATTGTTGGATAAGTCTTCGGGCTCTGTCTCGCCGCGCTTTTCCCGCCACAGGCGGATGAGGTCGGCCTCATCATTGCCCATGATGATGCGGGCATCCGAGCCGCCGATGAAATGGCGGCGATCGGCAGGGTTGAACTTGACGAGTTGGAATTGCGGCGCTGTTGCGCCATCGGTCTGAAGAGCAGTCACCGGTATCTCCTGATCTGACCACCGCGGCGAAAGGTGCCGCACTGCGCAAACCTCGCTGGATGCGAGGTGAGATACCGGGGCCGAAGTCTGCCGGCCGACTCAGTAACGCTCCGTTTGCCGCGGAAGGCCAGTGCTTTCTGCAGCAATAATCTTGCTCTTTTGCGCGTCACAGCTTGATGGGATCGCGGATCGGAGCGAGGTGGTGGCGTGACCGGTGAAGGAGGGGATAGGGCATGGCGTCAAATCGACAAATCGAAGCCAATCGGAGAAACGCCAAGCACAGTACGGGTCCGAAGACTGACCCGGGAAAGCTTCGATCAAGCCGGAATGCGCTCCGTCACGGACTGTCGCGCTCGATCGCAGATGAGAACGTGGGGGCTAACGCACTGACGCGCGCCGTTCTGGATCGGTTGGAGCAAGAGACGCTTTCGATCGAGCCGACCGTCTTGGTTCAAAGCAAGCGGGAGCTCGCCCGCATCCGCGCCGTCCGCTATGAATTGCTCGTCGCCTTCTTGGCAGCACCAGACCATGCGCTAGCAAAACGGCTTCGCGGCCTTATGCGGTACGAATCCGCGGCCTTCGCGAAGCAGAAGCATGTGATCCGGTCGGGCAAGAGTAGCAGAGCGCGCGCAGAAACGACCGGGCTTCCGGCGCAAGCGGAGCGTTCGTGCAGCAACACATAGAAGGCAAAGAGGGACGCGCGTGCGATGGACGCCCAATAGTCGAGCCGGCCATTACGGCCAGCCTTAGGATGATACATACCAAGCTCAAGGAGGCTGAGCAGATTGCGAGAGCCGCGGCGGCTTGTGCCGAGCCGGGCAGCGTCAGCGAGAGCGTCCAGCTCTTTCGATGGAGATCGAGCAGTTGATCTATGGCGCCGGACGGCTGCAGGACGCGGCATCCTTGTTCCGCACGTTGCTGCGAACGTGAAGGGCGCTCGTAGTCACGGCTGTGCGGATGGGGTTAGTTAGCAGCGCTTATCGCGGATATACCGCCTCAATAGTTTGATCGGATCGGCGGCCAGCGCCTCGGCGATGGCAATAAATTCGATGACGTCGAGCCGCCGCTCCCCGCCCTCATATTTGGCGACAAAGGATTGCGGCTTGCCAAGCTTCTTGGCGAGCGCGTGCTGGCGGATGCCGGCCTTCTGTCGTTGCGCGACCAGGAGCGCGATGAGGCGTTGATATTCGGCAGATTGGAGGGATTTTTGCATCGCCGCCGGGCGTTAAGGAATCGGGCGACAGGCAATCTGATCCTGGATTCGGATTATCCCAAAATGGGATATTATTAACCGTAATCCGTTAGAGTTCGGGACGTTCGCTCGACTTGAGGACCGGAACGAGCGAACAGACCAGTGCGCGATGGTGATGTTGGGATTGGCGGAGATGGCGACACAGAGCAGCGGTGTAGGAAGCCGTATCGAGGAGCCGGGCGGGCGGAACGGGAGCCGTTCGCTAGCCGTTGCAAGCACCGGTCCTTACCAGGGCAACGCAGACGAAATGACGGCCTTCAACGTTGGCGCGGTGCGTTACATCAAGCTGGGTGAGGGCGGCAAATGGGCCGGAGAGGCCATAAGGGCGGGCATTCTACCGTTCGGATATCGCGCCGTAGCCCATACGGCTTGCGCGCAAGGCGATTGGGACAGGGTACGCGAACAGCTCATTACGATGGGCCGAACGAAAACCGGAGTGGGGCAGGGCCTGCGTGAGCTCCAGGCGTTTTATTCGATGGGCGAAGATACACTATGGGTGACCATAGCGGACGGACATCTTTGGTGGACGTTCGCGGATGCAAAAGTGATTGCAGGCGATCAAGACTATGATGCACCGGCCCGGTTCCGCCGCACCCGCGGCGGCTGGCGGTGCACCAGCCTTGGCGGGGTGCCGCTGACCTCGCGCAGCTTAAGCTCGGCGTTGACCAGCACCGCGAATTACCAGATGACGATCTGCGCAGTCCGGCAGGCGGATTATTTGTTGCGACGGATCCGTGGCGAAGACGAGCCGCTGCGCGCCGAGAGCGATCAATTGCTGTCGGACATGACCACAACCGTCGCCGCCATGGTGCGTCGCCTGGACTGGCGGGATTTCGAGACGCTGATCGATTTGATCTTCTCCCGCGGTGGTTGGCAGCGCATAAGCTTGCTCGGCGGCAACCAGGCGGACGTCGATTTGATCTTAAGGCAGCCGATCATCGGCGAAACCGCCTGGGTGCAAATCAAGTCGCAAACCTCGCAGGCTGAATTCGACGACTATCTTGGCCGGTTCGAACGTGAGGCAAGCTGCGATTTCTTCTTCTTTATCTATCACAGCGCGGCTCGTCCGATCAGAGGGCCCGCCGCAACGAAGGTCCGTGTTTGGTCGGCCGACCAAATAGCGAGCGCGGCGATCGACGCCGGTTTGCTGCGCTGGCTGTCTGACCGCCTGATCTAGCAACCAGAATAATTGATCAAGAGCAGAACCTGATCCACCAGGTGCCCCATTCAACTCGTGTCCGCAGGGCGGAATGTTCGCCGCTGATTCACACCATATGCTGGGGGACGAGCAGGTGCGGGAGCGACGGCCACGGTCCGAGACATAATCAATCGATGGGTTGTTTATGAGGTCGTCCCTCGCATTGGGTTTATGATTTGGATACCGGCGAAATCCTTTTCATTATCTGTCACCAAGAGACATTCGTTTGCGCCGGCAACAGCCGCAATGATCATATCGAGGCCATTGCGAGGTCGACCGGTGGCCTTACCGTCGGCCATTAGCCGCGCCCAGATGAGACCCGCTTTGTCGTCGAACGACAAAATGCGACCTGCGAACAAGGCTTGCGGGCCTTCCGACCCGGTAAACCAGGCATCAAGCGCATCCCGCTTCTTGCCGCGCGGCTTTTCGAGAATGCCGCGGCGGATTTCCGCCACCGTAAGCGACGCGATGAATAGATTTTCGTCTTGCTGCTCCGCCCACCAGGCCAACAGGGATTCAGCGGGGTTGGGCCTGACAACATTACTGATGATGTTGGTATCAAGGAGATAGCGCGTCACAGATCGACCTTGCGTCCCTTTTCGCGCGGGCGGGGAAAATCGAGGCCTGCGCCCACGAGGGGCGACCGACGCAAAGCGGTCAGGATACGGGCCGGCCTTGGCGGCTCACCGGTGACGGCGGTCTTGACGGCTGCACGCACCTGCTCGGCTTGCGGCCCCTCTTCGGCCAATCGCCGAGCCAGCGTGCGGATGAGCTCTCGGTCAGCGTCCAAGGCCATCACCTCGAAGCGGGTGAAGCCGCGCTGCGTCAGTCGGGCACGGTAGTTCTGGATTGCTCTCCTCTGTGCGACGTTGCCCATGGCGGACCTCCATTCTATATCTGGATATATAGCCGATAATCGTCTCGGAAACAAGGTGTCCTCTTGCCAACAAGGCGGGCCGGATGCGCCGTCGCGATCTTGCAGCAAAATCTGCGGTCTGCCGATCCCTCATCGGCGGCATAAGGGGCGTCTGCGCGGATCGAGAATGAGGTCCTCGCGGCGGAGGCAGTCTGGATCGCGCCCGTTTTCGCAACGATGCTTTAGCGTTGGAATGGCTCGCCCGTAGCCTCCAATACAGCCTTTAGGCCGCACGCCGTTTGCATGCGCCGCACGGCGACGTCGCAATATTGTGGGTCAAGCTCGATGCCATAACCGACCCGTCCGGTGCGCTCGGCGGCGATCAAGGTGGTTCCTGAACCGACAAACGGATCAAGCACGATGGCTTTGCGATGGGAGCAGTCGCGGATGGCGTCGGCGACCAAGGCAACGGGTTTGACGGTTGGGTGCAGCGCAAGGTCCTCGCGGCCATCGCCAAAGCCGCTCGCACCGGCGTAGCTCCAGACGTTGCTGCGGTTGCGGCCGTACTTGCCAAGCCCGATGTTGTTGAGGTGCGGCGCCGTTCCGGCCTTGAAGACCAAGACGAGCTCATGCTGCGAGCGGTAGAGAGAGCCCATGCCGGCGTTGCTCTTGACCCAGACGCAGATGTTTTTGAGCTCGGTATAGGCGGCCTGACCGGCGCTCATCATATGCGCGATATGGCGCCAATCGATGCATTGAAAATGGATGGCGCCGTCATCGGAATAGGCCGCCAGGTGGCCGAAGACCTCGGACAGAAAGTTGGTGAACTCGCCATCCGACATCTCGCCCGAGGCCATGGCGAACTCGCGATGCTGGATTTGGCCGAGCCCCCCGACATGGCCTGCGATCGGGACATTGTAGGGCGGATCGGAGAAGACCATTTGGGCGCGCGCATCGCCGAGCAGGGTCTGGTAGGTCTCACCCTTGGTCGCATCGCCGCAGATCAGCCGGTGCGCCCCGATGCACCAGATGTCGCCGGGCCGGCTGATCGCCGGTCCCTCGGGCGGCGGGATCGGCAGGTCCGCGGCATCCTGCGCGGCGTTGGTCGCCTCGCCAATCAGGATGTCGATTTCAGGTAATTCAAAGCCGGTGATGGTAACGTCCAGATCGATGTCGAGATCCGAGAGGTACTGCAGCTCAAGGCCGAGCAGGCTGCGATCCCAGCCGGCGTTTTCGGCAAGCTTGTTGTCCGCAATGACATAGGCACGGATTTCGCCCTCGCTCATCTGCGAGAGGCGAACGGTTGGCACCTCGGCAAGGCCGATGGTCTTTGCGGCCGCGAGGCGGCCGTGCCCCGCGATCACACCATTGTTGTCGTCGACCAGGACAGGATTGGTAAATCCAAATCTTTGGATCGCCTTTGCGATTTGCGCGATTTGCTTCTTTGAATGGGTGCGCGGATTGGTGGCGCGCGGATTTAGATCGCAGGTCTTTTGATAGGTAAGGTCGAGCTTTCTGTTCCAGCGTGGGTCTTCTAACATGTTGGTCTCCCATTTTGGTTCACGAGGGAGACCTACCGCGGCGGCGGGATCATTCAGGATAATACGAGCCCTATTTGTCTGAAGAGATCCGATTGAGAAACGACCGCCAGCTGATAGGGAGGCGCCACTTTCTGGCGACAATTTTTGCGGCCCGCTCATGCGGCGGTCCGGACCACCAATCCTGCTCGCGCAGGATCGACCAGCCGCGAAGGCCCGAAGTTCGGTCTCGCTTGGTTAGCCAGCCGAGGTAAGCCCGGTAATCCGCGGTGGCCGCGGCAAATCGAATTTGCTGGATCAGACGCTCTTTGGGTCGACCAGCCCTTCGTTTCAACTCGCCTCGGAGGCTCTTTGCGACCAGATCCAAAAACCAGGCGGGCAAAGGCCGATCTGCGTTGACCGACAGGATGCCGGCGAGCTGCTGCGGGGTAGGGATTTCGCCCGCTTCGAGGAGCCGCTGGCAGTTTTGCAGGCTGGTATCCTCGAACAGGTCGTAAAGCGTGGGTTTGGATACCGTGGGTTTGGATACATCGTCCATCGGATCACCAAGGGGGCAGATCGGTTAGATCGAATATTTCTCATGAAACGCCAGCAAAGCCTCGCCCAAGGGCGACGGTCCGCCGCGGGCGGCTTTGAGAAATTCGTTTGTCTCCACGTCGATCTCGGTGCCCGGTTCTTTCTTGTGCTTGTTGGCTTCCTCCTGCCGCTTGATCCACTCTTCCTCTGTCAGGGCTTCTGGTGACAGGAGTACGGGACCTTCAATTTCAAGCGCTTCCGGAGCGGTAAGGCCGCGCAACCATTCGATTTGGACAGCGGCCGCGGTGTTTCCGGTCGCAGCCACCGCCTTGAGCTTGAGGATTGCGATCTCAAGCCGGGTCATTCGTTCCGTCTTACCGCCGATCTTGACGCATTCGGTCTTGAGCGCGAATTGGCGTGTTAGCCGCTCGATGCTGACCGCCCCCTTGGGCCGGCCTTTGGGGTTGCCAGAGGTCCCTTTGCGAAATTGGGTCGCAATCGGTGGCGATCTCCTTCTAGGCTTGGTCATCATGCACGCCTCCTTGATCCATCGCGCTCCGATGGATCGCCTTTGCTTGTTCTTTCAATTGTTCGATGGACGCGACATCGCGCTCATATTCGTCCCTAAGGAGCTCGAACCGTTTGCCATCCCAAGGCGGGGGACCGGCGCATTTGAAAAGCCATGCAGCAAGCGGCATGGGTATGCCATCGGGGACCACGATGACGGAGCGGCTGACGATTTGCGGCGGCGGATCGAGCAATTTGGCCCGCTTGCATTGTTCCAGAAACAGCTTGATCGCACGGATTTCGCCCGCGACCACGCGCTTGAACAACCCGTGCAGCACCGCCTCATGCGGATGCAGTTTGGTGATTTTGCCATCGATGCGGGCCTCGATCGGCCGGTCCAGCAGCGCGGCAACATCAGGAGCGCGCTGTTTGTCTCGGCGCCGGCCCGGCCGCAACGGTTGCGCCCGTACCCCAAAACGGGTCGCCTTGGGCGGTTTGCCATAACCGACCTCGTAGGTTTCGTGCGGTTCGCTTTCGCCGCCGGAAGCCTCATCGTCATTCTTGCTCATCGCGCCGCTCCATCTTTTGCACCGCGGACGCGAGCGGCCCGGGCACAGCCCAAAAGCCGATGCACGCCGAATCGCGGGTCAGCCGCGTCAGTTGCGATCATCGTCGATTTGGTTTCTGGGGGGCTGTCGGTCAGGATTGGCCGACCGGCTCAAGAGCACATATAGGCTCGGATTTTTCAGCGTCAAACATATTTGGTAATGAGGTTAACCTGCAGAGCGGAGGGAGCCTTTTGGGGGGAGCTTTGCCGCACCTGGAGCGGACTTTCCCGCTCGATGAAAGCCAATTTTCCCGTGACGCGTTTGTCGGGAATTGCGCGAAAAAATCCCGATTTTCCAGTATTTTGGCTCAAGGGGTTGTGCGCCAATGGGGCGCATTTTTCGTATTTGCCCTGTTAATTCCCGTTAGGTCAGTTAGTTCGGGGTCAGCACGGCGTCGACGCGGCGGCTGTTTCGCGTGCTGATGATGATGGCGCCGTTGCGGATGGCAAATCTCGCGCCGACGAGTCTCGGAATCTTTTCGGTCAGCGGTGATGGCAGCGGAATCATTCCGCCGCTCGCGGGATCGCCGACGTTGATCGGCGGCCCGCCCGGAGCGGCCGAAGGCGCTGCCTTGATGTACTCCTTGATCAATTGGGTTTCCTCCCGCGAGAGATTGAGTGCGGTCTGCTCGCTGATCGTCGCTCTCTTTTCCGCCTCGGCCTTGTCCCGCGCTTCTTCCTGTTGCGCGGCTTCGCGCTTGGCTGCGTCCTGTTCGAGCCTTGCAAGACGTTCCCTCAGCGGGATCAGCTCCCGACGCAGCGCGGCATTGTCCGACTTCAACGTGGAGATCTGGCCGAGCGCGATCGCTGCGGCCACGCACGCAACGACTGAAATCAGGCTGAGGCACGCAACGGCCAGCCCCGTCATTCCGCCGCGGCTTTCGCTGCGTCGATCCGGTCCGTCGTTCGCGGATCGCCGTTTCCGCGCGCGGCGGAGCTTGGGCATTCTGGCGCCCAGCCACCCGGCAAGTTGCGACAGCCGAGAATCGTTTCGATCCGTCGGATGAATCGAGCCAAATGCCGGCTCGGGGACGATCGGAGCGCGTGCGGGCAGGGCGGGTGCTGCAGTTAGGCGGTTTGTGTTCGCGTTCGCGCGATCGGCAAGCTCTTCCATGAGGCGCGGCAATTGGCGAGCAATATCGTCGGGCTGCTTGACCACAGCATCGCCGGTCGCATCGCGCGTGTCGGCCGCAGCAATTTCCAATGGCTCCGCCTGCGGTTCGCCGAGCTCCTGTTCGGTGATCTCCTGCTCGGCGAGTTCCTGTTCGGCGCGGGACGCTTCGAGCGAGCGCCACAGCGCGAGGCCGGAGTCCGTGATCTGCAGCCCGGTCTCATTGATCGAGGCCCATCCGGATTGGAACACGTCGGCGTCGCCAAGCTCGGACGATCGCTTCAACTTCGTGGCCGCATCGCCCGCGGCGATCATGCGCTTGACTTCGCGGCTGACCTCTTCGAGCGGGATCCGTTGCTCGGGTCTTGCGGCCAGCACGCTCAGGATCGCCAAGTTGAATCTCATGTGGCGCCCCTCGATGTCCCATCAAGCGGTCGTGCAGGCGTTGCTCTCCCGTGCGGGCGACGTGCGAACCTCAGCGGAGGTCGAAGCAGATCAAACATGCCGTCGTGGACGTCCATCAGTCGGAGAGCCAGGCGAGTGTAGCGGTTGCCCCGCGGGCAAACAATCCGCCTTCAGGCGCACGACAGATGGATAAGTCCGCCCGTGAACGCGACTGCCGGGACCAAAGTCCACCGGCGCAGCTCAGAGAAATTCCCGAAGCCTGGAGAGCTCGATCACGTGCTCGGGCGACAGCACCTCGGGGACGAGGGGAGGCTGCGACTTGGTCCGGATCTCGTAGAGATGTCGGGTCTTCTCGGGCTTGCCCATGAAGTCCCGAATGCATTGGTCGAGCGTTCCGTTGACGATCATATACGGCGCGCGACCCTCTCGCCTGGAATTGCCGAGAGAAGGCCATTTGTATAGGTAGGCCGCAGCCTGGAAGTCCACCTGATGAGAGTGGTCGGTCATTCAAGATGTCTACCCGAAAAAGCCTGCTCGTCAAAGCATGCCGGCCCGCGCGCACCAGCGCAGCGGAGATGCGAGAGCTGTGCGTCGTCGCGCGCGTCTTCGGCCAAGCGTGCCATCGTGGATGCCGAGCGGTCTGCCAACCACCTCGCGGTGGCGCCATCACCAGCGTCTGCCGTCTCGCTTCGATATCGCGCGAGCCAAGATGTGCGTCGACGCGTAGCGGACGCCAACGCCCGCTGACGAAGACGGCATCGCTAGCGGCGCGTGCGCCTGCGACAATCAAGTCGCTTCACGATTACGCTGTGCCGGCTACCATCATTCTCGTTGGCGTAGCCGAGAACATAAGCCAACTGATCGCCGATCACGAATCCATTCGACGCGCGCTCACGCCAATTAAGTTGGAGCGAATGATGGATTTCGAGTTGAGCGAGATCATAGATACGCGACTCAAGTTGACGCCGTTTCAACTCGGCCCCAACGTGAGAAACAAGATAATAAAGCTATCCTATGGATTGCCTTACTACGTGCATATGCTGGGCAAGCAGGCATTCAAGGTCGCCGCTATCAAGAAGCAATTGTCGATAACGAATGAAGTCTTGAATTCGGCGATGGACGAATTTCTCGAAGATACCGAGCAGTTTTACTATGACGATTATCATAATGCGGTGACCAGCAACCAAACTGACTCCCAATTCAGGGAGGTATTGCTGGCCTGCGCGATGGCAAATCGAAATGAAAGCGGGTTGTTCTCTGCTACAAGCGTGATCGAACCGCTTTCCCAAATTCTTGAGCGCGAAGTTAAGCACGCTAATTTCCAGCGCCACCTTACTGAGTTTATGTCCGATGCTCGCGGACCGATCCTCATAAGGCGTGGTTCAGTGCGTCAACGAAGATACCGATTTACCGATCCGATGATGCAGCCGTACATTCTGATGCGCGGCATTCGCGAAGGACTTATCCCGGAGGCTAGCTTTCCTGCGGATTGCGACGCCATCTGGCGGACGCGGCCTTTTTGGCGATCTCAGCCTTCTTTTCGGGTGACATCGTTGCGGCCCTCGCCTTCCCACCGCGCCTACCCAACGCCACCGCAGCCGGGTCTTTCCCCTCTTCCTCGGGCGCAGGATCGCGGTCGGGCGTTTCGCCTGTAGCGATATCAATGATTCGCTTGGCGAGCTAGTTGGGGTCTCTAGGGCGTTTTGGGGTCATTTGTACGATGCGATTTGTGCGCCATGGTGGTTTGAACGAGATCATCTTCATCAGCATCGATGATCAAGTAACCAATGACCATCCATCCGGCGCAGAGGCCGAAAATGATCAAAGCCGCTTTTAGCCACCGTATCATCGAAGCAAATATGCCCCCAGAGCCGGTTATTTACCATCCCCGCCGACCGCCACAATCAAACTGACCCACTACCTATATTCTTGATTTGTTCTTTTGGCTGTCGTAGCGTCCAAGAACGGGCGGTCTTGCTCAGGTCAGGGGTGAACGGGCCGAGATGGCAGCCGCAGCCACCATCCTTCACGCGGACCTGGATGCGTTTTACGCGTCGGTCGAGCAGCTGCTCGAGCCGTCGCTGC
Source organism: Bradyrhizobium tropiciagri (assembly GCF_001189845.1). Taxonomy (GTDB): domain Bacteria; phylum Pseudomonadota; class Alphaproteobacteria; order Rhizobiales; family Xanthobacteraceae; genus Bradyrhizobium; species Bradyrhizobium tropiciagri. Next base: position 48,440 of record NZ_LFLZ01000058.1, read on the forward strand.
AAGGCAAGCCGATCGCCGTCGGGGGCGGCGTTGTGCTTGCAGCGTCCTATGAGGCCAAGGCCTTCGGGGTGCACGGTGGCATGTCGGGACGGGAAGCTCGCCGGCTCTGCCCGCAGCTCATCTTCGTCGGCGGCCATTTCAGCGATTACCAACGGCTGGGTGACGCGGCCATCAAGGTGATCGGCGACTTCACGCCGCTGGTCGAGCGCATCTCGATCGACGAGGCGTTTGCCGACGTTGCCGGCTGTACGCATCTGTTCGGAGCGCCTGCCGAAATTGCCGCGGCGATCCGGCGGCGCGTGCGCGCCGAGCTCGGCCTTGCGATCTCGGTCGGCGTCGCCCGCACCAAGCACCTCGCGAAGATCGCCTCGCAGGTTGCCAAGCCCGATGGACTTGTCGTCGTTGATCCCGACGCCGAGCTCGGCTTCCTTCACGAATTGCCGGTTGAATTGATGTGGGGCGTAGGACCGGTCACCCGCACACGGCTGGACGCGATCGGCGTCTCGACGATCGGACAACTCGCCAAATTGTCGGAGCGCTCACTGACGCGGTTGCTGGGTCCCGCGGCAGGCGAGAAGCTTGCGGCGCTGTCCTGGAATCGCGATCCGCGACAACTCAAGCCGCATCGGCGCGCGCGCTCGGCGGGCGCACAATCGGCGCTTGGCCGAAAGCCCGCGATCGAGCAAGTCATTCGGCCGACGCTGCTTCATCTCGCCGATCGCGTCGCCACGCGGCTGCGGGCGAAATCCCGGCCCGGGCGAACCGTCACGGTGCGCGTCCGTTTCGCCGACCTGAAGTCGGTGACGCGCTCGATGACGCTCGATGCGCCGATCTGCACGACGATGATCCTCGCCCGGCTCGCCGAGAATCTGGTGGGCGCAGCTCTGGCCGATCACCCCAGCGAGAAGTTCATTTCGCTGCTGGCGATTTCGGTATCGCACCTCGAGGAGCATTGGGATCTTGCGCTCGAGCTTCCGCTTGGACTGGCCGATGAAGCGCTTCGCGCCGGAAGCCCGACTGGGATGGCGCGCTGGGCGGCGGACCGTGCCATCGACAAGGTCCGCGATCGCTTCGGCTGGGATGCGATCGGATATGGTTCGGCGGCGCTGGAGGTCGTTCGCTCGGTGCCCGACGACTTCCGCAAGCTGGCCGAGAAAGATCTCTAGCTCTGCGCCGGTTCACCGGCTTGTCATCGCATTAAGAAAGGGCAATTTGGAATCGCGGGCTTGTGAGTAGTGCCCGGGCGCGCTCGGTTTATCCTACGCATGCGGAGGATAGCCATGAAGTTCAGCGCCGAACTGATCCAGACGATGCGCGATGCGTTGGAGACGGTGATGGCAAGCGTCCCGGCCGATCAATCCGTGTTCGGTCTCAAGGCGGCGGTTGCCGAATGCATCTTGCGGGCGGCCGCCCATGGCCAGACGTCGTTCGACGGGCTCGTGACGTCAGCATCCGATCAGCTGCAGTCGATCATCTCGATGCTGACCTAGGAGATCGGATCGGACGCGAGGATCGCTCGCGGTCCTGTCTACCTGCCGCACGAATGGCGGCAGGCGATCGTTGTCAGCGGAGCTGGCGCAGCGCTTGCTCGCGCTCGTTACCGCGCAGCCGCGTTGAACGCCTATGATGAACCGATGGCGTCCTTCGCGATCCTGGTCAGAGCTTCGTATCCGGACGGCGTCAGGTGCAAAAGATCGCTCTTGTAATTGGCGCACGGCGTGGTCCGTCCGCATGCGATGTTGGAGGCGTCGATCGTCCTGATTCCGAGCTCCCGGCTTCTTCGGCTGAGTTCGGAATTGACCGATCCAATGTTCTCGGCTGCGCCCTTCATTTGCTCGCCTCGCGGAAGAATCTGGATCGAGTAGATCTTGCCGTTCGGCCAAAGCGCCCTGATCTCTTCAAACAGCTTTTGATAGGATTCCATCACGCCGCACGGCTTGTCGAGGTAGATGTTGTTGGTCCCGACCAGCACGATGACGGACCTCGGCTTGATCTTACGCAATCGCTCGCGCTCGTGTTCGATGAACCAGAGCGTGTTCTGAATCCTGTCGCGTCCGACACCGAGGTTGGCCACCGGCCCGGCGCCGAGCGAGGCTGACAACTCCTTCGGCCACGCCTCGACCAGCGAGTCGCCGAGCATGACCGTCGAAACATCGCTGGTTAAGCCCGACACATTTCGCTCATATTTGCGTAGAGCATCGGCATTGTCCGGCATGGCCGGTGTCACGGCGAATTGCGCATCGGTCTTGTCGCATGCAGCGCGCGCACTCTGCGCTCGCCCCACCGACGGTAGACAGAGTGTCGCGACCATTGCTAACGTCGCCGCGGCATAGACGATTGATGTCGTTGACGCGGTGTGGCGGAGCGTTCCATCAGGCGTTGTCGATGTCATTGCGCGGTTCCATCTGAAGGCAGTCAATCCGATGTCGCTGAGCATTTCGATCCTGGGACAGTCAAACAGCATCTTGAAGGCAGGCTTTTTCCAGAAGCTCCTGGACGCTGATGACACAATTGAAGTGAAATCAGCAGGAAGGATCGGTGCATCTCCGTCCTTGCTCGGCCCTTACTTCGCCCAGGGCGACTTCTTCAAAGGCTCGGAATTTTGCATAGTCGACACGTGCGTCATCGATTTTTCGCTCCTTTCGGCCAATGCGATCGACTACTACGATGTTGTGAAGTGGGTTGAGTGGATTGGGCATTCTGCCAAACGCGCCAATTGCGAGCCGGTTTTCGTTTGCATACCGGTAAGCGACATCAACGCGTCGAGGACGATCATCTCCGCCTGCATTTCAGTCTGCCAGAAGCAGGACTGGTACTACCTTGACGTCAGGGACGTCATTGCCGCCGTCGTCAAGTCCAACAACGTGGACGCGAAGGAACTATATGCAGACGGCAGTCATCCGGCCGAGTTCCTGTCAGGGGTGATAGCCACGCACCTTGGCAATTTCTTGACTAAGATACGAAACGCGGCGAGCGCAAAGTGCAAACGCACGTTTGCATTCACGGCTTACGACCGCGTCCCGCTCAGGGATCAAATACCGAGCACTCCGCTCGAATATTCATCGAGGCTGATAACGTTCTCGGGTGTCAGGCTGGAACGCGGAGAGACGTATCCGATCCACATCGGCTCGGATTCATCGGTCCGCGGGCTCATGGTGAATTCAGCAGCCTGCAAGAGCGTGCTGTCGATCGAGGGAGATCGAACCTTCTACAAGAACTTGCGTCTCAAGCCCTATCACCCGACCAATTTCGAGGCGAGGCTGATTCCGATTTGCAGGCCAATTCGCGATCATCAGGGAATGGTCAGGCTGTCGCTGACGAACCAGGATGTTCCCCTGAGCGATGTCACGCTTCATAGCTCGAAGGAAGAGAATGGCGAAGGCTTCGTCGAAGTCGCCGATCTCGTCGTCGAGCGAGGATACGACCTCGTGACCTACACCACCACGCGGCCCGCCGATCCGGCTTCCATCAGGTGGATGGCGGATTGAGGTGCGCGATTCGATGTGGCAATCGCCGGAGCGAAGCCGGTCACGAAGGTATGGGCTCGTCAAGCGTTTGCACTTTTTGTGCGTTAGCGATCCTTTGACCTCTCATGAACTGACCGCGGAGAGCTGAGATCGATCGAGATCTTCCGCGTAAATCGAGCTTGCGATGTAGGCGTGAGGAGTTATCTCTTAGTCCTTTAGCCTTCGCAACGCAGCTGACCAAGCCACTTGGTTATGGTCGGCGGGCAGAAGCCTGCGACTCGCGTGGCGGTCTTGGGCGTCTGCCCGCTCGGCACATGCGCGATTGCGCGGACGGCTTAGCCTGGAACTCGCTGGCCACAGGGCGGGATGGAGGTCACTACCCCCAGCCTTTTCGCTACGCGTTCTGCGCGCTCGTTCGAACTGCAATTTGAGCTTCGACCGAACTTGAGCCTTCCCGCATTGCCCCACGCAGACATGGCTCTCGCCATATTCCGCGGCCAAAACCGATCAATGGTGCGAAAGTCGATGGACAACTCGGTCGGCGCTTTGGCTGACAATGTCCTTCCGCTGTAGAATCGTTCCGATTCGAAGGCGCTCTTCATATGACATTCCAAGCCCTCCACAATGGCCATGACGTTAGGTTGATCGGCTACACGCCCGAGGCGGTAAGGGCAGGTCGTCGGCGCGTCTGGTGGCGACAATGACATCAGGCTATTGGGAATTCCGCTCCAAGGGCGGCACGTTTCGGATCGTGCCGCTCAACGGGCGATTTCACTTCTTCTTCGAAGAGGAGGATTTCGGATCCTATCACTCGGCAGTGGCTGCGCTCGAAGACCTACTCGGAGGTTATTCCCATTATCCGTCGGCCCGCGGCCTCCCGCTTGAAGTCCCCGAATGGACGTTCGTTAGGGTGGGATGAAGACGGTTATGGCTACGAGTTCCTTCTGGTTGGTGACGGGCTCAGCCGGCACGCATTTCGAGCCAACCTGGTCGCTTCCCAGCAGGGGTCGACGCTCGTCAACACGCTGCGCCAGCATGATGACCGAACCAGCGAAGCCGTTCGGGGCGACCAATGCTTGTTGCAGTCCTAGCGAGTTCCAGCGCGTCGAGCCGCTTCCCAGCTTGCCTGAGCTGCAGTACGTTACCCGCTTTCCCATTTGCCCCCCATTTGCGCACTTTGATGGACGCTCAGTCGGGACAATTGTTGCCCTTGGTTCTGCTCTCTGTCGGATCACGTTGAAGTTGTTGCGGAGCACCAAATGGATACCATGCTGGATAACCGGGTTGCGGAAGGACGGCTCACGAGCTTGGAGGAGCAGCTTTCGAACTTCGCGCGCGAAGCGGGAGTGAGCCCTTCGAGTCCAACGACCGGCACAAAAGGGCCTCGTGCGCTGCGGGCGACGATTCATCGATTCAAAGATTGGCGCTACCCAGCTTCCGTCGGTTTTGTGTTGCTGGCATCCATTGTTGGCGGTGCTTGGTGGTGGTCCTCCGTTGGTACGGCGGTCGTACCCTCCTCAAAGCCCACATCCCTGACACAAGCCTCGCCGAACGACATTGCGCCGACTGCCGTTGTGCTTTCCCCCGATCTGGCACAGCAACTCCAACTGATGGCGCACGATCTCGCCTCCTTAAGGCAAGTGGTCGAACAGCTACGGCTGAGGCAAGAACAACTGGCCCGCGACAATGATAGCGCGGCAAGCCAAATCGCGGCAGGACAGGCGGAAATAGCACGCAACAACAATGTCGTTGACCAGATCAAGGCTGTCCAAGTTCAGATGACGCAGGAAAGCAAGACGGTCACCGAGCGGCTCAACGCGAGCCAGGAACAGCTGACCCGTCTGATCGCGAACACCTCGCCGCCAAAGGCGGAGCCTGAAGAGACTAAGCAGACGTCAGACCAACCAACGGTAACCTCCGCAATACCCTTGCCGCGTCCGCGGCGGCCGACCAATGTCACCCAGACGCATAAGCCGGCGCCAACCCCGGCGCCGCCGCAAGCCAGCAGGCCACAACCTGCGGCATGGCCATGGTCAGCGCGCTAATCCGCGCCGTCGCCGCTTCATTCCGCTGTCGCGGTAAACCGACATTTCGGCCGATGTGAAGTCGAAGTAGGTTGTAGGCTCGATGAAACCGGCGTGGCATTGCGGCCGCCCTGGGTCAGGATTAACCGCGGAAGCAACGTATGGGCATGCGCCTTGCAGTTTGGGCGATGCTGGGAATTTCAGTCTCCCAGTTCAGGAACAAACCGTCACCAGGTGGGTATTTTTGGGACCGGTGGCTCGATGAATTGGGAGGTGTCTTTGACCTACACAACGTCACTACCGGCCCGGTTCCTGGTTCGGAAAGGAAGCACCGACTGGATGGTTTACGACCGAGAACTCAAGGGGCCAGCACAGCTAGAAAAAGGCGGCCGCTTCGCTGAGAAGCTGACGAAGGAGCAGGCCGAGCTCGTAAAGCAGGCGTTGATGAACACACTCCCTACAAGTGCGGCCAATCTTCGCCGGTGATGGATATCTCGGATGATCGTTGTTGGGATAAATCGAGAACAAATGACATCCGTGTTACCTAGTAAGTTATATGAACAGAATTGGGCAGGGCGAACGAAGTGCGGCGAAATGGCGACGCATCGGTGGGGGAACTTGGGCCGCCGCGAAATTCAACTTTGGCCATTGGGCGTTGGCGTGAGGCATCGCCTGGCCGACGTGACGGAACGACCCGGGAACGCTTCAAGGCTTCAAAGCGTGCCGGGATTTCTTGATTTACCCCAAGAGCGGCCCCTGCGCCCGTCAGGGCGACGCCATTGCGATCGGCTTGCTTGTGGTTCGAAAAACCAAACTGAATTTCAACCGATGGTCTGGCGCTGGAAGCAACCTCTTCACATCGCGTTTGAGGTGCCGGGTACGAGGGCATCCGCCCTCAGCCTCTGGATCGCCAACTGCTCTTCCGTGAGGCGCCTTTCGACGAATTGCCGCTCTTGTTCGGTCAGGTTGCCTTTGAGCAATCGGCGATAGCGCTGGACATTGTTGCCGTAAACTTTCAGGCGCATCAACTGCTCGTCGGTCATCTTGATCTCCATGGGGGATCGGAAATAGGGGCGAATACCTTCCATAAGAACCGCAGTGGGCCGGAGGTCGTCTCGCAACCGTCTCTGCGCCAACACGACGGCGTTTCGGTGATCTTACTCAACCATCCTGGGCAGGGTTCAAGCCGATGATGCGTGCCGGATAGCTGCTTCGCACGGAAGCCGCGGATCAGCATCTATCGATACGCAATCACAACTGGCAACGGCTTCACGCCAACCGCCTATCAAAGACTAAAAGCCCCCCGCAATATCAAGCCACCGTCGTGATCTGCATCTTGCAGTTCGATCAAAGTCGGACAATGCACACTTTACTCCCGCAGCAATATAGCGAGCGTAGAACCATTACTCTGCTCTACAAATGGCTGGCTGGAAATTCCGAGGTATGCTGTCGAACATGAAATGCGTTTGGGGCTATGGCAGAACCATCCGAAGTCGCGGTGAATTTTGGCAACCACAATGCCTCCGGTTCAAGTCTCGGTGTGCATAATGGAGATCATGGGACTGCGCCGACAGTACGCCCAGCAGAACAGGCGACCGTTCCTAACATAGCGTTCGGAATGCCATCTCATCCGCGCCCCCTTCTGAAGATGTTCACGTCAATTGAAAACCGGTCGCGGCATCGCGGCGTTACGTACTCAGATACTGAGTGGCCGAGTGTGAAGCCCGCACTGAGGCCCAGGCGATCAACTGCGCCGATAGTCATCCTCGATACGGATGATGTCGTCCTCGCCGAGATAACTGCCGGTCTGCACCTCGATCAGCTCGAGCTGGATCTTGCCGGGGTTCTCCAGCCGATGCACCGCGCCGATCGGGATGTAGATCGACTCGTTCTCGTGCACCGTCTTGATCAGCTCGTTGACAGTGACCTGCGCGGTGCCGCGCACCACGATCCAGTGCTCTGAGCGGTGATGGTGCTTCTGCAGCGACAGCCGCCCGCCCGGCTTGACGATGATGCGCTTGACCTGGTGGCGGTCGCCATTGTCGACCGACTGATAGGAGCCCCAGGGGCGATGCACCTTGATGTGATTCTCGGTCACCTCGGGCGCGGCGACCTTCAGTTTCGCGACCAGCCGCTTCAGCCCGTTGGCGTCCTTCTGGCGCGACACCAGCACGGCGTCCTGGGTCGCGACCACGACGAGATCGTCGACGCCTTCGAGCGCGACCAGCGCCCGGTCAGTCGCGACGTTGCAATTGCGGCTGTCCTCGAACACCGCCGCACCGCGCGCCGCGTTGCCGAGGCTGTCCTTGTCGGACAGCTCCCAGACCTGACGCCACGAGCCGATGTCGGACCAGCCGCACGCCACCGGCACCACCGCGGCATGAGCGGTCTTCTCCATCACCGCGTAGTCGATCGAGATCGCTTTTGCCGCGGCGAATGCCGATGCATCGAGCTTGACGAAGCCGAGATCGCGCGTCGCTGACGCGACCGACTGCTCCACCGCAGCAATGCTGTCCGCATCGACATTGCGATACTCGTCGAGCAGCACGCTGGCGCGAAACATGAAGTTGCCGCTGTTCCAGAGGTAACCCGCATCGATATAGCCTGCCGCCGTCGCGGCATCCGGCTTCTCGACGAATTTTGCCACCGCGCGCACCTCGCCGGCGACCGCCTCACCCGGGCTGATGTAGCCGTATTCGGTGGCGGGCCGTTCCGGCTTGACGCCGAACGTCACGATGCGGCCGGCTTCCGCAGCCACCAACCCGCCGCGGCACGCGGCAACGAAGGCCGGCGTGTCGCGCACCAGATGGTCGGCGGCGAGCGCCAGCACGATCGCTTCGCCGTCACGGCTCTGCGCGAATGCGGCACCGGCTGCAATGGCGGGCCCGGAGTCGCGGCGCATCGGCTCGAGCAGCACGTCGGCCTCGCGGCCGATCTCGGCCAGCTGCTCCAGCACCATGAAGCGATAGGCCTCGTTGGTGATCACGATGGGACGCTCGAACAAGGTCGGATCGGAGACGCGCAGCAGCGTCTCCTGAAAGGTCGAGCGCGCTCCGAACAGCGACAGGAACTGCTTCGGATGCACTTCGCGTGACGCCGGCCAGAGCCGCGTGCCTGCGCGGCCACACATGATCAGGGGAATAATTCGTCGGTCCATCGATGCCTGAAGTCCTGTCGTGCTTATGGTCAAAGACAAATTGAGCGAAGGTAGCCGCGATGCCAACGACGAAGGACACTAGCACGACGAATCCGTGCCGCCGTGCGGACTCTGACAGGCGTACCGGATACACTCCGTCCCAGCCGTCAAGCGGCGTTTTCCCGCGTGAGTGATGCTCCCGCCTCTGCGGCGTCAGGTCGCGGTATGCACAGAGCATACTCCGGAAGGAGTAGGTGGGCTCCTCCATGGGGGAAATAGCGCGCGCGGGCGAACTGCACGAAACTACGACGAAATTTCGGATCGGCGAGGGCAGAGCCCGTTGGGTAAAGTAATCGCAGCAGTGGCACGGATTGCAAAGGGTGGGTTACCCCCGTTGCTTGTGCTGGCCGTGCTCGTGCAACCTGCCGCCTCTCGTCAATTGCGGCGAGAGCCACAGCCAGAAAAGCCGCAAGTGACGATGAATGCCTGGGCGATCGGCCTCGCCAGCGCCGCATCTCGTTAGATCGTGTCGCCATACGAAAGGTGATTGCGGATGGATCGCACGGTTGTCCTCGATAGTGAAGTAAGCCCTGCCTGCGACATCGCAAGCGCGCCGCCGCGGCGCCTGCTCAGTATTGCACAGCCCGCGCTCTTTTGGACGACGACCGTCGCCATCCTCGCAACCGCGTGGGTACCCGAAACAACACGGGCGTCGCCCGATCCGGTGCGTCTCGCGGCGGATGCACAGCAAACGTTAGCCGTTCCCAATATCAGCTCGGCTGCCGCGGCGGAGGACGGCAATTCCGAAGTTGCGCCGCGGGCCGAAGGCGGTGCCAATCGGTCGACGCTGATAGTGCAGGGAGCGGGCAGCCAGAGTGTGCCCCCCTCGGACCAGGAGCCCAATTGGGGTGAGAGCCTGTCCTGCGAACTCTCCACTGCAAGGCTTGACATTGGCCTGTTGCAACGCATCGAGCACGAGCGCGAGCGGGCGGAGATGTTGGAGCGGGGTCTTGCCGCAGCTCGACGCGACGTCGAAATCCAGACGGCCCTGGCCACCAAGGCTGTCGAAGATGCTGCCCGGGTGAAGCAGGGCGTGCAGGGTGCCGTGGAGCTGCAGGGTGCGCTGGAACAAGCCCGTGAGAGGGCAGGAAGGCTGGAACAGGATCTCGTGGCGGCACGACGCGATGTCGAGATCCAGACTGCGCTAGCGGCGCAAGCAGGCGAAGAAGTTTCACGGCTGAAGCGAACGGGCAAGAGCGGCGCGGCCGAGACAAGGCAACCGCCCGCAAGGGTCGGAGTGCCGGCCAGCGGCCGTTCTTTGGCGCGGACTGCAATCCAGGCCTACGAAGCTCAGGCCCACGCGGCTGGAGGAGAACTGGCCGAACTCGGACAAGCCACTGCGTGCGATACCGGGCCGCTTCGCTACCCGGAGAGGTTCGCACGTCTCGAGCAAGATCTCGCGGTCGCGCGAGGGCAGCTCGAGACACAGACTAAAATGGCGATGAATGCAGCCGAGGAGGCGTTCCGCCTCAGGCAGTCGAGGGAGAGAGACGCGGCCGGCTTGCAGCAGGAGCGCGAGCAATCTGCACGGCTGGAGCGGGATCTCGCGGCAACGCGACGTGATCTCGAGGTCCAGACCGCACTGGCAACGAAGGCGAGCGATGAAGCGTCCCGCCTGAAGGCGGCCGGAGCGAGCGGCGCAGCAAAGCTGGAAGCATCCCTGCGGCAGGAGCGCGACCGGTCTGCGCGGCTGGATCGGGATCTCGCGGAGACGCGGCGTGATCTGGAGACTCAGACTGCGCTTGCGGCGAAGGCAGGCGAAGAAATCTCCCGGCTGAAGGCCGCCGCGGAGAGTGGAACGCCGGATCTGCAAAAGGAGGAAGAGCGGTCAGCGCAGCTGGAGCAGGATCTCGCCGCGGCGCGGCGCGATCTGGCGGCCCAGACTGCGCTGGCGGCAAAGGCCGGCGAGGAAGTCTCGCGTCAGAAGCTGTCGGTGGAAGCCATGGCTGTCGATCTGAGGCAATCGCGCGCGAAGGCCGACGCGCTGGCACAGGAGGTTTCCAAGGCGCGCAGCTCGATGTACGCATACGAGGCACAGGCCCTTAAGACCGGAGAAGAAGTGGCGGAGCTCAAGCGGGCGGCGGAACGCGGCGCGGCTTCAACTGACAAGGCCTCACCCGACGAACTTGGACGATTGGCCCGGCTCCAGCAGGATCTTGCGGCGGCCCGCAGCGATGTCGAGACCCAAGCCGCACTGGCGGCGAAGGCAAGCGATGAAACAGCCCGCCTGAAACGGGAGGCGGAGACCGGCGCGGCAGAGGCGCAGAACCTGCTGCAAGCGGCACGTCAGCGGGCTGACAGGCTGGAGCAGGACCTGGTGGCGGCGCGACGTGATGTCGAGAGCAAGACCGCGCTGGTGACGCAAGCAGGCGAAGAGACCGCGCGGCTGCAAGTAGCGGGCAAGCACGCTTCCGCCGACCTGCAAAAGGAA